>CAZRWW010000017.1:0-58740 GCA_964603725.1 uncultured bacterium
GGGCAGCCGCAAGGACCTGCGCGCCATCGCGGTCGAGCCGAGCGCCTGCCCCACCCTCACCAAGGGGCCGCGCGAGTACGACTTCGGCGACATCGCCGGCAGCACGCCGCTCCTGCTCATGCACACCCTGGGCCACAAGTTCATTCCGCCGCCCGTGCACGCGGGCGGACTGCGCTATCACGGATCGGCGCCGCTCGTGAGCCATCTGCTGGCCGCCAAGGTGATCGAGGCCGAGGCCTACCATCAGGGCGAGGTCTTCGAGAGCGCCATCAAGTTTGCCCAGTGCGAGGGGACCGTTCCCGCGCCCGAGTCGGCGCACGCTGTGCACAGCGTCATCCAGCACGCCCTGCGCGCGCGCGCGGCCGGGGCCAAGACGGTGATCCTGTTCGGGCTGTCCGGACACGGGCACTTCGACCTGGCGGCGTACGAGTCCTTCCTCAACGGGACGATGGACCTGAAGGCGTAGGATCCGAAGGGTCGTGGTCGGGCCCGGGCTCGGCGTCGGGCTCGGGGTCGGGGTCGGGCCCGGGGTCGGGATCGAGCTCGGGCTCAGGGTCGGGATCGAGCTCGGGCTCGGGGTCGGGCATGGGCACGGGCACAGGCTCGGGCTGAGGAGCCGGCGGGGGATCAGTCAAGGTAGCCGAGCGCCCGCAGCTTCTCGCGGACCTCCTCGAGGTCCTCGGGCCTCAGCTCCTCCTTGACCGGGAGGCCCGCGAGGGGGTGCCGGATCCTGCCCCAGGCCACCGACTCCCAGATCCGCTCATGGAAGTAGTAGAGGATCAGCCTGATACCGTGGAAGAGAGCCGTGATCAGGGTCATCTGCGCCCAGTCGCGGGTGATCGCGTAGGAGATCGCGCCCAGCAGCACGACGCCGAAGATCCGCCAGGTGATCGACTTGACCCAGGAGCGCTTCTTCGTGTCCATGAATGTCCCTATCGGCCGCGGCCAGGTCGTCCCCTATCCCCCATTGGCGCTGGATGGCGATCCCCCCGCCCGGGTCCCACAGCATGGAATCCGGCTACCGCGCCGCGGCCTCGGCCAGCGCCTTCTCCAGCAGATCCGTCAGGCCCAGCGATGCGGCCCATCGGCTGAGGTAGGCGAGGTCCAGGCCACCGTGCTGCACGGCCAGGACTGTCAGGACATCTCGCCACTGGCGCTCCGATACGCACCCGCCCCGCAGATACCAACGCAGTTTCAGCAGGAGGATATCTTCCGGGGAGACGAATTCGAATTCAGCGCTCCCTGGCTCCCCCACGCTGAGCCGGATTCGGCGCTTCATCATCTCCTCGGCGAAGGCCGTGTCCTCCAGCACGAAGATGTCGATCTTGAAAGCCGACTCGAAGTGGATCAGGTTGAAGCTGCCGCGTGTCCGCAGGGCTTCTTCCATCGCAGCGCCGCTGATGTAGAACTCCCCCGCGACCTGCTGAAGGAACTCCCGGGCGCGAGGAGCCAATGCCGCGACCGCGATGTCGGCATCTTGCGTGAAGCGGGCGGCGCCATAGGCTGAGCTGGCCAGCGATCCCCCAATGGCATAGGGAATGCCAAGATCGTTGAGGATCTGAGCAAGTCGCTTCAGAACCGCGATGTCCTGAAAGCTATGCCGGGCGCTTCCCATAGACTTCCTCGTACAACTCGGATCCCAGGTGCTGTCGCGCCCACACATGCCACAGCTGTTCCTCGGTCAGGTGAGGCCGGGTGAGTCGCAGGCCCGCCATGGCGAGCAGGCGACCGGTTCTGATCGCGTCGAAGACCTGCTGGATTCGGGTGGCGGGCGACTGCTTGCGCAGCAACTGCAACAGGACCTCACGGGCCTCGGGACTGGTATCGCTCATCAGCATGCTGGGCATCCTATGGACGGGGGGCCTTTTCGGCAACGGCGATTCAACCCGGCGATTCGCGCTCAGACCACCCCGGCAGCCGCTGCGCCGCTGAGGCTGCCGGCCTGCAGCGTGCGGCAATCTCCTGCGCGCACTCGCGCATGTGGCGCGCGACTCTATCGCACGATCGTGATGCGCTGCACCTCGCGGACGCCGGCCGCGGACAGACGGCAGTAGTAGCTGCCGGCCGCCGCGGGCCTCCCCGACGGGTCGCACCCGTCCCACCGCAGGCGATGCTCCCCGGCGGCCAGAGGGCCGCGCTCCATCAGGATGCGGAGCAACCGCCCGCCCGCGTCGAAGACGGCGACCGAGCCCTCCGTCGCCGCGGGTAGGGCGAAGCGGAGCAGGACCCCACCGGCCCCCGCGGGCCCCCCGGAGGCGACGAAGGGATTGGGCGCGGCCGGGAAGAGGGCGGGGCGGATGACACGCGCCACGGCGCCGGGCACCGCCGCCGTGGGCGGCACCACGATGCGCACGTCGTCGATGTACCAGCCTTCGCGACCGATCGAGACGTTGCTGCCGAAGGCCCAGCGCAGCATGGCCGGCCCCTCACAGGCGCTCAGATCGACGCCCTCCTCGGTCCAGCCGTGCTCGCCGGACCACACGGGCGTCTCGCCCGGGAAGGGGCCCATGCCCGAGGAGGCGCGGATGCGGTAGGGATAGCCGCCCTCGGGTTCGAGCGCCGCCCAGGTGGCGCCGCCGTCCGCGGAAATCTCGAGCAGGCCGCCGTCGAAGCAGTAGCCGGCGTAGATCTGGCTCACCTCGGCGCGCATCCAATGCCAGAACTCCAGGCGGGCGCCCGCCGGCAAGTCGATCGTGGACGTCTGCAGCAGGGCGTAGTTGTAGGCGCCGTAGACTGTGTTCGCCGGCCCCCCGCACTTCCAGCTCGTCTGCCCCCCGTACGTGTGGTTGCGGTAGGTCTCAAGGTGCCACTCGTCGATCCAGTTCCCGGGGCCGTGACCGTGGGTCCAAGACGCCCCCCCGGCCTCGAGGTCGTCAGCGAAGATCCGGCCGACGCTGAACAAGAAGGGTACGGCCGCGACGTAGAGCCCCGGCCCATGGAACACCAGCCGCAAGCTGAGTGTCTCGACCGGCGGGCAGGCCGGATCCACGGTGACCGCGAAGCCGCTCGCGACGAGCTGCTGCCCCACAGCCACGACGCCCAGCTCGTGCAGGCCCGGCGCGACGATCATGTGGGGCGTTCCGCTCTGCAGCTCCGCGGTGACGTCGGGCGAAGGGCAGCCGCCCACGTTTCCGATCAGCAGGGTGAGCTCCACGGTCTCGCCGGGCTCAGCCAGGCCGTTGCCGTTGCCGCCGGTCGAGTCGTCGAGGACCAGGATGTCGCTCGTGAGTGTTGGCGCTCGGGCGGTCAGCTCCTGGCTCAACGTGTACGGCGCTGCGTTGACCGCCAATTCCCACGCGAGCAGCTGCCCGTCGGGCACATCGTGCGTGACATGGAAGACGAATGGGGCGCCGCCCGCGCTTGTGGCGCCGCTGGGGATGTCCCCATAGTCCCCCTCGCCCTCGACCACGCCCAGGTAGGGCGAAACCGGGGTCAGAACCGCCGTGATGCCGTGACCGTCCAGGTGACCCATGTTGCGCAGGACAACCGAGAGCTCGATCGTCTCGTCGTACTCGACAACGCCGTCGCCGTCGCCGTGCGAGGCGCCCAGCAGATCGTCGTCGATCGCGAAGCTGTCGATCATCAAGAACACGCGGCCCGCGCCGAAGTCGAGCGTGATGTCATCCGCGGAGACCTCCGCGTCGGCGTAGACCCCTCAGCACTCAAAGCCCTGGGCGTATAGCCCCACCCGCAGGAAGCGCACCGCCAATGGATCGACGGACGGGAGCGCCGCGAGCTCCTGGTTGATATCGAGGGTCCAGCTCGTCCACAGGTCGACCGGCAGGCTGATCAGATGCGTGGTGGAGCTGTTCTCCCACGGACACTCGCGCGTCCAGGCCCCGAGGCGCGTCTCGCCCAGGAATTGCTGCGTCTCATCGAGATAGGAAATGACGATCGCCGCCGCGGCCCAGGCCTCTCCGGTGGCGAAGACGTGAAACCGCAGACTGGCAGAAAACTCCACCTCGGAGTCGGGCACTTCCACGATCTGAAGGAGGCGGGCGTACCCGGCTCCGTCGAGCGCGGCGCGGGCCTCGTAGTCGGGGTCCGGGTCGAGGCCGGTGGCGCGCTCAATGGTGCAGTTCCCGCTGCAGGTCGCCGTCCAGGCCGGCTCCAGCGGCGACTCGAAGTCGCCGTTCACGACCAGGTTGCTCGCCGGGACCGCCGGCGCGATCAGCGGCAACAGGGCAGCCAGCCCCAGAGCCTTGCGAAGCACAAAAGCCTCCTCCCGAGACTCCCCCGGTTCTCGTGGCGCGGCCACGTTCAGCGCCCGGATCCGGGCCTGTTCCCGGCGGCGGCGCCCCCAACGCGGCGGTCCGACGCAGATCAGATTATAGCAGCCACCGATCCCGGCCGTGCGAGATGGAGGCTGGCCGCCCGATGCGTCATCGCGGCAGGCAGCTCTGGGGGCGCCTCGGGGCAACCGCGGGCCCTCATCGCGACACGGCGGGCAGGCGGGGCACGCGTCCAGCTCGCTGCTTCCCGAGAGGTTCCCCGCGGCTACCGGTACAGGTGCTTGATCGCGCCCCAGCTCGCCTGACGGACGGGCGAGAGGGGACACGGATTCGGCTCGCAGGCCGTCCAGGCGGAGTGCCAGGCGCCCCCTTGAGCCAGGCAGTCGGCTTCGACCGTTATCTCGCAGCTCATGCCGGGAGGCTCGGCCGTCTCAAGGCAGCACACCGCCGGACAGGGATTCGGATCGCACGTCGTGTCGGGCCCCATGAACGTGGCATCCGCCTGGACGCACACGGCCTCACTCGTCACCTCACACGCTCCGCCGGCGCAGCAAGCGCCACGGGGCGGAGGAGGCACGACGAGGATGCCGTCGCAGTTGATGCCCATCCCGAAGGCGTCCAGCAAGTGGGCCGCGACTCCGAACATGCCGGGAGGATCGAGGCAGTTGACGAAGCCCGCGAAGCCCGTGATCGGATCGAGCGCAAAGGGAATGCGGGTCGCGGCGCCGCCGTAGCCGTAGCTGTAGCCGCCGAAGAAGTACACCGGGATCCAATTGCCGCTCCAGGGCACGCCGGTGGCGACGAACGCCGTGCCCTCATTGGGGCCCGGCCAGCCCGCCGAAGCGAGCTCGAGGCCCTCGGAAGGGAAGCAGGGTCGAGCCTCGGCAATCCGGAAGACGACCGGGTCAAAGTCGCCCAGACCGAACTCGGTTCCGCACCAGTGCCTCTCCTCGGCCGGCCAGACCGCCAGCACGAACCACACGTCGGCTCCCCGTCCGGGTTCCTCGATAAAGTGACGGATCTCGGACCAGTCGCCGATGGCGTAGGGCGCGTAGGCCGCGCACCACGCCTCCCCCGGGGCTTCGTCGGAGTACGTCAGCTCCGGCACGTGGTGCGCCACAAAGACGCCGCCGGAGAGATCGTCGGGGTCTGTCTGGGCAGCGGCGGCGGCGCCCATGATCACGAAGATGATCAGCGACGCTCTCATGGTCGTGCTCCTTGGTCAGCGTCAATGGCCAGCTCATTCGGCTTGAGCACGCTCGCGAGCTGCACACTCAGTATAACTGCGAAATCCGCTCCCGGGGAGTCCGTGAATCACGCACCTTGAACACCCACCGGGGAACCGCGCGTGTCAGACCATCCCCAGCAGCCGCTGCGCCGCCGTGGTCGCGGGCAGGCGGCCCGCGGTGACCTCGCGCTCGAGCTCGGGCAACAGACGCGCCACTTCGGGCCGCGCGCGGAAGAGGTCCCACAGCCGCTCGCGCAAGAGAGCATGCAGCCACTCGCGCTCCTGCCCGCTGCGCCGGCGCGTCCAGGCGCCGGAGGCCGTCGTGCGTGCGCGGAAGGCCTCGATCACGCCCCAGACGTCCGCCACGCCCTCGCCCGTCGCGGCGGAAGCGGCGAAGGCGCGCGTCTCCCAGCCCTCGGTCGCCGGGCGCAGATAGCGGAGCGCGCGCTCGTACTCGCCGCGCGCGACCTCGGCGGCCGTGCGGTTGGCGCCGTCGGCCTTGTTGACGACGATCGCGTCGGCCAGCTCGATCACGCCCTTCTTGATCCCCTGCAGCTCGTCGCCCGCCCCGGCAATAAGGAGCAAGAGGAAGAAGTCGACCATCGAGCGCACCAGGATCTCGCTCTGGCCCACCCCGACCGTCTCGACCAGAACGACGTCGTAGCCGGCGGCTTCGAAGAGCAGGATCGTCTCGCGCGTCTTGCGGGCGACGCCGCCCAGCGCGCCGCCGGTGGGCGAAGGCCGGATGAAGGCGAGCGGATCGTTGGCGAGCCGCTCCATGCGCGTCTTGTCGCCCAGGATGCTGCCGCCGCTCAGGCTGCTCGAGGGGTCCACCGCTGTCACCGCCACCTTCAGCCCGCGGCCGGTGAGATGGCTGCCGAGGGCCTCGATGAAGGTGCTCTTGCCCGCGCCGGGAACTCCGGTCACTCCCACACGGATCGATCCACCGGTATGGGGCATCAGGGCCTGCAGGACTTCCTGGGCCTTCGCGAAGTGGGCCGGCGCGTTGGACTCGACCAGCGTGATGGCCCGGGCCAGGAGCGTGCGGTCGCCGGCGCGGACGCCCGCGACGATGCGGTCGGTCGGGGCCTCGGCCCGGTGGGCCCCAGCGGGATGGGAGGCCTTCCCCCGGCGACCGACATGGCTCGCCAGGCGGGCCCGATCCGCGCGCGCGGCCTGGCGGGCCCGTGCGGTCTGACGCGACCGGGCGGCTGGACGCACGCGGTTCGGGCCCTCGACGCTCGGGAGCCCATCGTGCCCCCCCGCCACGCCCTTGCGGACGCGCAGGGTCTTGGGCGGCTGCTTCGGCCCTCTCGGGCTCGCACGGCGAGGGCTCTTGCGTCCGGGATCCTTGGGTGGCACCTCTGGCCCTCCTCGCCCTGCCCCTGGAGTGCGGGAGTTCGGCCCGATCGTTGCGGCCCCGTCACGGGCCGAACCCGCAACTCTCTAGATTGCAGTCAGTTGCAACTGTGCCCCGGGGCACAACTAGCCCCGCTCGTGCCCCAGTCTCTCGGCCAGCTCCTCGAGCAGCTTCGCGGCCGCGTGCGGGATCACCGTGCCGGGCCCGAAGATCGCCGCCGCGCCGTGCTTCCTGAGGAAGGCGTAGTCCTGGGCCGGGATGACGCCGCCGGCAACGACGAGGATGTCCTCGCGACCGAGCTTCTTGAGCTCCGCGACGAGCTGCGGCAGGAGCGTCTTGTGCCCGCCCGCGAGCGAGCTCATTCCGACGATGTGCACGTCGTTCTCGACCGCCTGGCGCGCGGTCTCCTCGGGGGTCTGAAAGAGCGGCCCCACATCGACGTCGAAGCCCAGATCGCTGAAGGCGGTCGCGACGACCTTCGAGCCGCGGTCATGGCCGTCCTGGCCCATCTTGGCGACGAGGATGCGCGGCCGGCGCCCCTCGTGACGCTCGAACGCCTCCGCCATGCGGCGGACCTTCTCGATCTCGTCCACGCCCGCAAACTCCGCCGAGTAGACGCCCGTGATCGTGCGCGTCTCGGCCCGGTGGCGCCCCCAGACCTTCTCGAGGGCGAGGGAGATCTCGCCCAGCGACGCGCGCGCCCTGGCCGCCTCGACCGCCAGGGCCAGGAGGTTGCCCTCGCCCGTCTCGGCCGAGCGCGTCAGGGCGGCCAGCCACCGCTCCACGGCCGCATTGTCCCGCTCCCGGCGCAGCTTCTCAAGCCGCGCGATCTGTTGGCGGCGCACGGCGGTGTTGTCGACCTCGAGGATCTCGATCGGCTCCTCGCGCTCGAGCCGGTAGCGATTGACGCCGACGATCGTCTCGGCGCCCGAGTCGATGCGCGCCTGGCGGCGGGCCGCCGACTCCTCGATGCGCAGCTTGGGCAGCCCGGTCTCGATCGCCCGGGCCATGCCGCCCAGCCCCTCGACCTCCTGGATATGGGCCCAGGCGCGGCGCATGAGCTCGTGCGTCAGCCGCTCGACGTAGTAGGAACCGCCCCACGGGTCGACCACCCGGCAGATGCCCGTCTCGTCCTGCAGGTAGAGCTGCGTGTTGCGCGCGATGCGGGCCGAGAAGTCGGTCGGCAGCGCGATGGCCTCATCGAGCGCGTTGGTGTGCAGCGACTGCGTATGGCCGAGCGCCGCCGCCATCGCCTCGACGCAGGTGCGCACGACGTTGTTGTAGGGGTCCTGCTCCGCCAGGCTCCAGCCCGAGGTCTGCGTGTGGGTGCGCAGCGCCATCGACATGGGATTGCGCGGCGCGAACTGCTTGATGAGCTTGGCCCACAGGAGCCGCCCGGCGCGCAGCTTGGCGATCTCCATGAAGTAGTTCATGCCCGCGCCCCAGAAGAAGGAGAGCCTGGGTGCGAAGTCGTCGATCGTCAGACCGGCTGCCAAGCCGGTGCGCACGTACTCGAGGCCGTCGGCCAGCGTATAGCCGAGCTCCAGGTCGGCCGTCGCGCCCGCCTCCTGCATGTGGTAGCCGGAGATCGAGATCGAGTTGAACTTGGGCATCTTCTCAGCGGCGAACGCGATGATGTCGCCCACGATCCGCATGCTCTGGGCGGGCGGATAGATGTAGGTATTGCGGACCATGAACTCCTTGAGGATGTCGTTCTGGATCGTCCCCGTGAGGTCGGCCGGCGCCACGCCCTGCTCGAGCCCGGCAACGATGTAGAAGGCCATGATCGGCAGCACGGCGCCGTTCATGGTCATCGACACCGACATCTTCCCGAGCGGGATGTGATCGAAGAGGATCTGCATGTCGAGGATCGAATCGATCGCCACGCCGGCCTTGCCGACATCGCCCACGACGCGCGGGTGGTCGGAGTCGTAGCCGCGGTGGGTCGCGAGATCGAAGGCGATCGACAGCCCCATCTGGCCGGCGGCCAGGTTGCGCCGGTAGAAGGCGTTCGACTCCTCGGCGGTCGAGAAGCCCGCGTACTGGCGCACGGTCCAGGGCCGCATGATGTACATGGAGGCGTAGGGGCCGCGCAGGAAAGGCGGCAGGCCGGCCGTAAAGGCTAGGTGCTCCAGCCCCTCCAGGTCCTCGGCCGTGTAGAGCGGGGCGACCGCGATCTGCTCGTTCGTCTGCCAGAGGCAGTGTTCGACCGGTGCGCCGGCGGCCTGCTCGAACCGCTCGCGCCAGGCCGCCCGGTTGCTGCCCTGCGTTGGGACGCCCCGACCAGGCCGGTCATGCTCCGATGACTCGCCGCTCGGGGCCGGTTGCCCGCGCCCAGCCGGCCGTTCGCGCCCAGCCGGCCGTTCGCGCCCGGCCTGCGCCCGCGTATCGAGCGGCACCTTGGTGAAATCCGGCAACCTGCTCATGCGACCACCCCGATCTTCCTGACGAGTCCCTTCAGCACCGCGGGCGCATCGACCTTCAGGTGGATGAACTCGTCGACGCCCGCCGCCCGCAGCGCCTCCATCGCCTCGCGCGGCGCGCCGGCCACCACGACGACCGGCGCCTGCGCGGCTGACTTGAGCGCGCACGCCAGCTCCGGGCCCACGACGGCGTGGGTCTCGTCGGGCGCCACGATCGCGACGATCGGCGCCCCCGACTCGCGCGCCGCGGCGGCCGCGGCCTGGGCGCCATCGAACCAGGCATCGCCCACCACGGCAAAACCGGCGAGCTGGAAGAAGGAACGTGTGAAGTCGAGCCGCGGCATGTAGTCCGCGATCGGCCCGATGTTGGCGAGGAAGACCTGCGGATCACGCTCCCCGCTCTCACGCCAGGCCAGCACCGCCTCGCGCAGCGCCTCGTAGACGGCGGCGGCGCCGCAGGTGCCCAGGGCCGCGATGCGGGGCCGCTCGCCACCCGCGTGCCTGTCCGCCGCGTGCCCGTCCGCCGCGTGCCCGTCCGCCGCGTGCCCGTCCGCGGCGTGCCCGCCGCCGCCCGCACCCAGCGCCTCGCGGACAGCGCCCGCCAGCTCTCCCAGCGTGGCGCCGGCCAGGGCCGCGTCGCGCGCGGCCTGGACGACGGCGGCGCCATCTGCGCCGCGCGCTTCGCGCAGGCGTCGCAGGGCCTCATCGCGCGCCCGCGCGTCCACCCGGGCGCGGTGCCGCTCGATCTCCCGGACGCGCGCGGCGCGCAGCGCGCCGTAGTCGGGCGCGCGCCGCTCGATGCGACCCTCGGCGGCGTTCGGATAGTGCGTGACCCCCACGAGCCGATCGACGCGCGTCGCCAGCCGCTCGGCCCGGCGCCGCGCAACCTGCGCGACAGCCGCTTGCGGCGTGCCGGCCACGAGCGCGGCGAGCATGCCGCCGGCCGCCTCGATCTCCTGGAAGAGCGCCCAGGCCCGGCGCGCGATCTCGGCGGTGAGCGCCTCGATGAACCAGGCGCCCCCGGCCGGATCAATGACGTGGCTCAAGCCGGCCTCTTCGCGCAGGATCACCTGCGTGTTGCGCGCCAGCCGGCGCGCCCGGTCGCTCGGCGGCCCGAGCGCGTCGTCGAAGGGCGCCACGTGCAGGCTGTCGCAGCCGCCGAGCACGGCCGCCTTGGCCTCGGTCGTGGCCCGCAGGATGTTCACGTAGGGATCGATCGCGGTCTGGCTGCGGCGCGAGGTGCGGGCGTGCAGGCGCATGCCGTCTCGCGCGCCAGCGCCGGGCAGTGCGCTCCGCACCTGCCACCACAGCATGCGCGCGGCGCGCAGCTTGGCGATCTCCAGGAAGAACTGCGTGCCGACCGCGAAGCTGAACTGGATCGCCCCGGCCATGCCCGCGGGCTCGAGGCCGCGGCGCTCGGCCTGGCGCAGGTGCTCGACCGCCGTGGCGATGCCGTAAGCCAGCTCCTGCACTGCGGTCGCCCCCGCGTCGTGGTAGATGTGCGCGCTCACCCAGGCCGTGCGCAGGGCGGGCGCCTCGCGGGCCGCCCAGCGCTGCAGCGCCGCGAGCTCATCGTAGAGCGCCTCGGCGCCGGCGAGCGCCCTGCCCTCGGCAAGCATCGCCAGCGGGTCGGTCCCGACGCACCCGCGCAAGCTCGCGGCGGATTGCCCGCGGGCGTGCAGATGGGCGAGCAGCAGCGCCGCGTGCGCCAGGGGGCTGGCCGTCGGCTGCCAGAGGATTCCGATCGCCGCAAGCTCGACGTTATCGAGCGCCGTCGCGACGTCCGCGAGCGAGGCCAGCGACGTGCCGCCGTGCCCCACCTCGCCCACACCCGCCTGATCGGGATCGCTGCCCGCGCTAGAGGCCTCGTCGAGCACCAGGTTCACCATCGTCTGTCCGCGCTCCAGGGCCCGTCGCAGCGCCGCGTTCATCTCGCCGGGCGCGGGATACGGCAGCTCCTGCGCCACATCCCAGGACGCGATCCGATGGCCGGCGGGCGCATCGCCGCGCACCCACGGCGCCTCGCCGGGCAGCGCGCCCAGATGGGGCACGTCCGCGATGTCCGCCGCCGTGTAGATGGGCGCGAGGGAGATGCCCTCGAGCGTCTCGGTCACCATCACCTTCTCGAAGGGCTTGCCCTTGAGCAGGCGTAGCACCTCGGCGTGCCAGGCCTCGAGACTGGGCGGCGGGAACTCGGACAACAGAGGTCCCCCCGCGGCTGGCGCGGCGGGCGCGCCCGGCGGAACGCCGGCGCTGTTCGGGCCGCGCGCGTCGGGCGCGCCCGGCCCGCGGCCCTTCTTCGAATCGCTCATCTCGGTTCCTCGTCCATGGCGGCCGGCGGCGCCGTCCGCCGGCATCTCATGCCCGGGCAGATTCCCCCGGCCGGCCCGGCTGGCAGATCTCGATCAACACGCCGCTCGTCGTCTTGGGGTGGAAGAAGAGCACGCGCTTGCCCCCGGCCCCGACGAAGGGCTCGGGGGTGAGCGGCTGCAGGCCGCGCGCCATCATCCGGTCGCGCTCGGCCAGGATGTCATCGACCTCCAGGGCGATGTGATGGATGCCCGGCCCCTTCTTCTCGAGGAACTTGGCCACGGTGGAGGAGGGATCGGTCGGATGGAGCAGCTCGAGGCAGGATTCCCCGACGCGCAGGTGATAGGACCTGAGCTTCTGGCTGGGGATCTCCTCGGTCTCCTCGTGGACGAGCCCCAGCGCCCCGGCAAAGACCGCCAGCGCCTGCTCGGGATCGGTAACCGCGATGCCCAGATGATCGATCTTCTTGATCATGGTCTGGCTCCTTCGGCCCTTGCGCTCTACAGCGCCGGGGAGATCCAAGAGGCCGTTTCATCATGAGAACCGTTCATTCTAGACCATCGCCGGCGGCCACGCATCTGCCTCGTGCCGCGCGCGGAGGGGGATCGATTTCGCATCCGGCGCCTCCGATGAGGCTGGCGACTTTGCCCCGGGGCAAAGTCGCCAGGTGGCGTCGCCAGGCGACCAGGTCGCAAGCCTGTGAGCGTGAAGCCGCAAGCCGGTGAGGGCGCAACCCGGTGAGCGTGAAGCTGCGAGCCGGTGAGGGCGCAACCCGGTGAGCGTGAAGCTGCGAGCCGGTGAGGTCGCAAACCCTTGCAAAAGTCGCGGTTACAGGATAGACTGTCGATTCCGCGGAAGGAGTGGGCGCATGCACGATGGTTGCTCATCGACCGAGGGCTACTGGGAAGATCCCGCTCAGGTGGCCCGCTTCGCCGAGCGCGAGGCCGATCTGCGCCTGAGCGCCTTGCAGGCCGCGTTCGCCGATCCGGCCCGCGTGCGGGTGCTGGACCTGGGCTGCGCCGGCGGGCGCAACGCGGCCTTCCTGGCGGCGCGAGGCTTCGACGTGCACGCGCTCGACGCCTCGGCGGCCATGGTGGCCCACACCCGCGCGCGCGTGGCGGCCGTGCTCGGAGCCCCGGAGGCCGATCGGCGCGTCCAGCAGGGGCGCATGGACGACCTCGGCCGGTACCCCGCGGCCCACTTCGATCTCGTCGTGGCGCTGGGCATCTATCACTGCGCCCGGAGCGGCGAAGAGTGGCGCCGCGCCGTGGCGGAAACCGTGCGCGTGCTCGCACCCGCGGGCCTGCTCCTGGTCTCGCACTTCACGCCCCGCACCGACATCGCCGGCCGCGGCGTCGAGCCCGTGCCGGGTGAGCCGCACCTCTATCGCGGCTTCGACTCGGGACTCCACTACCTGCTCGAATCGGGCGAGCTGGACGCTGCCATGGCGAGCCACGGCCTGCGGCCCGAGGCGGCCTCGCAGACCGTGGCCCGCGCCACTGAAAAGGGACAGCGGGTCACCGTCAATGCGCTCTATCGGAGGGCTCCCGCCGCCGTGACCCGCGCGCCCGAGACCTGAGCGGGCAAGCGTGGGCGAAGCCGCACTGACCTTCACCCCGGCCAATCCGGACGATGCTTCCGAGCATGCCCGACTGATCCGCGCCGGCCGCGTGTTCCGGATCCTGTGGAAGGGCACCACGGTGGGTGGGCTGGCGCTCATGCCCGGCGAAGGCGGCGCCGTCCGGATCCACTCCCTCTATGTCGATCCCGCCTTCCAGAACCGCGGCATCGGACGGCGCGCGCTGGCCTGGGTCGAGGCGCAGCATCCCGACGCGCCCTGCTTCATGCTCGAGACACCGCAAGGCAAGGCCGGGGACTGGCACCTCTATCTCCAGGCCGGTTACGAGCCTTGCGGCCAGCGGGAGGTGGCCGCGAAGCCCGGCCTGGTGCTGGTCCAGATGCGCATTGTCAACCCTTGAGCAACGTCCGCGCGATCACCAGCCGCTGCATCTCGCTCGTGCCCTCGTAGATCTCGGTCACGCGCGCGTCGCGGTAGTAGCGCTCGACGGGGTACTCCTTCATGTAGCCGTAGCCGCCGTGGATCTGCAGGGCCTGGTGCGTCACCCAGGTCGACATCTCCGAAGCGTAGAGCTTGGCCTGCGCGGCGGCGCGCGTGTAGGGCTTGCCCTGGTCCTTGAGCCAGGCGGCGTGGTTGACCAGCAACCGCGCTGCTTCAAGGCGCGTGGCCATGTCGGCGAGCTTGTTCTGGATCGCCTGGAAGTGCACCAGCGGATAACCGAACTGCTGGCGCTCCTTGGCGTAGCGGCGCGCTTCCTCGAAGGCGGCCACGGCGATGCCCAGGGCCTGCGCGCCGACGCCGATGCGTCCGGAGTCGAGGGCGTGCATGGCGACCTTGAAGCCCTCGCCCTCCGGGCCGAGGCGATTCTCGGCCGGGACGCGGCACTCCTCGAAGAAGACCTCCATCGTGTCCGAGGCCCGCAGCCCCATCTTGTCTTCCTTGCGCCCCATCTTCAGGCCCGCGCTGTCGCGCTCGACGAAGAAGGCGCTCGTGCCCCGGTGCGGCGGCTCGGCGGCGGGGTCGGTGCGGGCGATGACGAGATAGAAGCGCCCGATCTGTCCGTTCGTGACGAAGACCTTCTGCCCGTTGAGCACGTAGTCGCCGCCGTCGCGCACGGCGCTGGTCTTGATCGATCCGGCGTCGCTCCCGTAGGCCGGCTCCGAGAGGCAGAAGGCCCCGATCTCGCCGGCCGCCATGCGGGGCAGGAACCGCCGGCGCTGCTCTTCGTTGCCGTGCCGCAGCAGCGCGTAGGCCGCCACCGAGGTGTGCACGGACAGAACGATCGAGACGCCGCCGCAGGCCTGGGCCAGCTCCTCCACGATCCCGGCGTAGGTCACGGTGTCGACGCCGATGCCGCCGTAGCTCTCGGGGATCGCCGCCCCGAAGAGGCCGAGGTCTCGCATCTGCTCCAGGATGCCCGGCGCGAAGGACGCTTGCTCGTCCATCTCCCGCGCCCGCGGGGCGATCTCGCCCTGGGCGAACTCGCGCACGCCCGCGATGATCAGGCGCTGGTCTTCGGTGTGCTCGAACTGCAAGGTCTCTCGCCTCCTCCCCACCCAGGATCGCGACCGCCCCCCGTGGCCGGCGACCCGGCCCGTCGCCCGCCCGCGAGCAGGCCCCGGCCTCGCCCGCGAACCGAGGCCGGCGCCTACCCGCGGATCAACCGGCGGGCAATGATGAGCCTCTGGATCTCCGACGTGCCCTCGTAGAGCTCCGTGATCTTGGCGTCGCGGAAGTGGCGCTCGACGTGATAGTCCTGCGTGTAGCCGTATCCGCCGTGGACCTGGATCGCCTCGTCGCAGACCTCGACCGCGATGCGGCTGGCGTAGAGCTTCGCCATCGAAGAGGCCGTGGCGTAGTCGCCGCCGTTCACGCGCAGCCAGGCGGCCTTCATGGTCAGCAGGTGGGCGGCCTCGATCTTGGTCGCCATGTCGGCCAGCTTCCACTGAATCGCCTGGAACTCGGCGATCGGCCGGCCGAACTGCTGGCGCGTCTTGGCGTGCTCGACCGCCCGGCGAAACGCGGCGCGGGCGATGCCGATCGCCTGGCTGGCGATGCCGATGCGCCCCGAGTCGAGCGCCTCCATGGCGATCTTGAAGCCGCGCCCCTCCTCGCCCAGCAGGTTCTCCTTGGGGATGCGCGCGTCCTCGAGGATGATCTCGGTCGTCATCGACCCGCGGATGCCCAGGGTCTTCTCGCGCGTGCCGCGCTTGACGCCGGGATGGTCGATCTCGCAGATGAAGGCGCTGATCCCGCGACTGCCCTTCTCCGGGTCGGTGCTGGCGAAGACGATGTAGACGTCGGCGAAGCCGCCGTTGGTGATGAAGATCTTGGTGCCGTTGAGGATGTAGTGATCGCCCTGCAGCACGGCGCGCGTCTTCTGGTTGCCGGCGTCCGAGCCGGCGTCGGGCTCGGTCAGGCAGTAGGCGCCGAGCTTCTCGCCCTGGGCCAGGGGCGTCAGGTACGTCTTCTTCTGCTCCGGGGTGGCGTACAGGCGCAGCGGCTCGCACACGAGCGAGTTGTTGACGTCCATGATGACGCCCGTCGTCGCGCAGCCGCGGGAGATCTCCTCCATCGCCACGACGTAGCAGATGTCGTCGAGGCCGGCGCCGCCGAACTCCTCGGGCACCATCATGCCCATGAAGCCCAGCTCGCCCAGCTTGCGCACGACCTCGAGCGGCGGCTCCTTGGTCTCGTCCACGCGCTCGGCGATCGGCACGAGCTCCTTGTCCGCGAAGTCCCGGGCCGTGTCCTGGATCATCTTGTGTTCGTCACTCAGCGCGAAGTCCATGCCCCTTCCTCCTGCCTGTCCGCCCTGCCGGCTGCCGTCCCGGGCTCCCCGGCGCGAGACGACCGGCGCCGCCACAACGGCCGCCCAGCGTCCGGCGCCGGCCGGCCCTTACCTAGCGGTCCTTCCGGCTGCGTTCGTACCAGTCGCGGATGTACTTAATCGGCTCGGTGGTCGGCGTGCCGGGGCCGACGATCGCCCCCACGCCCATCGCGACCAACCGCGCGGCGTCCTCGCTCGGGATGATGCCCCCGCCGATCACGTGCATGTCCCCCGCGCCGCGTTCCTTGAGCAGCTCGAGAATGCGCGGGAAGATCGTCATGTGGGCGCCCGACAGCACCGAGAGCGACACGATGTCGACGTCCTCCTGGATCGCCGCGTCGACGATCATCTCGGGCGTCTGGTGGAGCCCCGTGTAGATCACCTCGAATCCGGCGTCGCGGAAGGCGGTGGCGATCACCTTGGCGCCCCGGTCGTGCCCGTCCAGCCCGGGCTTGGCCACCAGAATGCGGATCTTCTTGTCCACTGCGCGTCCTCCCCGCCTACGATCCGTTGCCGTCGAAGCAGTCGGCGAGCACCGACTCGACCCACCGGTAAGGCGACGTCTGCCGGCGAACCATGGTCTGGGCGGCCTCCTTCAGGCGCTCCTCGATGCGGGCCCGCGCCCAGACGCTCTCGAGCAGCGACCGGCCCAGCAGGGCGCGGACGCGCCGCTCGAGCTTCTCGGCGCGAATGCGCTCGAGTCGCTCGCTGTCGCGCGTCAGCCACGCGCGATGGGCCTCGATCGCGGCGATCACGGTGTCGATCCCCGTGCCGCGCTCGGCCACGGTCGTGCAGATCGGCGGCCGCCAGTCGATCTGCGCGTACTTGGCCGCCAGCTCGAGGGTGTTCTGCAGGTCCCGCACCAGCCGATCCCCGCCCTCGCGGTCGAACTTGTTCACCACGAAGACGTCGGCGCCCTCGATGATCCCGGCCTTCATCACCTGCACCGCGTCGCCCGACTCGGGCACAAGGATGAGCACCGTCGTGTCGGCCAGCTCCACGACCTCGAGCTCGGCCTGGCCGACGCCGACCGTCTCGATCAGGATCCAGTCGAACCCGGCCGCCTCGAGCACCTCGCTGGCCTCGTAGGTCGTCGCGGCGACGCCCCCCAGGCTGCCGCGCGAGGCCATGCTGCGCACGAAGAACCCCTCGTCGCCGGTCGAGCCCGGCATGCGGATGCGATCGCCCAGAATCGCGCCGCCGCTGAACGGGCTGGTGGGATCGACCGCCAGCACGCCCACGGTCTCGCCGCGCGCCCGCAGCTCGCCGGCGCAGGCGTTGACGAGGGTGCTCTTGCCCGCCCCCGGGGGCCCGGTGATCCCGACCCGGCGCGCGCGTCCGGTCCGCTGGTAGATCACGTCCAGCAGATGCCGCCCGATCGGCGTGCCGTTCTCGACCTGGGTGATCGCCCGCGCGATCGCCCGCCGGTCGCGGAGCGTGAGGCGCTGGGCCAGCTCCCGGGCCCGGTCGCCGTCGCGCGCGGCGCTGTTCGCGTGTCGATCCTCTGCCGGCGTCGTCATGCGGCTCCCTGCTCATTCGACCGGCCGCGGCCCGTCGCGGGCGCGCTGCGCTGGCGGACCCCTCTCGGGAAGGGAGTCGCCAGAGGGCCGGATCTTGCAACATCGAAGCAGGTTATCAGGGACACGCCGGCGGTGTCAATCGAGCGGCGCCGCGCCGGACCATCCCGGCAGATGGCGCAGGCGCAAGCCCAGGCCCTCGATCTCGACCGAGATCACATCCAGGCGCGCCCGGCAGCGCGTTCCGGGCGCCAGCTCCCCCAGGAGCCCGCGCATGGCCCGCGCGAGGTTCGCCCGCTTGCGCCACCCCACGGAATCCTCCGGGCGGCCGTGGCTGCGGCTCGACCGCAGGCGGACCTCCACGAAGGCCACGACGTCGCCGCGCCGGGCGATCAGGTCGACCTCCCAGGGCCCGCAGCGCCGATTGCGGGCGAGGAGCCGGTAGCCAGCCAGCTCCAGGTAGGCCGCCGCCAGCGTCTCGCCGAGCCGCCCGCGGCGCGCGGCCGACGGCAGGCGGGCTTCGGCGCCGCCCGGATCGGCGCGAGGCCCGGCGCTGGCAGGAGTGTCCGGCGCCGATCGGAATGGATCGGTCGTGGGCATCATCGGTCCCCTCTTCTACCGCTATCCCTAGCCCGCGGATGGCCAGGTGCGCGCGAAAAAGCGGCGCGGGGCGCCCAGCTCCATCTGCACGGGCTCGCCGAGCAGAACCCGCACGGGCGCGAAGGAACGGCGATGGATGGGACAGGGACCGTGGCGGCGCAGGGCCTCCAGATGCTCGGGGGTGGGATAGCCCTTGTGGCGGTCGAAGCCGTAGGCGGGGTGGCGGCGGGCGAGCTCGGCCATGGAGCGATCGCGCGACACCTTGGCGACGATGCTCGCCGCGGCGATCGCCAGACAGAGCGCGTCGCCGTGGACGATCCCCTGCTGGGGCAGGTCGCAGCCGGGAATCACCCAACCGTCGACCAGGACCGCGTCGGGCGGCTGATCCAGGGCGGCCAGGGCCCGGCGCATGGCGAGAAAGCTGGCCTGACGGATGTTGAGGCGGTCGATCTCGTCCGGCTCGGCGCGGCCCCAGGCCAGGCGGGCGCCGGAGCGACTCAGGGCTTCAAAGAGCTCCTCGCGCCGCTCGGGCGCCAGCTTCTTCGAGTCGTCGATGCCGCTCGGCACGCGCCGCCCGAGGATGACCGCTCCCGCCATCACCGGGCCGGCCAGGCAGCCGCGCCCGGCCTCGTCGACGCCGGCCACAAGAGAAAGCCCCCGCCGCCGCCACACGCCTTCGTGGCGACGACTGGGGCGTTGCGCTCGCTGGGCCGCGCGATCAGCGATCGAGCTCACGACTCGGTCGGCGACGCTTCGTTCGGCTTCTGCTCGGACTGCGTCTCGGCCTCCAGGTCGACCATGCGCGACTTCTCGCGGATGCGCGCGCCCTTGCCCGTGCGGCCGCGCAGATAGGTGAGCTTGGCCCGGCGCACGCGGCCGCGGCGGACGACCTCGATACCCTCGACGTTGGGCGAGTGCAGAGGGAAGATGCGCTCGATCCCCACGCCGTCGGACACCTTGCGCACGGTGAACGTCTCGCCGGTCCCCGAGTGGCTGCGGGCGATGACCACGCCCTGGAACGCCTGCTGGCGCACCTTCTCGCCCTCAACGACGCGCACGCGCACCCGCACGGTGTCGCCCGGTCCGAACTCCGGCACGTCCTGCTTGAGATGAGGAGCCTCGATGTTCCGAATCACGTCCATGCCCCACCCCCCTGTTCCGAGTCCCGGGCGCCAGCGGCCCTCAAGGACCTATCGTCTTCAGTTTCGGTCTGTATCCCCCGCACCGCGAGCCCGGTGCTCGGATTCTCCCTCGCCGGCCGGCCCGCCGCCGGCCAAGGCCGGTTTCCGCCAGCCGAGACGCGCCAGCACGGCCCGATCCTCGGCGTCGAGCGTCGCCCGCGCGAGCAGGTCCGGCCGCAGCCGCAGCGTGCGCGCGAGCGCCTCCGCACGCCGCCAGCGAGCCACCTCGGCGTGGTGGCCCGAGAGCAGCACGGCCGGCACCGACCGGCCGCGGAACTCCTCGGGGCGCGTGTAGTACGCGCAATCGAGCAGCCCGCTCGTGAAGCTGTCGCCCAGGGCCGAGTCGAGATCCCCCAGGACACCTGGGATCAATCGCATCACACCGTCGATGATCACCATGGCGGCCAGCTCGCCGCCCGAGATCACATAGTCGCCGAGCGAGATCTCCTCGTCGACGTACTCCCGGAGGCGATCATCGACGTCCTTGTAGCGGCCGCAGACCAGCACCAGGTCCGTGCCTCGCGCGTGCTCCGCGAGAAACCCCTGGTCCAGCGCGCGACCCTGCGGCCCCAGCAGGACCACGCGACGGCGCCCCCGTGGCTCCGGCAGCGCCTCGAGGGCGCGCACGGCCGGCTCGATCTTGAGCACCATGCCCGGACCGCCGCCGTAGGGCCGGTCGTCGATGGTGCGGTGCCGGTCGTCCGCGTAGTCTCGCAGGTTCACGATCCGCAGCGTCGCCAGGCGCCGGTCGAGCGCCACGCGGATCATTCCCTCGGTGTCCAGGCTCCCGAACAGCGTCGGGAAGCCGGTCACCACCGTGATCGCGACCGGCGCGGCTTGCGCGTTCACGGCTCGATCAACCCTTTCAGATCCTTGAGCACCACCCGGCGGGCAGCCAGGTCGATGCTGGCGATCGCGTCCCGGATGGCCGGCACGAGAACCTCGCGGCGCCCGTCGCGCACGACGAAGACATCGTTGCCGGCCGTCTCCAGAATCTCGACCAGCTTCCCCAGGGGCCGCCCGTCGGCGGCGAAGACCTCGAGCCCGATGAGCTGGAAGTGGTAATAGCTCCCCTCCTCCAGTATCGGCAGCTCGCGGACGCGCACCAGAACGGTGCTGCCCACCCAGGGCTGCACTTCTGCGATGTCAGCCAGACCCGTGAAGCTGACCACCAGCTTGGTGGAAAGCTCCCGGCACCCGGCGACGCGCACCGTCCGCCGCTCGCGGCCCGATGCCAGCACGAGCTCCTGTCCGGGTCGGAACGGCTCGTCCGACTCCGTCAGGCGGTGGACCACGATCTCGCCGCGCAGACCGAAGGTCTTGCCCAGCCGGCCCACCGCGACCCAGTCCTCATCGCCGCCTGCGCTCGCCTCTGTGCTGTCCAACGGCACCGTTTCGACCGCCACCCCCGTGTGCGCGGGGCCCGCGCGGGGCCCCGGCGACCCTACTCCAGAATCTCCAAGACGGCGCGCTTGTTCTGCTTCGTGGCCGCGGCCGACAGTATCGTACGGATCGCCCGAATGGTGCGCCCGTGCTTGCCGATCACTTTGCCGAGGTCGCCCTCGCCGACCCTCAGCTCATACACCGTGGTCTTCTCTCCCACGACCTCGCGGACTTCGACGTCATCCGGCTGGTCCACCAGTGCCTTCGTGAGGAATTCGATCAGCTCTTTCATTCCCGCTCGCTCCTTCTCGAGTCTTCGGACCGGTTGCGGATCGTCCGGTCCTTGGGCTTCATTGGGCTCGGACCGCGCTGAACCTAGCTGTACCTGCTAGCGAGCCCGCCTTGGCCCCGGAAGCGACCGCTGCGCCCGGCAGTCCGCCGAGCCGCCCAGTCGCCCCACCGGGGTACCCAGTTTGGGGTAACCACTCCGGCGCCTACGCGCCCGCGATATCACCCGCTCCGGCGGGTGTAGTTTCACCCTCCCGCGGCGATGCCGGCGGCGGCGCCGCCGTCTCGCCCATCAGGGCCGCCGACGTGCCCGCGGTGGGAGCCGGCCGATTCCCGTGCTTCTCGACGCGTTTGATGAGACTGCGCACCGAAACGCTCGGCTGGGCGCCCTGGCCGATCCAGTAGCGGATCCGCTCGGTGTCCAGATAGAGCAGATCGGGATTGGGGAGCGGGTCGTAGTAGCCGAGCTTCTCCAGGAACGCCCCGTCGCGCTGCTTGCGCGAATCCATGACCACCACCCGGAAAAACGGCCGGTTGCGAGCCCCCGCTCTCTGAAGCCGGATCACAGCCCCCACGGCATCCTCCTTCTCGTCGCCTTCGTCGCTCTGGTCTCGTATCTCGTTTCGACTTCTGGTCTTTGCTCTTGGTCTGGTTCCGTGCCTCGGCCCGTCGGCCGAGAACGCCCGCCCAGCGGCGGGTGCCCTACGACAGCTGCAACCGCCCGGGCAGCTTGCGCGCCTTGCGCAGGTGCCCGAACAGCTTGCGCATCTGCTGAAAGTCCTTCAGCAGGCGGTTGACCTCCTGCACGCTCGATCCGCTGCCGCGCGCGATGCGCTTGCGGCGCGAACCGTTGATGATCTCCGGCCGGCGCCGTTCCTCGGGCGTCATCGAGAGCACGATCGCCTCGATGCGCGCCACGTCGCGATCATCGACCTTCACGCCGCCGAGCGCCTTGGGCCCCAGCCCCGGGATCATCTTCACCAGGTCCTGCAGCGGGCCCATGCGCCGCATCTGCCGCATCTGCTGCAGAAACTGCTCGAAGGTGAACTCGTCCCGCTCGAGGCTGCGCCGCAGCCGCTCGGCTTCCTCCAAGCTCACGTGCTCCTGGGCCTTCTCGACCAGCGAGAGCACGTCGCCCATGCCCAAGATCCGCGACGCCATCCCGGCCGGATGAAACGTCTCGAGCGCCTCGATGCGCTCACCGGTGCCGACGAACAAGATCGGCACGCCGGTCACGGCGCGGATGCTCAGCGCGGCGCCGCCCCGCGCGTCGCCGTCCATCTTGGTCAGGATCACGCCGCCCAGCCCCAGGCGCTCGTGAAACGCCTGGCTGACCGCGACGGCCTCCTGGCCGGTCAATCCATCCGCCACCAGCAGGATCTGGTTCGGCCGCGTCGCGTCGCGGACGCGTTCGACCTCCTGCATCATCTCCTCATCGACCTGCATCCGGCCGGCGGTGTCGATGAGGTAGTAGTCCGCTCCCGCCTGCCGCGCCGCCTCCAGGCCCCGCCGGGCCACGGCGGTCGCATCGCGCTCGCCGGGTTCGGCATACACACGGACGCCGAGCTGCCGGCCCAGCGTTTCGAGCTGATCCACCGCCGCGGGCCGATGGACGTCGCAGGCGCCCAGCAGCGGTATGCGCTTCTGCCCCCGCAGCTTGCGCGCCACCTTGGCCACGCAGGTCGTCTTGCCCGACCCCTGCAATCCCACGAAGAGGATCCGCGTCGGGATCTCCGTGGCCGCGACGAGGGTCGCCGCGTTGCCGCCCAGCAGCTCGGTCAGGGCGTCATAGACGATCTTGACCACCTGCTGGTCGGGCGTCAGGCTCCGCATCACCTCGACGCCCAGCGCGCGCTCCTCGACCCGCTTGATGAAGTCGCGCGCCACGATGTAGTTGACGTCCGCCTCCAGCAGCACGCGCCTGATCTCGCGCATGCAGTCGCGGATATTCTCGGGGGAGAGCTTTCCGCGCCCCCGCAGGCGGGCGAAGACCTGGTCGAGTCTGCCTGCCAGTGCTTCGAACATCGTGCTTCACCCGCTGGGTCAACTACGCAAAACACGGAGTCTATCATCGGGGCCGGCGGCGATCAAGCCCCGCGTGAGACATCCCTCGGTCCCCAGGCAGCGCGCAGGTCCCGGATGGCCCGGGCCCGGTCCGGCTGCCCGAAGACCGCCTGGCCGGCGACGAAGAGCTCCGCTCCCTCCCGGGCGCAGGGCCCGACCGTCTCGGGCCCGATTCCACCGTCGACCTCGACCCGATAGCGCCAGCCGCGCTCGATCGCCAGGCGGCGCACCTGGCCCAGCGTGGGCAGCTCCTGGGCCAGGAACTTCTGGCCCCCGAAGCCCGGCTCGACCGTCATGATCAGCACCAGGTCGAGCGCGGCGCCCACGCTCTGGAGCCAAGGGAGCGGATCGGTCCCCGGGCGAAAGGTCAGTCCAAGGCCGCACTCCCGCTGGGTCAGGAGGCGGCACGCCTCCTCGAACCGCCTCAGGCCGGCGGGCGTGAGGCCTCGCTCGTCGCGCCCCCCCGCCAGCGCTTCCGCATGCAGAGTAAGAAGATCCGCCCCGGCGTCGGCGAACGGCGCGAGGTAGCGCAGGGGGTCGTCGATCATCAGATGGGCATCCAGAAAGAGGTCCGTGGCGCGGCGAATCGAGCGCACTAGGGGCGGCCCAAACGTGATGTTGGGGACGAAACGGCCGTCCATGACATCGAGGTGCAATATTGTTACACCTTGGGCGGCCACGGCTTGGATTTCCTCCGCCAGACGGGCGAAGTCCGCCGAGAGGAGCGAGGGAACGATTTGCAGCCCCGCCGGGATCGATCTGGACGTCAAGCTCTGGCCCCCTGGCTTACGCGCTCGAGTCAACCGCCCGCCTGGATCTCGACCGTGCCACCGGCCTGCACCGGGTGCCCCGGAGGCGGCGTCTGCTCGATGACCTGGCCCGGCCGCTCCCGGCTCGAGCCGTGTATTCGCTGGATGACCCGCAACCCGGAGGCCTCCAGCTCCTGCTTGGTCGCCTGGGCGTCGAGGCCGCGCAGGTCGGGCATGTAGTAGCGCCGCGGGGGCGGGCCGCT
Organism: uncultured bacterium; assembly: GCA_964603725.1. GTDB lineage: Bacteria > Eisenbacteria > RBG-16-71-46 > CAIMUX01 > WJJG01 > CAZDKK01. The sequence goes on from CAZRWW010000017.1 coordinate 24,008, forward strand.
ACTCACGAGCAGGTCCACCGTGGCCCCGCGTCCCACCGGCGTGCCGGGCTTGGGCCAGGCCGCCACCACGCAGTCGGCCGGCAGCAAGCGATGCGTGACCTTGCTGACCCGGCCCATCCGGACGCCCTCGCGCTGGAGGAGGAAGCGGGTGTGGAAAAGCGTCTCGCCGGTCAGCCTGGGCACGCGCTGTGTCGCCGGCCCCGTGCTGACGACCAGGTCGACCTGCCGGCCGCGGCGGACCCTGGCCCCGGGCGGCGGCGACTGGCGCACGATGCGGCCCGCCGGAACGAGATCATCCACGGCCTCGGCCGTCGATCCCGAGGTCAGCGCCGCGCCCTCGATGAGGGGGGCCGCCTCGACGGCGTTCAGGCCGCGCAGATCGGGCACCGCCGTGTCGTGGCCGTGCTTGACGACGATCGGCATGATGGCGACCTGGAACAGGATCACCGCCGCCACGGCGCCCAGGGCAATCCAACCCAGGTTCCTGCTCCACCTCGGAGCCCGCGGGCGCGCGCTCATGCCTTGGCCTCCGCGGCCACCGATCGGCGCTGGAGGAGCGCGGCAAAGACGCCTTCCATGCCCCGTGTACCCGGCGGGACCAGCAAGGTGTCCTGGGGCCCGCGCAGCTCCTCCGGAACCCACTTGGGCAGGGTGCAGCGGTCGAAGCCGCGCTGCCGGTCCAGGAATCGGTCGACCAGCCGGGTCGTTTCCTCGGGCTCCAGGCTGCAAACGCTGTAGAGCAGCCATCCCCCGGGCCGCACCAGCGTCGCGGCGGACTCGAGCAGCTTCGCCTGCAGCAGCGCGGCGTCGGCCAACTCCCCGGGCGTCCGCAGCCAGCGCGCGTCGGGGCGCCGCCGCAGCACGCCGAGGCCCGAGCACGGAGCATCGAGCAGCACGCGGGCGAAGGCGCAGCGCAAGGGCGGCCGCCGGCCGTCGGCGACCAGCGGGTGCAGGCGTTCGAGCCCCAGCCGCTGCTTGGTCTCCACGATGCGCCGCACGCGGTGCCAGGTCAGATCGGCGGCGATGACGTCCACCCCGGGGGAGAGCTCGACCAGGTGGCTGGTCTTGGTGCCGGGCGCGGCGCACACCTCGAGCACCGGGCCCGCCCCCGCATCGGGCCAGAGATGCCCGATCAGAGACTGGCTCTCGTCCTGCAGCGTCACGCTGCCGTTGAGCAAGAGCTCGTGCTCGCCGATGGCGAAGCTGCCCGAGATCCGCAGGACCTCCTCGAGCAGACTGCCCCGCGTCACGCGGTGGCCCTCGCCCTCGAGCTGCCGGCGGATGCGCCCGCGCGTCTCGCCGTCGCCGCGCACCCGCAGGTGGAAGTCGGGCGATTGGTTGTTCCAGCGGCAGATCCGGTGGGTCTCATCCTCCCCCCAGCGCCGAATCCAGCGCTCGAGCAGCCAGCCCGGATGCGACAGCTCCCCCTCGAGGGCCGCCAGCCCCCGGCCGCGCTGCCACTCCTCCGGGCCGGGCGTCCGGGCCAGCAGGCCGCGCAGCACGCTGTTGACCAGCCGCGCCTTGCCCGCGCCCGCCTTCAGCCGCGTGAGATCCACCGCGGTGTGGACGACCGCGTGCGGCGGAATCTGCTCGAGGTGGAACATCTGCACGTAGGCCAGCCGCAGCACGTTGAGCGTCACGGGATCCAGCGACCGCACGCCGCGCGCCAGGCGGCCGTCGAGCACGTGGTCGGCGCGGCCCCGCCAGCGGTGCGTGGTGCGCACGAGCTGCGTCACGAAGCGCCGGTCGCGCGCGCTCAGCCCGCTGTGCGCCAGCGTGGGGGCGAGCACGGGATCGGACGGAATCCGCCCGGTCTGGCACTTGACCAGAACCTCCAGCGCGACCTGCCGGGCATCCATCATCGCTCGGTCACCTCGGAGCACTCCGGGTAGGGGGTCAGTCGGCAACCGGCCCGCAGCCGCTGCCCGCAGCAGAAGGCCTCTCCGTCCTGAGGCCGGCAGTTCTCGCGCTGGACGCGCCGCAGGGCCACCGCCCCGGGGAGCGCCGCCACCAGCGGCCCGCCGCGCCCCCCGGCGCGCAGCAGCGTGCCCGGTGGCTCGGGCCGCGCCACCTCGTCGCAGGCTTCGACCGCCAGGACCTTGACGCGGGCGCCGCCGAGATAGCAGAAGGTGCCCGGCCACGGATCGAGGGCGCGCACGAGGCGCTCGATCTGCGTGGCCGGCAGGCGCCAGTCGAGCCGCCCGTGCTCGCGCTCGAGGCGCGGCGCGTAGCTGGCGGTCGCCTCATCCTGGGGGCGCGCCGGGAGCTGGCCGCCCGCCAGTCCGTGGATGGCCTCGCAGAGCAGATCGGCGCCCAGGTGGCCCAGGCGCTCGCCCAGGGTGTGGGCCGTGTCTCCCGGACGAATCGGCTCGGCGCGCTGGAGCAGGATCGGCCCCGTGTCGACGCCCGCCTCCATGCGGTAGACCGTAACGCCGGTGACGTCGTCGCCGCGCAGGATCGCCCAGGCGATGGGCGACAGACCCCGGTAGCGGGGCAGCAGCGAGGGATGCAGGTTGAGGCACCCCAGCCGCGGCAGCGCCAGCAGGCGCGGCCGGAAGATCTTGCCGTAGGCGGCGGTGACGATGAGATCGGGCGCCAGCTCGGCCAGGTACGCCAGCTCGGGCGCGGTCTGGAGCACCTCGGGCTGGCGCAGGGCGAGGCCTTGCTCCAGGGCGGCCTGCGCCACGGGGGGCTGAACCAGCTTCAGCCCCCGGCCGGCCTGCCGCGCGGGCTGCGCGTAGACCGCCGCCGGTCGCAGGTCGCGCTCGCAGAGCCGGAGCAGGGCGGGCACGGCGAAGGCCGGCGTTCCCATGAAGACGAGCTTCACGCCTGGTCCCCTTCCTCCGGCGCTCCCTGCGGCCCTCTCGCTCGGCAGGCCGCGGCGGCTAGCGGTTCTTGGTCAGCACCTGCTGGATGTGGCTGCGCGCGACCTCGACCTTGGTGTTCTCCGCGATCTTGAGCACCACGATGCGTGCGCCATCGGTGTCGCGCGTGCCGGCCACCGTGCCGATGAGGCCGCCAGAGGTCATGACCTCATCGCCGTTCTTGATCGCCTCGAGCATCTTCTGATGCTCGCGCTGGCGCTTCTGCTGCGGTCGAATGATGAGCAGCCAGAAGATGACGAAGACCGCCACCATCGGCAGCATCACCAGGAACGGGTTGCTCTGCTGGCCGCCGCTGGGCGGCGCCCCGGACATCAGCAGCATCCACATCGGCATACACACTCCTCTCCACAACGCCCCCGGGGACTACCCGATCCTCGCCAGCGTCTGCTGGGCAAACTGGGCGTAGGCTCCCGCTGCGATCGCCGACCGCGCGCGCTCCATGAGCTGGAGGTAGAAGGCCAGCGTATGGATCGTCGCCAGTCGTCCGGCGAGCTGCTCCCCCACCTGGAACAGGTGGCGCAGATAGGCCCGCGAGTAGCGCCGGCAGACCGGGCACCCGCAGGCCGGATCGATGGGCCGATCGTCCTCGGCGTAGGCCCGGTTCTTGATGATCATGCGCCCGTTCCAGGTGTAGATCGTGCCCTTGCGCGCGTTGCGGGTGGGCAACACGCAGTCGAACATGTCCACGCCGCGGCCGACCGCGTCGAGGATGTCGGCCGGCGTTCCGACCCCCATGAGGTAGCGGGGCCGCTCCTCCGGCAGCTCGACGATCGTCGCGTCCACGGCCGCCAGCCGCAGCTCGAGCGGCTCGCCGACCGAAAGACCGCCGAGAGCATAACCATCGAAACCGCTTGTGGCAAGCGCACCGGCGCAGCGCCGGCGCAGCTCGGGATGGACCCCGCCCTGCACGATGGCGAAGAGCGCGCCGTGCCACTGTCCGGCGGCCCGCATCCGCTCGCGCTCGATCCGCGATCGCTCGGCCCAGTCCAGAGTCAGGGCCATCTCCTCGGCCGCCTGCTCTTCACCGGCGGGATAGGCCGTGCAGACGTCGAGGACCATGCGGATGTCGCTGCCCAGGTCCTCCTGGATCGCGAGCACGCCCTCGGGCGTGAAGAGGTGCGATGAGCCGTCGAGGTGCGAGCGGAACTCGATGCCCTCGGGGCGGATCCGCCGCAGGTCCGCCAGGCTGTGGACCTGGAAGCCCCCGCTGTCGGTCAGGAGCGCCCCGCTCCAGGCCATGAAGCGCCGCAGGCCGCCGCGCGCGCGGATGAGCGCGGCGCCGGGCCGCAGGTGCAGGTGGTAGGTGTTGGCCAGGATCAGGCGCGCGCCGATCTGCTCGAGGTCCTCCGAGCCCAGGGTCTTCACGCTGGCGCGCGTCCCGACCGGCATGAAGACCGGCGTGGGCACATCGAGATCTCCGCACCGCAGCCGGCCCAGCCGAGGGCCCGTCGCGCCGCCGAGCAGCAGCTCGAATGAGTGCGGCCTGCCCTCCCGGAACTCCTGCTCATCGCCGTTCGCCACGCGCGATCCTCCTCGGCTCCGCGCGCCCCCCGGGCCGCGCCGGCCGGCGGGACGCGCCAAACCGGGCGATGCTACCACAGGCCGGGCACGCGCCGCACGCGCTCCCGGCACCCCGAGCCCAGCACCGGCCCCCCGAGCCCACCGCTGGCCCCCCGGAGGCCGGCGGGTCTAGAGAATGAGCATCGCGTCGCCGTAGCTGTAGAAGCGGTAGCCGCGCGCCAGCGCTTCGCCGTAGGCCCGCAGGATCCGCTCGCGCCCCGTGAACGCCGCCACCAGCATGAGCAGGCTGCTGCGCGGTAGGTGGAAGTTGGTGACGAGGGCGTCGGTGGCGCGCGGCCCGGCCGGCGGACGGATGAAGAGGCGCGTCGCACCGGCCCCGGCCCGCACGCGGCCGTCGGCGCCGGCGCAGGTCTCGAGCACGCGGGCCGTGGTCGTGCCGACGGCCACGACGCGCCGCCCGGCAGCCCGCGTCTGGGCGATCGCGGCCGCCGTCTCGCCCGGCAGCTCGAAGATCTCCTCGTGAAGCTCGCCGCGCTCGAGGTCCCGCCCCGCCAGCGGCCGGAACGTCCCCGGCCCCACGTGCAGCGTCACGTGGGCGCAGCGCACCCCGGCCGCAGCCAGCCGGTCGAGAAGCTCGGGCGTGAAGTGCAGCCCGGCCGTGGGCGCCGCCACCGCCCCGGCGCGGCGGGCATAGACCGTCTGGTAGCGCTCGCGGTCCTGAAGGTCGTCGGCGCGCCGGATGTACGGCGGCAGAGGGACGTGCCCCGCCCGCGCCAGCAGCAGATCGCTGGGGCCGGGCCCGGCCAGGCGCACGCGCCACTCGGGCCCCTGGACCTGCTCGACCAGGCTCAGCCGAAAGCCCTCGGCGAGCTCGATCTCGTGGCCCGCGCGCTTGCGGCCCGAGTAGCGCACCAACGCTTCCCACAGCTCCGGGCCCTGGGGCGCGCCGGGCTCGCTTCCCAGCGCGCGCACCAGCAGCACCTCGGCCCGACCGCCGCCCGGCAGCCGGTGTCCGAGGAGCCGCGCCGGGATGACCCGCGTGTCGTTCAGGACGAGCAGATCGCCGGGCGCGAGGAACTCCGGCAGGTCGCGGAAGCGCGCGTGCGCGCGCACGAGGGGCTCGCCCGCGCGCGCGAGCACGAGCAGGCGCGAGGCATCGCGCGGCTCGGCGGGCCGCTGCGCGATGGCCGCCGCGGGTAGTTCGTAGTCGTAGCCGCTGAGGAACGCCTCGTGGGAGTCGTCCTGGCGAGCGGCGTGCGGTTCACCTTGCGGATCGCCGCGGCGAGCGGCGTGCGGGTCGGATGCGCGCGCGCGGCCGGTCATCGAGCCTCGCCCCTCCAGGCAGCCATCCCGTTCAGAGCAGCCGCTCTTGGGATTGCTCGAGCCCGGGCGGCGCACTCCCCGGCCGATCGCTCCCCGGATGGAGCGCGCGGCCCAGGATCGCGAACGCCTGCGGCGTCGCGGCGCGTCCCTTGCGCGTGCGATCGATGAGCCCCTGCTGGATGAGGAAGGGCTCGAGCATGTCCTCGACGGTGTCCTCCTCTTCACCCAGGACCGCCGCCAGCGTGCCCAGCCCGACCGGCCCCCCGGCGAACTTGTCGATGATCGCCTCCAACAGGCGGCGGTCCATCTCGTGGAGCCCGTGCTCGTCGATGCGCAGCAGGGCGAGCGCCTCGCCCACCACGGCGCCGTCGATGCGCCCGCGGCCGCGAACCTCGGCGTAGTCGCGCACCCGGCGCAGGAGGCGGTTGGCGATGCGCGGCGTGCCGCGCGCGCTGCGGGCGATGGCGCGCTCGCCCTCGGGAGCGAGGTCGACGCCCAGCAGCCGCGCCGAGCGCCGCAGCAGCCGGCACAGCTCCTCGGGCTCATAGAAGTCGAGGTGGGCAGTGTGACCGAAGCGCCCGCGCAGGGGCGAGGTGAGAAGCCCCACGCGGGTCGTGGCGCCGATCAGCGTGAAGGGCGGCAGGTTGAGCTGCACCGATCGGGCGGCCGGCCCGCGGTCGAGCAGGATGTCGAGGCGGAAGTCCTCCATCGCGCTGTAGAGGTACTCTTCGACCGCGCGGGGCGTGCGATGGATCTCGTCGACGAAGAGGATCCCTCGCGGCGGCAGGCTCGTCAGCAGGCCCACCAGCTCGCTCGCGCGCTCCAGGGCGGGCCCGCTGGTGGCGATGAGCTCGGCGCCGACCTCGGCGGCCAGCAGGTGCGCCAGCGTGGTCTTCCCCAGCCCGGGGGGCCCGTAGAAGAGCAGGTGCTCGAGCGGCTCGCCGCGCTTGCGCGCGGCGCCGATCATGATCGCCAGGTTCTCCTTCAGGAGCTCCTGCCCCACGAAATCGCTCAGCCGCCCCGGCCGCAGCGAGCGATCCTGCGCGGGCTCGCCCGTCAGGCTCTGGGGATCGAGTGCGTCGCCGCCGGCCACCTTGCTCCTTTCCGCGCTTCGGGATGGATCCGCCGCCCTGCCTGAGTGCCAGGACCATCCTAGCCCAAGCCGCCCGGTCAGCCCAGCGCCGCGATTGCCAAGCACCGGGATGGCCCCCGCGCCGGGAGCCCGGCCCCCCGGCGCGGCCTCGCCCGGACCGCCCCGGGCCGGACCGCCTCGCCCGGACCGCCCCGGCCGGGCCGGTGGGACCACCGCGCCCTCCTCGGGTGTATTGCTGAGGGGCGTCTCCGCGGCTGGCCAACGGGCCCCCGAGTCGATAGACTGCCTCGGGAGAGACTTGGCGAGGCGCCCCATGCGCATCAAGGGCCTCGCCGGGCATGCCGATAGGCCATAGAGAAGCACGATCGGCAATCGCCCGGCCCAGGGAAGGGAGGAGAGGCCATGTCGGACCGCATCGACATCTCCGACTTTGTCAGCAGCCGCCAGAAGCTCCAGCATTTCGAGGAGTTGCACTGGACTGGCTCATTTCAGGAGTACCTGGATGTCGTCGTGGCCAATCCGCGGGTGACTCGCACCGCCTTCGAGCGGCTCTACGACATGATCCTCGCCTACGGCACCGACAAGTACGTCGAGTTCAAGAAGGAGATCACGACCTACCGCTGCTTCAGCGACCCCGAGCTCGCCGGCCGCGACGCCATCTTCGGGCTCGAGGTGCCGCTGATGAAGCTGGTCAACATCTTCAAGGCCGCCGCGCAGCGCTACGGCCCCGAGCGGCGCGTGCTCCTGCTGCACGGGCCGGTGGGCAGCGCCAAGAGCACGATCGTGCGAATCCTCAAGAAGGGCCTCGAGCACTACTCGCGCACGCCCGAGGGCATGCTCTTCACGTTCGGCTGGTGCCTGGACCTCGACCAGGAGCCGCGCCGCTTTATCGACTGCCCGATGCACGAGGAGCCGCTGCACCTGATCCCGGCCGCCATGCGCCCGGAGCTGATCGCGGCGATCAACGGGCGCACGGCCACCGACTACCAAGTCTACGTGGAGGGCGGCCTGTGCCCCTTCTGCCGCCGCAACTACGACGACCTGCAGCACCGCCACAACGGCGATTGGACCAGGATCATGGACCACATCCGCGTGCGGCGCCTGATCCTCTCCGAGCAGGACCGCGTGGGAATCGGCACCTTCCAGCCCAAGGACGAGAAAAACCAGGACTCGACCGAGCTGACCGGCGACATCAACTACCGCAAGATCGCCGAGTACGGCAGCGACTCCGATCCGCGCGCCTTCAACTTCGACGGCGAATTCAACGTCGCCAACCGGGGGCTGATCGAGTTCATCGAGATCCTGAAGCTGGACGTGGCCTTCCTCTACGATCTGCTGGGCGCGACCCAGGAGCACAAGATCAAGCCCAAGAAGTTCGCCCAGACCGACATCGACGAGGTGATCATCGGCCACACCAACGAGCCCGAGTACCGCAAGCTCCAGAAGAACGAGTTCATGGAGGCCCTGCGCGACCGGACCGTCAAGGTGGACATCCCCTACGTCACCAAGCTCTCGGAGGAGCTGAAGATCTACGAGAAGGACTTCGGCTCCGACAAGATCCGCGGCAAGCACATCGCCCCCCACTCGCTCGAGATCGCCGCCATGTGGGCGGTGCTGACGCGCCTCGAGGAGTCGAAGGACCCGCACCTGACACCGCTGATGAAGATGCGCCTCTACGACGGCAAGAAGGTCGAGGACTACACGAGTGACAAGGTGCGCGAGCTGCGCAAGGAGACGGAGCGCGAGGGCATGGAGGGGATCTCGCCGCGCTACGTCCAGGACAAAATCTCGAACGCCCTCGTCTCGGATCGGGCCGGCTCGTGCGTCAACCCCTTCATGGTCATGAGCGAGCTCGAGTCGGGTCTGCGCCACCACTCGTTGATCACGAGCGAAGAGCAGCGCAAGCGTTATGCGGAGCTCTTGCAGTCGGTCAAGGAGGAGTACGAGAAACTGGCCAAGAACGACGTCATGCGGGCGGTGGCCTCCGATGAGGAGGCGATCACGCGCCTGTGCGCCAAGTACATCGACAACATCAAGGCCTACACGCGCAAGGAGAAGGTGCGCAACCCCTACACGCAGCAGGACGAGGAGCCTGACGAGCGGCTGATGCGGTCGATCGAGGATAAGATCAACGTCGACGACTCTCGCAAGGATGTCTTCCGCCAGCAAGTCATGAACTACATCGCGACCCTGGCGCTCGAGGGTCGGACCTTCAAGTACAAGGACGACGCCCAGCTCCACCGGGCGCTGGAGATGAAGCTCTTCGACGATCGCAAGGACTCAATCCGGCTGACGAACCTGGTCGAGCACGTCGTCGACAAGGACGCGCAGGCGAAGATCGACGTGGTCAAGAGCCACCTGATCAAGCACCACGGCTACTGCGACGTCTGCGCCGGCGATGTCCTGACCTACGTGGCCGGCATCCTCGCGCGCGAGGAGCCCGAGTCGTAGCGACAGGCGCGCCCCCCGGGCCGGGGGGCTGCGGGACGGGCCCCGGCGGGTCGGCCGGAGCCGCCCGGCTCGCGCGGAGAACCGCCTGGCAGAAGGAGCCGGCAAGCCATGCCCCGGATCACGCGCGATCACAGTCGCTTCCGCGAGATCGTCAAGGGCAGCGTCCGCCGCGAGTTCCGCAAGTACATCACCCACGGCGAGATGATCGGCCGGCGCGGCAAGCGCGCGGTGAGCATTCCGGTGCCGCGGATCGAGATCCCCATCTTCCGCTACGGTCAGAACCAGGGCGGCGTCGGCCAGGGCGAGGGCGAGCCCGGGGACGAGGCCCAGCCGGGGCAGGGCCAGGCCGGCGATCAGACCGCGCCCCACACGATGGAAGTCGAGGTCTCCCTGGACGAGCTGGCGGAGATGCTGGGCGAGGAGCTCGAGCTGCCGCGCATCCAGCCCCGCGGCCAGCAGGAGATCCCCGAGCACAAGGAGCGCTACAGCAGCATTCGCCCCATCGGCCCCGAGTCGCTGCGTCACTTCAAGCGCACCTACCGGCGGGCCCTGCGCCGGATGCTGGCCTCGGGTCAGTACGACCCGGTCGACCCGGTGGTCGTGCCGATCCGCGAGGACCGCATCTACAAGTCCTGGAAGACCACCCTGGCGCCGCGCACCAACGCGGTGATCTTCTACTTGATGGACGTCTCGGGCAGCATGGGCGACGAGCAGAAGGAGATCGTCCGCACCGAGTCGTTCTGGATCGACACCTGGCTCCAGCACCACTACCGCGACCTGCGCGCCCGCTACGTCGTCCACGACGCCGAGGCCAAGGAGGTCGATCGCGAGGTCTTCTACAATCTGAAGGAGGCCGGCGGGACGAAGATCTCCTCGGCCTACGGCCTGGCCGCCAAGATCGTCGAGGAGGAGTACCCGCCGCCGGAGTGGAACATCTACATCTTCCACTTCTCGGACGGCGACAACTGGGGCAGCGGCGACACCGAGGTCTGCCTCGCGCTCCTGCGCGAGAAGCTCCTGCCGGCGGTCAACCTCTTCGGCTACGGCCAGGTCGAGTCGCCCTACGGCAGCGGCCAGTTCATCCACGACCTGAAGGGCGGCTTCGCGGGCGCGGAGAACTTGATCACCTCGAAGATCCCGAACAAGGATGCCATCTACGAGTCGATCAAGGAGTTCCTGGGCAAGGGGAAGTAGGAGGCTGCCCGCGGCGGGTAGAGGAACGATGGGTCTGTCGCTGGAGCTCAGACGGGAAGCCGAGCGCATCGCCGCGATCGCCCGCGAGTACGGCCTCGAGTTCTTCGAGACGGTCTTCGAGATGACCGACGCCGAAGGCATGAACGAACTGGCGGCCTACGGCGGCTTCCCCGTGCGCTACGCCCACTGGCGCTTCGGCCAGGAGTACGACCGCCTGCGCAAGACGGAGATCTACGGGCTCGGGCACATCTACGAGATGGTCATCAACAACGACCCCTGCTACGCCTACCTGCAGGACACCAACCGCTTCGTCGACAACCAGATGGTGATGGCCCACGTCTACGGCCACTGCGACTTCTTCAAGAACAACGTCTGGTTCTCGCGCACCAACCGCCACATGCTCGACCGCATGGCCGCCAACGCCGTCGAGATCTCGGGCATCATCGAGAAGTACGGCCTGGAAAAGGTCGAGACGTTCCTCGACGCGGCGCTCTCGCTCGAAAACCTGATCGACCCCAACTCCGTCTTTCGCGAGCCCGCGCCCGAAGAGAAGGAAGAGGAGGAGCCCCCGCGGTTGGACATCGCGCGCCTGAAGTTCCACACCAAGGAGTATCTCGACTCCTTCGTCAACCCGCGGGAGCGGCTCGAGGAGGAACTGAAACGCCTGCAGGCCGAGATCGAGAAGCGCCGCGACGTGCCCCGCCGGCCCGAGCGCGACGTGCTCTTGTTCCTGATCCAGCACGCCCCCCTACGCGCCTGGCAGGAGCGGATCCTGGCGATCATCCGCGAGGAGGCCTACTACTTCGCGCCCCAGGGCATGACCAAGATCATGAACGAGGGCTGGGCCTCCTACTGGCACACTCGCATCATGACCGAGCGGGTCTTGCGCGACGCCGATCTCACCGCCTACGCCGACCACTGCTCGCGCACGCTGGCCATGCCGCCCGGCCATTTCAACCCCTACCGGGTGGGCCTGGCAATCTGGCAAGACATCGAGGAGCGCTGGAACAAGGGGCGCTTCGGCCGCGAGTGGGAGGAGTGCGAGGACCTGGAGCGGCGCCGCGCCTGGGACACCGGCGCGGGCTTGGGCCGCTCGCAGATGTTCGAGGTGCGCCGCTTCCACAACGACATCACGTTCATCGAGCGCTTCTTCACCCGCGATCTGTGCCACCAGCAGAAGCTCTTCACCACCCGCCACGACCCGCGCAGCAAGGACGAGCGCATCGAGGACCGCGACTTCGCCTCGGTCAAGAAGCAGCTGCTCTTCATGCTGACCAACCGCGGCCTGCCGCTCATCGAGGTGGTGAGCAGCAACTACCAGAATCGCGGAGAGCTGCTGCTGCGCCACATCCACTACGGCGCCGACATCGACCTGCACTACGCGGCCGGCACGATGAAGAACCTGGCGACGATCTGGACCCGCCCCATCAACCTCGAGGCCCAGATCGACGGCAAACCGAAGCTCTTCACTCACGACGGCGAGAAGTTCGGGGAGCGGGCGGTCGAGAAGGCGGCGGAGAAGTCGGCGTAGGAACCCGCGTCGGCGCCGCGCAGGCCTCGGCGCGCGCGGCGACTGCGGCGCGGCCGTCCCTGGCCGGCCCTATCGCACCAGCACCACCTTCGTCGAGCGCACTTCCCCCGCCCCGTGCAAGCGCGCGAGATAGACGCCGCGCGGACAGGGCCGCCCGCCGTCGTCGGCGCCGTCCCAGATGAAGCGGTGCTCGCCGGCGTCGAGCGGCCGGCCGCCCAGCCGGCGCACGCGGCGCCCGACGGGATCGTAGAGCTCGAGCAACGGCGTGCCGGGTCGCGGCAGCGTGAACGCCAGCGCCCCGCCGGGAACGAGCGGGCTGGGCTGCGCCCCCGCGAACGAGAGCGCGGTCGGACCGGCCCTCGCGTTCACGCTTGCGAATGGGATGCCCGTGACGTCGAAATCATCGACCGCCACCTCGACCGAGGAGTCCCGGCCCCGGTCGGCGGCGATGAAGCGCACGCACATGCTGTCACTGAGCGTGACCAGCTCCTCGAGCGCGAAGCTGAAGTGCGTCCAGGCGTGGAAGGCGGTGTGGGTCGTCAGGAGCGGCTCCCACGTGCGCCCCGCGGTCCAGGAGATCTCGACCCGCAGCGTGTCGTCGACGTAGAACGAGCCGTCGTTGCTGTACCACAGCCAGAAGCTGACCATGGGCCGCCAGTACCAGGCGCCGTCGAAGTGGGGGCTGGTGAGCGTCGTGCGGCCGCCGTCGACGTCGTTCTGGTTCTCGCCCGCTCCGGGCACGCCGTTGCCGGTCACGAAGCAGATGCGCCCCGGATCGGGCGTGTGGTCGTCCTCGGGCTGGATCGGCAGCGCGCCGCGCCAGATGCCGGTCGGATCGCAGCGCACCCAGATGCCGTCGGTCGCGGTGTCGGTGGGGTGGCCGATCCGCCAGCCTTGGTCGATCTCGAAGTCGTCGCGCACGCCGTAGGCGAGCTCGAACTCGATCGTCGCCTGGCCGGACTCGGGCACCGCCACCGCCTGCGCCGCCCGGTGGTGGCCGAAGTGCACCACCTGCACGGCCAGGAGCGTCTCGGCGGGGAAATCGGCGAAGACGAACGCGCCGTCCGGGCCGGTGAGCCGCGGCGCGATGAGCGCGCCGGGAACCTCCACGCGCGCGCCGGCGATCGGGGCGCCGCTGTCCGCGTCGCGCACGACGCCGCTGAGCTCGCCCGTCGGCCAGGCCGCGAGGTGGAAATCGACCGTGACGGTCGCGCCGGGCAGCGTGGCGACCACCGCCGTGTCCGGGAAGTAGCCGAAGCGCCGCGCCTCGAGCGTCTGCATCCCGGGCCGCACGCCGTAGAGCGCGTAGCCGCCGGCGGCGTTGGTCGTGTCGGCGCCCGCGGTCTCGAGGATCGTGACGCCGGCGAAGCTCAGGGAATCGCCGGTCGCCGCGTCGATCACCGTCCCGCGGATCGAGGCCAGATTGTCCAGGCTGATCGCCGCGTGGATCGCCGCGGGCAGATTGAGCAGGCCCGCGCCGTAGTCGTTGTCCTTGCCCGGCGGCCCCAGGTCGACGGCCCCGAGCTGCAGGGCCAGCGCGGCCTCGGCGGGCGTGATCCCGGGCCGCGCTTGCGCGAGCAGCGCCAGGGCGCCGCTCACGTGCGGGCAGGCGGCCGACGTGCCGTTGAACGTGAGGTAGCCGCCGCCCAGGCGGGTCGAGAGCACATCCTCGCCGGGCGCGAGCAGATCGGGCTTGATCAGGCCGCCGTCGCCGGTCGAGTAGGGGTAGTCGCGGTAGGCCGGCGGCATCGCGTAGATGTACTGCGGCCAGACGGCGGTGATGTTCTCCCAGGCGAACGGGCCACGGCTGGAGAAGTCGGACAGCACGGACAGGGAGTCGACCGATCCGACCGCGAGAACGGCGCTCACCCCGCCGGCCAGGTACTGATCGGGATGGACCCAGGCGGACGGACACGAGCCGGGCACGCCGATGTTGAACGGGATCGGGTTGACGTTGATCTCGTCGCCGGAGTTGCCGATCGAGTTGGCGTGCAGCATGCCGACCGCCAGCTCGTTGTCGGTGATCTGACGCCAGAAGGCATAGTTGGGCTTGGGCATCGAACTCCACTTCTGGGTCAGCGACATCGAGATCACGTCGGCGCCGTTGTCGCCGGCGTACTGAATGGCCTCGACGACGTCGCCCCAGTCCGATCCGGCCGCCTTCAGGGACATGATCAGGGCCTGCGGGGCCACGCCGGTCGCGGTGCCGCTCGTGCCGTCGCCCGCCACGACGCCCGCCGCGCGCGTGCCGTGATCGCTCGCGCCGGCGCCCATCGGGTTGTTGTTGTTCATGACGAAGTTCCAGCCGAGGGTGTCGTCCACGTAGCCGTTGAAGTCGTCGTCGATGCCGTTCCAGGGAACCTCGTCCTCGTTGACCCACAGGTGCCCGGCCAGGTCCGGATGCGTGTAGTCGACCCCGGTGTCGATCACCCCCACCACCACCCCGGCGCCGGTGTAGCCCTGCGCCCAGGCCTGGGGGGCGCCGACGCGCTGCAGGTGCCAGCCGATCACGGGCCGTAGCCCCGCGTCGCCCTCCGCGCCCGCGGGCGCGGCCCGCAATCCCCCCCCGGGGACCACCTCGTCGAGCTGTTGCGCGACGTCGACGGCCGGGTTCCAGAGCAGAAGGGCGATCTCGGGGAGCTCGGCCAGCCCGGCGATCGCCTCCGGCGTGGCCCGCCCGGCAATCGCGTTGGCGATCCACAGAGCGCGATGCTCTTCGACCTGGCCGAGCCAGGCGCGCTGCTCCAGGTAGGCCAGCGGCGCCGACTGGCTCGCGCGGGCGAGCTGCTTGAGGCGCTGGCACCCGTGGGCGCGAGCGGCCCGGCGGCCCTCGGTGCGGGCGACGCGCTCGGTCTCGATCCGCAGCACCAGCGGATCGGCCTGGGTGCGCAACACGGCGACGAATCCCACCTGCGACGTTGCCGCGGCCCGGGCGAGCTGCTCAGCCAGCTCCGGGGAAAGCACGGCCGCGCTGTCCCCGGTCCGGATCTCCCGGGTCGCGGGACCCGGGCCGGCCGATCGGAGCTGCCGCGCAGCGGGCCCCGGCGCATCCGAAGCGGCGCTCGAGTCAAGCGCCGCCAGGGCGAAGATAGCCCCCCACGCCACGCCCCCGCGAAGGCTGAGCAGCCAACCGGCCGACCGTGACGAGCCCACAGATCGACGGCCGCGGGCGGCGGCGCGGGGGATGGGCGGCATGAAAAGCTCCTGCTGTTGACCAGAGTTGCGCGTGCTCATGAGCGCCCAGCTCGGCCGGTGAGCAAGCGGGTCCGCCGGACGCGACACTCCGTGGGCTGGCCGACTGCACCGGATCGGAGCTGGTAAAGGGGATTATAGCGGATCCGAGGGGCCCGGACAAGACGACTCGAAGGCCCTAAGCAATTCTATTGCTATGAGTTGTCCGGATTCGAGCGGTGCGCCCCCCGACGCGAGAGAGCCATCGCCACCATGCCGGCCGTGTCCGGCGGCGCCGCAGCGTCCCCAGCAATCGCGCGCACCAGGCTGGCCGCCTCGCTGGGCGCCACCCCCAGGGTCACCAGGGCATCCACGGCATCCGCGGCCGCCGAACCCGGCCCCCTAGCCAGGCCGGCCGGGCCGGCCGCGCCGCGCAGCTTCCCGGCCAGCTCGACCACGATCCGCGCCGCTGTTCGCTTGCCGATGCCCGGCACGGCCTGGAAGCGCAGCTGATCGTTCGATTCGACGGCCCCGACCAGCTCCTGCAGCGACAGGTGCGAGAGCAGGCTCAAGGCCAGCCGCGGCCCGATCCCCGTGATGCCGATGAGCACCCGGAAGGCGTCGCGCTGGGCCTCGTCGCGAAAACCGAACAGCTGCCAGCCGTCCTCGCGGATGAGCAGGTGCGTGGCCAGGCTCACCTCGGCCGCGTCGGCCGAGGCCAGCTCGAGGCGCCCCAGCTCGGCGCACACCCCCGCGGGGGCCTGCACCCGCAGAGCCAGGCCGGCCACCTCGACCACGACGTGATCCGCGGCGACCCGCATCACGCGACCACGGATGCTCTCGATCACGACCGCACTTCTCTCAATGCCGCGCGCGGCGGCGTCAGGTGCGCGCGGTGCGCGTGACAGATGGCCACCGCCAGGGCATCGGCGGCATCCGGTCCCAACCCGGACGGCGCGCTCCCCACCAGACGCACCACCATCGCCTGAACCTGTTCTTTGGAGGCCCCGCCGGCGCCGGTCACGGCCAGCTTGACCAGCCGGGGAGCGTACTCGAAGAGCCCCACCCCGCGCTCCAGCGCCGCGACCATGAGGGCCCCGCGGGCGTGTCCCAGGACGAGCGCGGCCCGGGCGTGTCGACCCATGAAGCATTCCTCCATCGCCACCGCATCGGGCTGCGCGCGCGCGAGGAGCTCGGCGAGCGCGCCGTGGAGCATCTGCAGTCGCCGCCCCAGGGCGTCGCTCGCCCGCGGGCGCCAGGTGCCGCCGTCGAGCCAGGTGAGGCGGCTGCCCGCGGCGGCCACGACCGCATAGCCGGTGCGCAGCGATCCCGGGTCGAGCCCGACGATGATCATGACGCCTCCCCGCGCGGCCGCCGGTCCCTCGGTGCCGGGAGTGTCCCGAATAGACCACGGGCCGAGTCGCGCGACCCGGCCCCATCGTAGCCCCCACCCGCCAGCGCCGCAATTGTCCCCCGCGGTGCGGCGATGCGGCCGTGCGGCAAGCCTGGGCGCCGTGTCCGCAGGCTGTGCCCTGGGGCGCCGCGTTCCCGGGGCGCCGCGTTCCCGGGGCGCCGCGTTCCTGGGGCGCCGCGTTCCCGGGGCGCCGCGTCGCGGTGCGCTTACTCGGCCGCGGCGAGCTTCTCCATCACCTCGGGCGGAACGTCGGCGTTGTGATAGACCTTTTGGACGTCATCGTGGTCCTCGAGGAACTCGATCAGGCGATTGAGCTTGATCGCATCTTCCTCGCCCAGCATGACGGTGTTCTGCGGGATGCGCGAGATCTCGGCCGAGAGCATGGCCACGCCGGCGGCTTCCAACGCCTGCGACACCAGCGCCAGGCTGGGCACGGTCGTGTAGACCTCGAAGGCATCGTCGGCCTCGGTGTTGACGTCATCAGCCCCCGCCTCGACGGCCAGCTCGAAGAGCTTCTCCTCGGCGGTCGTCTCCTTGGAGATCGTGATGATGCCCTTGGGCTCGAAGAGCCACGAGACGCACCCGTTCTCGCCCAGATTGCCGCCGTACTTGCTGAAGATGTGCCGGATCTCGGCCGTCGTTCGGTTCTTGTTGTCGGTCAGCACCTCGACCAGGATGGCGACGCCGGCCTGGCCGTAGCCTTCGTAGCTGTTTTCCTCGTAGACGGTCCCCGGCAGCTCGCCCGTGCCCTTCTTGATCGCGTTATCGATGTTCTTGGCGGGCATGTTGGCCGCTTTGGCGGCGGCGATGGCGGTGCGCAGGCGCGGATTGCCGCCCGCGTCACCCCCGCCCTGCCGGGCGGCCTGGGTGATCTCGCGGATCAGGCGCGTGAAGATTCGGCCCCGCTCGGCATCCGCCTTGCCCTTCTTGCGCTTGATCGTGCTCCACTTGGAATGTCCGCTCATGACGACCTCGCTGGCGGGGCCCCCCCGGCTCACCGCAGCGCGGGGCTCGCGGGGCTGCCACTCGCGCCGATCAGGATTCCGCCTCTGCCATTTCCTTCTTCAGCGTCTCGACCAACCTGCCCAGGACCTCGCGCGGCACCTCTTCGTAGTGCGAGACCTCCATCGTGAAGCGGCCGCGCCCCTGGGTCATCGAGCGCAGGCTGGCCACGTAGCCGAAGAGCTCGGCCATCGGGGCCTCGGCCCGGATGATCTGCTTCTTGTGCTTCTGCTCCATGCCCTGGATCCGCCCGCGCCGGCTGCTCATGTCACCCATGATATCACCCGTGAAGGTCTCCGGAACGGTGATGGCCAGCTTCATGATCGGCTCCAGCAGCACCGGCGTGCACTTCACGAAGCCTTCCTTGAAGGCGATGGTGCCGGCCATCTTGAAGGCCGCCTCGGACGAATCGACGTCGTGATAGGAGCCGAAGTGCAGCGAGGCCCGCACGTCGACCACCGGATAGCCGACCAGGACCCCGCGCTCCATCGTCTCGCGGATGCCCTTCTCGACCGCCGGGATGAACCGCGATGGGACGACGCCGCCGACGATGGCGTCGACGAACTCGAAGCCGCCGCCGCGGGGCAGTGGCTCGAGCTTCAGGTGCACGTCGCCGTACTGACCGCGCCCGCCGGTCTGCTTCTTGTACCGGCCCTGGATGTCCTCGATGACCCCCTGGATCGTCTCGCGGTAGGGGATGCGCGGCTTCGTCACCACCGCCTCGACCTTCGTGCGCCCCTTGAGCCGCTCCACTTGCACATCGATGTGCTGATCGCCCATGCCGCTCAGCAGCGTCTGCTTGAGCGCGGAGTCGACCGTCACCCGCAGCGTGGGGTCGAACTCCGCGAGGCGGTTGAACCCGCCGGCGACCTTCTCCATGTCCGCCCGATTGGGGGCCGAGACCGCGACCGTGTGGAGCGGGGTCGAGAACTGGATCGGCTGGATCAGGACGCGGCTGTCCTTCGAGCCGATGGTGTCATTGGTGTCGGTGCCCTTGATGCGCGACGTCGCCCCGATGTCCCCGTAGACCAGCGCCTCCAGGTCGACGCGCTCCTTGCCGCGCAGCGCGTAGAGCGCGCCGGTGCGCACCGAAGTCTGTTTGCGGGGATTGTAATAGTCGCCGGGCGCGAACTTGCCCGAGTAGCAGCGCAGGCAGGTGTACTCGCCCAGCCGATCGTCGCTGTAGGTCTTGAAGACGAACGCCACCGGCGGGCCGTCGTTGCGGCTCTCGTAGCGCGCGGGCTCGCTATGCCCTTCGCGCAGCGCCAGCGGCGCGGGCGCGTCCAGCGGCGAGGGCCCCCACGTCGTGAGGAACTCGAGAAAGCGATCGAGGCCCACCATCGTCTCGGCCGAGACCGCCAGGATCGGAAACGCCTTGCCCCCGTGCACGCCGGTCCGCAAGCCCGATTGGATCTCCTCCGGGCTCAACGACCCTTGCTCGAGGTACTTCTCGAGCAAGGCGTCATCGCTCTCCGCAGCCGCCTCCGATAGACCGCCGCGCATCTCTTCCACGCTGGCCGCGAGGTCGGCCGGGATCTCCCCGGGACGGCTGTCGCCCTTCTCGACGTCGAGATAGGCCTTGCCGGCGACCACGTCGACCACGCCCTTGAAGCCGGCCGCCGCCGCGACGGGCATGAGGAACGGCACCGCGTTCGGCGAGAATTCCCGGCGCAATCCGTCCACGGCGCCCTGGTAGTTGGCCCCCTCCTTGTCCATCTGGTTGACGAGGAAGACGATGGGCTTGCCGGCGTCCTGCGCCATCTCGAAGAAGCGCTCGGTGTCCGGCTCGACGCCCGCCGTGGCGTTGATCAGAATCACGGCCAGGTCGGCCGCGTACAGCGCCGCCTCGGCCTCACCCACGAAATCGGCGAACCCCGGCGCGTCGAGCAGGTTGATCTTGTAGCCGTTCCACTCCACCGGCGCAAAGCCCATGGAGATCGTCATCCGGCGCTTGATCTCCTCCGGACTGCAGTCGAGCACGGAGGTGCCGTCGGCCGGCTGCCCGCGACGCGATGTGGCCCCGGTCTTGAACAAGATTGCCTCGGCCAGCGAGGTCTTGCCCGTCCCCCCCTGGCCCAGCAGCACCACGTTGCGGATCTTCGCCGAGTCGTACGTCTTCACGTCCCCCACTCCCTTGTCATGGCCACCACCACCGTGCGGCGCGCGCTGTGCCCCGCGAGGCGCAAGCCCCGCGCCGACCCGTGCCCTCAAAGCAACAGAGGCCCATTTAACAACATTGAACGAAGATACCAAAGCGACGCGCGCGATGCAATCGAGCGCCCACGCAGCGCAAAAAAGAAGGGCGCTGGCATGACCAGCGCCCTTCCTCAAAGGCTCCCCGGCAGCGCCCTACTCTCCCACGCAGTCTCCCACGTAGTACCATCGGCGCAGGAGGGCTTAACGACCGTGTTCGGAATGGGAACGGGTGTTTCCCCTCCGCCATCGCCACCGGAAAATTCCCGGCTACCGCTCCGGTTGCACCCGGCTCGCGGCGCCTCATAGCCTGACAACTGGGGTGACGATGCGGAACGCGTGAATCTCGAGACCGTGCAATAGACGTCCGACCAAGCCGCACGACCGATTAGTACCGCTCGGCTGAACACATTACTGTGCTTACACCTACGGCCTATCAACCTCCTAGTCTCGAAGGGGTCTTTAGGAGCTCACGCTCGGGAGACCTCATCTTGGGAGGGGCTTCGCGCTTATATGCTTTCAGCGCTTATCCCGGCCCAACATAGCTACCCGGCGATGCCGCTGGCGCGACAACCGGTACACTAGAGGTTGGTCCGTCCCAGTCCTCTCGTACGAGGGACAGCTTCCCTCAAGTCTCCTACGCCCACGATGGATAGGGACCGAACTGTCTCACGACGTTCTAAACCCAGCTCACGTACCGCTTTAATTGGCGAACAGCCAAACCCTTGGGACCTTCTCCAGCCCCAGGATGCGATGAGCCGACATCGAGGTGCCAAACCTCCCCGTCGATGTGAACTCTTGGGGGAGATCAGCCTGTTATCCCCGGCGTACCTTTTATCCTTTGAGCGACGGCAATTCCATACTCTACCGTCGGATCACTAAGTCCTGCTTTCGCATCTGCTCGACTTGTAAGTCTCGCAGTTAAGCACCCTTATGCCTTTGCGCTCTATGCACGGTTACCAAGCGTGCTGAGGGTACCTTTGAAAGCCTCCGTTACAATTTAGGAGGCGACCGCCCCAGTCAAACTACCCGCCTAACACTGTTCCCTGCCCTGATTCAAGGGCACGGGTTAGAATCCGAACAAAGTAAGGGTGGTATTTCACATTGTGACTCCACGATGGCTAGCGCCACCGCTTCAAAGTCTCCCACCTATTCTACACATACGTTATCCAAACCCAATGCTAAGGTGCAGTAAAGGTGCACGGGGTCTTTTCGTCCATATGCAGGTAACCGGCGTCTTCACCGGTACCACAAGTTCACCGAGCCCGTGGTCGAGACAGTGACCAAATCGTTACACCATTCGTGCAGGTCGGAACTTACCCGACAAGGAATTTCGCTCGGATTCCCCCACCTGTTTCCAGGCAGGCCGGACTTTATCTTGATTGGCTCCAGCCGCATCGGCTGCGTTCAGTTCAGACGGATTCAACAGATCAGGCAGACAAGCAAGTCAGCTACTCAGGCCGCCCGCGATTCATCTGCTCCGCGATGGCGCGGATTCGCTCCACACCGCGCGGGGTCAAATGCGCGCCCGCCCCCATCAGTCGCACCACACGCCGGAACTTTAGGAAGTCCCGCCGCTTGGCCGTCTTGAGCTGATGCTTCTCGAAGAACGGAATGATCCGCTCGAGCAGGTGTTGGTGGCCCCGCACGCGATAGGCCAGCCGACGGCCGTGGTTCGTGCGAACGACACCACAACCGAAGTGGGCCTTGAGCGCGTACAGAACCTTGGCATCCCGCTCGTGCTGGACGACGGTGAACTCAGGTAACACCTGATAGCCGCTCTCCAAGTCGGGCCTTGTGTTGATCCCCACGTGAAAGCAGCCCTCGCCGTCGACAAATCCCGTGATCCATTCAGCACTGAGATCCATGGCCAACCCCGAACATCAAGTCTCTGAGGGTTCCTGATCGCGCGATCAACGCGCCGATCAGGCCTTCCCTGCGGATTGCCCCCATGTCCGCTGGATTCTGACTGCCGGCCGCGAGGGCCGACGAGTACCAGACGGCTGTGGAGGGGTTTCCCGCATATGGTTCAGTTTTACTAAGGCTAGCGTATGTTAACCTTAGGACCGTTATAGTTACGGCCGCCGTTTACCGGGGCTTCGGTTCGGAGCTTCGCCTTGCGGCTAACCCCTCTCCTTAACCTTCCGGCACCGGGCAGGTGTCAGACCCTATACATCGCCTCATCGGCTTAGCAGAGTCCTGTGTTTTTAGTAAACAGTCGCTTGGGCCGATTCTCTGCGGCCTCCATACCTTCGCCCGCGAGGAGCTATTCTTTGGAGGCACCCCTTCTTCCGAAGTTACGGGGTAATTTTGCCGAGTTCCTTCCCGAGAACTCACTCGAGCACCTTAGGTTACTCACCTTACCTACCTGTGTCGGTTTACGGTACGGACACCCAGAGAATTCGCATAGAGGTTTTTCTCGGCAGCTGGCTTGAGACCACTTTGCCCCATACGGAGCTCACTATCGCCTCTCGGGGATAACGAGGAACCGGGTTTTCCTGGCTCCTCCCCCTACGGGCTTAGACGCACATCCGATAGTACGCGGGTCCTACGCTCCTGCGTCACCCCATAGCTCAAACACCCTCTGAGTGGTACAGGAATATTGACCTGTTTTCCATCGCCTACGCCTTTCGGCCTCGGCTTAGGGTCCGACTAACCCTGAGCGGATTAACCTTCCTCAGGAAACCTTAGGTTTTCGGTGAACAGGTTTCTCACCTGTTTTATCGCTACTCGTGCCGGCATTCTCACTTCTGGTTCGTCCACGGAATCTTACCGATTCCGCTTCGACCTACAGCAGAACGCTCCCCTACCAATCTCAGCTTGCGCTGAGAGTTCACAGCTTCGGCGCTAGGCTTGAGTCCCGAGAATTAGCGGCGCAGAACCATTAGACCAGTGAGCAGTTACGCACTCTTTAAATGATGGCTGCTTCTAAGCCAACATCCTGGCTGTTTCAACAGTCCCACATCCTTATTGTACACTTAGCCTAGACTTCGGGGCCTTAGCTGGTGATCTGGGTTGTTTCCCTCTCGGTTGTGGAGCTTATCCCCCACAGCCTCACTCCCGGGGTCCATGTGAACGGCATTCGGAGTTTGAATGGGTTTGGTAGCCTGGTAGGGCCCCTAGCCCAATCAGTGCTCTACCTCCGTCACAAAAGCCCCGAGGCTGCCCCTAAAGGCATTTCGGGGAGAACCAGCTATCTCCAGGTTTGATTGGCCTTTCACCCCTATCCACAGCTCATCCCCTCAGTTTTCAACCTAAGTGGGTTCGGCCCTCCACGCCCTTTTACAGGCGCTTCAGCCTGGCCATGGATAGATCACCTGGCTTCGGGTCTACTGAATGCGACTTATGGTCGCCCTGTTCAGACTCGCTTTCGCTACGGCTCCGCGTCTAAGACGCTTAACCTTGCCGCATCCAGTAACTCGCCGGCTCATTATGCAAAAGGCACGCCGTTAGCTAACCGGAGCCGAAGCCCCGGGTCGCCTCCGACCGCTTGTAGGCAAATGGTTTCAGGTTCTATTTCACTCCCCGCCAGGGGTCCTTTTCACCTTTCCCTCACGGTACTTGTCCGCTATCGGTCGTCGGAGAGTATTTAGCCTTAGGAGGTGGTCCTCCCAGATTCCCACAGGATTTCTCGTGTCCCGCAGTACTTGGGTGCCTGTCAGAAGGGAGAGGGTCACCTTTCGCGTACAGGGCTATCACCTTCTCTGGCCAGCCTTTCCAGAGCTGTTCTGCTAGGATTCCCTCCGAGCCCCCACTTGGACCGCATTCCAGTGAAGACAGGTCCCACGACCCCACCGACACAACGCACGCGGGCTTGAACATGCCGGTGGTTTGGGCTCTTCCCCGTTCGCTCGCCGCTACTTGGGGAATCGCGGTTGCTTTCTCTTCCTCGGGGTACTGAGATGTTTCAGTTCCCCCGGTTAGCTCTACCCAGCCTATGGATTCAGCCGGGAGTGACGGGGCATGACCCCCGCCGGGTTTCCCCATTCGGACATCTCCGGATCACGGGTTGTTTGCACCTCACCGGAGCTTATCGCAGCTTACCACGTCCTTCATCGCCTTCCGACGCCAAGGCATCCACCATTTGCCCTTAGTAGCTTGGTCGAACACCTAGGTGCACGATGGACCATTTCTGGTCCGATCGGCCTCGTCTAAGAGACCGATCCTTCGACGAATCAGCATCCCGCATCGTCTTTCCCAGTTGTCAAAGAACAGACATGGACCTCGGCAACGAGGTCAAACCGGTAAAGTATCTCTCGGCTTCGTATCCGAAAGGACCTGGAGACAACCGGGCTCGAACCGGTAACCTCCGCCGTGCAAAGGCGGCGCTCTCCCAGTTGAGCTATGCCCCCCAAGCGTTCAAACCCGCTCCAGCTCCGCTTCGGACTCCTCCCGGCAGCATCGGCGACGCGCCGGGTGCGTGCCGGTGGGCCTAGCTAGAGTTGAACTAGCGACCTCACGCTTATCAGGCGTGCGCTCTAACCAACTGAGCTATAGGCCCTTACGACGCAAGCAGCGGAGAAGAAGCTTCTCCGCCCCTGCGGCCGAGCCGAAACCCAACAACGGAATGCGAAGGCGGCGAACCCAGCGCCGCATCGACCTGGAGTGGGCGCCTCCGCCGAAGCACCGCGCGACACGCGGTCGCGGGACGCTCGACGGAGCCACCATGCTCCTTAGAAAGGAGGTGATCCAGCCGCACCTTCCGGTACGGCTACCTTGTTACGACTTAGCCCCAATCACCGGCCTTACCTTAGGCGCCTTCCCCCTTGCGGTTGGTACAGCGACTTCGGGTACTGCCGACTTTCGTGGCTTGACGGGCGGTGTGTACAAGGCCCGGGAACATATTCACCGCTGCCTGCTGATCAGCGATTACTAGCGATTCCGACTTCATGCAGTCGAGTTGCAGACTGCAATCCGAACTGAGACCGGCTTTTTGGGATTAGCTCCACCTCGCGGCATCGCAACCCTTTGTACCGGCCATTGTAGCACGTGTGTAGCCCCAGGCATAAGGACCATGAGGACTTGACGTCATCCCCACCTTCCTCCGGCTCATCGCCGGCAGTCCCCTTAGAGTGCCCATCTTGCATGCTGGCAACTAAGGGCAAGGGTTGCGCTCGTTGCGGGACTTAACCCAACATCTCACGACACGAGCTGACGACAGCCATGCAGCACCTGTGCACCGACCCCGAAGGGAGGGTGTGTTTCCACACCTGTCCGATGCATGTCAAGCCTGGGTAAGGTTCTTCGCGTTGCATCGAATTGAACCACATGCTCCACCGCTTGTGCGGGCCCCCGTCAATTCCTTTGAGTTTCAACCTTGCGATCGTACTCCCCAGGCGGGACACTTAATGCGTTAGCTACGGCACGGAAGGGGTCGATGCCCCCCACACCTAGTGTCCACCGTTTACGGCTGGGACTACCAGGGTATCTAATCCTGTTTGCTCCCCCAGCTTTCGCGCCTGAGCGTCAGGAGCGGGCCAGAAACGCGCCTTCGCCACTGGTGTTCCTCCCGATATCAGTGCATGTCACCGCTACACCGGGAATTCCCGTTTCCTCTCCCGTCCTCAAGCCCGGCAGTCTGAGATGCAGTTCCCTGATTGAGCCAGGGGCTTTCACATCCCACTTACCAGGCCGCCTGCGCGCCCTTTACGCCCAGTGATTCCGAACAACGTTCGCTCCCCCCGTGTTACCGCGGCTGCTGGCACGGAGTTAGCCGGAGCTTCCTTTGAGGGTAACGTCAGGCCACGATGATATTAGCACCGTGGCGTTTCTTCCCCTCTGACAGGGCTTTACGACCGTAAGGCCTTCATCACCCACGCGGCGTCGCTCGTTCAGGGTTGCCCCCATTGACGAAGCCTCTCGACTGCTGCCTCCCGTAGGAGTCTGGGCCGTATCTCAGTCCCAGTGTGGCTGACCATCCTCTCAGACCAGCTACCCATCGCAGCCTTGGTGGGCCGTTACCCCACCAACAAGCTAATGGGCCGCGGGGCCATCCTCGAGTGCTAGCTTACAGGTAGAGGCCAGCTTTGACGTTCGGGCCATGCGACCCAAACGTGTCATTCGGTATTAGCACTCCGTTAGGAATGTTATCCCCAACTCGAGGGCAGGTTCCCCACGTGTTACTCACCCGTTCGCCACTTTACTCACTCCCCGAAGGGAGCTTTCTCGTACGACTTGCATGCCTAATCCACGCCGCCAACGTTCGTTCTGAGCCAGGATCAAACCCTCCGTGGTAAAAACCTCGGAGCCTCTCTCGCGAGGAGAGAGGATCATTGACCTGTTCTTCGATCGCCAATGCGACCCGGCACCGAGGCGCCGGATCTCAACGACGAAGGGCTCACACGCCTTCGCAATTCCGTTGTCAAAGACCATCCTTGGGGCCTCTGCACAGAGGCTCTTCAAAAAGAGGCACGAACTCGCAGTCTACGCAACACCGCCCTGCAGGTCAAACACATTTTTCGTCTTTCCTTACAGGGCAGATGGGGCGCCCCCGGAACGGGGGTCTCTCAACCGCGAGCGCCGATTAAACATCGGCTCCTCACGAAAGTTCAACAGGTTTTTTCGCCCGCGCGCGCTTTTTCTTTCTACCAGATAACTCGTTGCCAATAAGTCGATTACGGCATTACACCTTTGTGGCTCATGCCCGGTTGGGAGAGGCGCGCCCGCCGGGCGCCGCCCATTCGCGGTGTCATCGGCGCGTTTCCGCCGCCCATTCGCGGCGTCATCGGCGCGGTTCCGCCGCCCCCCCCCCCGCGTGCGCGCCGAATCGCCGGCGGCGGCGGCGGAAACGCCGACGGCGATCGCGGGGTATCATGTCTCGACACTGGGCGGCCGTCGCGGGCGCACTGCCTTGACTGCGCCAGTCCCAGTGGGGAGTATGCTGCTGTGAAACACTTCGCGTTTGCATTCATGATCACAGCTCTGCTGCTGGCAGCCGTGTTCTTCGCGATCATGACCTCCCTCGGCGAGGATCTGCCCTCGCCGCGCGGGCACCAGGACATCGCCCAGAGCGTTTCCACGCGCATTCTCGACGTCGACCGGCGCCTGGTGGACGAGCTCTTCGTCGAGGATCGCGTGCCCCTGGCATTCACGCAGATTCCCGCGGCGTTTCTGCAGGCGATCATCGCCATCGAGGATCGGCGGTTTTATCGACACTGGGGGCTCGATCCGGTGCGCGTCCTGCGCGCCGCGCAACGCGATATCGTGCAACTCGAGGTGCGCGAGGGCGCCTCGACGATCACCCAGCAGCTTGCTCGCAATCTCTTCCTTCACCATCGCCGCACCTGGAAGCGCAAGATCCAGGAGGCCGTGCTCGCGCTGCGCATCGAGCGCGCCTTCAGCAAGGATGAGATCCTGGAGCTCTACTCGAACCAGATCTACTTCGGCGAGGGCGCCTACGGCATCGAGGCCGCCGCGCGCAGGTTTTGCGGCGTCAGCGCGGGCGAGCTGACGACCGATCAGTGCGCCATGCTGGCGGGCATGGTGGGCAACCCGGCGGCCTTCTCGCCGCGCCGTCATCCGGACACCTGCCTGCGCCGGCGCAACCTGGTGCTGTCCGCGATGGCCAAGAACGACGCTCTGCCTCCCGCGATCGCCGACAGCCTCATCCAGCTGCCCCTCACTCTCAAGGCGGAGGGCGCCGATGTCCGTCACGGCGCCTACTTCACCGAGACGGTGCGGCGCGACCTGGCCGCGACCTACGGCTCGACCAACATCTACCACATGGGCTTCACGGTCGAGACGACGCTCGACCTGGATCTGCAGAAGGCCGCCGAGCGCATCGTGGAAGACCACGTGCGCTACATCGAATCGGTCAACAACTACCCCTATCTCCAAGGTCGTCCCGACCTGCTGCTGCGCCGCTACGGCCGGCCGGTGCCCGACTCGCTGACAACGCCTCTGCGGCTGCAGGCCGCGCTGGTGGCGATCGAGCCCGCCACCGGCGCCGTGCGGGCCATGGTGGGTGGGCGCGACTTCTCCGAGAGCGAATTCAATCGCGCGCTGCAGGCGGCGCGGCAGACGGCCTCGGCCTTCAAGCCGTTCATCTATGCTGAAGCCATCCGCCGCGGCTATCGGACGAACCATCTGCTGCTCGACGCGCCGATCGAGTTCGCCATCCCCGGCGGGGCTCCCGGCAACACGGTCTGGCGGCCGAAGAACTTCGACGAAAAGTGCCTCGGCCCGGTGACCATGCGCTACGCGCTGATGAAGTCGATCAACATCCCGACCGTGCGCCTGCTCAGAGAGATCGGTCCCCGCCCCGTGGCGGAGCTCGCGCACCGGTTGGGCGTCCGCGGCCCCTTGCCGGAGGTGCTCTCCCTGGCCACCGGCGCGGGCGAGGCCCGCCTGATCGAGCTCACCAGCGCCTACTCGGCGTTCGCCAACCACGGCATCCGCGTGGAGCCCTACTTGATCGAGCGCGTTCTCGACCAGAGCGGACACGTGCTGCAGACCCACGAGATGCAGTCCGAGCAGGTGCTCGACGAGCGCACCAGCTACATCATCACCCACATGCTGCGGTCCGCCCTCGATCGCGGCACGGGCGTCACGGCCAGGTCGCGCTGGAACTTCCGCGCGCCGGCGGCCGGCAAGACCGGCACCATGGACGACTACACCGATTCCTGGTACATCGGCTACACGCCCAATCTCGCCGTCGGGGTGTGGGTGGGCTTCGATGTCAAGATCCCGATCGGCGATGTGCGGACGGGCACGGGGTCGGCCGGCGCGCTGCCCATCTGGGCCCAGGTGATGCTGGCCGCGGAGGAACGCTACGGAATCTCGGATTTCGCGGTGCCGGACGGCATCGTGAGGGTGACCACCTGTCTCGAAACCGGGTTGCTGGCGACGCCGGGCTGCCCCGATCCCATCGAGGATGTCTTTCTCCCCGGGACCGCCCCGACCGAGTACTGCCACACCCATGCCGGGGCAGATCCCCGCGGGGGCGACTTCCGCCAGATCGATCGCGACATGCTCCAGCGCGACCCGTGGTCCGAAACGGCCGAAGAGCGCTGAGCCCGCGCTCTCGCCCGCGTGCCCGGTCTAGCGGAGGTGCTCCGCGCACGGCACATCCCACGGGTCGGCAAAGACGCCCCGGGGCGTCACCAGCGCGAGCAGCATCGGCTGGGGAGCCGGGGGATCGTCGGCGAGCACCACGAGCCGCTCCTCGGCCGCCAAGGGGCGGTCTGCGCCGACGCCTTCGGGCAGGTAGAGCGTCACGAGCGGTTCGCCGGCCTGCACCCGCTCGCCCCGGCGCCGGTGGAACACGAGCCCCACGCGTGGATCGATCGGATCCTCCATGCGCCGGCGGCCGCCCCCCAGGTCCACGCACACGTCGCCCGCCAGGCGCGCGTCGACGGCCGCCAGGTATCCATCGCGCGGCGCGGCGATCGTGCGCCGCCGCTCGGCCACCGCGATGCGCTCGGGATGGTCGACCACCGCAGGGTCACCCCCCTGGGCCGCCAACCAGCGCCGGCAGCAGGCGGCCGCCTCGCCCGAGCGGAGCCGTTCTTCGAGCAGCCGCACCCCCGACCGCATGGTCGGCGCCAGTCCGGCCAGCACGGCCATGAGCCCGCCCAAGGCCAGGGTCACTTGGGCGAGCTCCGTCGCCGACTCCCCGTCGCGCAGTATCAGCAGGCTCTCGCGCACTTCGAGCGCGTTGCCGACGCTCGCGCCGAGCGGCTCTTCCATCCGGGTGAGGAGCGCCACGGCGGGCAGTCCGAGCTCACCCGCCACGTCGACCAGGGCCCGCGCCAACTCCTCGGCCCGGGCGCGGTCCGGCATGAATCCTCCGCGGCCCACTTTCACGTCGAGCACCAGGCCGGTGAGCCCGGCCGCGAGCTTCTTGCTGAGGATGCTGCTGACGATCAGCGGAATCGATTCGATGGTCGCGGAGACATCGCGCAGCGCGTACATGACCCGGTCGGCCGGCACGAGCTCGCCGGTCTGCCCGGCGATGAAGCCGCCCGGGGCGCGCGCCAGCGACGCCAGCGCGTCGATCGGCAGCCGCGTGCGGAAGCCGGGGACGGCGTCCAGCTTGTCCAGCGTGCCTCCGGTGTGCCCCAGGCCGCGTCCGGAGATCATCGGCACGCAGATGCCGACAGACATGGCCAGCGGCACGAGCGGAATCGAGACCTTGTCGCCCACCCCGCCGGTCGAGTGCTTGTCGATCTTGGGGCTGGCCAGCTCCCCGAGATCGAGGCGCGCCCCGGAAGCCAGCATGGCGCGCGTCAGATCGCACATTTCGCGCCGATCCATGCCCTTCAGGTAGACCGCCATCATGAAAGCGGCCATCTGATAGGGTTCGACTTCGCCCGCGACCAGGCCGCGGATGAGCGCGTCGATCTCGCCGGTCTCCAGGGCCAGCCCGTCGCGCTTGCGGGCGATCGCTGCGCGCGGATGGAAGCGCGGGCCCGGGCGCCCCGCCTGCACGGCGGGCAGCAGCTCCCCGGGCAGCCAGCGCTGCCGGCGGCCGCTCGCGCCGACCGAGATGACCTCGGTGTGCGGCGCCAGGCGCCGCAGCGCGTCGCGACAGGCGCCGCACGGCGGCGTCGGATCTTCGGCCGGGGTAACGATCAGCAGGCGGCGGCCCGGCCGCAGTCCCTGCGCCCAGGCGGCGCAGAGGGCCACGCGCTCGGCGCACATGCCCAGGCCAAGCGAGGCGTTCTCCAGGTTGCAGCCGGCGACGATGCCGGCACCCTCCACTTCCAGCGCCGCTCCCACCGGAAAGCGCGAGTACGGCGCGTGCGCCCGCGCCTGCGCCGTTCGCGCCGCCCGCACCAGGTCTTCGCCGTCCTGCGCCCAAGGCTCCACGCTCGTTCCTCCCCACGTCCGCCGCCGGTTGAGCCGCGGACCGCCGCCATGGTAGCGTCGCGGCATGGATGTGCAAGCCACATACGACTGGGAGGGCCTGCGCGCACTGTGCCGGGCCCTGCGAGCTCCGGGCGGCTGCAGCTGGGACCGCGCGCAGACGCTGTCGACGCTGACCCCCTACCTGCTCGAGGAGACCCACGAGTTGCTCGAGGCCTTGGCGGACGGCAACGACCGCGCCGCGGCCGAGGAGCTGGGCGACCTGCTCTACCTGATCGTCTTCGTGCTCACCGTCGCCGAGGAAGAGGGCCGTTTCGACTTCAAGACCGTGGCCCGCGGGATCATCACCAAGCTGATCAGGCGCCACCCGCACGTCTTCGGCGCCGCGCCGAGCGAGGCCTCGGCCGGGCAGGCGCGCGCATCCTGGGAACTGGTCAAGCGCGGCGAGGCGCCGGACGCGGCCGCGCGACTGAACGCCGGCGCCCGCGGACTGCCGGCGCTCGTCGAGGCGCTGCGGGTGCAGGAGAAGGCGGCGGGCTTCGGCTTCGACTGGCCGGATGTGGGCGGCGTGCTCGAGAAGCTGAGCGAGGAGCGCGAGGAGCTGCGCGCCGCCCTGCTGGAGCACGATGATGAACAGACCCGCGAGGAGGTCGGCGACCTGCTTTTCACCCTCGTCAACCTCGCCCGCCACGTGCGCGCCGATCCCGAGCAGAGCCTCAAGGCGGCCACGCGCAAGTTCCGCGACCGCTTCGCGCGCATGGAAGCGATTCTCGCCCGCGAAGGACGCGCCCTGGGCGCGGCCGATCTCGCCACGATGGAAGCGGCCTGGCAGCGCGCCAAGCGCGCGGACGGCTAGTCCAGCCCCCGGCGGGCGTGGAAGACGTACGAGATCATCTTGTACATCAGGCGCGCCGCCAGGAAATCGGGCGCCACCAGACCCGGGATCGGGCAGAGCTCCACGACGTCGAAGCCCACCACATGCCGCTCCTGCGCCACGGCCCGCAGCAGATGGGTCAGCGCTTGCCAGCTCAGGCCGCCCGGCTCGGGCGTGCCGGTGGCGGGCATGACAGACGGATCGAGGCAGTCGAGGTCGATCGTCACGTAGACGGGATCGCCGAGCAGCGACAGGAGCTGGTCGCAGGCCCCGTCGAGGTCCCGGCCGACGTCGGCGGCGGTGATGATGCGATCGCCGGCGGCCGCGACGGCGGCGTCTTCCTCCTCGCTCCAGCTGCGCAGGCCGATCTGCATGCACTCGAAAGACTCCGCCGCGCGCGCCATCACACTGGCGTGGCTGAAGGCGCTGCCCTGATAGCTGTCGCGCAGATCGGCGTGGGCGTCGAATTGCAGGATGTGCACCTGCTCCCACGACTGCTTGAGCGCGGCGAACGCGCCGATCGTCACCGAGTGATCTCCGCCGATCATGACCGGCAGCTTGCCCGCGTTGAACAGCGCGCCGATCGCCTGGCTGATGTGCGGCATCATCGCCTCCGGTCCGGAGGCCACCGGCTCGATCGCCGCCAGCGTGTGAATGCCGACCCGGCTCGCGTCCCAGCGCAGCTCCTCATCGAAGAGCTCGACGTTGAGCGACGCGGTCAGCAGGGCGCGGGGCCCGAAGCGCGCCCCGGGCTGGTAGGTCGTCGTGAGGTCGTAGGGCACGGGCAGCACCCCGACCGAAGCCTGCTCGAAGGCGTCCTGGACTCCCAGAAAGGCCAGCGCGGCCGGCAAGTCTTGCATGGCTGATCCCCTTCTTCGCCAACCTGGCGCCGGGCCCAAGGCCCCGGCGTTCCCCCCGGGGCGGCCGGCCGGGACCGCCCGCCCCAGGCCGGCAGAGTAGGGGCGATCGGACGGGCTGGCAATCGGGACCGCGCGCCACCGCTCCCGGTCCCCGAGGGGAACGGCGCCGACTCGCTCGTGGCGGACGACCCTAAGTCATTGGCCAGATGCAAGTTTGCTGGACCGGCAACTACACCTTGCCGCAGGGGGGGCGGAACCGGTATACTCTTCTATGGTACTAGCGCTCGTTGCCGCGCAGCAGCAGGGGCCCGCCACCACGGCCCGACCCAGGCCGGCGGGAACCCGAAGATCCGACACTGAGAAGCACTTCGGTTCTGCGCACCGATTCCTATAAATCTTGCGCACATAAGCAGTTGGCCGTAACCAGCGGGAGGTCTAGGCGTTTGCAGCGCTTGACTCGGAGCATGCGGATCGTCGCCGCGTCTCTGGCGCTCAGCGCCATGGCGCTGGTCGCCCTCCTCATCGGGGGCGCGGGCCGGGGCGCCGGCGACATAGCCCGAGAAGAGCCCGCGGTGCCGGCCGACTCCAGCTCCCCGTCGCAGAGCGAGTCATCCTCGATTGTCTTGCCGGTGGCCGGTGACGCCGCCCTGGTCTTCCAGCAGGTCGTCGTGACGGCCTACACCAGCAGCTCGGCCGAAACCGACTCGACGCCCGAACTGACCGCATCGATGACGCGCGTGGGCCCCGGCTGCCTCGCGCTCTCGCGCGATCTGCTGCGCACGTTCACCCCGGACGCACCCTTCGATTTCGGCGATGGCGTGGTCATCCCCGGCGTCGGCGTCTTCATCGTTCAGGACACCATGCACCCGCGTTGGACGAATCGGGCCGACATATGGTTCGCTGACGCGAGTCACGCCGCCGCGTGGGGCCGCCGCCAGACCTTGATCGCCCGGCTGCCCGCGCCGGTCGACGAGTCCTCGCCGTCACTCGCCGTCGGTCTCAGCGTGCGGGACTTCTCCCACATCGCTCATCACTAGCCCCGCGAGGATGCGCAGGTAGCTGTCGTGGCGCGCCTCGTCGATCTCGCCCCGGGCCAGCGCGGCGCGCACGGCGCACCCGGGCTCGCTGCGGTGCAGGCAGTCGCGAAACCGGCACGCCCCCAGGTGCGGGCGCATCTCGGGGAAGTGCCCGGCCAACGCCTCGGGCCGCGTCCAGGGCTGGAGGGTCCGCAGGCCCGGGGTGTCCAGCACGACGCCCCCGCCCGGCAGGTCCAGGTGATCGACCCGGGTGGTCGTGTGGACGCCGCGGCCGCTGGCGGCGCTGATCTCCCCCGTCCGCAGCTGCAGGCCTGGAATGAGCCGGTTGAGCAGCGTCGACTTGCCCACGCCGCTCGCTCCCAACAGGATCGACACCCTGCCCGTCAGGTGCTCGGCCAGCTCGTCGAGCCCCTGGCCGCTCAGCCCGCAGGTCAGCACGACCGGATAGCCGATGCGCCGATAGCCCGAGATCAGCCGTTCGTTCTCTTCCAGGCGGCCCAGATCGATCTTGTTCAGCACAATCAGGCAGCCGGCGCC
Organism: uncultured bacterium; assembly: GCA_964603725.1. Taxonomy (GTDB): domain Bacteria; phylum Eisenbacteria; class RBG-16-71-46; order CAIMUX01; family WJJG01; genus CAZDKK01. Next base: position 57,900 of record CAZRWW010000017.1, read on the forward strand.
GCCCGCCTCTCCCATCACCAGCAGGCGGTCCAGCACCCGGGGGTTGAACGGCGGCTCGTCGACCGCCTGGAGGGCCAGGAGCAGATCGATGTTGGCGGCAATGACGTGCTCGCGCAGGGGGCGCACCGAGTCGACGCGCGAGATCTTGGTGTGGCGCGGCAGGATCTCACGCAGGACCGCCTCTTCCCCACGCTCCACGACGATGCCGACCCGGTCGCCGACCGCGAGCCGATTGCGCTCGAGGCGCGCGCCCTGGAGCAGCCCCCGTCGCAGATCGCAGCCGTATTCGCGCTCGTCCACTCGCACCTGCGCGCGGCGCGGTCGGATCGCCACGACCGTTGCCACCTGCACTTCTCGGTCCGCTGCCGTCACACGCGAGACTCCCCTGGTCCGGGCGGCCCCGCTCCCAGCCCACGGGAGCCAACGGGCGCGCCACAGCTTCCCATGGTCCCGCGCCGGAGTCCAGGGCGACCCGCGGCCCGCGATCACGGCGGCGGCGCTCCGAGAGCCGATCCAGCGGCACCCCGCGGTCCCCGATTCCCTGGGCGCCGGAGGGCGCGTACCATGGAACGATGCGGGCCCGATCGAGGCCGCGATGGACAGAGGCTGACGCCATGGATCCGAGGCAGAACCGGCAGGAGGCGACGCTGGACGTCATCCGCCGCTGGGTGCGGCGGGGAGAGGCGCGCATCGACTCCGCCCAGGCCGGCGCACGCCTCGACCGCTACCTGCCCGGACGCTTCACCTACCGCTCGCGCCTGATCGGCCCCCCCAAATTTCCCCGGGCCCCAAACCCCGAAATGGGGCGGGTGGGGGGCCGGCCCCCAAATTGGGGGCCGGG
>CAZRWW010000017.1:58750-78449 GCA_964603725.1 uncultured bacterium
GGACGCTTCACCTACCGCTCGCGCACGCAGTGGCGCCGCCTCATTGCCCAGGGCCGCATCACCGTCAATGGGCGCGGAGTGCGGCCGGCGCGCATCTTGCGGGCCGGGGACGTCATCGCGTACGTGCCGCTGCAGCGCGAGGAGCCCCAGGTCGACCGCCAGATCGCCATCCTGCACGTCGACGATCAGCTCGTGGCCGTGGCCAAGAGCGGCAATCTGCCCATGCATCCCTCGGGCGCCTACTTCCGCCACACGCTGATCCACGTGCTGGCCGAGACCCACCCGGAGTGGGGAGCCCTGCGGGTGATTCACCGGCTCGATCGCGAGACGAGCGGCATCGTCATCTTCGGGCGCACGCGCGCGGCCACCGAGAGCGTCGCGATCCAGTTCCGGCGCCGCAGCGTGGACAAGCGCTATCTGGCCATCGTGCACGGCCTGCCGCGCGCGGACGAGTTCACGATCGACGCCCCGCTGGGGCCGGCGCAGGGGAGTCGAATCCGCAAGGCCGTGGGCGTGCGGCCCGACGGCGCGCCGGCCCAGACCGACATCCGCGTGCTTCACCGGGGAGCCGACTGGGCCTTCGTGGAAGCCCACCCGCGCACGGGTCGCCTGCACCAGATCCGCGTGCACCTGCGACACGCCGGATTGCCCATCCTGGGCGACAAGGTGTACGGCTTGAATGAGGAGTTCTTCCTGCGGTTCATCCGCGCCGAGCCCCTGGCCCCCGCCGAGCAGGCCGCCCTGGGCCTCGCGCGCCAGGCGCTGCACGCCCATCGTCTGAGGCTGCAGCACCCCGCGACCGGCGCGCCGCTCGACCTGCTCAGCCCGCTGCCGCCCGACCTGGCCGGCGCCCTGCGCGAGCGCGGGCTCGACCCCGGCCCGTGGCTGTGACCGCCCGCGGGCGGGGTCGCCGCGCCCGGCGCGGACTGGCGCCGGCGGACAAGATCGCTTCGCGGCGGGGGCCGGCTCCCGCCCGTCAGGCCCCCTTCCCGTTCTGCTTCCCGCCGAAGTCCTTGAGCATGCGCGCAAACTCGTCGATGCGCCGGTCGGCCGCTCCGAAGACGGTGCCCTCGGGATAGTCGCCGTCGGGACCGCGGGCGCCGGCCGTCAGGCCGGTGAGGATCTCGACGCCTTCCTCGATCCGCTTGATCGCCCACACGTGGAAGCGTCCCTCGGCGACCGCCGCGACGACGTCGGCGCGCAGCATCAGGTCCTCGACGTTCGCCGCCGGGATCATCACGCCCTGACGGCCGGTCAGACCGCGCTGGGCGCACAGGTCGAAGAAGGCCTCGATCTTCTCGTTCACCCCGCCGATCGGCTGGATGTCCCCGTGCTGATCGACGCTCCCCGTCACGGCCACATCCTGCCGCAGGGCGATCCCGCCCAACGCCGACAGCAGCCCGTAGATCTCGGTCGAGGAAGCGCTGTCGCCGTCGATTCCGCCGTAATTCTGCTCGAAGCAGATGCTGGCGTTGAGCGCCAGCGGCTTGTTCTGCGCGAACAGGCTGCGGACGAAACCCTCCAGGATGAGCACGCCCTTGTTGTGGGTCTTGCCGGACATCTCGGCCTCGCGCTCGATGTTGACGATGCCCTCCCGGCCGAGCGAGACCTTGACCGTGATGCGCGCCGGCTGCCCGAAGGCGAAATCGCCCAGGTCGACGACCGACAGCCCGTTGACCTGTCCAACCTTGGCGCCGTCGGTGTCGATGAAGATGAGCCCCTCCTCCAGCGCCTCGCGGATCCGATCCTGCACCAGATTGAGCCGCTGGCGGCGGCTCTCGATCGCGCGCTCCACATGGGCGACGCCGGAGGCGGACGCCCCCTCCTCGCGGGCCCACAGATCCGCCTCGCGGATCACGTCGGCGATGATGCTGAATTGCGTCGAGAGCTTCGAGCGACGGCCGGCCAGGCGCACGCCGTACTCGACCAGGCGCGCCACGCCGCTCGCCTCCAGCGGCAGCAGGCCTTCCTCGGAGGTGATCTTGCGGGCGAAGTTGATGTACTTGTCGACGCCGCTCTTGGTGCGCGGCATCAGCGTGTCGAACTCCGCCTTGACCTTGAAGATCTTGCGGAAGTCCTCGTCCATGATGAACAAGAAGTGTTAGGCGAAGCGATCGCCCAGCACGACCACCATCACATCCAGATCGATCGGCTCGGGCTTCAGCGCCGAGACCGACAGCACATAGAAGGGATCGAAGGTCTGGATGTCGATCTTGCGGTGCTTCAGGGCCCGCTTGAGCGTGACCCACACGCCCGGCTCCACGATCGCATCCATCAGGTTGAGCACCAGCACGCCGCCGTTGGCCAGCAGGAAGCTGCCGGGCTTGATCTTCGTGAAGTCACTCACCCAGTGCCCGGTCCGCTCGACCGTGCGCTCGATCGTGCCGAACAGGTTGCGGTAGTTGGGACTGGTCTCGATCACGACCGGCGGCTTCTTGGTCTTCGAGTTGTCGACCAGGACGTTGACGGTGAAGTCGCGGAAGCGCGATTCGCGCTTCTCGCCGCCTTCCTTGCCCTGCTTCTCCTCGTCGGTCTCGCCATCCTCGGTGAAGCGCTCCATGTTGTCGAGGATGGCTTCCTGAACCTCGGTCAGGTAATCGAGCACCTCGGGGTGGTCATAGACCGCCTTGAGGTCCTTGATGTAGTCGGTTACCGCCGGCGATCCGAACTGCTTCTGGAGCTTGGCCATGGCGTCGCGCAGCTCGCGCTTAAGGTCGCGGGCAGCCTTGAAGGCGCGCTCCATCTCGGCCGTGAGCTCTTCGTACTTGAGCTTGAGCCGAATGAACTCTTCCTCGCTGAACTTCTGCTGGTGCGTCAGGCTCTCCAGCTTTTCGATCTGCACCGGCTCGCCGGCGATGACCGGCGCGATCTCGGGCTTCGAGAAAGGCCCCATCTGGACCTGGATCAGCGCGAAGCTCTCCCGGCGGATGCGGTCCTCGAACGCCCGCAAGAGCGCCTTCTCGCGCTCCTTGAAGTCCTCGACCAGCGCCTTCATCCGGTCCTTGAACACGTCGCTCTCGTAGATCTGGACGATGTTGCGCCGCATGTTGATGACCAGCATCTCCATGTCGCGCTTCAGGCGCCGGCCCTGCCCCGCGGGGAGGTGGATCGCCCGCGGCCGGTCGGGATCGGCGAAGCTGTTGACGTAGACGATGTCGGGCGGCACGCCCCGGCCCGTGTCGAGCGTGGCGAGCAGGTGCTTGACGGTCGTCATCTTGCCCGTGCCGGGCAGGCCCGCCACGTAGATGTTGTAGCCCTTCGAGCGCATCTTCAGGCCCAGCTCGATGGCCGCGATGGCGCGGTCCTGGCCGATGATGCCCTCGAACTCAGGGATCTCGGCGGTGCTGCTGAAGCCGCAGTCCGCCAGGTTGCAGCGCCAGGCCAGATCCTTGGCCGGCAGCGCGAACCGGGCGATGTCTGCCGGACGGGCCGCGGCAGGCGCCCGGCCGCGCGGGACCGCCTGGTTCCCGGCCGCCGCAGTCTTGGTCGGCGTGGTCTTGGCCGCCGCAGTCTTGGCCGGCGCGGTCTTGGCCGGCGAAGTCTTGGCGGCCGCGGTCCTGGCCGCCGCGGCGCGGGTCGCTCGTTCCCGGCTCGAGGGCTTGCGAGCATCGCCCGCCGCGCCGCGGGACTTGGGTGACGGGCCGGAGCTGCTGGCACTCATCGGAGCGTCTCCTCCTGGGGTGATGGGGAGTCCGCCGCTCGGGCGACGGGCCGGGGCACGCGTGAAGACTCGCGCAGCATTTCGTTGAGCATCGTCTTGGCGTCGGTGGAGGCCTTGCGTTCGCCGATCAACAGCACGCACGGGGCGTGGCACTCGCCGGCCGGGAACCGGCGGGGCCATGTGCCCGGGATGACCACGCAGCCGGGCGGGACCAGTCCGAGCGTCACGCGGGGTTCATCGCCCCGCACATCCACGATCGGGGTCGAAGCGGTGAGGATGCAGCCCGCGCCAAGCACCGCGCGCTTCGCAACCCGGACGCCCTCGACCACGACGCAGCGCGAACCGAGGAAGGCCCCGTCCTCGACGATGACCGGCATGGCCTGCGGGGGCTCGAGCACGCCTCCGATGCCCACCCCGCCCGACAAGTGCACGTCACGGCCGATCTGGGCCCCGCTGCCGACGGTCGCCCAGGTGTCGATCATGGTGCCTGACCCCACGTAGGCTCCGATGTTCACGTAGCCGGGCATCAGGACCACACCGGGCTCGAGGAAGCTGCCGTAGCGGGCGGTGCCCGGTGGAACGACGCGCACCTGGCGGGCTTCCAGGTCGTCCTTGACCGGGATCTTGTCGCGAAAGCGCAGCGGTCCGGCCTGACTGGGGGCCGGGTCGGCCAGCCGGAAGTAGAGCAGGATCGCCATCTGCAGCCAGCCGTTGACGCGCCAGCCATCGTCGCCCGGCTCCGCGACGCGCGCCAGGCCTTGATCGAGAAGTCGCACCGCCTCGTGCACGGCAGCGGCGTCTTCCGGCGCGGGGGGCCTGTCCGGGTGGGTGTAGATCTCCTCGATGCGCTCGCGCAGCGCGCGCCAGGGATCCCCTGTCCGGTCGGCCGGACGCCCCACGACACCCCGATTCATGCACCTGACCTTGCCCCATTCCGAGGGGGAAACGCAACGGCGGAGGAGGCCCGCGGGGGCTCGGGAGCGCCGGCCCGGCGCCGGAGGGCGGGCGTCGCAAAACGGGTTGCGCCTCGTCGGGCGGATGCCTTATAAGTATCGTTTAGTCTATCGGGCCCTGGGCCGATAGGTGGTTCGGACTAGGCGTGTAGCTCAGTTGGCAGAGCAACGGTCTCCAAAACCGTAGGTCGGGGGTTCAAATCCCTCCACGCCTGATTTTCCTCCCTTCATCGCCCCGTGCGCGGGGCGCAAGAACCCGTCAGCCTCCCCGCCGCGGGCGCGGGAAGCGGAAGCCCCCCGTCTGCGATCCCGTGCGAAAGGGTTTGACATCGCACGACCCACCAGAAAGTATGCATCTGTACGGTGAACCTGGCCCTCACGCCCGTGACCTTGGGAAGGGTGGAGGCGGAGGATGGTGCCCAGCATCAAATTGCCGCAGACGACGGCCATGATCCTGGCGGGCGGCCGGGTCGGCGAGCTGTCGGTGCTGACGCTGGATCGGCCCAAGTCGGCTTTGCCCTTCGCCGGCTACTTCCGGATCATCGACTTCCCCTTGAGCAACGTGGCGCGCGCCGGGATCCAGAACGCGGGCATCCTCTCGCAGTACCGCCCGGCCTCGCTCATCGATCACATCGGCGTCGGCGCCAGTTGGGATCTGATCGGCTATGGGCGGGGCGCGAAGATCCTGCCCCCCTACCATGCCGCCGAGGGCAGCGACTGGTATCGCGGCAACGCCGACGCGGTCCTGCAGAACCTGCGCTACCTGCGCGACCGGGAGACCGAGATCGCGCTGATCCTCTCGGGCGACCATGTCTACTCCATGGACTACCGCGAGCTGATTCTCCACCACCTGGAGAAGAGCGCCGATCTGACGATCGCCTTCAAGCGCGTCGCCCATCCCGACCGTCGCTTCGGGTTCGGGCAGATCGACCAGGACGGACGTTTGACCGCCTACGAGGAAAAGCCGGCCAAACCGGCCTCCAACCTGGCATCCCTGACGATCTACGTCTTCAACATGAAAGCGCTGGCCCAGGTCCTGAGCGGCATGCGGGACCACGACTCGATCGAGTTCGGCCGCGACGTCATCCCCGCCATGCTCGGCGACTTCCGCGTGCTCGCCTACATCTTCGACGGCTACTGGGCCTACACGCGCACGGTCGACGCCTACTACGAGGCGCACGAGGACTTGCTGGCGGGCAAGATCGATCTGCAGCGCTGGAGCGTGCGGACCAATCACGAGGACAGCACCCTGGTGCGCCAGACGCCCCCCATCTTCCGTTCGTGGACCGAGGCGGAAGGGTCGCTCATCAGTGAAGGCTGCATCGTGGAGGGCCGCGTCCAGGACAGCGTCCTGGGACCGGGCGTGCGCGTTCGCAAGGGCGCGGCGGTGGAAGCCAGCATCCTGTTCAACGATGTCCTCGTCGAGGAGAACGCGCACGTGCGCCAGGCGATCATCGACAAGCGCGCCCAGATCGGCCGCGGGGCAACAGTGGGCGGCAACGGCGACCGGCCCGCCGGAGATGGACCGGTCGTCTCGCGGCGCGGCATCGCGCTGATCGGCAAAGGGGCCCGGGTGGCCGCCGGCGCGGTGGTGCCCGCGGGCGGGATCATCACGCCGCCCGATCGCCTGGAGTGCGACTAGCCCGGGCGCGGGCAGTGGAGCGGTGGCCCGGGCGGGGCCGCCAGGAGCGGCAGAGCATGGCCCTCACGGGGCGACAGACCTACGACCTGCGCAACACGCTGGCGCTCATCCTGGCCGGCGGGGTCGGCAGCCGCCTGAACGTCCTCGTGCACCGCCGGGCCAAGCCGGCCGTGCCCTTCGGCGGCATCTACCGCATCATCGACTTCGCCCTGAGCAACGTCATGAACTCCGGCATCGAGCGCGCCGGGGTCCTGACCCAGTACATGCCCTACAGCCTCTCGAAGCACCTGGGGCGCGGCGACGGCTGGGGCATGGTCGGCCGGACCCGCGAGGTGCGCATCCTGCCGCCCCACACCGGCACCCGCGAGTCCGACTGGTACAAGGGCACGGCGGACGCCGTCTATCGCAACCTGGGCTACGTGGCCCGCCACAACCCCGAAATGGTGCTCCTGCTCTCGGGCGACCACATCTACTACATGGACTACGTGGCCTTGATCGAGCATCACATCCGCACCGGCGCCAGCGCGACGGTGGCGGTGATGCCCATCCCGATCGAGCAGTGCTCCGAGTTCGGCACCGTGATCACCGACGAGAACGACCGGATCGTCGCGTTCGACGAGAAACCCGCCATCCCGCGCAGCAACCTGATCTCGCTCGGGATCTATGTCTTCAGCACCGAGGCCCTGATCCGCAGCCTGGAGGAGGTCTGTGCGGTGCGGCGCGAGACCGACTTCGGCAAGCACGTCTTCCCCTTCATGCTCGAGCGCGAGCGCCTGTTCGCCTACCGGTTCGGCGGCTACTGGCAGGATGTGGGCACGATCAAGGCCTACTTCGACACCAACATGGAGCTGCTCAAGCCGGAGTCGCCGCTCGATCTGCCGCGCTGGGGCGTGCGCACCAACCTGGCCGAGGATTCGATCGGCGACCGCCCCCCAGCCTTCGTCGCGCGGGGCGCGCGCGTCCGCTACGCCACCCTCGCGCGCGGCGCGCGGATCATGGGCACGGTCGAGGCCAGCATCCTCTCGCCCGGCGTCGTGGTCGCCCCGGGCGCGGTCGTGCGCAATTCGGTTCTGATGCACGACGCGGTCGTGGAGGCGGGCGCGTTCGTCGACAGCGTGGTGGCCGACAAGCGCGTCGTCATCGGCACCGAGGCCCGGGTGGGCGACCCCGAGCTGGGCGATCAGAGGAACCGCATGTTCCCCGGCCATTTGGACCAGGGCATCACGGTGATCGGCAAGGCCGCGACCATCCCCCGCCGCTGTCGCATCGGCCGCAACTGCTGCATCTTCCCCGACGCCCGCATCGGCGAGCTGGACGTCGAGGTGCTGGCCAGCGGAGAGACGGTGGAATGGGAGGCGAGCTGACGGAGTGGTTCAACGCTGATCGGCTCCCGGCCGCGCTGGCCACGCTGATCTTCGCCGCGGTCCTGCTCTACTTCATCCGCGCGGCCCGCCAGGGCCGGCCGCTCTACATCCGCCGCATCGCCGGCCTGGAGGCGGTCGATGAGGCCGTGGGGCGGGCGACCGAGATGGGCCGGCCCATCCTCTACTCCCCCGGTCTCGACCCCATGGAGGAAGTCGCCACCGTCGCCAGCATCAACATCCTGGCGCAGGTGGCGCGCCGCGCCGGGCAGTACGAGACGCGCCTGATCATGCCCAACCGCGACGCGATCGTGATGACGGTGGCCCAGGAGGTCGTGCGCGAGGCGTATACGGAGGTGGGCCGTCCGGACTTGTACGATCCCCACGACATCTACTACACGACGCAGAGCCAGTTCGGCTACGCCGCCGCGGTGTGCGGCACCATGATGCGCGAGAAGCCGGCGACGAACTTCTTTGTCGGCCACTTCTACGCCGAGAGCCTGGTCCTGGCCGAGACGGGGAACGCCACCGGCGCGATCCAGATCGCGGGCACCGACTCCGACTCGCAGCTGCCGTTCTTCATCTGCGCCTGTGACTACACGCTGATCGGCGAGGAGCTCTACGCCGGCAGCGTCTACCTGTCGCGCGAGCCCTTGCTGCTCGGGGCCCTGAAAGGGCAGGACGTGGCCAAGCTGATCTTGCTCGCGCTGCTCTTCGCCGGCACGGTGCTGGCGCTGGCCGGCATCGACATCCGACCGCTCCTGGGCATCGGAACGGCGCCAGGAGGCGGCGGATGAGGAAGACCGGCCCGGTCGTCTTCGGATTCGTGATCGGCATGCTGATGCTGATCCAGTACTTCTCCCCACATCCCTGGATCCAGGCCCGCTACAACAACGTGCTCGACTGGAAGCAGGTCGTCTTCGGCATCACGCTGATGCTGGGAGTGCTGAGCCTGGTGCTCTTCCACTGGCGCAAGATCGAGCAGCGCCAGAAGGGTTGGGGCTACTCGGTGATCACGATCGCGGGGCTGCTGTTCATGCTCGCGTCCGCCGTCTGGCGCGGACAGAACGCCGGGCCGTACCTGTGGATGTTCGACCACGTGCAGGCACCGATGCAGTCGACCATGTTCGCCCTGCTCGCCTTCTACGTTGCCAGCGCCTCCTACCGCGCCTTCCGCGCGCGCGGCTTCCACGCCGCTCTGCTCCTGACGGCCGGGGTGATCGTCATGCTCGGCCGGGTCCCGCTGGGGGAAATGCTCGGCTTCCAGGCCGGCGAGCGGTACTACTCGCTCGCCACCGTCTCCGACTGGATCCTCAACTACCCCAACGTGGCGGCCAAGCGCGGCGTGCTGATCGGCGTGCAGCTCGGCATCGTGGCCACGGCCATCAAGATCATCCTGGGCATCGAGCGCACCTACCTGGGCAAGGGGGCGTGATGCTGCCGCCGCGCGACACTCGCCGCCAGGCCGGCCGGCGCCCGTTCTACGACCGCCTGATGAACGTGGATCGGCGGGTGATCTTCCTGGTCATCGCCGCCTCGGTGGCCCTGCCGCTCGTCTTCCCGCTCCATCTGCCGGTGCGGGTGTCGCCCGAGGCGCAGGCCTATTTTGACGAGATCGAGCGCCTGCAGCCGGGCGACGCGATCATCCTCAGCTTCGATTACGAGCCCGACACGATGGCCGAGCTCGATCCGATGAGCTACGCCACCCTGCGTCACGCTTTCCGCAAGAACCTGCGGGTGATCGCGCTGACCAACTACGCGGGCGGGCCGGGCATCGTGCAGCGCGTGCTCGGCGAGACCGCCGCCGAGTTCGGGAAGCAGGACGGCCGCGACTACGTCTTCCTGGGCTACAACCCCGACTACTCGGCGACGATCCTGCGGATGGGCGAGAGCATCAAGGCCACCTTCCCCACCGATCACCAGCGGCGCCCCACGAGCACGATCCCGCTCCTCCAGAACATCGACCGCTACGCCGACATCCCGCTCCTGGTGTCGATCTCCGCGAGCGCCCTGGCCGAGTACTGGATCATCTGGGCCGGGGGCAACTACGGCCAGCGCATCATCACCGGCAGCACCGCCATCCAGGCGGTGCTGATCTACCCGTACTACGACTCCCATCAGCTCAGCGGGTTCCTGGGCGGTCTGAAGGGAGCCGCCGAGTACGAGCGGCTCATCGAGCACGAGGGCGCCGCGGTACGCGGGATGGACGCCCAGTCGATGGCCCACCTGCTGATCGTCTGCTTCATCGCCCTGGGCAATGTCGGGTTCCTGATGCACAAGCTCCGCGCGCGCGGCGAGCGCGCGGGGCGCACGGAATCATCCGGATAGGGGGGGGGGCGCCCGTGGATTGGAGCATCTTCGGCCTGTGGGTCGCAGCCGCCCTCACGCTGGCCGTCTTCTCGCTGCTCTACCGCGACAATCCGTTCTATCGGGCGGCCGAGCATTTGCTCGTGGGCGTGTCGGCCGGCTACTATCTCGTGCAGTACTTCTCCTCGGGCGTGATCCGCAAGTTCTACGTGCCGGTGTTCCAGCAGGGCAACCTCTGGCTCCTGCCGGGCGGCCTCCTGGGCCTCCTGATCCTCTTCCGGCTGGCCCGACGGACACAGTGGATCAGCCGCTACGCGATCGCCTTCTACGTGGCGGCCTGGTCCGGGTACCTCATCCCGTCGACGATCCAGGAGCGGATCCTGACGCAGATCGGCGCCACGTTCCCGCCGCCGCTGTCGGGCGCGAGCGTCGGCGCGCTGCTGGGGGCCCTGATCATCCTCGTGGGCGTGGTGTCGATCCTGATCTACTTCTACTTCAGCGCCCCGCACGCCGGGGTGCTGGGCCGCATCTCGCAGATCGGGATCACCTTCCTGATGGCCGGCTTCGGCGCCTCGTTCGGGTACACCGTCATGGGCCGCGTGAGCCTGCTCATCGGACGCTTCCAGTTCCTGTTCCAGGATCTGCCGCGGACGCTGGGGGGCTAGCGGCGGTTGGAGGCCCTCCCCGCACTGGGGTCGCGGGCGCTATACTCATTGTCGACAGCTCAGGTGCGAGGCACGCTCCGCCCGGCTCTGCGGACGCGCCCCCGACGGTCACGGCGACGAGGATCGCCCCCCGGAGCCGGGCGCCGCCAGAGGTCTGCGCCGCATGCCCCCGCAATCGCCGTCGTGATGCGCCCGCGGCTCCGCCCCGCAGCCGGTGGCGGCGCGTGAACGGGGGTAGGCCCAAGGAGGTGGACGACATGAGACTCGTGGGATTGGCAATCGGCTCAGCGCTCATCCTCGGGATCCCGGCCACCGCGGAGGTTCTGCGGGAAGACTTCAACGACAACATCATCGATCCGCAGCTCTGGCATGTCGACGTGTGGGGCTGGGGCCCGCAGCTCGCCGAAGCGCACCAGCAGCTCGAGATGGTGATCCCCGGAACATCCGCGGGAACCGATTTCGGCTGCAAGCTGGCCAGCAACTTCCTGCTCCGCGGCGATTTCGACATCCAGGTGGACTTTCGGCTCTTCACCTGGCCGTACGGCAACGGCGTCCGGACGGCGCTGGGAATGGACGAGCCCGGCGTCCCTCAACACCCCGGCGTGGAGCGCATCAGCTTCGGGCAGAACGACTATCCCGGCTGGCCGCGCGAAGCCTACCTGACGGACTTCCCCGACGGGGTCCACGGCATCACGGCGACGCAGGATGCCACCGGCACTCTCAGGCTCGTCCGATCCGGAGACACGCAGACGGGCTACTACTACGGCCCCCGGGGATGGGTGGCCATTCATACGGGCCCGGCGCCCACCGCGGACACGGCCATCAAGATCGCGGCCTGGAGCGCCTACCAGTTCATGCACTGGGACGTCTACGCGGCTTTCGACAATCTCGTCGTCAACAGCGGCGAGCTCATCTGCCCGGGCACGCCCGTGGTGGCCACGACCTGGGGCGCCGTGAAAGCCCTCTTTCGCTGAGCAGCCCCCGGCCGGTCGCCGGGGCCAGGCGCCCGTCGCCGCCGGCGGGCGGCCCCTTGCCGCCGGCGCCAAGTTGTCGTCGCGGGCCGGGGCCGCGAGCGGGTATACTCGATGCTCGAGTGCGATTCTGGGGCCGCGCCTCGGACCGGCCCCGTGGTCCCGGACCAAGGAGGCTGGAGGTGATGCACGTGGCCACGACCGCCGTCCCCTTCGATCGAACCCGGATCCAGGCGATCATCGAGCGCACGGGCTACGACCCCAACAACCTCTCGATCCGCGAGGCCAACCGGCTCGTCACCCTGATCGAGCAGGATCTCGGGGTGAAGTTCGTCCGCATGGAGTTCGGCATCCCCAACCTCCCCTACGACCCGGTCGCGGCCGAGTCGATCATCCGCGCCGAGAGCGAGCGGATGGCCAGCCGCCAGTACCCTCCCTTCGACGGCATCCCCGAGCTCAAGCAGGAGGCGGCGCGGTTCATCAAGAACTTCCTCGACGTGGAGATCCCCCCCGAGTGCTGCATCCCGACGGTCGGCTCGATGCAGGGCGGGTTCATCTCCCAGGCCATCGCGGGGAATCGGCAGCCCGGTCGCAGCACGATCCTCTTCCTCGAGCCCTCCTTCCCGGTGAGCAAGCGCCAGACGCTGTTCCTGGGCCTCACGCCCGAATCGGTCGAGATGGGCGACTTCCGCGGCCAGGACCTCGTGCGGGAGGTGGAGCGCCGCTTCCGCAGCGGGCGGATCGGCGGGATGATCTACTCGAACCCCAACAACCCCGCCTGGATCGTCCTCAAGGAGCAGGAGCTCAAGGGCCTCGGCGAGCTGTGCACGCGCCACGACGTCCTGGCCATCGAGGACCTCGCCTACCTGTGCATGGACTTTCGCGAGGACTACGGAACCCCCGGCCGGCCGCCCTACCAGCCCACCATCGCCAAGTTCACCCAGAACTACTTCATGCTCATCTCGAGCTCCAAGATCTTCAGCTTCGCCGGCGGACGCATCGGGATCGCGGCCTTCTCGCCCGCCTTCCTGAAACTGAAGGCCCCCGGCCTCGTGCCCAAGTTCGGGACGGCCAACGTGGGCCACGCCTTCGTGCACGGCGGGGTCTATTGCACGACCTCGGGCGTGCCGCAGGCCTCGCAGTGGGGCCTGCTGGGCCTCATGCGTCGCGCCAACGCCGGCAAGCTCAACTTCGTCGCGACGACGCGCGAGTACGGCCGCCGCGCGGCGGCCCTGAAGGAGATCTTCCAACGCCACGGCTTTCGGATCGTCTACGACAACGATCTGGGCGAGCCGCTCGCCGACGGCTTCTATTTCACCTTCAGCTACCCCGGTTTCACCGGCGCGGCGCGCCGGGAGGGGCGGCTCCACAACGGGGGGTGGGCCCTCACGCTCGAGTCGACCCGCGCGCCCCCCCCCCCGGGGCGGGGCCCCGGCGGCTCGGTGGTGGACGAGTCGCAGTATCCGCTGGTCGCGGAGCGGTTGGGCCGCTTCCGGGAAGAGCACCCCGCGGGGTGAGACGGCCCTACGGCAGCCCGTTTGCCGTTGCCAACCCTCCCTTCATCCGCTACCCTCTGGTGAGCGTCGTTCCCGGGACCACCCCCCAGACTTCGACCCGGGGATGTAGCAATAGATGAGCAGGTTACGCCGTCGGCTCTCGCTCCGTCACAGGGACGCGCAATGGGTCCGTACCCGAAGACGGTTCGTCTGAAGAATGGCACCGAGGTCATCCTGAGACCCTTGGTCTCCGGTGACCTGGCGGCCCTGCACCAGTTCTACCTCAATCTGCCCGAGGAAGACCGCCTCTACCTGCGCACCGACGTTCGCGACCTGGCCATGGTGAAGATGCAGATGGAGGACAGCGACGCCGAGGAGCGCACGCGCTTCGCCGCCACCCAGGGCGACCGCATCGTCGGCCAGGCGGCCCTGCTGCGGCCGCGTCACGGCTGGGCCCAGCACACCGGCGAGCTGCGCTGCGTCGTGGCGCGGGAAGTCCAGGACCAGGGCCTGGCCAAGATCCTCCTGCACGAGCTCTTCCAGGAAGCGACCCGCCAGGGCGTGGAGATCCTCTTCGGCAAGGTGGCGGCCGAGCAGACCGCGGCGATCCGGATCATGGAAGGCCTGGGCTTCAGGCGCGAGGCCGTGCGCCGCAGTCACCAGCGGACGCTGCGCGGCGACCTGCTCGATGTCTGGATCATGACTTGCAGCATCAGCGACGCCTGGGACCGGCTCGAGGAGATGATGGAGGCCATGGACGGGCACGGCCAGGAGTTCTACCCGGGAGAGAGGACCGCGGGATGATCCGCTACCCCAAGATCTTCCGGGCCAACGACGGGCGCGTCGTCGTCGTCCGCCCCGCCACGGCGGACGATCTCAACGCCCTGCTCGAGTTCTTCATCAGCCTGCCCGAGCAGGACCGCCTGCACCTGCGGGTGGACGTCACCCAGCGGGAGGTCATGCGCCGCCGCATGATGCCCCCACCGCACTGGGAGGTCGTGCGCCTGGTCGGCGCCTACGGCGACCGCGTGATCGCCGAGTGCTCGGTCGCCCGCCGGACCTACGGCTTCGAGTCCCACGTCGCCGAAATGCGCCTGCTGGTGGCCCCGGACTTCCGCGGCAGCGGTCTGGCGACCTATCTCGGCCGCCAGATCTTCGCCCACGCCATCATGATGGACGTCGAGAAGATCGAGGCCGCCGTGATGGAGGACGACCTGCGCGCCGTACGCAGCGCCGAGCGCCTGGGCTTCGAGCGCGAGGGGGTCCTGCAGAACTTCGTGAAAGACATCATGGGGAACAAGCACAACCTGCTGATCATGTCGCTGCGAACCTAGAACCACTGCAACGGCGCCGCGAGCCTGCTCGCCGCCGCGAGGAATCCGCCTATGCGCTTCTGGAGGACGCCGCTCGATCACGGGAAGTTCACCACCCCGCACGGGCGCATCCACATCATCATCGAACGGTGCAAGGGCTGCGCCTTCTGCGTCGAGTATTGCCCGCGGGGAGTCTTGCAGATCTCCGAGAAGTTCAACAAGAAGGGGTATCACTACCCCGAGGCGATCAAGGAGGACGCCTGCGTGGACTGCGACCTGTGCGAGAGCATCTGCCCCGAGTTCGCGATCTACTCCGAGCACGTGGAGGCAAGCCCCGACGACCAGGGGAAGGAGGTTCAAGGGTGAGCAAGGCACGCGCTGCGCTCCTGACCGGCGAGCACTTCATGAACGGCGACGTGGCGGCCGCCGAGGGCGCGCTGGCCGCCGGCTGCACCTTCTTCGCCGGCTACCCGATCACGCCGGCGACCGAGGTCTCCGAGCGGATGGCGGAGCGGCTGCCCGAGGTGGGCGGGATCTACATCCAGATGGAGGATGAGATCGCCTCGATGGGCGCGATTCTGGGGGGCTCGTGGGGCGGCCAGAAGTCGATGACCGCGACCTCCGGTCCGGGCTTCAGCCTGATGATGGAGAATCTCGGGCTCGGGCTGATGACCGAAACGCCCTGCGTGCTGGTCAACGTCCAGCGCGGCGGCCCCTCGACGGGCCTGCCCACGCTGGTAGGCCAGCAGGACATGATGCAGGCGCGCTGGGGCTCGCACGGCGACTACGAGATCATCGCCCTGTCGCCCAACTCGCCCCAGGAGTGCTTCGACCTGGCGATCGACGCGTTCAACCTCTCGGAGACCTACCGCCTGCCGGTGCTGATGATGATGGACGAGGTCGTCGGCCACATGACCGAGCGCGTCTCGATCCCCGGACCCGAGAAGATCCAGCTCGTCCGGCGACGCCTGACCGAGCGGCCGCCGGGCGAGTACAAACCCTACGAGACCGGCGAGGACCTGGTGCCGCCCATGGTCGAGGTGGGCAAGAACTACCGCATCCACGTCACCGGTCTCACCCACGACGAGCGCGGATACCCGGCCGTCACCGCGCCCGTGCAGCAGCGGATGGTGCCGCGCCTGACGGAGAAGATCCGCCGCAACGCGTCCCGGATCGTGCGCTTCGAAGAGGATGGCGTCGAGGGCGCCGACGTGGTGGTCATCTCCTACGGCATCACCTCGCGGGTGGCGCTGATGGCGGTCGAGCAGGCCCGCGAGCAGGGCATCAAGATCGGCCACCTGCGGCTGATCGTCGTCTGGCCCTTCCCGGAGGCGCGCATCCGCGAGCTGGCGCCGCGCGTCAAGGGCTTCGTCGTGCCCGAGATCAACCTCGGGCAGATGGTCCGCGAGGTCGAGCGGTGCGCCGCGGGCCAGGCGCGGATCGGTCAGGTCCCCAACGCCGGCGGATCCGTGCACGATCCGGCCGACATCCTGAAGTCGATCGAGGAGGTGCTGCGATGAGCGACAGCGCAACCAGGACCCAGACCGCCCCGCCGCAACCGGGCATCGTGCGCCCCGCGCAGCAGCACCCCCGGGACTGGCTCCTGCGCCAGGACCGGCTGCCCCACATCTGGTGCCCCACCTGCGGGATCGGCACGTGCGTCAACAGCTTCGTCGAGGCGGTGCACGAGTCGGGCATCCCCGAGGAGCAATTCGCGATCGTCTCGGGCATCGGCTGCACCGGACGGGTGGCAGGCTATGTGAAGCTCGACTCGTTCCACACGACGCACGGCCGCGCCATTCCCTTCGCCACGGGGCTCCACATCACCCGGCCCGACATGAAGGTGGTCGTCTTCAGCGGCGACGGCGACCTGGTCGCGATTGGCGGCAACCACCTGATCCACGCCGCCCGCCGGAACATCGACATCACCGTCATCTGCGTGAACAACTTCATCTACGGCATGACCGGCGGGCAGCTCGCCCCCACCACGCCCCACAGCGCGCGCACCACGACCTCGCCCTACGGCAACAGCGAGTACCCGTTCAACGTGCCGCACCTGGTGGCCTCCTGCGGCGCCGTCTACGTGGCGCGCTGGACGGCGCTGCACGTCCGACGGATGAAGCGGGCCATGCTGGAGGCGATCCAGAAGCGCGGCTTCTCGTTCGTCGAGATCATCGCGCCCTGCTCGACGCTGTATGCGCGCAAGAACCGGCTCGGCACGGGCTATGACCTGATGAAGTTCTATCACGACAACTGCGAGGTGCAGCACGGCGCCGACACCTCCGAGCTCGACATCGGCTTCCAGACCAAGATCACGGTCGGCAAGTTCGTCGACATCGAGAAGCCGACCTTCCTGGACCGCGTGCAGGCCGGCCAGGCCAAGCGCTAGGAGGCAGGTGCGATGAGAAAAGAGATCCGCATCACCGGATTCGGCGGCCAGGGCGTCATCCTGGCCGGGTACATCCTGGGCAAGGCCGCGTGCGTCTTCGACGGCAAGCAGGCCACGATGGTCCAGTCCTACGGGCCCGAGGCGCGCGGCAGCGCTTGCGCCGCGCAGGTCGTCATCGCGGACGGCAAGATCCACGATCCCTACGTCCGCCGCCAGGAGATCCTGTGCGCCCTGTCGCAGGAGGGTTACGACATCTTCATCCGCGAGCTCGTGGCGGGCGGCACGGTGCTCTTCGATCGCGACCTGGTCGAGACCGGGGAGCTGCCGGCCGCGGCGGAGCTGGTGGCCTCGGTGCCGGCCACGCGCACGGCCGAGAAGATGGGTCGGCGCATGGCGGCCAACATCGTCATGCTCGGGTTCCTCACGGGCTGCACCGGGGTCGTGTCGGCCGAGGCGATGAAGCAGGCCGTGCGCTCCTCGGTGCCGCACGGCACGGAGGAATTCAACCTGGCCGCCCTGGAGAGCGGCTTGACCTTCGCGCAGGAGGCGCTCGTCGCGCAGAACAAGGCCTGAGCGAGGCAGCCCGCGCGTCGAGACCTGAAACGGCAGGGCCTGCCCAGGGAGCCCTGAGGATGGAAGCGGGAGTCGGCATGGAGGAGAAGCACAACGCCGTGCTGGTCATCGGCGGGGGGATTGCGGGCATCCAGGCCGCGCTCGATCTGGCCGAGGCCGGGCAGCAGGTCTACCTGGTGGAGCGCAGCGCGACGCTGGGTGGCCGCATGGCCCAGCTCGACAAGACCTTCCCGACGATGGACTGCTCGATCTGAATCTTGGGCCCCAAGATGATGGATGCCGGTCGGCATCCGCGGATCGAGATCCTGACCAGCGCCGAGGTTACCGCCCTGGGGGGCGAGGCGGGCGCGTTCAGCGCGACCGTGCTGCGCCGTCCCCTGGGCGTCATCCCCGAGCTGTGCACGGGCTGCGGGGAGTGCGCCAAGGTGTGCCCGGTGAAGGCTCCCAACCTGTTCGACGTGGGCCTGGGCACGCGCAAGGCGATCTTCCGCCCGTTTCCGCAGGCGGTGCCCTCCCACTACACGGTGGACCCCGACCTGTGCCTGAACAAGGCGCAGATCATCCGTTGCGAGCGCTGCATGAAGGCCTGCCCCACGGGCGCCGCCATCCCCGATCGCACGCCCCGCGAGGTCACCTTGCACGTGGGGGCGGTCATCGTGGCGACCGGCTTCGAGGAATTCGACCCGCGCCCGCTGCGCCGCTACGGCTACTCGATCTACCCCAACGTGCTCACGAGCCTCGAGCTCGAGCGGCTGTTGAACGCCTCCGGGCCCACGCTGGGCCACGTGCGGCGGCCATCGGACAAGCGGCCGCCGCGCAACGTGATCTACGTGCAGTGCGTCGGCGCGCGCGGCGAGGGCGGTCGCTCCTACTGCTCGCGCTTCTGCTGCATGAACGCCGTCAAGGACGCCCTGCTGCTCAAACAGCACGACCCGGAGGTCGAGTCGGTGACGATCCTCTACACCGACATCCGCGCCTTCGGCAAGGGCTTCGAGGAGTTCTACGAGCGGGCGCGCCGGAGCGAGTGGATTCGCTTCGTGCGCGGGCGCCCCGCCAGGATCGACGAGGACACGGGAAGTCACGACCTCGTCGTGCTGGCCGAGGATACGGAGGACGGCGCGCCCCTGAGGCTCGGCGCCGACATGGTGGTGCTCTCCTGCGCCGGGTCGCCCTCGGCCGGCACGCGCGAGCTGGCCGCGGCGCTGGGCATCCGCACCAACGCCATGGGGTTCATCGCCACGGAGCCGGGTGAGTCGCCGTTGCGCACCGCCCGGCCCGGGGTCTTCGTCTGCGGCAGCGCGACGGGCCCGCAGGTGATCCCCGAGTGCGTGGCGCAGGGCTCGGCCGCGGCGGCGGAGGCGGCGATCGTCCTGCGCGCCGCGGGCGCGGGGACCGGGCGCGCATCCGCGGCCCCGGCGGGCGACGGCGGCGCTCCGGAGGAGATCGAGAGCCTCGGCGAGCGCGGCCCCGAGGTCGTGACCAGCCCGCCTCCCGCCCGTTCGCCCGGGGAAGAAGGACCCGCCTGGAGTCGCGAGCTGCCCGCCGGAACCGCGCTGCGCTCGGCGGCCGAGTGGCGCGCGGCGTTCGGCGAGCCGCCGGCGACGGTCGCGGCCGCGCGGGGGCGCCCGGGCGGCGCGCAGATCGACGCCGGCCGGGGCGGGCGGGACCGCGATCCGGATGCCCGGGAGCGCGCGGCAGACCTCGCCGAAGGCTCTCTGGCCGGGGCCGGGCGCGGCCTGGAGGAGCTGGCGGCCGAAGCGCCGCGCATCGGCGTCTTCCTGTGCCACTGCGGCATCAACATCGCGGGCACCCTGGACATGCCGGCGCTGCTCGAGCGAGCTCGCGCGCTGCCCGGGGTCGTGCACGCCGCCGAGGAGCTCTTCGCCTGTTCCAGCACGTCGCAGGCCGCGATCCAGGCCGCGATCGCCGAGCACGGCCTGAATCGCGTGGTCGTGGCCGCCTGCACGCCGCGCACGCACGAGCCGATCTTCCGCGAGAACTGCCGCGCGGCCGGGCTCAACCCCTACCTGATCGAGATGGTCAACATCCGCGATCAGTGCGCGTGGGTCCATGCGGATGAGCCCGGCGCCGCTACGGAGAAGGCGGCCGATCTGCTGCGCATGGCGTGCGCGCGCGCCGCCCGCCTGGCGCCGCTCGTGCCGACGGAGGTTGCCGTGACGCCGCGCGTGCTGGTCGTGGGCGGCGGCCTGCCGGGCATGAAGGCGGCCAGCGATCTGGCCGCCCTGGGGTTCGGGGTCACGCTGATCGAGCGCCGCGCGCAGCTCGGCGGCCTGCTGACCGATCTGGCGGCGCTCTACCCGGATGGGCGCGATCCGCAGCGCTCGATCGCGTGGCTGACGGAGAGAAT
>CAZRWW010000018.1:0-47502 GCA_964603725.1 uncultured bacterium
CAGGCCGCGCCCGGTTGGGTGCTCGTGGCTGAGATCCTGGCCCTCGGCGCACTGGTGGGTGCCATAGCCAACTGGCCATTCTATCGTCCAGAGAGCTATCGCGTGAGCACCCACGCCAACATCGCCAACGAGCTGATCACGATCGGGCAGCACGAGCGGGCCTTCGTCCATCTGCAGGCCGCGCTGGCGCTGGCGCCCGACTACCCCAACGCGCACCACTTGATGGGCGTGGCCCTGGCGCAGCTCGGGCGCGCCGACGAAGCCGAGCGGCACTACCGCGCCGCCATCGCCGGCGAACCGGCCACGGCGCTGACCTACTACTGCCTGGGCACGCTGCTGGCCGAGCAGCAGCGCTGGGACGAGGCCATCGAGCAGTACCGGCTGGCCCTCGAGCGCGATCCGACCTACGCGAGCGCCTACGGCAACCTCGCCATCGCGCTGGCGCGGCGCGGCGACTTCGCGGAGGCGATCGCCCTGCTCGAGCGCGGTCTGGCCCTCGAGCCCGACTCACCGGAGTTGCTCTTCAACCACGGGCTCGCGCTGCGGCGCGCCGGGCGCCCGGCCGACGCCCGCCGCGCGTTCGAGCGGCTCGTGGCGCGCCGGCCCGATCATCTGCCGGCGCGCCACAACCTCGTGAGCCTGGATCTCGATGAGGGCGCCGCGGCGCGCGCCCGGTCCGGCCTCGAAGAGCTCGCGCGCGCCTATCCCGACGATCAGGGGACCCGCCTGCGCCTGGGCTGGTTGCTGGTGAGCCACCCGGACGGGGGCGTGCGCGACGGGCAGCGCGGCCTGGCCCTGGCGCGCGAGCTGAGCGCCGACGGGCGGCGGGGCGAGCCGCCGCTGCTGGACCTGCTCGCCGCGGCGCTGGCCGAAACGGGCTCAACCGAGCGCGCCGCGCAGATCGGGCGCCAGGCCGCGCGCCTGGCGGCCGAGGCCGGCGCGACCGATCTGGCCGAGCAGATCACGGCCCGGGTGGCGCTCTACGAGAGCGGGCAGCCGTATCGCGCCGAGCGCTGGTAGCGGGGGCCGAGGCGCGCTCCCGCAGGAGCGCGTACTTGAGCCACACCGAGTAGCTGGCGATGCCGGCCAGCAGCAGCCCCCGCCAGCCCTCGAGGAATCCCGCCCGCAGATAGTAGCTCTTCAGCGCCTTGGCCAGCGGATGGAGCACCGGCTCCCAGGCGGCGACCCGGCGATCCCCCTGCTGGTCGGCCCACAGGCGCGCCATCTCGTGCGTCTTGGCCAGGTGGTGGCGGACGCTGCGGTAGGAGTGGTGCCAGAGATCGCCGGGCAGGAAGCCGACCGATCCGGCGACCTCCAGCTCCTCGTGCACGACCTGCCCGCCGATCCTGGCGCGCGTGCGGTCGAAAAGGCGCACCTTGCGGTCCGGGTACCAGCCGCCGAAGCGAACGTAGTGGCCCAGATAGCACGTGCGTCGATTGACGGCGTAGGCCGCGTGCCGGGCGATAACTTGCGGGCCGCGCTCGAAGAGCGCCCGGATCTCGCGCCGCAGGCGTGGAGAGAGCTCCTCGTCGGCGTCCAGCCACAGGACCCAGCGATGGCGCGTGAGGGACACGGCGAAGGCCTTCTGGCGACTGTAGCCTTCCCAGGGGTGGGCGATGACCTCGGCGCCATGGCGCGCGGCGAGCTCCGGCGTGCCGTCGCTGCTGCCGGAGTCGACCACGATGAGCTGGTCGGCCCACTGGACGCTGGCCAGGGCGCGGCCGATGCGATCGGCCTCGTTGCAGGCGATGATGATGACCGCCACCGGCAACCGCCCGTCCATGCCACCCTCCGATGAGACGCGTTGCGCGGGGCCCCCGCCCCGGGCGCATGGCGCGTCGCCGCCGCGACCGCGGCTCACGGCACCCGGCCCGCCGGGTTCGTCCGGCGGCGCTCGGCGAGCGCGGCCCGCGCCAGATTCTCCGCCCCCGCGCCCAGCACCGCCAGCGAGTAGTGCGAGCGCACCCGCTCGCGCCCCGCCTCGCCCCAGGCCCGGGCCAGCTCGGGCCGTTCGAGAAGCGGCGCCAGCGCGGCCGCCAGCGCGGCCGGATCGTTCGGCGCGACGAGTTGCTCGGGCCGGGCGACCACCTCGGGCAGGATGCCGACGCGCGTGGCGACCACCGGCACCCCGGTCGCCATGAACTCGAGCGCGCTGCGCGAGACCGCCTCCGAACCGAGGCTGGCGATCACGCCGATGTCGAGGGCGGCCGCGTAGCGCAGCGGATCGCCGACGTGCCCGGTGGTCACCAGCCGCTCGCCGAGGCCCAGCGCGGCGGCCCTCGCGGCCAGCTGCGCGCAGCTCACCTCGCACTCGGCCCCCACGACGAGCAGCCGGAAGTCGAAGCCGCGGCGGGCGAGCTCTCCGGCGGCCGCGAGGAAGGCCGCGTGCCCCTTGACCGGCGACAGGCGGCCGACGATGCCCAGCCACGGGCAGTCGGGCGGCAGCCCGTGCCGGCGGGCCACCGCGGCGCGCGCCGCCGCGCGCCGGAGCTCGCCGTCGCGCTCGATGGCCTCGCAGTCGATCGCCGGCGGCAGGTGCACGACGTGATCGGCGGCCAGGCGCAAGCCGCCGAGCTGCTCGTCGATCATGTGACGCCCGGTCACGGCCACGCGCTCGACCGCCCGCCGGTAGGCCCACCGCTGCAGCGGGCCGCCGCGCGGGGTGCGGGCATCCGCCCGGACCCGCACGAGCGCCACCGGCAAGCCCGCGCGCGCCACGGCGAGCTCAATCTGGCCGGCCCCGGTGTGGACGAAGGCCACGTCGATGGCGGCGCCGGCCAGCCGGCGCCGCAGGCGCGCGACGCACAGGCCCCAGGTCCACGGCCGCAACCGCGGCAGCGCCAGCCCCGGCGCCAGCGCCACGCCCGCTTGCCGCGCCTCGGCCAGCACGGGCGTGCCGGCCTGTCCCCCCAGCCAGCAGGCATGACCGCGCTGCTGGAGCGCCAGGGCCGTCATCACCGCATGCCAGGCGATCGCGCTCCAGAAGCGCAGCACCACCAGGTGCAACACGCGCAGGGGCGCCCCGCCGCCGGGGCCGGCGGCGGTCACGGCACGATCTCCGGTGGGCCGCCGGCGCCCCGTTCCCAGCGATAGAGCGCGTCGAGCAGCTGGGGCAGACTGCGCTCCATGGCCCGCTCGCCGGCGGCGATCAACTCCGGGGCGTGGTCGAGATCGAGCAGCGGAAACTGGCCCACGTCCGGCTCGACGAGCACGTCGGCGCGCGGGGCGGCCTGCAGCACCATCTGATACTGCACGAGGTGCGTGATCTGCCCGATCAGCTCGAGGACGTTGCGCGGCGGCGCCTGGCGCGGCGCGCGGCGCACGACGTTCACCGCCACGATCGGCGCGGGGCAATCGACGGTCAGATCGACCAGGGTGTGGATCGGCAACGGCTCGACGACGCCGCCGTCGGTGCAGCTGTGGCCGTCGATCTCGACCGGCCGGTAGAACTCGGGGATGGCGCAGCTGGCCTCGACCGCCGGGATGACGGGGCCCGACCGGAAGACGCGCCGCGTCTGGGCGGTCAGATCGGCCGCCACGACCGCGCAGGGCAGGCGCAGGTCCTCGAAGCGCGGCTCACCGATCGCGCGCCGGACGAAGCGCCCCAGCCGCTCGGTCGACATGATGCCGAGCCGCGTGGGCTTGAACTGCGCGATGCGGCGCCAGCCCATCGATCGCGCGTCGCGCTCGATGTCCTCGAGCGGATAGCCGGCCGCCACGAGGGCCGCGATGAGCGCGCCGCCGCTGGTGCCGGCCAGGCTGCCGACGGCGATGCCCTCGCGCTCGAGGACGTTCAGCACGCCCACGTGCGCCAGCGTGCGCGCCGCGCCGCCCCCCAGCGCCAGACCGATGCCGCCGCGACTCGCCTGTGCCGCCATGCGCTACACGCTCCTCGACCACGCTCCGCGACCACGCTCCACGCCGCTTCCGTGACGCACGCCCGAGAACTACCATGACCGGACCCCGCCTCTCAAGCGCGCGCGTCGCGCCCGCCGCGGGGAACCGGTCGTGCGCCGCGCGTGTCCTAAGGCTCTCCACCGCGGGCCGACGTCGCCCGGGACCGCCGCGCGCCGTTCGGCGGGACGGGCAGTTTCCTTTTGACATGCGCGGACGCGCCCACGAAGATTCGCGGCGCCCACGTGACGAAACAGAGCGGCGCCACCGTCGCGCGCGCCCGGGCATCGGTCAGGAGGAGTCCGGATCGAAGGGCATCCGGATCGGGACCGTTCGTAGCGAGGGACTCAGCATGAAGACTGCGGCGAAGAGGTCGAGCGACCGACGCCTCGCGGGGTTCGGGCCGCCGCGGACCGTTGCGCGCGCCGGCGTCGTCCTGGCCCTGGGCTGGCTGCTCGCGCTCGCGCCCGCGCCGGACCTGCCGGCCGGCCGCGCGTCGGCCGCCCAATCCGCGCCCGAGCTCAAGGAGTTCGAGATCGTGCTGCCGGATTCCTTCTCCGTCTCGCGGGGTCAGCGCACGGTCCGTGACGGCGACACGGTGCTGATTCGCACCTATTGGGACAGCGGCAGTCCGTACCAGGTCCACGCCGACTTCCGCCAGATCGACTCGAACGCCGACTCCGCGCTGATCGCCACGCGCTGCGCCGATCGGGTGGTCCAGGTGAGCGGGCAATCCGAGACCTGGAGCTGCTACGCGTTCGAGCACCGGATCTCGCCGGACAACACGCTGGAAGATCGCGGCAACACGCCGGTTCCGATCACGGCCTACGATCCGGCGACGCAGCTCGGCACGACGACCGAGGCCGTCCGCTTCTGTCTGTGCAACCATCCGCTCACCCACATCGAGACGCGCGTGATCGGCGACTCGATCCGCTTCATCGACCGCGACGGCACTTGGTGCTACCGCGTGCGCAACGGGGATCAGATCACCATCCACACCACCTGGGCGAGGCGCGGCGACCTGACGCTCAAGACCGACTTCCAGAACCTGGACCAGTTCTATCTGCCGGGCGACGACGACCAGTCCAAGATCGAGGACTCCGGCGGCCAGGCCACCTACGAGATCCGCTACCGGCTCAGTCGCACGGCGTGGCCGCAAGACGACCCGCGCCCGAAGTACCCCGTGCCGGTGTTGATCGAGGCCTCCGACATGCAGTGTGGCCTCGGATACGTCACGGTCTACTTCGAGATGGACATCACCGGACCGGCCGGCGCGCCCCTGTTCGCGCCGGATCTGCCGGCCCAGGCGGTCACTTCCACGCTGCCGGTGGCGGGCACGGCGCCGGAGGACTCGCGGGACGTGCTGCTGGTGGTCAAGCACCTGGACGCCGCCAATCCCGACAGCACCACCCGCCTGGTCCTGGCTCTCGACGCGAATCGGCGGTTCGCGGGCGAGGTGCTGCTGGTGCCGGGGCTCAACCGGCTGAGCCTCTACGGGCGAGACCTCGTGGGAAACCTGTCGGCGGCGACCGTGGGCACCGTGAAGTATGTGGCGGCGGCGGCCATCTCGATCCCCCAGCCCTTCCAACCGGGAGACGCGTTCGTCTTCGATTCGCCGGCCGGCTGGTCGCGGTCCGAGGTGGAGATCTACAACCTCGCCGGCGACCGCATTCGCGCCTGGACGCACCAGGGCGCGGGCGGCCCGCTCTACGAGGTGAGCATTCCGTGGGACGGTCGCAACGGCAACGGCGAGGCGGTGCGCCAGGGCCCCTACCTGCTGCGCTACCGAATGTCCGATGGCGCCGGGCGGACCGCGTTGGAGGAGGTCAAGGCCTTTGTGCTGCAGAAGTAGCTTCTCGCGACTCCTGGCCGCGGTCCGGGCCAGCGGACGGCTCAGGGGCCCGGGCGGGCGAGCGGCGCTCATGGCGGCCGTGCTGGGCGCATCCGCGAGCGCTTCGGCCCGCGCCGACGACGGCGGGTGGGCGCTCTCGGGAGCCTTCGCGGCGCCCGAGCCCGGCGGGCGCGCGGCGGCGCTGGGCGACGCGGGCGGCCCCGGCGCGGCCGACCCCGCGGCGATCTACTGGAACGCGGCCCGCTTGCTGGAGAACGACCGGACGGGCGCGGCGGTCACCTATGCGGACCTCTACGGCCTTGGGCTGGTCAGCCAGACGGGCGTCTTCGTGGCGCTGCCGCAGCGCCCCCGCCGTCTGAGCTGGTCCGACGGCCGGCTGCAGGGCGAGCTCGAGCGCCCCGCGAGCGCGTGGGGCTTTGCGATCCTGGCGACGAGCGTCGATCTCGACCGCGACGCCTACGCCGAGTATGACCTCGCCGTCGCCCACGCCCGCCGCGGTCCGTGGGACACCGGCTGGGCAGTGACCGGCCACCTGCTGCTCGTGCGTTCGGACCTCGAGAGCGTCGGCGCGTCGGGCTACGCGCTCGACTTCGCGCTGGCGCGTCCGGTCGCGCGCAACCTGGAGGCCTCGCTGGTCCTGCGCTCGCTGCTGTCCTCCCTGAGCTGGGAGGGATCGGGACGCGAGACCTTGACGCCGCGGGCCGAGGCCGGCCTCTGCTGGCGGCCTCTGGCCGGCCTGGCAGTCCCGGTGGTCGGCGCGTACGACCTGGACGTCGACGCCTGGGTCCAGGCCTCCGGCGGCGTCGAGTGGCGTCCGCTCGGCCACACGCTCGCCCTGCGCGGCGGGCTGCGCTGGCGCGATGACGGCGCGGAGGCGCAGACCCTGCCCGCGGCCGGGATCGGCTTCGAGTGGATGCGGATCACCTTCGACTACGGGTTGGCGATCGGCCGTGACGAGCTGGGCGACACCCACCGCCTGGGGTTGGGGTGCCAGTTCTGATTCCCGCGCCGCCCGGAACGCGCCGCGGCGCATCCTGACGCCGGCCGCGGCGCATCCTGACGCCGGCCGCGGCGCATCCTGACGCCGGCCGCGGCGAGCGTGCCAGGCGCCAAAAGGCGATTGCCCCCCGCCGGCCCGATGAGGCATTCTGCCGCCGTGGCTCGCAAAGGCAAAACTCAGAGCCCCTACTGCGTCGACGAATGGGGTGGGGGCTATTTCGTCATCGGGCGCGACGGTCATCTGCGCGTGCGGCCCTTCCTCGATGATCGCGCGGTCGACTTGACCGACGTCGTCAGACGCTGCGCGGAGATGGACCTGGTCCCGCCCCTGCTGGTGCGCTTCCCCCAGCTGCTCCAGACCCGCCTGCAGCAGCTCTACATCTGCTTCCAGCGGGCGATGGCCGAGTTCGGCTACGCCGGCCACTACCGGGCGGTCTTTCCCCTGAAGGTCAACCCGCGCCGGCCGGTGGTCGAGAGCCTGATCAAGGCGGGCCGGCCCGACGCCTTCGGGCTCGAGGTCGGCAGCAAGACCGAGCTGGCCATCGCGCTCGCCCAGAAGCTCCCGCCGGGCGCCTGGATCTGCATCAACGGCTTCAAGGACGCGCAGGTCGTCGAGCTGGCGACCGTGGCGGCGGGCGAAGACCCGGCGATCGTGCTGGTGGTCGAGCGGCTGGCGGAGATCCCCCTCATCGTGGCCGCGGCGCGCAAGCACAAGCAGGCGCCCCTGC
Organism: uncultured bacterium; assembly: GCA_964603725.1. Taxonomy (GTDB): domain Bacteria; phylum Eisenbacteria; class RBG-16-71-46; order CAIMUX01; family WJJG01; genus CAZDKK01. Next base: position 7,474 of record CAZRWW010000018.1, read on the forward strand.
TGGGGCTGCGCTGCCGGCTCGACAACCGCGGCAGCGGCCGCTGGGAGGCCTCCGGCGGCGAGACCTCCAAGTTCGGTCTCGGCTCCTCGGGCCTCCTGTGCGCCATCGAGCGGCTGCGCGAGGCCGGCCTGCTCGATCGCTTGCGGGTGCTGCACTATCACATCGGGTCGCAGATCACCAGCGTGCGGCGCATCAAGGATGCCGTGAAGGAGTCGGCCCGCATCTACGCCCGCCTGCGCTCACGCGGGATCCCGCTGCAGTATCTCAACGTGGGCGGCGGCCTGGGCATCGACTACGACGGCAGCAACACGCCCTCCGACTCGAGCGTGAACTACTCGATGCAGGAGTTCGCCAACAACGTGGTCTACACGATCCAGGAGGTCTGCACCGAAGAGGAGGTGCCGCTGCCCGACCTGGTCTCGGAGAGCGGCCGGGCCATCGCGGCCCACCACGCGCTGCTGATCACCAACTGCGAGAGCCGCGACAGCGACGTGCCGGCCTCGTTCCTGCCGCGCGATCTGCGCCGGGATGGGGAAGCGCCGCGGACGCCCGCGGGCACGCCCGAGCTGGACGATGAGGACGAGGAAACGCCCCCGCAGGTCGCGGAGATCGAGGCGATCGCCCGCGAGATCTCGATCAAGAACTTCCGCGAGTACTATCACGACGCCCTGATGACCCGCGGCGAGGTGCAGACGCTCTTCGACCTCGGCTACCTCTCGCTCGAGCAGAAGGCGGTGGCCGAGCAGCACTTCTACACCGTCTGCCGCAAGGCGCTCGAGTTCGCGCGCCGGACGGGCTCGATCTCCGAGGAGCTCAAGGCGCTCGAGAAGACCTTCCGCCAGAAGTACGTGACCAACTTCAGCGTCTTTCGCAGCGTGCCCGACGCGTGGGCGATCGAGCAGCTCTTCCCGATCGTGCCCATCCACCGGCTCGACGAAACGCCCACCGAGAAGGGCATCCTGGTGGACCTGACCTGCGACTCCGACGGCGTCATCGACGCCTTCGTCGACGTGCGCGACGTCAAGGAGGCGCTCGAGCTGCACGCCGAGGCGGGCGGCGGACGCCCCTACCTGCTGGCCATCTGCCTGCTGGGGGCCTACCAGGAGGTCATGGGCGCCTATCACAACCTCTTCGGCAATCCCCCCGAGGTGTCCGTCTCGCTCAAGGGGCGGCGCCTGATCGTCGAGAGCCCCAGCGCCGGCGACACCGTGGCGGCCATGGCCGAGCTGGCGGGCTACGACGCGACGAAGCTCCGCCAGGGCTTCACCCGCCTGCTGCGGGCGCGGGCCCGGGCCCGGGGACGGCGGATGGCCCTGAAGCGCCACGAGCGCATCTGGAACCAGGGCGCCTACCTGGAAGGCGACACCGACACCTTCCGCTCGGTCGAGTAGCCAGGCCCGATCCCCTCGCCTCGCCTGAGCCCCTTGCCTCGCCCCGGGCCGCTCGCCTGGCCCGTGCTATCGGTGGAGGCGCTGTTGAGCGCGATGCGGGTCCGCCGTTGGGCGTGTGGCGGGGCTCGGGCCGATCTGGCGTGGGAACAGGCGGAGGGGGGGCGGTGTTCTTGGACCGCAATCGAGATTCTTGGGATGGTTTGGCCGGCTCGGCCGCCCCCGTCGTGCGGCGGCCTTTCCGTAGAGCTTTGCCGGAGCGATGGAAGGAGGAGGTTGGACCATGATGAGGACTCCGAATCGCCGCGCCAGGAGCAGAACGTGGGTGTTGCCGGTCGCGGCGCTGCTGGTCGCCGCTGGGATGGCACTAGGCGCCGGGCTGTTCGCCGCCGGGCAGGGCGCGCTGCCGCTGGCGCCGGCGGCCCAGGCCGCCCCGCCGAGCGACCCGCTCGAGGTCGCGACCGCGTTGAGCAGCGCTTTCGGGCAAGTGGCCCAGCAGGTGCTTCCCGCGGTGGTGACGATCACCAGCGAGCGCGTGGTCCGCACCGCCGGCACCCGCATGCGCTCGCCCTTTCCCGATTTCTTCGAGCGCTTCATGACCCCGTTCAATCAGGGCCCGCAGGAGTTCCGCCAGCAGGGTCTCGGGTCGGGCGTGATCGTGCGGGCGGACGGCATCATCCTGACCGCCAATCACGTCGTCGAGAACGCCGAGAACGTCATGATCCTCATGTCGGACGACCGCGAGCTCGAGGCCGAGGTCGTGGGCACCGATCCGGCGACGGACCTGGCGGTGCTGCGCGTCAAGGCCGGAGGCGATCTGCCCTACGCGCGCCTGACCGACGGGCGCCCGAGCGTCGGCGAATGGGTCGTGGCGCTGGGCAACCCCTTCGGCCAGGGCCTGCGCGGCACGGTGACGGCCGGCATCATCAGCGCCCTGGGACGCTCGAACATCGGCCTCACCTCCTACGAGGATTTCATCCAGACCGACGCGGCCATCAATCCCGGCAACAGCGGCGGCCCGCTGGTCAACCTGCGCGGGGAGGTGGTCGGCATCAACACCGCCATCGCCAGCCGCACGGGAGGCTACCAGGGCGTCGGCTTCGCCATTCCGGTCGATCTGGTCAAGCCGATTATGCAGAGCATCCTCGATCGCGGCCGCGTCGAGCGCGGCTGGCTGGGCGTCATGATCCGCGACCTCGACCGCTCGCTGCGCGAGGCCTTCGGCATGGACCCCGAGGGCCGCGGCGGGATTCTCATCCAGGAGGTCACCGAGGGCAGTCCGGCCGAGAAGGCCGGGCTGAAGGAGGGCGATGTCCTGCTGCGCCTGAACGGCGATGTGCTCGAGAAGGTGCAGGATCTGCGCTTCCGCGTGGCCGCCATGGCTCCCGGCACGAAGGTCGACTTCACCGTGCTGCGCGACGGCCGCGAGCAGAAGATCACCGTCGAGCTGGGCGAGATGGAATCCGACCAGGGCGTGGCCGGGATGACGCCGGGCCAGACCGACGATGCGCTGGTGGCGCTCGGCTTCGACATCACCGGGCTCGATGAAGAAGTGCGCCGCGAGCTGGACCTCGACCGCTCGGCCACGGGCGTCGTGGTGACCGAGGTGACCCGCCTTTCACCGGCCGACGAAGCCGGGCTGCGGGTCGGCGACCTCATCGTCAGCGCCTCGCGCCGAAACATCTCCCGGCCGAGCGACCTGCGGCGGGTCGTGGCGGATCTGCAACCGGGCGACGTGCTCCTGCTGCGGGTGGTCAATCAGTCGCGCGGCCGGTTCGTCGCGATTCGGGTGCCGGAGAGGTAGCGCGTCAACGCGCTCAGCCAACTCGCGCGGGCGCTCCCGGGCAGTATCCTTGCTCGGGGCGCCCGCGGTCGTTTAAGCTGCTCGCGCCCCGCGGGCCGCCCGAGCCGGAGCATGCCGCGGGCGTCCGGGAAGCAGACCGCTGCGACGGGGGCTGCTCGACCCCTCCGGTCGCAAACCGCCCCAGGAACTCGGGCGGCGAGGACCGCCCGCGAGTCCGGGCGAGGAGGACCACCCCGACGTGCACGCAGCTGGCCCCCCCTGCCCATCCGTGGCCCGGGTGGAGACGCCGCTCCCCTACCGGAGCGCCGGACGGTACCTGCGCGAACGCTTCGGCGGGATGGTCTACCGCGTGATCGTCGACGCGGGCTTCTCGTGTCCGAACCGCGACGGCACGCTGGGCAGTGGCGGCTGCGCGTTCTGCTCGATCGACGCCTTCCGCCCGCCCACCAGCCGCCCGCACCTCACGGTTAGCGAGCAGGTCGCGCGCGCCGCCGGTCACCTCGCGCGCCGCCACCCGCGCGCCGCCGGCTATCTCGTCTACCTCCAGCCCTACACGAACACCTACGGTTCGCCCGCGCGACTGGCGCGCGCGCTGGCCGAGGCGCGGGCCTGCCCCGGCGCGCTGGGCCTGGTGATCGGCACGCGTCCCGATTGCCTGCCGGAGGCGATGCTGGAGGTCCTGGCCGCCGCCGCGCGACGGAGCTTCGTGCAAGTCGAGGTGGGCGTGCAGTCGACCGACGATGGCGCGCTGCGGGCGATGGGCCGCGGACACGACTGGGCGTGCTCCGTGCGCGCGATCGGCGAGTTGCGCGCGCGCGGGATCCGCGTGGGCGCGCACGTGATCCTGGGCACCCCGTGGGAGAGCCACGCCGCGCAGCTCGCCGGCGCCGCCCGGCTCTGCGCCACCGGCATCCAGGCCGTCAAGGTCCACCACCTCCAGGTGCTCCAGGGCAGCCGCCTGGCCGAGCTGCCCGCGACCCAGCGCGCGCGGCTGCCCTCGTGGCGGGTCTACGCGCGCCTGGCGGCCGCCTACCTCGAACGGCTCGCGCCGGAGGTGGTCGTCGAGCGCCTCACGGCCAGCGCGCCCCGCCGCATGCTGATCGCCCCGCGGTGGGGCGTGTCGGCCGAATGCGTGCGCCGCGAGATCATCGCCGTGCTGGCGCGCCGCGGGCGCCGGCAGGGCTCGCTGTGGAGCGCGATCGCGGGGACGGGCCTCGAGGAAGGTGGCCGCGCGGGCGCAGGACGGCGCGGCCATGGCGCGGCGGACACGGGCGGGGAGGTCGGCGATGGATTTAGCGCCTGAGCCCCTGCCCGTCACGTTCGCCCTGGTCGAGCCCTCCGAGCCGGGCAACGTGGGCGCCGTCGCCCGCTCGCTGGCGGCCTTCGGCTTCGAGCGCCTCGTGCTGATCGACCCGCCGCGGCGCGACGAGGCGGTCGAGCGGGCCCGCGCCGTGCGCTTCGGGCTCCCGGTGCTGGAGCGCGCGCGTGTGATCGGGCCGGACCAGGTGCCGGCCCTGCTGGCGGAGTTCGACGAGATCTGGGCCACCAGCGCCCGGGCGGGTCGCCGGCGCGCGCTGGCGGACCCGGGCGCGGCCGTGGCGCGGTACCTGGCGCGCGAGCCCGTGCGACTGCTCGTGGTGTTCGGCCCGGAGCGCACCGGGCTCGACCTCGAGTGGCTCGATCGCTGCGATCGGCTGGTGCGCATCCCCACGCCCGGCGGGCCGCTCAACCTGGCGCAGGCGGTGACGGTGATCGCCTACGAGCTCTGCGCTCAGGCGTCGGGCAATCCGCGCGCGGCCGGCACATCCGGGCTCTCGGGCGCGGCCGGCACATCCGGGCTCTCGGGCGCGGCCGCGCCGACGGGCGCGGCGAGCGAGGCGGCCGCGCCGGCGGCTGCCTCCGGGGATCCACGCCGCCGGGGCGCGCCGGTCGCGGCCGAGGCGCGCCGCGAGATCCTTGCGCGCACCGAGGCGTTGCTGGCGCTGATCGGCTACCCCACGCGCTCGCTGCGCAGCCACCCGCACCGCGCGTACCTCGAGCCGCTGCGCGCGGGCGCTTACACGCGCGAGCAGGCGCGCTGGCTGTTGGGGTTGATCGCGCGGCTGGAGCGCGCGCTCGGCGGCGCCGCGCGCGGCTCGCGGCGCGACTAGAACCGGCCGCGCGGTTAGCCGGGCGGCTCCCCACACCCCGGGAAATCCGGGCAGATCCCGAAGTCGTACCGATACCCCTTCGGCAGGTACTCACCCGTCATGACGTTCATCTGATACTCGCCCCGCCAGCGGCGCGCGGCGATCGCCCGCAGCGCCGACAGGAACCGGTCGACGTCCTCGTCGGTGTTGTGCAGGCCGATGCTCACGCGCACGCCGCCCGGCACGAGGCTGCGGTCGCCCGCCCCCGCCCGCTGCTCGAACTCGCGCTCCTGGTCGGGCGTCACGCCCAGGAAGCTCTTGATCAGCGGGTGGGCGCAGAAGCAGCCCGCGCGCACCGAGATGCCGTGCTCGTAGGCCAGGACGGCCGCCACCTGATTGTAGTGCACGCCCTCGACGGAGAAGGTGGCCACCCCCAAGCGGTGCTCGAGCCGCTCGGGATCGCACGGCCCCCAGATCGTGACGCCGTCGATCGCGTTCATGCCGGCGAGCAGCCGGCGCGTCAGCCGGCGCTCGTGCTCGGCGATGCGGTCCATGCCGATCCGCTCGTAGATCCGGATGGCCGCGGCCAGCGCGAAGAGGCCCAGGATGTTCGGCGTGCCGGCCTCCTGGCGCTCGGGCGGATCGGCCCAGATCACGTGATCGAGGCCGACCGAGTAGACCGTGCCCCCGCCCTGTAGGTAGGGCGAAGCGTCGGCGAAGTGGTCCTGCCGCCCGATGATCGCGCCCTCGCCGTAGGGCGAGTTCATCTTGTGGGCGCTGAAGACGACGAAGTCGAGGTGGCCGGGATCGTCGTGCGCTCGCATGCGGATCGCGCGGTGGGGCGCGAGCTGGGCGGCGTCGACGGCGATCCAGGCGCCGTGCCGGTGCGCCAGGGCGGCGATCTCGTGGATGGGCAGGACCTCGCCGGTCACGTTCGACGCCCCCGTCACCGCCACCACGCGCACGCGCCCCGCGTGGCGGGCGAGCTTGCGCCCGAAGTCCTCGACGTCCAGCGTGCCGTCCGGGCGCCGGCCGACATAGTCGACCTTGGCCTTGCCGCGCCAGGGCAGGTCGTTCGAGTGGTGCTCGAGGATGGTCGTCAGCACGACGTCATCCGGACGCCACTGGAAGGTGGCGGCCAGGAGATTGAGCCCCTCGGTCGTGTTGCGCACCGGAATCACAATGTCGCGCGCCTCGTCGCCGCCGGCGAACCGGCGGACGATTTCGCGCGCTTCCTCGTAGCGCTCGGTGCAGAAGACCGCATCGAAGCCGGTGCCGCGGTGGATGTTGGAGTAGTACCCCTCCATGTCGCGCAGGAAGGTGCTCACCGCGCGGAAGGGCTTGGTGCTGGCGGCGTTGTCCATGAAGACCTGGCGCACCCACTCGCCCGTGAGCAACGGCACGCGGTGGTCGGCGCCCAGCACTTCGGGGACGAAGAACCCGCGCTGGTCGCCGCCCGCGCCTGGGGCGGCGCTCCCGAGCCCCACTTCGCCCGCCGCGGCCTTCATCGCCGCCCCGGTCTTCTTCTTCGCCGTCACGTCTGGCCTCGCCTTTCCCGGTCTCGCCGATCTTCCCGGCCGTCACGGCCGCTCCCGCCCGGCGGCCCGCCGACGCGACGAGCCTGCCCGGGCCGGGCCTCTCGGGATGGTACGCGGATGCGGCCCGGGCCCGCAACAGGCGCCCGCGGCCGACGGCGCACGCGCGCGCGGGCCGGCCGCGGCCCATCTTGACGCCGGCCCTCACCGGCCGTTACCTTCTCGGTGGCAATTCTCCCAGGGCGCCCCGGCCTCGCCGGGTGAGCGCCGCTCGAGAGTGCGAGACAGCCGGGACCGAGTTCCCAGCAGGCAGCGACGCCGCGGCGCGCCAACGCCCGGCCGGCGCGAACCAGAAGGGGGTCATGATGGGGAAGAACGGCAAGCACGTCCATGTCGTGGGCACGGGAACGATCGGCGAGCCCTTGATCGGGCTGCTGTGCGACTTCCGCAAGGACCTCGGCATCGAGACGATCAGCTTCAACAAGAAGCAGGCGCTCACCAGCGACCGGCCGAAGGTCAAGAACCTGATCAAGCGCGGGGCGCGCCTGGTGGCCGACAAGGAGATGATCCCCAAGTTCGAAGACCTCGGCATGAAGATCACTTACGAGTATGAGGAAGCCTGCGGCCTGGCCGACGTGATCATCGACTGCACGCCGTCGGGCAACGCCAACAAGGAAGCCTCCTACGCCAAGCACGAGGCGACGACCAAGGGCTTCGTGGCCCAGGGCAGCGAATTCGGCTTCGGCAAGCCGTACGCCCGCGGGATCAACGATGAAGCGCTCGAGCCGGGCAAGGACAAGTACATCCAGATCGTCTCCTGCAACACTCACAACCTGGCGGCGGTGATCGACACGCTCGCGCTGCAGGAGAAGGACCCGAGCAATCTCGTCGACGGCCACTTCGTCCTGATCCGTCGCGCCAACGACATCAGCCAGGACGGCAAGTTCATCCCGGCCCCGCAAGCCGGCAAGCACGACGATCCCGAGTTCGGCACGCACCACGCCCGCGACGCCTACCACCTCTTCAAGACGCTGGGCTACGAGCTGCCGCTCTTCAGCTCCGCCATGAAGGTGAACAGCCAGTACATGCACGCCATGTGGTTCCGGCTCAAGCTCAAGGAGAAGGTCTCCTTGCCCACCGTCATCGCCCGGCTGCGCGAGAACCAGCGCGTGGCCTTGACCGAGAAGCGCTCGACCAACTCGGTCTTCTCCTTCGGCCGCGACCAGGGCCACTACGGCCGACTGCTGAGCCAGACCGTGGTGTGCGTGCCCACCCTGACGGTGCGGGGCGACCACGAGATCGTGGGCTTCACCTTCACGCCCCAGGACGGCAACTCGCTGGTCTCCTCGGTGGCGATCACGGCGTGGTTCCTCTATCCGGAGGACTACGTCGAGCGGCTGCAGCCGCTGCGCGAGTACTTCTTCGAGGAGATCTAGTCCGCGCGGCCGTCCGGGCCGCCGGTCGCCGGCAGCGCCACGCCCGGAGGGCGGAAGCCTTCCGGGCGTTGCCGCGCCCGCCGAATCGGCCGCGCGCCGCTCTACGGCCGGCCGGGGGCCGGCGCCTGCTTGCGCAGAAGATCGAGGAACTCGCTGCGGGTGGCGCGGTCGGCGCGGAAATCGCCCAGCACGGCGCTGGTCGTCATGTAGGCGTTCTGCTTCTCGACGCCGCGCATCGCCATGCAGAGGTGGAAGGCCTCGATGACCACGCCCACCCCGCGCGGGTGGATCGCCTCCTGGATGCACTCGGCGATCTGGCTGGTCAGCCGTTCCTGGAGCTGCAGGCGGCGGGCGAAGAGCTCGACGATGCGCGGGATCTTGCTGAGGCCCAGCAAGCGCCCGTCGGGGATGTAGGCCACGTGGGCCTTGCCGACGAAGGGCAGCAGGTGGTGCTCGCACAGGCTGTAGACGTCGATGTCCTTGACCATCACCATCTGGTCGTAGGGCTCCTCGAAGATTGCGCCGTTGAGCAGGTCCTGGAGGTCCTGGTGGTACCCGCGCGTGAGGAAGCGCAGGGCCTCCTCGACCCGCTGGGGCGTGCGGGCGAGCCCGGCCCGCTCGGGATCCTCACCCAGGGCGCGCAGAATCGCCTCCACGTGAAGGCCGATTTCACTCATGGCCACGCTCCTTGTTGCGGCGCTCGCCGTCCAGTTGGAACTCCCGGCGCAGGCAATCGAGCACGGTCGTGACGGCTTCCTTGAGCTCGCCGGCCAGGGTGATCCCCGCGGCGGTGGGCCGGCCCCCGCCGCCGAGCTGCTCGGCCAGTCGGCCCACGTTGCGATCGCCCTTGGAGCGGAAGGTGACCTTGACGCCCCCCCCGGCCAGCTCGCGGAAGAACACGCCCAGCTCCACGCCGCGGATCGTCATGAGCTGGTCGATCACGCCGTCGGCATCCACGGCCGACGTGCCGGTTTGCTCGAACATGTCGCGGGTGACGTAGGTCCAGGCCAGCCTGCCGGTCCTGTCGCTCACGACCCGGCTCAATGCCGCGGTCAGCAGCTCGACGCGCGAGAAGGACTCGTTCTCGAACAGCCGCGCGGCGGTGCGCGTGTGGCTGGCGCCGCGGCGGATCAGCTCGGCCGCGATCAGCACCGTCTCATCGCGCGTGTTGCGGAAGCGGAAGCCCCCGGTGTCGAAGAGGATCGAGGCGTAGAGCGCCGCCGCCATCTCGGCGTCGAGCTCCGCCCCGGTGGCGAGGAAGTAGCGGTAGAGCACCTCCCCGGTCGCGCTGGCCGAGGGGTCGACCAGAGCCACGTCCGCGGTGCGGGCCGGCCCGTGATGGTGGTCGAACAGCAGCCGCGGGGCGGGCGAGTCGCGCAGAATCTGGCCCAGCGCCCCCATGTAGTCCCAGTCGTTCACGTCCAGGACGATCACCAGGTCGTGGTCGGGCACCGCCGGTCCCTCGTGCCAGGCTCCGGGGGGCAGTCCGGCCAGCTCGACCAGGAAGCGGTAGATCTCGTGCACGGGGGTGGGGTTGCAGATCGCCACCCGCTTGCCGAGGCTGCTCAGATGGCGCGCCAGCGCGGCCTGCGAGCCGACCGAGTCGGCATCGGGCAGCACGTGCGACGCGAGCAGGATCGAGCGGGCCGACGCGATGCGCGCGCGGGCCTGCTCGCAGAACTCGATAAGCCCCTTGGACATCGCGCGCCGCTCCTCGGCTGCGACTCCGGCCGGCGCGGACGGCGTTCCCGGCCGGCGCGGACGGCGTTCCCGGCCGGCCCCGCCCGCTATCGCAAGGCCGCCTGCATGCTGGCGTCGATGTCCCGCTGGACCAGCGAGCGCGCGGCCTCTTCCAGCTCCTGCGTGCACGAGCGGATCTCGACGAGGTCCGCCCCGTCGAGGACTTCCTGGAGCTCGCGCGCCTTCTTGGCGATGATCTGCTTCTCGTCGCGCGTCATGCTCGCCGCCTGGCGCTTGCTCAGCTCGCTCAGATTGTCGAGCAGGAAGCGGCCGCGCTGGCGCAGCTCCTCGCGCAGGCCGGCCTCGAAGTCCGCCGACTCGGCGGGCGCGGGCAGGGCGTCCAGCGTGGCCTGGAACACCGAAGATGACACGCCGCGCGCGGGCCGCACCTCCAGGCCCAGCCGCTTCGAGCGCGCGCTCTCCTGCGCCTGCACGCTGAGCTGCCCGTCCTCGTCGATCACGAGCAGCACCTCGATCGCGGGCCCGCCGGCCGGCATGGGCGGGATGTTGGCCACCTCCACGCGGGCCACCGGGGCCCAGTCCCCGGCACCCTGGCCGAACAGCTCGAAGGCGACCTCGGCCTGGCGCTCGAGGTAGGTCGTGAAGATCTCGCGGTTGCCGGCCGGCAAGTGGATCGCTCGCTCGAGGATCGGGCTCACCTGTCCGGACTGCCCCTCCAGGCCGAGCGCGCACGGGTTGGCGTCCAGCACCACGATGTCGCTCTTCTCGCGCTCCAGCACGCGGGCCCGCACGAGCGCCCCCAGGGCGACGCACTCCTCGGGATCCAGGCCCGCCAGCGGCTCGCGCCCCAGGGTCTCGCTCAGATGATCGGCCAGCCCGCGGATGCGCGTCAGGCCCCCGGCCAGCAGCACCACGTCCAGATCGCCGGGCTGCAGGCGGGCATCGGCCAGCGCGCGGCGGCACACCCGGGTCGCCTCGTGCTTGAGCGGCTCGAGCAGGCGATCGAGGTCGGCCGCGGCGTAGGTGTGGCGCAGCGGCGGCCGGTCGGTCCCGAGCCCAACGCTCACCTCGGCCTTCCCCCGCGCGGCCAGATCGCGCTTGGCCGCCTCGGCCACGACCAGCAGGTGCCGCGCGACGTGCTCCACGTTGTGCACCGGCCCTCCGGCCCTGGCTCGCGCGAGCAGATCGGCCGCCAGCGCCTGATCGATGCGGTCGCCGCCGATCGGCACGCCGACGCTCGCCAGCACGCGCACGAGTCGGTCTCGCACGCGCGCCAGCGTGACGCTGAAGTAGCCGGCGCCCCAGACGCAGACGCCGACGCAGCCGCGGCCGCCCTGGGCGATCCAGGCCAGCGCCGCGGCCGTGGCCTCGTCGATCAGACGCACCTGCTGGAAGCCGGCCATGCGCGCCGCCAGCCAGAAGGTGCGCCGGTCGAAGGGCGAGAAGGCAGCCGGCACGGGGAAGACGCCGCTGTCGACCGGCCGCTCCAGGAAGGACTCGGCCGCGCGCCGCAGGTGAGCCAGGAAGTAGGCATTGATCTCGAGAGCCGAGCGGGCTTTCCCGCCCAGGTCGAGCTGCAGCAACGGGGCCGAACCCGAGGCCACCGGATGCGGAAAGAAGGGCCCGCGGGCCTCGAGCGCCTGGCCATCCTGGGTCAAGAGCGCCTTGGGCGACAGAACGGTGTGACGCGGGTAGAGGGTCTGCCGATCGCGGGCCGGCACGCCCGCCAGAACGCCGCCTTGCGGCGAGATCGCCAGCGCCGACGGAATGCGCGGGTCACCCGCCAGGTCGGTCACGAACGCCGAACCTTCTCCGCGCGCGAACGCGATGCGGCTCACGCTCGTTCCGCAGTCGAAGGCCAGGTAGCCCTGACCCGCGGATGGGACCGACGACTGCCTCACCAAAGATGAGTCCCTCCTCGCCCGGGCCAGTTCCAGACCGGCGGCGCGCCGCCGGCCGCGGCGCTAGCCGCCCGCGACCACGGCGGCCCGTTCCCAGGAGCGCGCCGCCCGCAGGCGCTCCATCAGCGCGTCCAGATACTCCTGCTCGCCCAGCCAGCGCTGGGCCTGCGCATCCCAGCCGTCGGGCACCTCCGGCCAGCGGTCCCCGGCGCGGCGCACCGCGTCGTCCCACTGCTGCTCGACGGCCTGCAGGCTCACCCGCGCCCGTTCGACCGCGCTCTCGGCCTGGACCTGCAGCGAGGCGAGGTGGTCCTGGTGGGACTCCCAGGCCTCCCGGTCGCCCTTCTGCCGGGCGTCCTCCGCCGCGGACAGGATGCGACTGATGATCTGGGCCGACTCCTGCAGGCCCTCGGGCACGGTGCGCGTCGTCTCCCCCAGGCGGCCGCTGGCCGCCAGGACGTAGCGCAAGCGCTTGGTGCGGTCCTTGAGCGTGCGATAGGCGTCATTGAGCGTGCGCATGGCCACGCGGGCCGCGTTGATCACCCGCTCATCGCGATGCGCGCGGAACAGGTCGGGATGACACTGCAAGGCCAGGCGCTCGTAGGTCCGCTCGAGCTCACCCTCGGCCCACTGCAGCCGGGGAGCGATCCCGAGAGCCTCGAAAGCCCCCAGGATGTCCACCGGCTGCGGCATCCCGCAGCGCCCGCACAGGAGGGCGTTCTCGAGGACGTTTTCGCAATTCCAGCACTTCATGGATGGGTCAATCCCCTTCACGGCCCGGCGCCCGCCGGCGGCGGCGACACCGGACCGCGAGCTTGAGGTCAGAAGGGATCATGCTAGGTGGTGCGGTGCCGGCCTGTCAATGGCCGTCGGGCGGGCGGGCAGGTCCGGGCGGCCGGCTCGTCGGGCTGGCGATGCGCCCCCGCGTGACGATAAAGGAAGGAGGCAGGCTCGGTGGAGACCGATCGGCATGAGCATCGGCATCAAAGATGTCCCCAGCGGGGCCATGATCTACCCGCTGCCCCGTCCCGTACCGGACTGGGCGGCCCAGATCCTGGAGTTCACCTATCTGCTGGGCGCCACGCTGTGGATGGGCGTGCACGCCTCGGCCGCCCTGCTCACGGCGCCGCTGGTCGCGCGCTCGCCCGAGGTCAGCATCGACATGGCGCGCCTGCTCGTCTGGCTGCTCGAGTCGTTGGGCTATGTGGCGGCCATCGCCGCCGGCGTGCTGTTGCTGACCGTGCTCGGCATGCACCTGTTCGCGCTGCGGCGCCCGGCCACGATCCTGGTGATGCTCACCCTGGTGCTCATCATGACGGCTCTCGCCGTCGGGCCCCAGCTGTGGCTCATCCCGAAGGTCGCATCCCAGCTCCGCCTGGCCGCCCTCGCGCCCGACACCTTCAGCGGCCAGACCCACGGGGCGCTGGTGCTGGCGATTCGCGGCATGGGCTTGATGGGCATGCTGCATCTCTTCTTCGGCGCCATCCTGGTCGCGCTCGGCGCCCGGCGCTGCTACCGGTACCCGCGCGACGAGATGGCGCTTCTCAGCCAACCTGACGCCCGGTGAGCGTGTGGGATGTCGTGCGGGTGATCTCGACCTCGACGACGTCGCCCGGCGCCGGCTCGGCGCCGCCCGCGGGCTCGATCACCACGGGCTTGAAGTCGAGACCGCGGCCGAAGCACAAGCGCCCGGAGCCGCGCGCGGGCCCCTCGACCAGAACCCGCCGGCGGGTCCCGACCAGCGCGGTGAAGCGCTCCCACGAGTGCCGCTCCTGGCGCTCGATGACCTCGGCCAGCCGTTGCTGCTTGACCAGAGCGGGCACATCGTCGGCGAGAAACCGGGCGGCATAGGTGTGGGCGCGGGGCGAATAGGCGAACATGAACGCGCTGTCGAAGCGCACCTCGTTCATGAGGTCGAGGGTCTGCCGGTAGTCCTCTTCGGTCTCGCCCGGAAAGCCCACGAGCAGGTCGGTGGTGATGCTCACGCCGGGGATCAGCCGGCGCGCGGCGCGGATGAGCGCGAGGTAGGCGTCGCGCGTGTGGCCGCGCCGCATCGCGGCCAGGATGCGATCGGATCCCGACTGCAGGGGCAGATGCAGGTGGCGCGCCGCGACCGGATGGCGCGCGATCGTCTCGAGCAGGCCCGGGGTCAGGTCGGTCGGGTGCGGCGCCAGGAAGCGCAGATGCACGAGGCCTGGCACGGGCGCGAGCCGATCGATCAGCCAGGCGAAGTCGCGCCCCTCGGCGCGCCAGGAGGTGACGGCCTGGCCGAGCAGCGTCACCGCCCGGAACCCCGCCCGGGCCGCCTGCTCGACCTGGGCGAGCACCGCCTCGGCGGGCAGGCTGCGCTCGCGCCCCCGACCGAAGGGCACGGCGCAGTAGGTGCAGAACCGGTCGCAGCCCCGCATGATGGTCACCCAGGCGTTGACGCCCCGGTGCCGCGCCGGCGCGATGTCGGCGTAGGTCTCCTGCCGGTCGCGCTCGAGCGCCAGGCGGCCCGGCGGGTCGACAGGCCCGGAGGATGCGCCGGGCGTCGCGGCCGCCTCCGCCTGCCGCAGAAGCTCGGGCAGACGGCGGTAGGCGTCGGGACCGATGAACAGGTCGACGTCCGGCAGGAGCGCCGCGAAGTCGGTGCCCAGGTGCTGGGGCACGCAGCCGGCCAGGACGAGGCGCAGCCCGGGGTGGTGGGCTTTCAGGGAAGCCAGGCTCTGCACGCGGCCGGCCACGCGCTCGACCGCTCGCTCACGCACCGAGCACGTGTTCACCACGATCAGGTCGGCGTCGGCGGGCCCGGCGGCCGCCTCCCAGCCCGCCCGCGTGAGGATGGCGGCCAGCAGCTCCGAGTCGGCCACGTTCATCTGACAGCCGTAGGTCTCGATGCAGTAGCGGCCCATCATGCTCCTTCCCGCGCTCGCGCGGCCGGCCGCGCCGCGGGCCGTTCGGCCAACCGGCACTCCTGCCGGCCGGGCTCGAGCGTCTCGCCCGCCACCACCGTCACCCAGTCCCCGGGCGCCAGGCCTCGCGCCTCGCCCGACATGCGCACGTACTCCCCGCTCATGCCCGTGAAGCGATCTCCCTGGACGCGCTCGACGACCAGCCGGCAGGCGCGCCCCACCAGGCGCCGTTGGAACCGGACCCGCAGCCGGGCGTCGAGTTCCCGCAGGCGCGCGACCCGCGCTCGGCGCTCGGCCACCGGCACGCGCGGGGTGAGCGTGGCGGCCGGCGTTCCGGGGCGCTCCGAATAGGCAAAGGCATGGAGATAGGTGACCGCAAGCCGTTCGAGCAGCGCCAGGGTGCGGCCAAAAGCCGCGGGCGACTCGCCGGGAAAGCCGGCCACGATGTCCACGCCCAGGCCGCAGAGCGGCAGGCGCGCCGTGATGCGCTCGGCGAGCGCCTCCAGCTCGCTGGCCCCGTAGGGACGACCCATCGACCTCAGGACGCCGTCGTCGCCGCTCTGGAAGGGCACGTGCAGGCTGCGGGCCACCTTCGGCAGCGCGGCGATCCTGTCGAGCAACTCGGTCGTGATCGTCATCGGCTCGAGCGAGCTCAGGCGGATGCGCTCGAGACCGGGCACGCTTCCCAGATCGGCCAGCAGCCGGCCCAGGGCGCCGGGCTCACCGGCGCGCGCCTCGGCGCCGGGCGCTCCAGTTTCAGCCGGAGCGCCAGCCTCGCCGCCCTCGGCCGGAGGGCCGGCCTCGCGGCCGTAGAGCCCGAGGTTGATGCCGGCGAGGACGACCTCGCGGGCGCCCACGGCGACCAGTCGCCTGGCCTCCGCCAGGACGTCGGCCGGATCTCGGCTCACCGGCCGGCCCCGCAGGGCGGCGACAATGCAGTAGGTGCAACGGAAGCTGCAGCCGTCCTGGATCTTGATCGAAGGGCGCGTGCGCCGTCCCGCGGCCGTCTCGATGCGTCCCGAGAGGCGCGCGAGGGTCGGATCGGCCGTCCAGCAGACCGGCGCGCCGCGCTGCTCCCGTCCACCCGCGGCGCCGAGCGGCGCCAGCCCGGCTTCGGCCAGGGCGCGGGCCAGGGCCTCCTCCCGGGCCGGCCCCGGCGGCAGCCGCAGCGCGCCGGCCCGAGCCAGGCCGTGCAGCACCGCCCGCACGTCGGCCTTGTGGCGATTGCCCACGACCAGGTCGACTCCCGGCAGGTCGGCGAACGCGGCGGGATCGAGTTGCGCGCCGCAGCCGGTCACCAACAGCAGCCCGGCGGGCGCCGAGCGGCGGGCGCGGCGCACCCCGTTGCGCGACTGGGCCACCGCCGCGGCGGTGACGGCGCAGGTGTTGAGCACCGTGAGGTCCGGCGACTCCCCGGGCGCGGCTTCGTGTCCCCCGACGGCGAGCAGGGCGCCGCGCAGCGCGTCGGCCTCGACCTCGTTGGCGCGGCAGCCCAGGAATCCGATGGCAAAGCTGAAGGGCGTCATGATCCTCCCCGCCCGGCGCCGCCGCGCCGGAAGCTCCAGCCTAGGGAGGGCATGGCCCGCATGTCAACGCGCGGGGCCACGTTCGGCGTGGACAGGCGCCGCTAATGCTGATAAGTAGATCGAACCGGTCAGGGACGCGGCCCGCCGCCGCACCCCAGGGGCCCACCGGGCTCGCGCCCCCGCGCCCGCCGGCATCGAGGCGGGCGCACCCGCCGGGAGGAAGGCAGCGATGCAGCTCGAAACCCTGAAGGTCTTCTGCGACGTCGTGGAAACCGGGAGCTTCTCGAAGGCCGCCGTTCTCAACTTCATCTCGCAGTCGGCGGTCAGCCAGCAGATGCGCGCCCTGGAGGAAAAGTACGACCACAAGCTCATCGAGCGCGGCAAGCGCAACCTCACCCCCACCCTGGCCGGCCAGATCCTCTACGAAGTCGCCAAGGACGTCCTCACGCGCCTGGACGGCATGGAGCAGCGGCTGCAGAAGCTCTCGAAGAGCGTGGTCGGCGAGGTGCGCCTCGCGACGATCTACAGCGTGGGCATGCACGAGCTGCACGGGCACCTGGCCGAGTTCATGCGCCAGTACCCGGGAGCGCGTGTGCGCATGGAGTACAGCCGGGTCAACCGGATCTACGACGCGGTGCTCGGCAACCAGGCCGACATCGGCATCGTCGCCTACCCCGCGCGGCGCTCGGGCATTCAGATCCTGCCCTTCAAGAGCGACGAGCTCGTGCTGGTGTGCCCGCCGGCCCACCCCCTGGCCCACCTCAAGAAGGTCGAGACCCACCAGCTCGCGGGTCAGGACTTCGTCTGCTTCGAGCGCGACATTCCCACCCGCCGGGCCGTCGACCGGATCCTGCGCGAGCACGACGTGAAGGTGAACGTGGTGATGGAGCTCGACAACGTCGACACCATCAAGCGGGCGGTCGAGATCGGCAGCGGGATCGCGGTGCTGCCCAAGAAGAGCGTCGCGCCCGAGGTGGAGCTCAAGACGCTCGCGGCGATCGAGTTCGCCGGTGAGCGCTATCTGCGGCCGCTGGGGATTCTCATCAAGCGCGGACGCGAGATTCCCACGGCCATGCAGCGCCTCCTCGACGTTTTGACGCGTGAACACTAGCAATCCCGCGTGGCACGCCGATGCGCCCGCGCATCTGGCAATTCCACATGATGTTGCGCGGTCGCTCCCGGCCCCGTTCCACGGCCCGCTCGGGCGCTCGGATGCGTTCCGCAATTCCAATCCCGTGGAACCTAAGAGGTTAGCGAGCGGTTACGTTTTTCGGTTTGACGATCCCAACCGCTGGTACTAGCTTGCGGGTCCGACCTCAAGATGTTGGGGTCTTTGATTTCCCGGGTCGTTTGCATTGAGCACGCCCCTGGTCGGCAGGGGCTCCGACATCGAGGGCGGCTTTGGCGAGTCGCCCTCAGGGGATGGGTTTCGCCGCACGGCGCGGACGGAATTGAGTTCCGGCAGGAGGCTCTCATGGAGGAGCGCACGCAAAGGTCCACGGGCCAGGGAACTCAATCGCCCGAGGCCGCCAAGGACGGGCAGGCCAAGGACGGGCTCGGCAAGGAGAAAGCCCGGCACGGACTGAGCATCCCGCGCTACTTCACCACGCCCGGGCGCCACCCCTTCGACGCCGTCGACTGGGAGCGCCGCAGCGTCAACCTGACCAACGACAAGGGCGAGGTGATCTTCGAGCAGAGCGACATCGAGGTGCCGCGGAGCTGGTCGCAGATGGCTCTGAAGGTGGTGGCCTCGAAGTACTTCTACGGCGCGCCGGGAACCCCCCAGCGCGAGAGCTCGGTCAAGGCCCTGCTGACGCGGGTCGCCGCGACGCTGGCCCGCTGGGGCAGCGAGCTCGGCTACTTCGCCGGCCCCGACGACGCGGTCAGCTTCGAGATGGAGCTCTTGCACCTGCTCGTCCACCAGAAGGTCTCCTTCAACAGCCCCGTATGGTTCAACATGGGCGTCGAGGAGCACCCGCAGTGCTCGGCCTGCTTCATCAACTCGGTCGAGGACACGATGGACTCGATCCTCGACCTGGCCAAGACCGAGGGCCGGCTCTTCAAGTACGGCTCGGGCACGGGCACGAACTTCTCGCCGCTGCGATCCTCGCGCGAGAAGCTGTCGACGGGCGGCACCGCGTCCGGTCCCGTCTCGTTCATGCGCGGCTACGACGCCTTCGCCGGCGTCATCAAGTCGGGCGGCAAGACGCGCCGCGCCGCCAAGATGGTGATCCTCAACATCGACCATCCCGACATCCTCGAGTTCATCCGCGTCAAGCCCGAGGAGGAGAAGAAGGCCTGGACGCTGATCGATGCCGGCTACGACGGCAGCATCAACGGCGAAGCCTATTCGTCCGTCTTCTTCCAGAACTCGAACAACTCGGTGCGCGTCACTGACGAATTCATGAAGGCCGTCGAGAGCGACGGCCTGTGGCAGACGCGGGCGGTCACGACCGGCGAGCCGATCGACACCTGCCGGGCGCGCGACCTGATGAAGGAGATCAGCGAGGCGGCCTGGCAGTGCGGCGACCCGGGACTGCAGTTCCACACCACGATCAACGACTGGCACACCTGCCCCGCGACGGGGCCGATCAACGCCAGCAACCCGTGCAGCGAATTCATGTTCCTGGATGATTCGGCCTGCAACCTCGCCTCGCTCAATCTGATGAGGTTCCTCGACCTCCAAGCGGAGTTCGACATCGACGCGTTCCGGGCGGCGGTGGCGGTGATGATCCTGGCGCAGGAGATCATCGTCGATCAGGCCAGCTACCCTACCGAGAGGATCGCGCGCAGCAGCTACGACTACCGCCCGCTGGGACTGGGCTACGCGAATCTGGGATCGGTGCTGATGAGTCGGGGGCTGCCCTACGACTCCGACTCGGGGCGGGCGCTGGCCGCCACGATCACCGCCATCATGACCGGCCAGGCCTACGCCACCTCGGCCGACATCTCGCAGGTGCTGGGGCCCTTCAAGGGCTTCGCCAAGAACCGCGAGCCGGTGGCCCGCGTGATGCGCAAGCACCGCGACGCGCTGAGCACGATCAACCCCGACCTCGTCCCGCAGCACTTGCTCGAGGGGGCCTGGCGGGTGTGGGACGAGGCGGTCGAGAAGGGAGATCGCTGCGGCTATCGCAATGCCCAGGTCTCCGTGCTCGCCCCCACTGGCACGATCGCCTTCATGATGGACTGCGACACCACGGGCATCGAGCCCGACCTGGCCCTGGTCAAGCACAAGGTGCTGGTGGGCGGCGGCACGCTGCAGATCGTCAACCAGACCGTGCCGATGGCCTTGCGCCGGCTGGGCTACAGCGCCGAGCAGGTGGCCGAGATCCTGGACTTCATCGCGGAGCACGAGACGATCGAGGGCGCCCCGCACATGCGCGACGAGCACCTGGCGGTCTTCGACTGCGCCCTGCGCCCGGTCAACGGCCGGCGCTTCATCCACCACATGGGCCACGTGCGCATGATGGGCGCGGTCCAGCCGTTCATCTCCGGCGCGATCTCCAAGACCGTCAATGTGCCCAACGACACCCGACCCGAGGACATCGCCGAGATCTACATCGAGGCCTGGCGTCACGGCTTGAAGTCGATCGCGATCTACCGCGACGGCTCCAAGCGCGTCCAGCCGCTCTCCTCCGGACGGTCGAAGAAGAAGGCCAAGAAGGAGGAACAGATCCGTCCCGTGCGGCGGCGCCTGCCGGAGGAGCGCCAGTCGATCACCCACAAGTTCGTGATCGGCGACCACGAGGGCTACGTCACCGTCGGGCTCTATCCGGACGGCAAGCCGGGCGAGATCTTCATCGTCATGGCCAAGGAAGGCACGGTCGTCTCGGGGCTGTGCGACTGCTTCGCGACGGCGATCTCGATGGCGCTCCAGTACGGCGTGCCGCTGAAAGTGCTCGTCAACAAGTTCGTCCACACGCGCTTCGAGCCGTCGGGCTTCACCCACCATCCCGAGATCCACTACGCCAAGAGCATCGCCGACTACATCTTCCGCTGGCTGGATCTGAAGTTTGGGACGCACGCGGAGGAGAACGGCGACGAGAACGGCCAGCCGGTCGAGGCCCAGGCGCCGCGCTCTTCGGCGGGCGGCACCACGCAGCTCTCGTTCCTGAACGACGTGGATGCGCCGACCTGCTCGGAGTGCGGATCGTTCATGACGCGCAACGGCAGCTGTTATCGTTGCCAGAACTGCGGCGCGACGAGCGGCTGCTCCTAGGAGCCCCGGGAGCCCGCTCGCCGGCGGGTGCGCGGGCCGGGGTGCCGGCCGACTCCGTCGAGCGTGGTTGCCGCGAGTCGGCTACAGGCGCATCTCGGTGCTGAAGCGGACGACCATGTTGTTGCGGTCCACCGTGATCGCGCGCGCGTAGGGATCGCCGAACGAAAGCACGCGCTGTTCGACCTCGCTCGTGTCGTCCAGGAACCACTTGCGATACGAGTAGCTCTGGTACTCGAAGCCGAAGTGGAAGAAGATGCCCACGCCGCTGTCCAGCGACACGCCCGCGCTCACTCCCTGGCCCGTGACCTGATCGCCCAGATAGTAGGGCGCCTGGCCGCCGACCAGATCAATCTCGGCCATGGACAGCGGAATGGTCCGGAACCCGGCCCGGCCGAGCAGCTCCATGTTTCTCTCGCTCAGCGGCCGGCGGAAGAGGGGCACGGGGAACTCCACCCCGGTGTGCACGCTGGTGACGTCCTTCGCGGGATACGGTCCATCGAACTCGGTCAGGGGAATCTCGAGGGGCCCCAACCCGATCACGTCGTGGCTCTTGTACGCGATGTCGGCATCCGACCAGGGGCGGTGGTTGACGTCCACCGACGCCGTGATGCCCCTGATGGGCCCGACGGTCACCCCGCCGCTCAGGAACAGCGGGATCTCGAGATCGTAGTCGGCGATGCGGCCGTGCACGCGGTAGATCTCGGAGGCGTCGGGGGTGGCCAGTCCCAGCGACGTGAACTCCCCGTTGGTCACCTTGAGCGTATAGGGCAGGCTGGCCCAGCCGCCAATCTGAACCAGGTCCCTGACCCGCAGCAGCGCTCCTAGCTCGAAGGTCGTTCCCGAGTAATCCACCCCGTACTCGAGGCGCCCCTCGCGGTACCCGCGCACGTTGATGCGGGTCATGTCCTTCGAGCGCAGGCGGCCGTCGAGGACGTTGGCGCTGGCGCCCACGGAGAGCGCGAGCCCGGGCGCCGCGATGGGCTGATAGCCCAGGCTGAGCGTGTAGGCGTAGATGGCGCCGCGCTCGCGATTGTCGCTGCCGAGGATGAACGGAAAGCCGGCCCCCGAGACCAGGCCCATCTGCAGGACCGTTTCGGTGCCGTAGGCGATCTCGGTGTGGCGGCGATAGCAGACCCCGCCGACCAGCGTATGGTCGCCGAGCTTGACCAGCGGGCTGGCGATTCCGGCGAAGCTGAATCCCTGGATGGGGCCCAGGCGATCGGTGTACTCCTCGATCCGGAAGGGCGGCGACTGGGGCACCAGGACCGTGTCGGGCAAGTCACCGGAATTCGCGCTGCCCGATGACGAGCGCACGTGGCCGCCCAGGGCGATCGATTTCTCCTTCAGCGCCGCCAGCCCGGCGGGATTCCAGGACATCGACATCGCCCCGGCGGGACGGGAGACAAAAGCCCCGCCCATCGTCTGGGCGTTGGCCCCGCCGCGGGCCGACAGATCGTCCATCGGCCGGTAGAAGTACTCGGGCAAGCCGCGCGCAACGTCGGTCAGCATCTGGCCGGTGGGGTCGTAGCCCACCATCGCCTCGCCGCCGTAGACCGGCAGCGGGTAGGGCAACTCGATGTTGGTGACGCGCTGGCCGACCGCCGGCATGGTGTTGAGCAGCAGACCCACCGCCGTGACGGCGAGCATCAGACCCGGCCCGAAATGCCTCGGCATCGCTCCACCCCTCATGAACCGAACGATTGCTCAGGACTTCTGCTCAGGACTTCTCGGCGAGCAGGAGCCCCGCCACCACCCCCGACACGATCCAAAAGACGGAGCGCGACGCGGTTTTCAGGCCGTCGACGCGGACGTGCTCGGTGGCGACGATGTCCTCCCGCTCGAGAACGAGGCTCTCGATGTTCTCCATGCCCAGATCCACGCGCGCCCGGGTCAGGCGCTGCTCTTCGGCCTCGCTCACGCCCTGGCGCCGCACGAACCGGCAATCGCGCAGCTCGATCTCCTGGTCGGTCAGATCCTCGATGACGCCGCGGTAGATCGCCCCCTGATGGGTGAGCTCCACGGACTCGTCGAGATTGATCTTGCCGCGGATCTCGGAGCCGTCCGCGAAGACGAGCACCATCGTCTTGCGGGCCTCGAGCGGCCCCTCCCAGGGAATCCGTTTGGTGCACCCCGCCCCTGCGGCACACAGGACCAGGACCGCCATTGCCAGTAGGACGGCATGCCTCATAGTCGCCTCGTCTTGCAGTCCCCGACCGGGCATCGCAATGCGCCCCCGCGGAGTCCTGCGCCGGACCGGCGCGGCCTCCGCTGGAAGCGGCATGATCTCAATTAGGCTAGGAATATAGGTGGGTTGCGGGAGGTGGTCAACAGGATTCCCGGCCGGTGGCGGACCGGCTCGCCCCGCTCCGCGGAAGCTAGGCCAGATAGCCGCCCAGGTCGAGCTGGACGTCCTCGGGGTCGAGGGCGCGCAGAATCCGGCGTCCTCCGGTGGCGCCGGCGCCCTCCGCCGCCAGGTTCACCAGACGCAGATCCCCGGGATCGATGAACTGGTGGTCGGGGTCGCGCACGAGCCGCACGACCGGGCTGGTGGGATCATCGGGATCCGAGGCCACGACCACGGCGAGCTCGCCGGTCGTCAGCTCGACCAGGCTCCCGATCGGGTAGAGCCCCATCAGGCCAACGAACAGGCGCATCAGGTCGGGATCGAAGTTCTTCCCCGCGCGTCCCAGCATGTGGACCATGACCCGGTGCGGGATCAGGCGCTCCTCTTCGTAGGAGCGCTGCGAGGTCATGGCATCGTAGCAGTCGGCGATGCTGACGATCCGGCTCAGCACGCCGATGTCCCACTGGTCGCCCAGGCGGGGGTAGCCCGTCAGGTCATAGCGCATGTGGTGTTCCAGGCCGACCAGGAGCACCTTGATGACCAGATCGGACAGCTTCCCGACCTGCAGCAGGGTCCGCACCCCCTCGAGCGGGTGCGTGCGCATGATCTCCCACTCCGCCGGGTTGAAGGTCCCGGGCTTGTGCAGCACCGGCTTGGGAACGGTCATCTTGCCCAGGTCGTGGAAGAGCGCCGCCACGCCCAGCTCGGAGAGCTCGCGCTTGTTGAGACCCAGGCGCTGTCCCAGGGCCGTCGACAGGATGCAGACGTTGACCGAGTGCAGGAAGGTCTGGACGTCAAAGGCCTTCAGGGCCGTCAAGGCCAGGAGCGAGAACTCCTCCTCGACCAGCGTGTCGATGATCTGATGCACGACTTGACGGGACCGGCGCAGCTCGGGTACCGACTCGTTGGCCAGCCGGCCCGCGTGCCAGCGCGAGCAGCGCAGCGCATGGAAGAAGGTCCGCCGTGCCCGCCGGCGCAGCTCCCCCAGTTCCATCACCGCGTCCCACCCGGCCACCTCCTCATCGGGCGGCTTGACAGCCTCGGGGTCCACCAGGGCAATCCCCTGGATCCCCATCGCCTCCATCTCGTCGGCCCGGTCGGCGGCCGGGGTCCGGCCGCGGCGCCAGCCCTCGAGTAGCTCGAGGAAGCGGGCCGTTTCGGCGTCGTCCCACGGCCCCAGGAACGTCAGGCCGGCCAGATCCATGGCGGCCATCTCCTCGGCCACCATGTGCGCCAGGAGATTGCCCGACGAGTACGGCGACAGCGCCTCGTCGCCCACCAGCAAGCCGCTGCCGTGTCGGATCATGCGCGCCGGGATTCCCTCCTCCCACAGGGCCGCCACGGCATCGCGCAGCGCGGCCAGGGCCCGCAGGAAGGTCGGGTCCGCCACGCCTCGCAGGACGAGGGCCCGCCAGCTCGAGTGGAAACAGCGCAGCATGCGCGCCGCGGGCGTCTCGCGCCCGGCGAAGGCCAGCGACCCTCGGCTCGGCCCGCGGTCCGGCCCGGGTTCCTCGTCCCATCCGGGGACCGGCTGGCGCATGGCGGTCATCGGGGCTCCTTCCTCTCGTGGGCCGATCAGGCTGCCCGCCGCGCCCCGGACGCGGGCGATTGCAGCTTGCGCCGGTGGCACTCGAGCGCGTAGCGGCTGGCCTCGGCCAGCAGGGGATCGTGGGAGTTGCGGTAGCGCATCAGATGCGACCCGGCCTTCTCGATCGGCACGTTGCCGAGCGCTCGCAGCGCGCAGGCCTTCTGCACGCGCCAGTGCTTGCGCGCCAGCCAATCGCGCCGGCGCACGGTCTTCTCGAGCAGGGGGAAGACATCGTCGGGCGACGCGCGGGTCAGGGCCTCGTAGAAGGTGGCCTGCTCCTCGAAGCTGCGCTGCTCGAAGCCGTGACTGAGCAGCAGGTGCAGCAGGGGCTGCAGCGCTCGCGCGCCGAAGACGGATCCGTAGAGCTCGGCGGCCGTCTGGCGCACGGCGCTGTTCTCATCGTTCAGGGCGAGCTGCATGAGGCGCTCCAGATCCGGCGGCCGCACGGAGGCCAGCAGCCGCAGCGCGCCGGCGCGCACGCCCGGATCGCCGTTGTTCCACAGCGGACTCAGGCTCTGGCCCCAGAATCGCGCTCGCTCGGGGGCCTGGCCGGGAGACACCAGGCGCGCCAACACGCGCAGATGATTCTCGCTCAGCCTGGTCGGGTCGCCCACCACCCGCTCGGGGTTGTCGGCGGCGGCGGCGCGCAGCGCGGCCCCGACCACGCGCCACCGAACGTCGCCGGCCTCGAGCTCGACATGGGCGGCCAGAGCATCGAGCAGCACGCTCAGCCCCGGCGGATGCAACTGAGCCAGGAAGGCCAGCGCCGCCTGCTCATCGTCACAGCGCCGAGCCTCGAGGGCGGCCAGCGCGCGCGCGGCCGCCTCCGGTCCCAGCAGCTCGTCCACGAGCGCCAGCAGGGCCTGCGCTTCCTGCCCGTGCAGCTCCCCCGCCCGCTCGCGCAGGCGCTGCATGACGCGCCCGAAGAAGGCGAAGCGCCCCACCTGCAGCAGGTCGAGCGCGTAGCCTCGCAGCAGGGCGATCACGCGCTCGAATTCCTCCGGGGTCAGACCCACCAAGATCAGCTCGAGCAGCACCATGACGAGCTTGGGCCGGAGCTGGTGCGCTTCCTGCTTGGCCCGGTTGCGCAGTCGCGCCAGCTCACGCTCCTCGGCCCGCAGGGCGCTCGCGTCCAGGTCGGTCTCCTCCAGCCCGCCCGCCGAGGCCAGATAGCGTTCCAGCGGATGGATGCCCTCCCACGCGGCCGGATCGTCACCCGCGCCACCGGGCGGCGTCTGGTCGTCGATCACATTCAGGGAAGCCGACTCCTCGGTCGCATCGATGACGCGGTAGGCGATCGAGGGCAGGTCCATCTCCCAGAGCAGCACCGAGAGATCTTCATCGGTCGGATTGAGCTCCCCGCGCGCCGTCCGCGCGAGCAGATCGAGCAGGCTCTGCAGCTCGGCCGGCGTGGCCTGCGGCAGGAAGGTCAGATCGCGGAGCCCCGCTTCGAAGAGGCGGACCGGAATGTCCCACCCCTCGTCCCCGCGGCCGGCTACGCGCTCGCCCGCGACGCGCAGCTCATCCTGCCGGAAGGCCAGCGCGACCTCGCCCGGGACGGAGCGGATCTGATCCAGCAGGGACCCGACGAGGCGCTCGCGCACCTGATTGCCGGCCGGATAGAACCCGACCGCCTTGAGGGCCGCCATGAAGGCGGCGTACAGGCGCACTGCGGGGCCCGGACCGTCGGCCTCGGGCTCTTGCTCTTGGGTCTCGGCGGCTGGGCCGACGCTCTCCTCTTCCGGCGCAGCGGGTTCGAGCGATTCCCTGTTCTCCATGCAACTGCAATCCTGGCGGGCCTGGCCCGCGGCTCGGACATGAACCGGCCTGGAGGGTTCCCTCATGGCCTAGAGGGTTCCCTGATGGAAGTTTCGGAGCTTCGGGGCCCGGTCTGAACCGGGAATCTAGTCCGCGAGGCGCGCCGCCAGCAGCCGTTGCCAGGCCCTGGGAAGGGCGGCGATGAGGTCGGTCGGCAGCAGCCCCACCGGCCCGGCGGCTTCCCCGGCCAGATCGCCCGCGTGGCCGTGGAGATAGACCCCCATGCGCGCCGCGTCGACAGGTTCCAGGCCCTGGCCGAGCAGCGCCGCGATGACGCCCGTCAGGGCATCGCCGGTTCCGCCGGTCGCCATGCCGGCATTGCCCGTGGGGTTGATCCAGACGCGGCCGTCGGGCGCGGCCACGACCGTCGGCGCCCCCTTGAGCACCAGGACGCAGCGGCGCGCGCGCGCATAGGCTGCCGCGGTCTCCCAGGCCGGCACGCCCGGCGCGGGGACTTCCTGCCCCAGCAGCCGAGCCATCTCGCCGGGATGGGGGGTCAGAACGGCGGGCGGGCCGTCCTCGGGCCGCCACCACTCGACGCCGCCCGAGAGGGCCGAAAGACCGTCGGCATCGACGACCATCGACCCCGGGGCGTGACGGACGACGGCCCGCGCCAACGCCAGAGCCCCCGGCTCGCGACCCAGGCCCGGGCCCACGACCCAGACGTCCGTAATCGCCCGTCGCGCCAGGATCTCGCCCTCCGCCTCGGGGACCAGGCCGCCCAGGGACGACTGCGGCAGGGGGAGGGTCATCACCTCGGTGAGCTTGGCCTCGAGCGCGGCGTTGAGCCCTGCCGGCAGGCCGATCGTCACCAGGCCCGCGCCGGCCCGGAGAGCCGCCAGGGCGGTCAGACTGGGTGCGCCCGTGAGCCCCGGGGAGCCCCCCAGGATGAACAGCCGCCCCACTCGGCCCTTGTGGGCGTCCGCGGCCCGAACGGGCAGCAGGGCGCCGGCTTCCGCGGCGTCCATCTGCGCCAGGGGCAGCCCCACGTCATCCGCGACCGAGGGGGGGAGGCCGATGTCGACCACCTGCAGGCGGCCGACGTGGCCGCGGGCGGGGTAGAAGCAGAAGCCCACCTTGGCGTAGGCCATCGTGACCGTGAGATCGGCCCGCACGGCTTCGCCGGGGACCTCGCCCGTGTCGGCATCGACGCCGGTGGGCAGATCGACCGCCACCACCCGCGCGCCGCGCTCTTCCCGCGCCCGGTTGATCCAGGCGACGCAGGCCCCGATCAGCCCCTGGGGAGCGCCCCGGCTGCCCGTGCCCAGGAGCGCGTCGATGATCAGGGGGTCCAGGCGGCTGGCGGCTCGCAGCTCGCCCGCCAGACACCGCTCCAGCTCAGCGGGTCCCGCCGGCGCCGCGATCCGGCCGCCCGCGGCGATGAGCCGCTCGCACTGCCGGCGCGCATCGGCCGAGAGCTGGGCGGGCTCGGCGGCGAGCACCGCCAGGGCGTCCCGGCGGTCGAGCGCCAGGAGGCGCGCCAGCACCAGGCCGTCGCCGCCGTTGTTGCCGCGCCCGCAGAAGACGAGGATCGGCCGCTGGGCCAGCCGATCGAAGCGCTGGCGCACGGCGGCGTAAGCGCCCCACCCGGCCCGTTCCATCAGGACCGGCCCCGGAATGGGGGCCGGCAGGTTCTCGCCGGCGATCGCGCGCCGATCGCATTCCCGCATCTGGAGCGACGTGATGAGCTTCATCGCCTCCCCCCTCCGCCTCCGGTCCGCGCCGCCGGGCTCCCCTCGGGGGATGGGGCCGCGCCCCTCAGCGTCCGCCCGCGTTGAGCTGGTCGAGAATATCCAACAGCTCGATGACGTCGTCGATCTCGTAGTCGGCCCCCGAGCGCAGCGTCCCGAAGGTGTCGCCGTAGCGCGCGAAGACGGTGCGGATGCCCAGGGCCGCCGCGCCGCGCATGTCGCGCTCGGGCCAGTCGCCGACCATGAGCAGGTTCTCCGCCGGCAGCCCGAGCAGCTCCATGGCGCGCCGGAAGGGGCCCGGCGAGGGCTTGCGCTCGCCCGTGTCGTCGAAGGTGATCACGTGGTCGAAGGTGTGCTGCAGCGACAGGTGGTGCAGGCGCTGCCAGGCCTGGAGGGCGGGCGCGTCGGAGAGCACCGCCAGCCGCAGCCCGCGGCGCACGAGCTCCATGAGCGTCAGCTTCACGTGGGGATAGAGCACCAGGATCGAGTCGCGCGCGCGCCGGTAGGCGATGATGCCGGCGGCCAGAATCTCCGGGGGCACGCGGCCGTAGACCTCGCGCAGGAGCTGGTCGAAGACGTGCTGGTACTCGATCCCCTCGCGGTCATAGACGGCGTAGATCCGCCGCTGGGTCTCCTCGAGCCCGAGCGGCAGGCCCATGTCGATCATGGCCAGGGCCGAGGCGGCGATCGCCTGGTCCTTCATCTTGACGAAGTCGGTCAGGGTGTTGTCGAGGTCGAAGATGACGGCGCGGATCATCGGTACCGTCCCGCCGGGCGCGCGTCCCTATTTGCTCGAGTAACTGATGGTCCGGCCGTAGCTGATCTCGCCGTTGTCGATGCGGATGTTGAAGCCGCACTCCGGGTTGGTGCAGACCCAGGCCTTGAAGTTGATGGGAGCGCCGTCACGGCCGTAGTCGGAGAGAGGGATCAAGACTCCGCGGTCGCACTTCAGGCATTTCGGCAGGGCAAACTCCCGATCCATTCCACCCCTCCCCCTCTGAGAAGAGCCTCAGATGCGCGTGCCTCCAGGCAGGCACCGCCCCCACCCATCGTCGCAAACCCCGCGCGGCCGGAGCCTGTGATCGGCCCTTCACGGGGCACATTCTGGGCGTCGCCGAGGCGGGATGTCAAGCCCCGCCCCGGGGCGGGGAACACCTTGGAACCCGGACGCCCCTTCTGGTATCATCGGCGGCTTGCAAGAGAACAAGAGCACAAATGATGAGGAGGATTCCCGATGTCGCAGATCCGACCCTTCCGGGCCTGGCGGCCCCGGCCCGGTCTGGCGGCCCAGATCGCGTCGCCGCCCTACGACGTGCTCAGCAGCGAGGAGGCCCGGCAGATGGCCAAGGGCAACGAGCTGTCCTATCTGCACGTCGTCAAGCCGGAGATCGATCTGGACCCGTCGATCGACCACTATGACGCGCGCGTCTACGAGCAGGGCGCCCGCACCTTGCGCCGCATGGTCGCCGAGGGCATCCTGGAGCGCGACAAGACACCCTGCTTCTACGTCTACCAGCAGCGCATGGGCGACCACGTTCAGGCCGGGATCGCGGCCGGCGCGAGCGTCGACGAGTACGATGCCAATCTGATCAAGAAGCACGAGCACACCCGGCGCGTGAAGGAGGACGACCGCACGCGCCACGTCGACGTGCTCAACGCCAACTCCGAGCCGGTTTTCCTGACCTATGTCGCGCGCAAGCAGATCGACCAGCTGGTGGATGAAATCCGCCAACGCGATCCGGAGTACGACTTCGTCAGCGACGACGGCATCGGCCACACGGTGTGGGTGGTGTCGGAGGCGGGCGAGATCCAGCGCCTGGCGGACGCGTTCAGCGAGATCCCGCACTTGTACGTGGCCGACGGCCATCACCGCAGCGCCTCGGCCACGCGGGTGCGCGCGCTGCGCCGCGAGGCCAACTCGAACCACCGCGGCGACGAGCCCTACAACTTCTTCCTGGCGGTCATCTTCCCGCACAATCAGATGCGGATCATGGCCTACAACCGCGTGGTGAAGGACCTGGCCGGCAAGTCCGCGCAGGAGTTCCTCGCGGCCCTGAGGGAACGCTTCGACGTCGAGCCCGCCGACCGGGCCGAGCCGCCGCGGGCGCGCACCTTCGGCATGTACCTCGCGGGGCGCTGGCACCGCCTGGCGGCCAAGCCGGGCTCCTTCCCCGAGAAGGACCCGGTCCAGTCGCTCGATTGCGCGATCCTGCAGAGCAACCTCTTGCAGCCGCTGCTGGGGATCGAGGATCCTCGCTCCGACGAACGCATCGACTTCGTCGGCGGCATCCGCGGCACGTCCGAGCTGGAGAAGCGCTGCCGGGAAGGCTGGGCGGTCGCCTTCGCGCTCTATCCGACCAGCATCCAGCAGCTCATGTCGGTGGCGGACGCAGGCAAGGTCATGCCGCCCAAGAGCACGTGGTTCGAGCCGAAGCTGCGCTCGGGCCTGATCATCCGTCCGCTGGAGGATTGACGGCGGCCGGCCATCGGTACGGCCTCGCGGGCCCGGGCCGGGTCCGGAGGTAAGGAGAGGCGCGCTTGACGCGGGCCAACTCATGGGAGGTGTCATGAAGATCCTGCTCTCGGACGCGTTCGACCCGTCCCTGCCCGACCGGCTCAAGAGGTTCGGCGAGGTCACGGACGACAAGGGGCAACTGGCCCAGTGCGAGGTCGTGCTGATCCGCAGCAAGACCAAGGCGACCAAGGAGTTCATCGACTCGGCCCCCAAGCTCAAGATGATCATCCGCGGGGGCGTCGGCCTGGACAACGTCGACCAGACCTATGCCAAGGAGAAGGGCATCAAGGTGCTCAACACGCCGGCCGCCTCGAGCGTGGCGGTGGCGGAGCTGGCGATGGCCTTCCTGGTGGCGATGCCCAACAAGCTCATCGAGGGCCACCTGTCGATGAAGGAAGGCAAGTGGCTCAAGAAGGAGCTCAAGCGCACGGAGCTCTACCAGAAGACCCTCGGCCTGATCGGCATCGGCCGCATCGGCACGGAAGTGGCCGTGCGCGCCAAGGCCTTCGGCATGGACGTGATCGCCTACGACAAGTTCGTCACCAGCCACCCGGTCGCGAAGCTGGTGTCGCTCGATGAGCTCGTCAAGCGCGCGGACTTCATATCCTTGCACACGCCGCTCACCGACGAGACCAGGGGCATGATCAATGCGGGCCTGATCGGCAAGATGAAGAACGGCGTGATCATCGTCAACACGGGCCGCGGCAAGGTCGTAAACGAGCCCGATCTGGCGGCCGCCCTGGCGAGCGGCAAGGTGCGCGCCTACGGCACCGATGTCTGGGAGAGCGATCCGCCCCCCGAGACCTCGCCGCTCCTGAAGGCACCCAACGTTTACATGGCTCCGCACATCGGGGCTTCGTCGGTCGAGAACCTGTTGCGGATCGGCGATGTCATCGTCGAGCTGCTGACCCAGCACTACGGCAAGTAGCGGCAAGTAGTGGCCATCGCATCCAGACTCGGGGTCTGGGAGGAGGAGTCCGTCATGGCACGCGCGTTGAACTTCTTCGCCGGTCCGGCCGTTCTGCCCGTTCCCGCCCTGGAACGGGCCCAGAAGGAACTGCTCGACTTCGGCGGCACGGGCACGTCGGTCATGGAGACCAGCCACCGCTCCAAGGAGTATGAGGCGATCCACAACGAGGCGATCGCGCTGATCAGGGAGTTCCTCGGCCTGGGCGACGCCTACCAGGTGCTCTTCGTCGGCGGCGGGGCGAGCCTGCAATTCGCCATGGTGCCCATGAATCTGCTGGCCAAGGACCAGACGGCCGACTACATCCACACCGGCACCTGGTCGAAGAAGGCGATCGCCGAGGCCAAGCTCTTCGGCGGCGTCAACATCGCCTTCGACGGCGAGACGGTGAAGCTGACCCGCATCCCCAAGCAGGAGGAGCTCAAGCTCACGCCGGGCGCGCGCTACGTCCACTTCACCAGCAACAACACGATCAAGGGCACGCAGTGGCACTGGTTCCCCAAGACCGGCGACGTGCCGCTGGTGTGCGACATGTCGTCCGACTTCCTGTGGCGCAAGTTCGATCCCGCCCCCTTCGGCCTCATCTACGCCGGCGCCCAGAAGAACGTGGGGCCCGCGGGCGTGACGATCGTCATCATCCGCAACGACGTCCTGGCCGCGTGCAAGGAAGAGAACCCCACGATGCTCAAGTATCAGACGCACGCCAAGGAGAACTCGCTCTTCAACACCCCGCCGGTCTTCAACATCTACATGGTGCGCAACGTCCTCGCCTACATGAAGGAGATGGGCGGCATGGCGAAGATCGAGGCGCACAACCGCAAGAAGGCGGGGATGATCTACGACACGATCGACGCCAACCCGGACTTCTTCCGCGCCCCGGTCGCCAAGGACAGCCGCTCGATGATGAACATCGTCTTCCGGCTGCCCAGCGAGGATCTGGAAGCCAAGTTCGTGGCCGAGGGCAAAGAGAAGCGGATGTACGGCCTGAAGGGGCACCGCTCCGTGGGCGGCATCCGCGTCTCGGTGTACAACTCCTGTCCGATGGACGCCGCCGAGCAGGTGTGCGCCTTCATGAAGGCCTTCGCCAAGGCGAACGGCTAGGGCGAGCAGAACCGCCAGGCCGCTCGGTCGGGCCGGTCGGACCGATCGAGCGGCGTTCGCGGCCACAGCGGGCCCCGGCGGCCCGCTATGGCCGCGGCGCCAGCAGCTTGGCCATCAGGTCGCCGAGAAACCGGTTATCCTCGGGGCTGAGGCGGCTGCGCCCCAAGGCGCGCAGCTTGGTGCTGATGCCGGCCGCCAGCGCCAGCGCCTCCTCCTGCGTGAGGACGTCGAGGTTGACGCGGCGCGCCTCGCGCATGATCTGATCGGCCACGCGCTGCCGGCTGGCCTCCAGGATGCTCTCGGCCGTCGGGGGCTGCGCGCGCCCAGACGCGCTCGTGCGGGGGCTCCCCGCGGCTCGTGCGGCGCGATCGAACTCCGCCATCGGTCTCTCCTCCCTGGCTCCTGGCCTCCTTGGCTCCTGGGCCCAAGGTGCGCGCGGCGCTCCGGGCCGGACGCCGGCTCCGCCGCCCGTAATCCATCGGAGGAGTCCCTGATCTTCCTGATCGGGAACGCGATCTTGCGCCCGCCGGGCCGCCGGCCCCGTGACCCGCGGCCGCGCGCGGGCAGGGCGAACGGGCTCGGCCAGCCGGCGCGCGCCCGCCTCAACCCTCGAGCGCGCAGTAGCGGTCGACCTGGGCCGCAATGACGTCCAGGCTCCCGCGCCAGAAGTCGCGCGCGCGAATGTCGATGTCGAAGCGGGCTGCCAGGTCGGCCGCCGGCCCGGCCCCGGTGCTGCGCAGCAGCTCCCGATAGCGCGGGATGAAGGCAGCGCCTTGCTGCTGATAGCGCGCGTAGACCCCCAAGCCGAAGAGGAGCCCGAAGGCGTAAGGGTAGTTGTAGAACTGGAGGTCGCCGTAGTAGTAGTGGGGCTTCCACAGCCACATGTACGGGTTGCGATGCTCGGGTTCCAGCGCCTCGCCGTAGGTCTCCTCCTGGGCCCGGAGCATGATCTCGCAGAAGTCGTCGGCGCTGAGCTCGGCCTGAGCGCGGCGCCGCACCACCTCGGACTCGAAGAGGAAGCGCGAGGAGATGTCGAGCGTCACCTGGGTGGCGCCCAGGAGCTGGTTCTCCAGGACCGCGAGCTGCTCCTCGGGCGAGCAGGTTTCGAGGGCCGCGTTGAAGACGAGCGTCTCGCAGAAGATCGAGGCGGTCTCCCCCAGCACCATGGGCGCCCCGCGCAGCATCATCGGCAGGCCCCGCTGGCAGGCGTTGTGGTAGGCGTGGCCCAGCTCGTGCGCCAGCGTGACCATGCCGTCGAAGGTGCCGTCGAAGTTGGCCAGGATGCGGCTCTCCTCGACCTTGGGCACGCGCATGCAGAAGGCGCCGCCCCGCTTGCCGTCGCGCGGTTCGGCGTCGATCCAGCGCCGCTCGAAAGCCCCGGCGGCGAAGGCGGCCAGCTCGTCGCTGAAGCGCCCGAACTGCTCCACGATGAAGCTCGCGGCCTGGTCCCACGTGTAGGTCGGGTTTGCCCGGCCCACCGGTGCGGCGAGGTCCCACCACGCGAGCCGCGGCTTGCCCAGCCTGGCGGCCTTGGCCAGAAGGTAGCGGCGGAAGAGCGGAAAGCGCTCGCGGATTGCGCCCAGCAAGGCCTCGAGGGTCGGGCGGTCGATGCGGTTGTGCTCGAGCGAGACGTGCTGCACGTCCTCGAAGCCGCGCTTCCGGGCCAGCGTCACCGCCGCGCCCTTGACGCAGTTGAGCGCGAAGGCCACGGGGGTGCGCACGGCGGCATAAGCCTGGAGCTCCGCCTCGTAGGCCCGCCGGCGGACTTCCTCGCTCGGGTCGGTGGCCAGGTTGCGAACCAGGGTGATGGGCAGCGTCTGCACCTGTCCGTCGCGCTCGACGCACGCCTTGAGCTGGCTCAGGACACCGCCCTGCAGCTTCCACATCACGCCGCCGCCCGAGAGCTGCAGCTCGGCCGCCAGGTCCTCGAGCTCGGTGCTCATCAGGTGACGGCTCTGGCGGACGAGGTCCTCGAGCGCCAGCCGGTGCTCGGCGCCGGCCGCCGACCGCGCGCAGATTTCCCCCAGCACCGGGCCCAGCGATCCGGTCCAGGCCTGGAAGCGCGTGAGCTGTTTCTCCAGGCGCAGATCGATCTGCTCGAGCTCGCTCAGCACGCGCGCCGCCGTCTGATTGTACGAGTCGGTCGTCACGTAGCTGTGCGCGTAGGCCGTCAGCGTGCTCAAGGTCGGCCGGACGGCGTTGAAGCCGGCCAGCAGGGCCTCCAGCGCGCGCGTCGCGGCCAACGTGTCCGACGGCGGTGCCTCCAGGCGGGCGATGCCCTCCCGGGCGATGAGCTCATCGAGCTCATCGAGACCCTGCCGGACCCGAGCCACGTCGGCCTGGAAGTCCTCGGCCTCCAGACCCGTGTAGACGTTCGTGAGATCCCAACGCGGCAGAGACGACGCTGCGGCGCTCATGTCGACCTCCTCGACCAGGGGCCAGGGGAACGGACAACCCGGCGATGATAGCACCGCGTTCGCTGCGAAGGAAAGGGACGGACGCCGGAACGCATGTCGGCCGGCGGCGATGGAGCGACCCCAGGTCAGGTCTTGCGCTCCTTCTTCTGCGCGGCCGGGAAGAGCACGTTGTTCAGGATCAGGCGGTAGCCGGGCGAGTTCTTGTGCAGCTCGAGCCGGGTGGGCGGATCGCCCACCCGATGCTGGTAATCCTCCGGGTCGTGGCCGCCCAGGAAGGTGAAGGTTCCCTGGCCGTAGTTGCCGTGGATGTACCTGACCTCGGGCGTGTTGGGCACGTCGGCCAGCACCAGGGTCGAGGGCTTGAGCGTGTCGCGGTTGAAGCTGGTGGTCTGCCCCAGGAAGCCGTTGACCATGTTGACGTGACACTGCGTGAGCATGGTCGGAACCGGGTCTTCCTTGGCGGAGAACTCGAAGAGCACGAAGTAGTCGGCCTCCGGGCCGCGCAACTGGGCGTAGTCGCTCATGTCGATGTTCGAGAACTCGTAGACGAACGGGTTCAGTTCGAGCTGGAAGTTCTCGAAGGCGAGACAGCGGCTGTAGTCGAGCAGCCGCTGGGCGTTGGGATGGGCCGGCGTGCCGTCGTAGACGGTGTCGACAATGTCGACGTCCCCGGCCGCGAGCGCGATGTCGTAGGTATCGGTCCCCGAGCACATCGCGAAGAGGAAACCGCCCTGCGCCACGTAATCCTTGATGCGCTGGACCGAGGCGTGCTTGTGCTGCCACACGTGCGGATATCCAGCCTCGCGCGCCGCGGCCTCGAGCTGGACCTGGCTGTTCTGGTACCAGTGCGCATGGCGGTAGGCGGCGTAGAACTTGCCGTACTGGCCGGTGAAGTCCTCGTGGTGCAGGTGCACCCAGTCGTATTCCGCCAGCCGGCCGCTGAGGACCTCCTGATCGTAGAGCTGATCGAAGGGGATCTCCGCGTAGGTGAGCGCGAGGATCACGGCGTCGTCCCAGGGCTCGTCGATCGTGGGCGGCGGCACGTAGACCGCGACGCGCGGGGCCTTCTCGAGCAGGATCACGTCCATGTTGTCCCGCTCGATCGCGCCGTAGATGGCGGCCTCGTCGGCTCCGGTCGTGACCTCGACCCGCACGCCGCGCAGCAGCGCCGCGCGCCGGTTCTCGTCGGTGTCCTCGAGCAGGAAGGAGCCGCTGCGGTAGTTGAGCAGCCACTCGACGTTCTCGCCGGCCTCCAGGGCGAAGTAGGCCAGACCATAGGCCTTCAGGTGATCGGTCTGGGTGAGGTCCATGGGCACGAGCAGGCGCGCGCGGGCCTCTCCCGGCCCCAGACCCGCGCAGGCGGCGATGGCCAGAAACGCCACCGCCCGACCGACACCCCTCCTGTTCATGGAACGTCCCCCTTCGTCCGGGCGCCCGCGGCGCGCGCACTAGGACTGCTCGGTTCCTTCCCGCATGGCCCGCAGGCGCCCGCGCGCCTGGCGCGCCTCGAGCGAGTCCGGGTAGCGCAGGATCACCTGCTCATAAAGCTCCAGGGCCCGCGCGCGGCGATCCGCGACCGCCTCGGCCCAGACCGCCATTCTGTACAACGCGGTGGGGGCCACGCGGCTGCCCTTGTCCTGCTCCAGCATCAGCGCCAGCGCGGCATCCGCCTCGGTCCAGCGTCCGAGCTCGGCCGCGATGCGGATCTCCTCCCAGCGCAGGTAGGCGCGCATCTCGGCCTTGACCGAGTCGCTCAG
Source organism: uncultured bacterium (assembly GCA_964603725.1). Classification (GTDB taxonomy): domain Bacteria; phylum Eisenbacteria; class RBG-16-71-46; order CAIMUX01; family WJJG01; genus CAZDKK01. The sequence continues at coordinate 44,205 of CAZRWW010000018.1, forward strand.
GGCCGCGCGGCACAAGCGCAGCGCCTCCTCGGGCGCCCCCGCCCGCTGGCGGAAGACCACGCCGGCGTAGGCTTCCAGGGCCGCCCCGGCCGTGGCGCCGAACTCCCCCAGCAGCAGGGCGCGGCCCAGGGCGTCATTGACCCACGCGCCGGCCGGATAGTGATCGGTGAGCTGGTAATAGGCCTCCTCGGCGTCGGCGAACCGGCCGGAGTAGAAGAGCAGCTCCGCGCGCTCGAAAGCGGCGCGCTCCTTGGTCGCCGTCTGCACCGCCTCGCTCTCGAGCGCCGCGAAGGTGCTCTCTGCCTCCGGAAAGGCGCCACTCTGCAGGGCGCACTCTCCCAGGCCGAGTAGCGCCTCCTCGCGGGTCGCCTTGGCCTGCCGGTTGCGGCTGCCCGGCGGCGCCTCGGCCAGAAGCTGGCGGTAGACCGCCTGGGCGCCCGCGAGGTCGCGCAGCGGACCGCGGCGGACCCCGGCGGCCTTCAAGCGGGCCTGGACCGCCAGCGGACCACGGGGGAAGTCCCGCGCGAGCGTCTCATAGGCCGCGACGGCCTCGGACGGGCGGCCGAGACGCTCCAGCAATCGGCCGCGCTCGAACCACGCCTCTTCCGCGGTGCCCGGGTCGGGCTTGTGGGCCAGCAGCGAGTCGAAGACCGCCAGGGCGACCGCCGGGTCGGCCCGGTGCGCCACGGCCCGGGCCAACTCCGATAGCCCGCGGCCCCGGCCCCGCTTCTCACGGTCGAGACCGGCCACCAGCCCGACGGCCTCCTCGAAGTGGCCCGTCACGACGAGCACGTGCGCCAGCGCCTCGCGCCAGACCGTTGGGGCGTCCCGGCTGCTTGCGCGGCTGCGCAGCCGCTCCAAAGCGGCCTGTCCCACCGCGCTGTCGGTGGCGGCGATCTCGAGCTGGTCCCGCAGGCGGCCGAGCCAGTCGGCTTGGAGCTGCAGGGCGGCCAGCAGCGTCTCGGCGGCGTCGGCGCCCTGACCCGCGCGCTGGTAGGCCATGGCCAGGTGGGCCCACAGATCCGGCTCGCGCGCCCCGGAGCGCTCGATCTCGCCCTGGAGCATGTCGACCGCCTTCAGGGGCTCGCCCCCGCGCGCATAGGCGTCGGCCAGGGCCAGGATGACCCGCGGCTCGCCCGGATAGCGCGCGTGCAGGCGCTCGAGCTGCGCGATGGCTTGCGTCGCCCGACCCGCCGCCAGGAGCTGGTGCGCATCCATGATGGCGCGCTCGATCTCCAGCCGCGGCTGCTCGCGTCCCACCGGCACGGTCGACCGCGGCTGGCGCGGCGCCGGACGCATCTGCTCTTGAGGCGGCTGCTGGACCGGTTGCTGGGGCAAACGCCGCTCCGGCGGCGGCGCCGGCGCCGGCTGCTGCGCGTGCGCGGGCCCCACCGCCGACCATGCCAGCAGCGCTGCAACGAGCGCGGCCAGCGCGGGCCGCAGCAGCGCGCCCGCGCGGCGCACGTCGCGAACGGCTCCCGGGCGGGGCGAGGCCAACCTCATCGCGCCCTCCCCAGCAGCGAGCGCAGGTAATGCTCGACCATGCGCCGGTACTCGGCCGGCACCGGGTCCTGCGCGCCGCGCAGCATGGCGCGCTGCAGGGCTTCCGGCCGGCTTTCGCCCATATCGACCGGACCGGGGCTGGTTCTCCCCTCGGGATCGACGCCGGGGCGCGAGAGGCGCTCCTCGCTCTCCTCGCGCTTGCGGATGCTGCGCTGCGCGCTCAGGAGGCGGCTCAGGATCTGCTCCTGCCGTTCCACGAGCCGCGGATCGGCCTGGCGATTGCGCATCTCGCGGACGACCTCCTCCATCTCCTTGACCGCCTCGTTAAGCTCGTTCATGGCGTTGCCGGAGGTCTGGACTTCCTCGCGCACCTCCTCCATGCCCCGGCGGATCATCTCCTGGCGGGCCGCCAGCCGCATCAGGGCCTCGCCCTGACCCATCTGCGACCGGGGCGTGTCGCAGGCCCCCATGAGCTGGCGCGTCTGCTGATTCAAGTCGCTTTGCTGCCCGGTCAGGCTCTGCATCTTGTTGAACGGGCTCGGGCAGCTCGAGGCGCAGCCGGACTGCGCCTGGTTGGCCGCCTCGAGCAACCCCTTGACCGCCGCATTGAGCGAGCGACTCGATTCACCCGCCATGGCCACCGCCGAATGGCGCCGCCCGGCCTCCAGCTGGTCGCGGGCCTGAGAAATCTCGTAGAGCACCTTGGCGACGGCCCGCAGGTGCGCCGGCGTCAGCACCGGCGTCTCGCGCGCCACCGCTTCCAGCGAATCGCGCGCCGTGCTGACCTCGTCGTGCAGCTCCTGCTGGTGCACTGCCAGCTCGCGCGGCCCCAGGCTCTCCGCCCGCTCGAGCAGCCCTTCCTGCTCGACCGACGCCGTGACCATGCGGTTGGCGATGTTGTAGAGCGAGCGCGCGAGGCGCATCTGCTTCTCGATGTCGATCTCCCGCTTCAGGCTCGACATCTTGGCCGCCATCGCCTGCAGGTTCTGGCTGGCCTTGCGCCCGAACTTCAGGGCCACGTCCCGGCTCTGCTGCTCCATGGCCTGCTGGGCCTGTTGCATGTCCTCCTGCGCCTGCTGGCCCTCGCCGCTCTTCATCTGCTCCTTGAGCGCCTCGGCGAACTCCTTGAGGGCTTCCTGGTTCTCCTTGCGCAGCGCCTCGATCTGCTCGCGCAGCTCCGCGAGCTCCCGGCGGAGTTGCTCCTGCTGGCCGGCCAGGTCGGCCGCTTCCTGGGCGGTCATGGGGCTCTGCTCGTCCGCCGCCGGCTGCTCGCCCGGCGGCCGGTCTCCCGGGCGCTGCTCGCCCCCCTCGTTGACCTGCTCGTGCAGCGCGAGCTGCTCGTTGATCATCTCCTGCCGGGTGGCGAGCTCCTCCATCTTCTGCAGCAGCCGGTCGAGCTTCTCCTCGGCCATCAACTGGCGCAGCATGCCCAGCGTGCGATCGAGCGCGCGGGCGATCTCCTCCTGCGTGACCTTCATCTGCTCCATCGCCTTCTGCAGCTCGGCGCGGTCCAGGCGCTCGAGCGCCTGGCGCATCCTCTGCATCTGGCGCTGGAACTCCTCGCTCTGGATCTGGCTGGCGAGCTGCTGGATCTCGCGAACCTTGTCGATCATCTCCAGCGAGAAGAGGTTCTGCATCTCCATGCGCTGCCGCGAGGCCTCGAGCGACTGCTGGACCTCCCCGACCTTCTGCGCCAGCGCATCCTGGCGCTCGAGCAGGTCCTGGATCTGCTGCTGGCGCTCCCAGGAGATCTTCTCCTCCCGCAGCATCTCCTGGGCCACCTGCTTCAGGCTCC
>CAZRWW010000018.1:47512-75443 GCA_964603725.1 uncultured bacterium
ATAAAACGCCCCCCCCCCCCCATTCCCGGGGCCCCCTCGTTAAGGTCCCGGTTTTTTATTTAATGGTTTGTCTCGGCTCCTCGAGGCTGACCGTCTCTTCCTGGCGCTGCTGCTCGGCGGCAGCGTACATCTCGGCCATCGTCGGAAAGCGGATCGTGTAGAGCTCGGTCTCCCCGGCCTTGGGCCCGCGGATAGGATCGTTGTCGAGCACCTGGAGGTAGTAGTGCAGATCCTGACCGGGCAGGATCGTGAGCGCCGTCAGGTCCCAGGTGTAGGTCACGCGCGCTTCCTTGCGATCGTCCCAGGAAGCCAGCTTCACGCGGGTCGGATCGTCTTCGGCCCGCCCGTAGACCAGGGCCAGCTCGCTCAAGCCGAAGTCGTCCACGCAGTCGATGCCCAGCGTGACGCGCATGTCGGGGGGCATGGTGATCTGCGGCCCCGGCGCCAGCAGGCGCACGGCCGGCTCGAGGTCGGAGGCGACCTCGATGGCGAAGGCCTGCGAGCGCCAGACCTCGCCCTCGGCGGGGTCGCGCAGCTCGACGTGGAGGGTCTCGTCGCGATCGAGCACCCAGGAGCAGCCCAGGGCCTCGGGGCCGGCGGGCGCGAGCGGCAGCTCGCGCGCATCATCGAGCGGGCCCAGAAGCAGCCGGCCGGCCAGCCCCGCGCGCCGCAGGCGGACCTCCAGCGTCACCCGCGTGCCCTCGAGCGCGGCCAGATCGGCGCTCGCCGACACCTGGCGCTGGGCGGGAAGCTTCGTGTAGGCGGGCGGCTCGTACAGCTTGCGGTAGCCAAGCGCCTGCAGCGGCTCGAGCACGCGGATGCGGTACTCGGGGCTGCTCGCCCAGCGGGCCCGCACGCGGTACTCGAGGTCGCCCTTCAGGGCGCTGGCCAGGAACGCGTACCGATCGGCCTCGCCCGTTGCCGGCGGCGCCCCGTCGCGGGCCATGGCCAGGCGGGTCCACTCGGCGCCCGGCGAGCGCATCTCGAGCATGACCGCGCCGGACCGGCGGCGGCCGCCGACCTCGGCCGCGATGGTGACGGACGCCCCGCGCTCCACCGTGAGGTCCCCGGGACTGACCGTGAGGGTCACGACCGGAAGCACGCTCGGCCCGCCCGCGGCCAGGAAGAGCCGCGCCGCATCGGCGAACGGCATCGGGGCGATCAGCCAGACGGCCAGTGGGACGAGCAGACCGGCCGCCCCCCGCGCCAGGGGCGGGCCCAGGCGGCCGGTGGCGTGCAGGCGGCCCAGCGGGAGTTGGTCCAGACTCTGCCGCCCACGCTCCAGGGAGCGCTCGACCAGGGTGCGCGAGATCGGGTCGCCTCGCCATTGCGCCAGATCGCGCTCGAGCTGCAGCGCGTTGATGAGCTCGTTGCGGGGCAGCCCCGCGGCGCCTTCCAGCCACAGCGCATAGCGATCGACCCCCAGCGGGCGCGCCACCGCCGCCAGCACCAGCGCGGCGAAGGTCCCCGCGGCCCACACGGCGGCGGCCGCCGCCATGACCGCCGACCAGGTGCGGGTGGGGGGCAGCAGCAGGGCCACGAGCAGGAGCACGGCCAGTCCGGGCAGCAGGGCGCCGATCCAGCGCGCCACCGCCTCCAGCATCAGGCGTGCCCGCCGGGCGGTGGCCGCGCGGCGCAGTCGCGCGGCGAATGGGGAAGCGCTCGTGGTCATGGCATCCCATCTCCCTGGGGGGCTCGCTCGGCACCGGCGGGGCCCGCCGGCAGCTGCCCGCGGTCGGGCACCTCCAGCCGCCGGGCGGCCGCCTCGCCCGTCAGCGCATGGACGACGACGTTGATGGCCATCCGCAGCGCCGCCTCGCGCTTTTCGGGCGGGTCCTGGTGGACATCGGGGTCCTCCAGGCCGTCCCCGATGTCCGCCTCATAGGTGTAGAAGCAGACCAGCCGCCCCCGGTCGAACACGCCGAAGCCCTGCGGCGGCTTGCCGTCGTGCTCGTGGATCTTCGGCGGCCCGCTCTCGAATTCGTACAGCGCGTGATAGATGGGATGATCGAACGGCAGCTCCACCAGGTTGCGGTCCGGAAAGACCTGGCGCATCATCTGCCGGAAGCTCTCGTCCATCCCGTAGTTGTCGTCGGCCCACAGGAAGCCGCCCTGGAGCAGATACTGCCGCAGGCGGGCGGCCTCGGCCTCGGTGAGCTTGACCTGGCCGTGGCCGTTCATATAGACGAGCGGGTGGGCGAAGAGTTCCTCATCCAGCGGCGCGACGCGGGCCTCCTGGCGGCGGCTGATCGGGATCGTGGTGCGCTCCTCGAGGGCACGGGCCAGGTTGGGCAGCGACGTGGGGTTGCTGTACCAGTCGCCTCCGCCGCCGTACTTCAGACGCGCCATCACGATGCCCGGCTTGGCCGGCGGCGTCTGGGCCAGGGGCGCGGCGACGGCCAGGGCCAGGATCACGCCCCCGCCCGCCAGGACATTCAGGACATTGTGGCGGCGTGCTTTCATCGGCCGGCCCGACCTCCGGTTCCTCAGGGGGGATGCGGCCGGACGCGCCCGCGCCCGGCCCCGCAGTGCACTTGCGCAACCTCGAACACCCCAAGAAACTGGGGGTTCCAGCCCCCTGCCCCGGCGGGGCCTAGGCCTTGGCCAGGGCCTTGGCTTCGCGGGCCCGGCGCAGCTCCAGCGCCAGCGCGCTGGCGACGAAGATCGAGGAGTAGGTGCCCACGATGACCCCCACGCTCATGGCGACGGCGAAGTCGTGGATCACCTCGCCCCCGAACAGCGCCAGCGACAGCGAGGTGAACAAGGTGGTCAGGCCGGTGATGATCGTGCGCGACAGGGTCTGGTTGATGGAGATGTCCAGCACGCGGTCGAACGGCTCTCGCCGCAGGCGCACGAGCTGCTCGCGCACGCGATCGAAGACCACGATCGTGTCGTTGATCGAGTAGCCGGCGATCGTCAGCAGCGCCGCCACCACCGGCATGGTGATCTCCCGGTTGGTCAGCGAGAAGAAGCTCAGGACGAAGAAGACGTCGTGCGCCACGGCTATCACCGCCCCCAGGGCGAAACGGGGCTCGAAGCGGAAGCCGATGTAGATCAAGAGCAGGCCCAGCGAGATGAGGATCGCCCAGAAGGCCTGCTGGGCGATCTCGCGCCCGATCTTGGCGCCGATCGACTCCTCGCGCAGGAGCTCGGCCGTGAGGCCCGGGCGCTGGCGGGTGAGCGCCGTGCGCAGGCGGTCGGACACCGACACGCCCTGCGTCTCGTCCTGGGGGTCGAGCGGGATGCGGATCAGCACGTCGTTCGACTCCTTGACGGACTGGATCTCGGCGGTCGGGAAGCCGGCCTGGGTGGCCACGCTGCGCACTTCCTGGACGGGCAGGCGCTCGCTCAGCCGCAGCTCGATCAGGCGGCCGCCGGCGAAGTCGATGCCCATCCGCAGGCCGCTGTGGGCGACGATCGAGACAATCCCGATCAGCGTGGCGGCAATGGAGAAGATATAGAAGTAGCGCCGCTTCGACATGAAATTGAAATGCGTGTCGGTGAAGATCGTGAACATCGTCTGCGACTCCCCCCGGCGCCGCGGGCCCCTCATGGGAGGCCCCGGCGCTAGATCGACAGCTTCTCCATCGCCCGATTGGCGGTTAGCACATCGAAAAGCATGCGCGTGATCAGCACGGCCGTGTACAAGTTCGCCAGGATCCCGATGAACAGCGTCGTGGCGAATCCCTGAATGGGGCCGGTGGCGATCCACCAGAGCACACCGGAGCTGATCAGCGTGGTGACGTTGGAGTCGAGAATGGCCGTGAAGGCCCGGGCGTAGCCGGCCTCGATCGAGCTCAGGACCTTCTTGCCCGTGCGCAGCTCCTCGCGGATGCGCTCGAAGATGAGAACGTTGGCATCCACCGCCATGCCCACGGTCAGCACCATGCCCGCGATGCCCGGCAGCGTCAGGGTGCCACGCATCCCCGCCAGCGCGGCGAAGATGAAGAGCATGTTGAGCGCCAGCGCGATGATGGCCACGACGCCGCTGGCCCGGTACCAGACCAGCATGAAGACCACCACCAGGCAGACAGCCACCAGGGCCGCGCGCGTTCCCTGCCGGATCGAGTCGGACCCCAGCGACGGGCCGACGGTCATCTCCTGGATGATGCGGATCGGGGCGGGCAGCGCGCCGGCCTGGAGCACGATGGCCAGGTCGCGCGCCTCCTGATCGTTGAAGGCGCCGGTGATCTGCGCCCGGCCGGTCGGGATGCGCTCCCGGATCCGCGGGGCCGAGGCCACGCGTTCGTCGAGCACGATCGCCAGGAAGCGGTTCACGTTCTGGGCCGTGACGCGGCGGAACTGGCGCGTGCCCTGGGCGTTGAGCGTCATGCTCACGCCGGCCGCGTTCGGGCGCGTGGCGTCGAGGCCGATCCGGCGCACGGCGTTGGCGATGCCCGAGCCATCCATCTGCGCCCGGCGATCGGTGACGTACAGCACGCGGCCCACGTAGCCCTGGTAGGACTCGGTGGTCTTGCCCCAGATGAGCTGGGTGTCGATGGGCAGGATCGAGTCGACGCGCACGGAGGCAAGCATGCGCTGCACCTCGAGCACGTCCGACTCGAGGAAGAAGCCGGCGCCGCCGAAGGGCATCTCGGGCCAGAAGGGCATGAGGGTCAGGAGCGGCTGGTCCGCGACGAGGTCGGAGTCGGCCTCGGCGCCGGTGCCGGCGCGGGCGACCGCGCGGTCGATGCGCTCCAGCACCCGCTTGGCCTCCGCTTCCGGCTTGACCAGCTTGAACTCCAGGAGCGCCGTCTGGCCGATCAGATTGACGGCCCGGTCCCGGTCGAGCAACCCGGGGAGCTCGACGAGGATTCGATCGTCGCCCTGCGGTTGGATCGTCGGCTCGGCGACGCCGAACCGGTCCACCCGGTTGCGCAGGATCTGGATCGCCCGGTCCATCGCGTCGGGCACCTCGGCGTCCGTCAGACCCGTGCGGTCGAGCTCGAGCACCAGGTGCATCCCGCCCTGCAGGTCGAGACCCAGATTCAGGGCATCGCCGCGCAGCTTGGCGAGATTCTCCTCCGGAAGCGCCTCACGCTGAGCCGGACTCAGCGAGTAGTAGCGCACGGTCGGGTAGAGCGCGTAGATGGAGAGCCCCAGCAGGACGACCAGGCTGATGAGCTTCCACCGGAAGTTGCCACCCATGCTTAGTTCCTCCGCCCCACATAACGTCCAGCAAGAACAGAGACTATGGATACTATCCGAGCCCTCGCCGGCAGGTCAACCGCATTCTGGGGTCGTGCGGGGATCGATCCGGGGTCGGGTACCCATCCCCGCCGCCCCCGCCCGGGGGCGCGGGCGGAGCGACTCTCGCCGCATCGGACTGCCGCGCTTGAGGATGGCGCCCGTCTAGAACGCGGGCGGCAGCGCGGGCGGCCGGACCGCCTCGACTACGATGGTGGCCAGGATCTCGCCGGCGTCCCCCACGACCAGAGTGAGCCGGCCGAGCGGGCGGCCCCTGGAGCGGGTCAGGATCTCCTCGCGGCCTTCCAGGATCTCGAGTCCCAGCGCCTCGACGCCGGCCGAGATGCGGGCGTTCCACTGCACGAGGGTCTCAGGGGGCCCGAGCGTGCCGGTCCAGACCATGGGAACGCCCGGGTCGCGCTGGCGCCAGCGGGCGGCGGGCGCCAGGAGCTGCTCCAGGGCCTCGAGCCGCGAGACGGCCGGCTCGGAGGCGGCGCCCGGCGCCGAGACAGCCCGCGCCGGCAACGCGGCAGCCCGCGCCGGCAACGCGGTGGCCCGCGCCGGCCGTGGGTCCTCGCCCACCGGCAGGGCGGCGGCCTCTCCGGCCGCAGCGGGCGACTCGCTCGGCGGCCCCGGTTCGCGCTCGCCCCAGTGCCGCAGAGCGAGCGCCGTCAGGAGCCCCCCCGCGAGGAAGCAAACGAAAAGGGGTGCGACGCGTATGGCGTGCGCACCCCGGGCGGTCTTGGCCCTGTTCCCTGCTGCGCGCTGGCGGCCCATCTCCCGCTCCCCACCTCCGCGCACGGCCGGCGCCGACCCCAACGCGCCTACGGGCTCACCCGGTCACCTCTTGCCACTGGACGATGGTCCAGACCTTGAGGCCGTTCTTGGGATCGACCCACGACTCCTCGCGGAACCAGAAGTTCTGGATGCCGTTCTGCAGTTGATAGGTCTTCGAATCTCCACCTTCTCTCCTGCGCAGCTCCAGGTCAACATTGGTGGCGGTCAGCTTCCAGAGGTTCCGGTCCGGGTACTTGGGATCGGCCTTGGTGGGGTCCGGCAACAAGTCGCCCACCGAGAAGTCGAGCTGGACGTAGTCGACGTCCGAGGAGTTGCACATGTTCTGATTGACCTCGACCTCGTCAGCCCGGGTGTACTTCTCGGCGATGTGCTGGTCCTCTTCCGCGAAGAAGAACTCGAAGTCCGTTGCCAGGAGGCTCTCGTACGGTGCCGCCTGCCGGTGCACGTAGGCTGTCTTCAAGTTCTTGAGCAGGTTCTCCGCCGATGTCCGCGGGAGATAGGTCACCGTGGGGGTCGGCGGTTTCTCCTCCGGCTTCGTCATGAAGGGACAACCGCCCAGAATGGCCATCGCCGCCACCGAGAGGGCGGCCACAGCCACGAGCCGCAGCGGCCTGTCCATAGGGGATCTCCTTGCCTCGTGAGGTGCCCGGCGCGGGCTTGCTTGCTCGTCGCTCCCCGGCAATCAGCCGTATGCTACCAGGCTTATCGACTGAGATGGCCCGCGCCTCCATCCGCCGGTGGTGTACACGGGGCCGGCTGGCAAGTTTCCGCCAGAGCCCCCTCGGGCGCCGGGGATGGCCCAGGGCCCGAATTCGCGACCCTCAAGTCCTTTGCGCGACCGGCCCACCCGGCGCCCCGCCCTCAGCCCTCGTACGCGTGGTCCCACTGCTGGTACTGTCGCAAGTAGCACCACGTGTGGTACTCCTGCGTCTGCTGGGTGTCCACCCACTTCCAGACGAAGTACTGCCCGCCGTCCTGTCTGAGATGGAGATCGACGCGGCCCTCGTAGGTCACACGCTTGGTTCCTTCCGCGAAAAGCAGGCGGTACTCCAGGTCCTCGAAGTACTCGTCGTCTCCGGTGGAGCGCCACTTGTCCATGACGTTCTCGAAGTCCACCCAGATCACCTCGAGCGTGGTCTCCGCGCTCATGCTGTTGAGGACCGAACGCATGCGCCGGGCTTCGGACTCGGGCGTCCAGTTCGGGAAAGGGTTCTCGCCCAGGCCCAGGGCGCCGGCCTCGCCCGGGTCCATCAGCATCTCGATCGCCCCCTGCAGAAAGCTCTTCTGGTAGAAGGGCACGTAGCGGGCCTCGAGGGAGCTCTTGATGTTCGTCAGCACGATCTCCGGCGAGGTCGGCGGAATGAAATCGATCGGCGGGGCCTCTCCGGGATCTCCCGCCTCCCTGGGCTGAAACAGGCACCCACCGGCCAAGGCCGCCGCGACCGCCAGCCCGACGAGGGCGGCCGCCCGCGACCGGGTTCGGCCCGGCTGGTTCGACGGTGGAGTTGGCATCAGAATTTCATCCCCGCGTCGGCCCGGATGTTCCAGTAGGAATCCTCCTGAGTGCTCGCGGTCCGCGCCGCAACGGCGGAGACCTTGAACCCGCTCGGGAACTGCTTCTGGAACCCGACTTCCCAGGTAAAGTTCAGCTTGTCGATCCGGTTCTGCGCGCCCGTGGCCACCGTTTCGCTGTAGGTGATCTCGTAGCGCTCGTCGGTCTTGACATAGATCTCCCGGGTCAGATCGTGCTTGACGGTGACCTGGAGCTTCTGCTGCACGCGCTCGATCCCCCGCGCGTAGGCCCGCCCGCCGCCGGCGGCCGAGTAGATGTAGGCGCCGCTGTCGGTCTTCAGGAAGTCGTGGCGGAACTGGGCCAGCGTCCGAGTCCAGAAGGGTATGTCCAGGGCCGTGACCACCCGGTTCGTGCGGGCGAGGGAGTTCTTCTCCTGCGAGTAGACGAAGGTCTGATAGGACGCCTGGACCTGGAACGACTGCTTGATCTGGATGGCGGCCGGAAGCTGGGCCGCGTAGTCGGCCACGATGGCGTAGTCCTCCTGGAGCTGATTGCCGGCCGAGACCTCGGACGAGATCAGGATCGTCTCGCGGGTGTCGATGCGGTAGTTGATCGTGCTCCGGAAGCGATCGGAGGGCGTGTAGCGCCCGCTCACATTGAAGCGCTCGATGAGCACGTCCTGGTCAAGGACCGGGTCGTCGTAGAAGTCCTGGGTCAGCTGGATCTCGCCCCGGGCCGTGAGCGCCAGCTTGGTGCCCAACGGCCGGTTCACCTCGCCGCTCATCTGCGCCCGCTCGGTGCGATAGTCGTTGGCGTTCTCGACCTCGACCTCCCCCTCGCCGACCGCGAAGGCCCAGAGGATCTCGCTGCCGGAGAGAATCGGCAGGTGCGCCAGCGTGTAGCCGGCCTCCAGGTTGAGGTCGGAGTCGCGCGTGCGGCGGTCCCGTCGGTCGAGCTCGTAGTCGAGCAGGCTGAGCTTGTGGGTCAGGTTCAGACCGTAGTGGAGCGTGGGCGTCACCTGGCCGTCGACCAGCAAGCTGAAGTCGCGCCGCTGGGTGACCTTGGTCTCCTGACCCTGCAGGCTGGCCTGGTAGAACTGCGTGGAGCCGTCGGCGAAGGCGCCGCGGGTCTGGACCTTGGCCTCCTCGAAGCGGGTCCACTCACCGGTGTAGTTGTAGGTGATCTGCTCGTCGCGATCGGTGGCCGACTGGCGGGTGGCCACGGAGGTCAGCCCCGTTTCCGTATGGTACGACTTGGACTGCTTGCGCGCGCCCTCGAAGGCCACATCGCCCGAGAACTTCAGGGTGCTCCCGCTCGCGTAGGAGCCCGACATCCCCGCCCCGCCCCGCACGCCGGACGCCTGGGTCGAATCGGCGATGTAGCCGACGCTGCGGCGGCGGATGTTGATCTCGTCGGTGTCGACCAGCCCGCCGTCGGCCTTGAGCTTCAGCGAGGCGGCGCCGCGCGAGAAGAGCGTGGCCTCGGCCCCCAGGGTGAGGTTGTCGCGGCCGACGTGCCGGCTCGAGATCGTCTGGTCCACGCGGTCCCGGTCGAGCGTGCCCCGCGCGTAGAGGCGCAGGAGGCGGTAGCGGCGCTCGGCGTTGAGGCTCAGCTTGCGCTGATTCTGGTCGAGGTCGTTGCGCCGCTCGTCGGTCCGCGCCAGGACCTCGACCTGGCCCTTGAAATCGGTCAGCAGGAGGCGACGGTCGAGCGCGAGCTTCTGCCGCCAGGTCTTCTGGTCGCGATTGACGTCGTAGCCGGTGTCGTAGCTGGGGTGGATGCGGTAGCGGTCCAGGAGCGACGCCTCCTTCCCCGGAGCCCCCTGCGCCAGCGCGGCCGGTCCGCCCAGCACCAGGGCCAGGACGGCCGCCGCCGGCCAACGCAAGCCTGTCCACTTCCGCGCCATGCTCGGCCTCGACCCGGGCGGCCCGGGTCACTCCCCCAGCAAGTCGCGCCAGCGAGCGAGCGACCCTTCCCTGCGGCGGGCCGTCAACAGCGTGGCCCGCAGCAGCGACTCGAACGTGCCGGCGTCGGTCCACCAGCCCTTGAGGAAGTCGAAGCTCATCTCGCCGCGCTCGATGTAGTCGTTGTTGACGTCGGTGATCTCGAGCTCGTTGCGACCCGACGGGGCGAGCCCATCGATGATCGAGAAAACCCGGGCATCGTACATGTAGATGCCGGTCACGGCATAGCGTGATTTGGGCTGCCGGGGCTTCTCCTCGATCCGCACCACGCGGTCGCCGGCCAACTCCGCCACGCCGAAGCGCTGGGGGTCGGGCACCTCCTTGAGCAGGATCTTGGCGCCGCGCTCCTGGCGGCGATAGGCGTCGACGAACGGCGTGATGTCGTCCTCGATGATGTTGTCGCCCAGGACGACGACCATGCGGCGGTTCTCGGCGTAGTAGCGCGCCAGCGAGAGCGCGGCGGCGATGCCGCCCTCGCCCTCCTGGTAGACGTAGTCCAGGTGGCTCAGCCCGAACTCGCGACCGTTGCCCAGCAGCCTCAGGAAATCTCCGGCGCTGTTGCCGCCCGTGACCAGCAGGATGTCGCGGATGCCGGCCTGCACGAGCGTCGTGATCGGGTAGTAGATCATCGGCTGATCGAGGACCGGCAGCAGGTGCTTGTTCGTGACCTTGGTGAGCGGGTGCAGCCGCGTGCCCAGCCCGCCCGCGAGGACGATGCCGATCATACCGGCTTCTCTCATACCGCCTCCCTCTCGGGGTTCCCGGTGGCCAGCAGGCCCGCCGCGGCCAGCCGGCGCGTCAGGGCCGCGAACTCCTCCAATGTGCAGGACTCGGCTCGCCGGCGGGGATCGAGTCCCGCCTCGCGCAGCGCCGCCTCGATGGGGCCGCGATCGGCCGCGAGCCCCAGCGCGAGCGAACCGCCCAGCATCTTGCGGCGGTGCGAGAAGGCGGCCCGCGCCACGCGCTCGAGCTGCGCTCCCGCGGGCACCTCCACCGGCGGCGCCCCGTGCGGCCACAGGCGCACGACGGCCGACTCCACCTTCGGCATCGGCCAGAAGTTGGCGGCACCCACAGCGATTTCCTTCTCGAGTCGGAAATGATACCTGAGCCACACGGTCAGCGAACCGTAGGCGCGGCCGCCCGGGTCGGCCAGCAGGCGCGCGGCGACTTCCCGCTGCACCATGAACGCGGCCCACGCGAAGTGCTCGCGGTGGCGCACGGTCCACTCGAGGATCGGCGAGGTGAGCGCATAGGGCAGGTTGCCCACCGCCACCCAGCGCTCGGGCCACCGCGGCGCGCGCGGCGCCGGCGCTCCCCGCAGGACCGACGCCGGCTCGAATCCGCGGACATCCTGCGCGACGATCCGCAGCGTTCCCGGGCCGCCGGCGCCGGACGCCCGCTCGCGCAAGATCTCGCAGAGCTGCCGATCGCGCTCGACCGCCACGACCGTCAGGCCGCGCGCGAGCAGCGGAAGCGTCAGCGCGCCGGCCCCGGCGCCGATCTCCAGTACACCCGTGCCGGCATCGAGATTCCAGGCCGCCACGAGACGCTCGGGGATACGAGGATTGATGAGGAAGCACTGCCCCCAGCCGCGCCGGGGCCGGACACCGTGCTGCCGCAGCCAGTCGCGCTCGCTCATGCTTCGCTCCCGCCGGCGCTCGCGACGGCCGGGAATTGAACCGCGAAGAGCTCCTCGGCGGCGCGGTCCGCGGCGCGGATGAGCTCGTCGGCGGCGAGCCCGAGGAGCGACGCCACGACCTCGGCGGTGCGCAGCACCCAGGCCGGCTCGTTGCGGCCCCCGCGATCCGGGGCGGGCTTCAGATAGGGGCAGTCAGTCTCGAGCAGCAGCGCCTCCAGGGGCAGCTCGCGCAGCAGCGGGCCCCACCGGGCCGGCGCGTAGGTCACCGTCCCGGCCAGCCCGAGGCGGAAACCGCGCGCGATCACCTCGCGGGCGGCGGCCAGGTCACCCGAGAAGCAGTGAAACACCCCGCACACCTGGCCGCGTCCCTCGCGGTCGAGAATCGCGAAGACCTCGGCGAACGCGGCGCGGCAGTGGATCACCAGCGGCAGCCCGGTCGCCCGGGCCATTGCCACCTGGGCCGCGAAGAGCTTCTCCTGGGCCGGCAGCGGCGCGTAGTCCCGATAGGTGTCGATGCCCGTCTCGCCGACGGCCACCACGAAGGGCTGCGCGCAGCGGGCCTCCAGGGCCTGCAGGTCGGCGGGCGTCGCGCGGGACGCCTCGTGGGGGTGGATGCCCACCGTGGCCACGATGCGCGGATCGGATCGCGCCAGGCGCTCCACCAGCGCCCAGCGCTCGGGCGAGACGCACACCTCGACGATGCCGGTGACGCCCATCGCGAAGTCGCGGGCCAGCACCCGGTCGCGGTCGGCATCGAAGTGCGGCATGTGCAGGTGGGCGTGCGTGTCGATCATCAGTGTGGCCCGAGGTCTTCCTCGCCGGCGGCGTCACCGGCGGGCGCGCGGGCTTCATCCGCCTCGGACGCCGCCGCGCGCGGCGCGGGAACCGCGCTCCCCCCGCTGAACGCATCCAGGTCGACCGGCTCGGTCTTCCCGGCCTCGTCCTCGACGAAGACGCGCTGATTGCCGACATCGCGCGACCTGACCGTCACCACGCGCCCGCCCAGGACCCAGCGCGACCCGAGCCCGGGGGCCCGGCGGTTCGCCTGCTGATAGGCGGCGCACTCATAGGTCAGGCAGCACATGAGCCGGCCGCAGTTGCCCGAGATCTTGGTGGGGTTGAGCGAGAGGCTCTGCTCCTTGGCCATCTTCAGCGTCACGGGCTCGAATTCCCGCAGGAAGCTGTTGCAGCAGAGATGGCGCCCGCAAAGGCCCATCCCGTCACAGCGCCGGGCGGCGTCGCGCGCGCCCACCTGGCGCAGCTCGATGCGCGTGCGGAAGATGCTCGCCAGATCGCGCACGAGCTCGCGGAAATCGACCCGGTGATCGGCGGTGAAGTAGAACGTCACGCGGTTGCCGTCGAACTGCGTCTCGGCGTCGATCACCTTCATCTTCAGGCGGAAGCGCGCCGCGCGTCCCCGGCAGATTTCCAGGGCCTCGCGGTCCTCGGTCACGATGGTGGCCAGGCGCTGGATCTCATCTTCGGTGGCGGGCCGGACGATCGCCCGCAGGGTCTGGTTCTTGCGCCGCTTGATGGCCGGCCCCTGGCAGGCGACGATCCGCCCCAGGTCGATCCCGCGCTCCGCTTCGACGATCACGCGGTCACCGTCACGCAGCTCGATGTTCTTGGGATTGAGGAAGGCCTCCACGCGGCCGCCGCGAAAGGCCACGTGCACGTGCTGGCCGTCGAAGCTCAGCTCAGCGCCGTCATCCTCCCGGCCGCTCCCGTCCGGCGCCTCGGGCTGTTCCGCCAGGGCATCGGCCTCGACGGCATAGCTTGCGTCGAGCTCGGCATCCGCGACCGGAAGGCCCTCGCGCTCATCGCGGCGGCCGTGCTCGCGGCCCTGCTGGTCGCTCCCATCGTGGTCATGCTCCGGATGGGGGTGAGGATGAGCCTGATCCCCGCCCGGCGGTCCGAAGGGCCGCGAGCGCCTGCGCGAACGACGGCGTGACCGGCGGCGCTCTTCCCCCGCCGCGGACGCGCGGGCATGGTCGGCGCCCGCGCCCGGTGGAGGGAAGGCCCCGCCGCCCGGGACAGCGCGGCCGGCTTGGCTGTCTCTGTTTCTGTCGGGCGGCAATGCGCTCATCCTCGTACCTCGACCGCGGCGCCGAGCCCCGGGGGACCGCTAGGGATCCACGGCGTCGGGCGCCAGGTGGTTCAGCTTCAGCAGTGCCGCCTCGGTGGCCAGCACCAGATTGACGTTGCCGCGCAACGCCTCGAGCAGCTCCTCGAGAATCTCGCTGCGCCGCCTGATCTCCCGCACCGGCATGGCCGCCGCCTCGGCCCGCAGCCGATCGAGTCGGTCCAGATTGGTGACGGCCTGCTCCGGGAGGCCTTGCCCGAGCAAGAGCAGGTCCTCGTACCATGCCATCATCAGGTCGACGAACGCGACCGCTGACTCCATGTCCCACGATCGGCCCAGCGCCTGGACGCGCAGGGCGGCCGCCGCCGGGTCCGCCAGGGGCCGGCCGAACAGCTCGATCGCCCGATCGCGCCGGTCCGCCATCTCGTCCCCGCGCTCGGCCAGCGCGCGCCCCAGGCTGCCGTGGGCCAGGGAGGCCACCAGCCGGGCCTCCTCGGGCGCCAGATCGATCCGCTCGCCCAGCACCTCTTCGATGAAGCCGCGCGGCAGGGGCCGCAGTCGGATGCGCTGACAGCGCGAGACGATGGTGGGAAGCAGTTGCTGCGGGTCCCGGCAGGTCATGACCAGGTAGGTTCCTGCGCTGGGCTCCTCTATGAGCTTCAAGGCGGCCTGGGCCGCCTCCTGGGTCATCTGCTCGGCCTCCCGGATGATCACCACCCGGTTGCCCTTCTCCACCCGCGCCTTCGAGGACTCGGCCTTCAGCTCCCGAATCCGCTCGATTCCGATCGAGGCCTGCGGCGCTATCCGCCAACTATGGTAGAGGTCCTGGCCATAGGCCTCAAGCAGCTTGTGAAGCTCTTCCTCGACCCGCGCGCGAACCGCCGGGGCGATGACGAGAAGGTCGGGATGGGTGAAGCGGGCCGACCGCAGGCAAGCCGGGCATGCGCCGCACGGCGGCTCAACGTCCTGGCAGAGAAGGAGTTGCGCCAGGCCGTGGGCGGTGCGCATCCGGCCGACTCCCTCGGGCCCCCACAGCAGCACGGCGTGCGGCATCTTGCCGCGGCGGTACGCCTCCCGCAGCCCCCTGACGGCCGTCTCCTGGTGGCGGATGCGATCGAGCAGGACGGGTCCGGTGGCCCGCGGCGGCGCCGGGCGGCTCTCCTCGCGACCGAACAGATCCATCTTCCCCCCGGCCCTCACGGGCGGCGCAGCCAGCGCGCCGGATCGCGCGCTTCCTTGCCTTGCCGGATCTCGAAATGCACCCCCGGGCCGAACAGCGAATCGGTGCTGCCCACCCGGGCAATCGTCTGCGCCGCGGCCACGGTTTGCCCCTGAGAAACCAGGACCTCGGAGGCGTGCGCGTAGAGCGTGAAGTAGTCCTGCCCGTGGTCAAGGACCACCGTCTGACCATAACCCCCCAGCCATCCGACGAACACCACCTGGCCCGGCGCCACCGCCTGGATGGGCGTGCCCTCGGCCGCCTCGATCTGCATGCCCTTCTGGCGCACGCGGGTCCCATAGCGCGGATGGACCTGGGTGCCAAAGGACGCCACCACGCGCCCATTCACGGGCCAGGGCAGTCGGCCCTGCAGGGCCGCGAGCCCCTCGCCCGGAGCGCCGCCGGCCGTCCGGCGCGCCTCGGCGATCAGGCGCTCGATCTGCTCCTGCGAGGCGAGCAGCTCCGCGGTCTGCGCCTCGTAGCGGGTGATCGTCTGCTGCAGCTCCCGCCGGTCGCGATGCCGCTGCGACTCCTGCTGCTCGAGCTCGCGCAGCCGCTCGGCCCGCTCGCGTCGCAGCTCGAGCACCGCCCGGCGGCGCTCCTCGGTGTCGGACACCTCGCTGGCGATCTCGGCGCTCTGCACGGTCACGGCGCCGATGCGCTCGCGCAGCTTGCGGATGGTGCGGATCCAGTAGTGCGACCGGGCGAAGATCTCGCCGAAGCTCTGCGAGGAGATCAACATCTCGGCCGCGTCGACGCGCCCGCGCTTGTAGTAGCGCACGAGCGACTGGGCAAGCTCGCCGCGCGCGCGGCCCAGCTCCGCGCCCTTGACCTCGAGCTGGCCGCGGCGGCTCACGATCGTGGCCTCGAGCGCCGTCGCCTGCTCGTCCAGCACGCCGATGTACTGCGTGGTCACCACCCGCTGGCGCTCCAGCTCGGCCAGGATCTTGGCCAGATCCTCGCCCTGGCTCCGCAGCTGGGCGATCCGGCGCTTGCGCTCCTCGATCTTGACCTTCAGATCGTTCAGCTCGGCCTGCCGCTGGCGGATCACCTTGTCCGTTTCGCCCGCGGCCCCGCTCGGCCGGGCGGTGAGCGCCAGCCCCGCCAGACAGATCGCCACGGGCAGCAGGACCGCCGGCAGCCACGCCGCGGGCGGCGGCGGCGCGGGCAGCAACGCCGCGCGCCGCGGTCCCGCGGGCAGCAGCGCCGCGCGCCGCGGTCCCGCCGGCCGGGCGGGTTTCGGGCTGCCAGGCGCCGAGCGCATCGCGACCTCCCCTCAGCGGCGCGGCCGCCCGCGCCGGCGTTCGAGCTGGCGCAGGGACAGCTCGACCGTGGCCAGGCTGCCCGCCACGCCCACGAGCCCCACCCCGCCGACGAAGAGCAGAATCGACGCGGGCGGCAGAAAGACCAGCCCGGGCAGCAGGCGTCCGCTGGCGGTGTGGCCCGCGTACAGGAGCAGCAGCGCCAGCAGCGCGCCGGTCAGACACAAGATGACGCCCGCGATCACGAATGGCGAGCGGACGAAGGCATCCGTGGCGCCGATCATCTTCAGGATGGCGATCGGCTCGTCGCGCATGATCACGATCAGGCGCAGGGTATTGGCCAGCACCAGCATGATGGCGATGACGGCGAGGATGCCGGTGATGGCGTTGGCCCGGTAGACCATCGCCAGACCCTGATCGAGCGCCTCCACCCAGCGCTCCCCGAAGAGCACGTCCTCGACGCCCTCGTAGGCCTCCAGCTCGCGCGCCAGGCGCCGCAGCGTCACCACGTCGTCGGCCTGCGGGGTCGGGGTGAGCAGGAGCACGTCGGGCAGCGGATTCCCGCCCAGCGCCGCGCGCAGCCCCTCGCCCTCCAGCTCGCGCTCGAGGTCGCGCAGCGCCTCCTCGCGCGTGATCAGCCGCACGGAGCGCACCTCGGCGAAGCCGGCGAAATTCTGCTCGAGCTCATACCGGCGCTCGGGCGTGATCTCCGGATCGAGGAACACCGAGACGCCCTTGCGCTCGCTCATGCGACTCGCCAGCAACAGGATGTTGTGACTGAGCAGCATCAGCAGCGAGAGCAGGAACAGCACGGCCCCCATGGCGGTGACCGCCGCCAGGCTGGCGGAGAGATTCCGCCGCAGCGAGGACCAGGCCTCCTGGATGAAGAACCAGAGCGCCTTCACCGGGCTAGTAGATCTCCGTTCCGTGCGGCCGCAGGAAGAGGTCCTCCACGAGGCGTCCCTCGCGCAGGGTCACCTTCCGCGTGGCGAACCGCGACGCAAAATCCACGTTGTGGGTCGCTACGATGATCGTCGTGCCCACCAGATGGAGCTGCTCGAGCAGCAGCATGAGCTCGAAGCCGGTCTGCTCGTCGAGGTTGCCGGTGGGCTCGTCCGCCAGCAGGATCGGCGGCTCATGGATGAGCGCGCGGCCCACCGCCGCGCGCTGCTGCTCGCCGCCGGAGAGCTCGTGCGGGAAACTGTTGCGCTTGCCATAGATGCCCACGGCGTTGAGCACGCGCGAGACGGCGCGGGTGATGACCGGGCGCTCCAGGGTGCCGGTCATGCGCAGGCAATAGGCCAGGTTCTCGAAGATCGTCTTGTCGCGGATCAGGCGGAAGTCCTGGAAGACCATGCCGCAGCAGCGCCGCAGGTGCGGGATCTCGGCCCGCGAGATCGAGTCGCTGCTGAAGTCGGCCACCTGCACCGTGCCGCGGGTGGGCCGCTCCTCCAGGGTGATCATCCGCAAGACGGTCGACTTGCCCGCGCCGCTCTCGCCGAGCAGGAAGACCATCTCCCCGGGCTCGATCTTGAAGGAGAGGTCGTCGAGCGCCCAGCGGCCGCCCTGCCCCGGGTAGGTCATGCAGACGTGCTCGAAGCTGATCATCCCTCGGCCGTCCTGCTCGCCGGCGCGCCGGGCTCCCCGAATGGATCGGAGCGCTCCTCGCGCAGCACCGTGTAGAACGTCGCGGACGCCTGGCGGCTCTGCTGGCGATCGGGAACCTGGTCGATACGGATGACCCGCGTCCGGCCGGCGACCAGTCCGCGCAGCGTGATCTCATCGCGCGGATGGACCTCGCGCGCGGGCCGCACCCGCTCGCCGCCGACCAGGATGCGCCCCTCGCGGCATCCGCGGGTGGCTTGCGAGCGGCTCTTGACGAGACAGAGCCAGTGCAGCACCTGATCGATCCGCATCGCTCACTCGCCCCAGGCGCGCCTCTCGATGTAGTGCTTCTGCTTGAGCCCTTCGACCCAGGTCCGGTAGCGCTCCTCCAGCTTGGCGTTGCGCACCAGCTCGGTGAGCTCGTCCTCGATCTCCTCGAACGCGAACTCCCGCTCCGACTCGCGCCCGGCCACTCGGAAGATCTGGATCTCCCCCGCCGTGGCGAGGGGCTTGCTGGTCTCCCCCACCGCCAGCGCGGCGATCGGGTCGCGGATCGTCTCGCCCAGCGCGGAGAGCGGCAGCCAGCCCAGATCGCCGCCCTTATCACGCGACAGCGGGTCGTCCGAGTGCTGGCGCGCCAGGTCGGCGAACGATTCGCCGGCCTGCAGGCGAGCGTAGACGTGGGCGGCGAGATCCTCGGCCCGCGCGCGATCGGCCTGGACGATCGGAACGCCGAAGAGGATGTGGCTTGGCCGCACCCAGGCGCCCGCGGGATCCCTCTCCTGCACGAGGATGAGGTGATAGCCGAGGGGGCTGCGCAGCGGACGGCTGATCGCGCCCTGCTTCTGGGCGAAGAGCGAATCCTCGAAGGCCTGGCCCAGGCGATCCACGAAGTCGCCGCGCTTGACGCGCTGGAGGTCGCCGCCGGTGCGGCCGTTGGGATCGTCCGACCAGCGGCGCGCCGCGTCGATGAAGCTGATCGCGCCGCTCGCGATCTGCCGGCCCACGTCGGCCGCTTGCTCCCGAGCCCGCTCGTAGAGGGCCGGGTCGGGCTTGACCTGGAAGACGATGCGCTGAAGATGGATGCCGCTCTCGCGCTGCGGCAGATCGGCGCGGTGCTGATCGTAGTAGGCCCGCACTTCGGCCGGGGTGATCTCTTCCTGGCTGCGGATCTCGCGCTGGATGAAGCGGCTGACCGCAATCTCCATGCGCGCCTGCTCGCGGTAGCGCGCCCGCAGGTCTTCCTCGGTCAGGCCTTCCCGGCCCAGTTGCGCCCGGAAGGCCTCCTCGGAACCGGCCTCTTCCCGGTTGCGCGCGATCGCGTCGTCCACGAGCTGATCGACGTCGCGCTCGTCGATGAGCAGGCCCTGCTGTTGCGCTTCGAGGTAGATGATCCGCTGCTCGATCTGCTGCTCGAGCAGCTCGCGGCGCAGCTGGCGCACGCGGGTCGAATCGCTCGGCTGGACCCTCATGCTCTGCAGCGCGAACACGAGCTGGGCCTCGAGCTCGCTCTGCAGGATCGGGTGATCATCCACCACCGCGATCACGCGTTCCACGACCTGGGGAGCGGCGGCGATCCCTTGCGTCGGCCCGATCGCCACCACCAGGGCGCCCGCGACCGCGCAGACCGCCAGCCGGCGCAGGGCGCCGCCCGGCGGGCGCAGGCTGCCGCCTGCTCGGCGCAGGCTGCTGCCCGCCCGGCTGCCCGCAGCCCTGCGTCGTTTCATTCCCCGATCCATCCGCATGGCTAACCTCATGAACTCTGGCGCCCCCTCCTCGGCCGGCCAAGACCCTTGGAGTGGGGAGGATACTTGACTGGTCGAATCCATCCAACCCCAAAGCCCGCGCCCGCGCGCGCGGCGAAGAATCGGGCGCAGGGAAGCGGCCCGCCCCACCGATCTATCCGGTGGGTGCCGCGCCGGGGCCTCTTGGGCACGCCCGGAGAAGGCGCTCGATTCGGCGGGACGGCGCGCTGCGCCAACCCGCCGGCGCTCCGGTCCGCGGCCACGGGCGCTCTGCGCCTGGGGCCGCGGGCGGAGGCCGCACACCGATCCAGGGCCTGAGAGCCGCGCGAACACCATGCCGGAACTCGAACACTTGACGCCGCGGCGCGAGCTGCTGGATGCGGGCTGGCTGAATCTGCTCGGCAGCCAGGCGCGTCTGCTCGAGGTTCACCTGCAGCTCTGGGCGCCCGATCTCACCCTGATCCTCTCGGCCCCCCCCGACGCGCGCCCGGCGGAGCTGCCGCGGGCATCCGAGCTGGCGCGGCAAGCGATTTACGAGCGGCGAACGCTGGTGAGCGGCGCCGGCGGCCGCCCGCCGCTGCTCGCCGTGCCGATCTGCTCGGCCGCCGACGTCGTGGCGGCGATCACCGCCCGCCCGTTCGCTCAAGTCGAACCGCGCGGCGGCCCGGGCGGTTCCCCGGCGCCCATGACCGCCCGGGGCGCGCCTGCGGCGCTCGAACCGGTCGCGCCGGGACCCGACCGCTCGGGCGATGCGGGGCCGTGGTACGACCCTCGTCACGGGACGGCCGCGGCTCATTCGGTGGCGCTCGCCGGCGGAGAGGTCGCGAGCTTGCGTTCGACGCTGCAAACCCTCGCCCGACTCATGGGCCAGCACTTCGATCTGCTGCAGCAGCTCGGCGAGCAGGCCGAGGAGCTGGCCAGCCTGCGCAACCAGCAGGAGCTCATGCACCGCTTCGCGGGGCAGCGCGGCGATCCGGCCGATTGGCGCCAGGCGATCGAGTTCATCCTCCAGCAAGGCTGCGCGGCGACCGGGGCCGACCTGGCCTTGCTCCAGCTGCCGACGGACCGGGCCCCGTTGATTGCCCGCCACGCCTGCTCGGCCAGATGCGGCATTCAGGCGGACAACAAGGAGCTGCGCCACCTGGCCGCACAGATCTGGTGGAGCATGCGCGGCTGGCCGAACCCGCAGGTCCAGGGACCGCTGGAGCAGATCCTGGGGCACCGAGCGGCGGTATCCGGCCCGGTTCAAGCCGCCGCCATCCGGCTGTGCCCGCAGCGTCCCAAGGCCGGCTTCCTCGCCTTCCTGCGCAAGGGCGCGGCGCCCTTCGCCGGCCATCAGCTGGGCCTGCTCGGGGCCCTCGCCGACCAGGTGGCGATGACCGTGCGCGACGCCGATCTGCACGAGGACTTGAGCGAGTTCCTCATGTCGACGGTCAAGGCGCTGGTGTGCACGATCGAGGCCAAGGATCGCTACACCTCGGGCCACTCGGCCCGCGTCAATCTGATCGCCATGCTGATCGGCCGGCAGATGAACCTGCCCACCGGCGCCATGGAGGCGCTCAAGTGGGCCTCGATCCTGCACGACGTGGGCAAGATCGGGATGCCCGAGTCGATCCTGAACAAGCCCGGCCGGCTGGAAGAGGAAGAGTACGAGATCGTCAAAGAGCACGCCTGGCGCGGCTACGAGGTGGTCAATCACATCCGGCAGCTCAAGACCGCCAGCCAGGCGGTGCTCTTCCACCACGAACGCCTCGACGGCCTGGGTTACCCGCTGGGCATCTCGGGCGAGGCGATTCCGCAGCTCGCCCGCATCATCGCCGTCGCCGACGCCTTCGACGCCCTCACCACCCGCCGGCCCTACCGTGACGCCTGGGGCATCGAGGACGCCTACGCCGAGATCACCCGCGTCTCCGGGACGCAGTTCGACCCGGCGCCCGTGCAGGCCCTGGGCGCGCTCGTGCCGTTTCTCAAGGAGCACAAGGTGATGCTCGAGTCGGCCGACGTGGCGGCGTAGCTCCCCGAGACGGCACCCTGCCCCCGACTTGACCGCTGCGGGTCGCCCCGCCTAGGATCCCGCTCGATCTTTCGGACCGCGATTCGGCCGCGCGCACCAGGAGTGGAGGGTTTCGACCATGGCTCTGGCCCGATTAGGGAGGTGGGGAATCGCCGCGCGAGTTCTGCCGCTGGCTCTGGCCGCGGCGGCGCTCAAGTACGGCCTGCACCTGCTCGACTGGGAGGTGATCTCGCTCAGCCCCCTCTTCTCGGGACTCCTCGCGGCGAGCATCTTCCTGATCGGCTTTCTCATCTCCGGCGTGCTGACCGACTTCAAGGAGAGCGAGAAGCTGCCCGGGGAGCTGGCCGCCAGCCTCGAGGCGATCGCGGACGAAGCCGAGCTGGTTCACCGCGCCAAGCGCGCGCCGGCCGCCCGGGAATCGCTGGAGTATTTGGTCGAGCTGGCCGGGGCGATGCGCGACTGGTTCCACAACCGCGAGTCGAGCGACGGCCTTTTCGATCGGATCGCGGGGCTCAACCACCACATCGCGGCGCTGGAACCCCACCTGACGCCGAATTTCGTGGCGCGGCTGAAGCAGGAACAGAGCAACCTGCGCCGGTTGATCATCAGGATCCGGGTGGTGAGGGAAACCTCGTTTATCCAGACGGGCTACGTGATCGCTCAGATCACCTCGACCCTGCTCGTGTTTGGACTCTTGCTGGCCCGGATCGACCCATTCTACGAGTCGCTCTTCTTCGTCGGCCTGGTCACCTTTGTGCTGAGCTACCTGCTGCGCCTGATCCGCGACTTGGACGATCCGTTCGAGCACGACGGCGGCAGCGGTGACGCCGACGAGGTCTCGCTCAAACCGCTTGGGGATGTTGCCGCGCGACTGAAGCGGCGTATTGCAGCGCTGGAACAGACATAGGTGGAGGCGGCGGGACGCGCCCGCGTCGGCCCGGCCGGCGATGACCGCCCAGGACGAACCTGACAGAGGAGGACCCTGCGTGGCTCACTCCAACGTGCCTGCCGATGCCCCCCGCTCGACCGCCCCCGCCTTCCAGCCCTACATCGCCGCCGGCACCGTGATGCGCGAGATGACCCTGCGCGCGGTGCTGATGGGCACGGTGCTGGGGATGATCTTCGGGGCCTCTTCGCTCTACCTGGTCCTGAAGGTGGGCCTGACGGTGAGCGCCTCGATTCCGGTGGCGGTGATCGCGATTACGCTCTTCCGGCTGGCCTCGAAGCTGGGCGTGCGCGACGCGACGATCCTTGAGAACAACATCGTCCAGACCGCCGGCTCGGCGGGCGAGTCGATCGCCTTCGGCATCGGCGTCACCATGCCGGCCATCATGATCCTGGGCTTCGACCTCGAGATCACGCGCGTCATGCTGGTCGCCGTGCTGGGCGCGCTCCTGGGGATCCTGATGATGATCCCCCTGCGGCGCGCGCTGATCGTCCAGCAGCACGGGGTTCTCAAGTACCCCGAGGGCACGGCCTGCGCGGAGGTGCTCAAAGCGGGCGCCTCGGAGGAGTCGCGCCGCCTGGCCTCCGCGGCCGCGCAGGAGGAGGCGCGGGCGGCCGAGGCTGCGGGCCTGAAATCGGGCACCAGCGGCCGCACGATCTTCACCGGCTTCGGGATCGGCCTGCTGTACAAGACCCTGATGGTGGCGCTCAAAGGGTGGAAGGACGTGCCCGAGAAGATCTTCGGCGCGCCGTTCAAGGCCGGGTCGATCTCGGCCGAGATCTCGCCCGAGCTCCTGGGCGTGGGCTACATCATCGGGCCCAAGATCGCCTCGGTCATGTGCGGCGGCGGCGTGATGGCTTACCTGCTCCTCATCCCGCTGATCAAGTTCTTCGGCGAGGCGATCCCCGGGGCGCTCGCGCCCGGCACGATCCCGATCAGCGAGATGTCACCCAATCAGATCCGCGGCGCCTACATCCTCTACATCGGCGCGGGCGCGGTCGCGGCAGGCGGGATCATCAGCCTGGGCCGTTCGCTGCCCATCATCTGGAGCGGTGTCAAGGAGGGGTTGCGCGACGTGGGCTTCGGCGCCAAGGGCGGCGCCGACATCCACCGCACCGAGCACGATTTGTCGATGAAGATCGTCTTCGCCGGGATCCTGGCGATCGTCATCGCGATCGTGCTCGCCCGGCCGCTGCACATGAACCTTCTGGGCGCGATCCTGATCGTGCTGTTCGGGTTCTTGTTCGTCACGGTCTCCTCGCGCTTGACCGGCGAGATCGGCTCCTCTTCGAACCCGATCTCGGGGATGACGGTGGCGACGCTGCTTCTGACCTGCATGATCTTCCTGCTGGTCGGCTGGACGGGCGGCAGCCACTACGTGACGGCGCTCTCGGTGGGCGCGATCGTCTGCATCGCCGCCTCCAACGCGGGCGCAACCTCGCAGGACCTGAAGACCGGCTACCTCGTGGGGGCGACGCCGCGGCTGCAGCAGACGTCGATCCTCGTTGGCGCGCTCGTCTCGGCGCTGGTGCTGGGACCGATTCTCCTGAAGCTGAACGACACCGCCACCGTCTACGTGCCCATCGAGCAGGTCGCGCCGGGCCTGCGCACCGACCCCGGACCGCTCACCGCCCGCGAATCGCTCACCGGGCCGCAGGCGCGCGCCGACGGGCGCGAGTACCGCGTCTGGCAGAAGCGCGACCTGGTGGGCGGCCCCGAGGGCCGCTACTTGGTCGATGATACGGGCGCCGCCGTCTACCTGGTCGATCCGGGCATCAACGGCGCCTTCACGCAGCGGCCCGACGGCACGAGCGTGCGCAAGTTCGATGCGCCCAAGGCGACGCTGATGAGCTACATCATCCGCGGCATCCTCGACCGGCAGCTCCCCTGGGCCCTCGTGCTCTTCGGCGTCATGATCGCGATCATTCTCGAGATGGCGGGGATCCCTTCGCTCGCCTTCGCGGTAGGTGTGTACCTGCCGCTGTCGTCCTCGAGCCCGATCTTCGTGGGTGGGATGATCCGTTGGATCGTCGATCGCCGGCGCCGGCGGGAGCTCAAGGGCGCGACGGTGACCGCCGAGCAGCTCGCCGCCGAGAGCGACAAGAGCCCGGGCGTCTTGATGGCCTCGGGCTACATCGCCGGCGGCGCGATCGCGGGGATCATCATCGCTTTCATGGCGGGCGTGCTCATGCGCCTCGACGATACGCTGACGCGCTGGTCGGGGGCGCATAATCCGTTTTACGGCGGGCCGGCGGCGGATTTGCTGGCGCTCGCGCCGTTCGCGGTCCTGTGCGCGGTGCTGTACCTCGTGGCGCGAGAGAGGCTGCTGGCGGGGAAGGCGGCGCGGGCGGGGGGGAGGTAGGGTCGCGCGGGGGGGAGGGCGCTCGGGAAGGGAAGGCGCCGCCGGGATGTTCCGGCTCATCGGCGACTCGTTGCACGGCGCCCCAGGGCTCGCGGATCCTCGCTTCCATCGCTTGGATGAGAACTTGCCTGCCCTGGCAGCCTTCGATGACATGGTTGTTGCGGTCGGGACTACTGAGACAGCAGGTAGCGACCTCCCTGCGCGTATTCCCCTGCCGTGAGCAGTTACCGCTCAGCAGTCCGCCCTCCGGCTCGGAGGCAGGTAGAGGCAAGCTCACCCGTCCGCGCACTGACCGTCACGGGCACTCGCCGCTACCTCGCATCGGGTCCACCATAGATGCCCAAGTCGTTGCGAGTGCCGTCAGGGTCCCTCCACTCGGGTCGCCAATCGCCCCGATCCCGGCAGGGCGAGACCTCATTCAGACGGTACGTCGTCGTATCCGCGAAGAGGGGATCGCTGGAGAAGCACTCCGTGAGGAAGGACCGCAGAGCATTTCGAAGGAAGAGGGAATCGAGATCGCAGAAGAGGAAGCTGCACCCGGATGCGTCTCCGGCCCAAGATTGACCCTCCCGCCACACGATGCTGTTCCTGACGGTCAGTTCCGCGGGCTCCTCACTGAGCAGGCTGACGCGTCCGGGCCCCGCGGTGCTCACGAGGCTGCAGTTGTTCAGGTCCACCCGTGAATCGGGATGGTAGAGGCGAACCAAGAACTCACTTCCCTCGCTCACGCGCACCAAGCAGTTCGCCATTCGCATCCAGCCATCCCGGACGTTGACGTCGCTGTCAATCAGGTCGCAGTGCAGGCAGGCGACCTCGGACCTGTAGAGCGACAAGTACGCTGTTGCCAGAACCGTCCGACACATGCGCAAGCCGATGCAGGAGTTCACGCTCAACCCACCTTCCCGCCACGTGCAGTCCTCGATCGGGCTCCCCGCCAATCCTGTGAACTCGAATCCACACCGCTCGAACGACGACGAGCGCATATCGATGCGCGCCGGGGCACCCACCCTCCACCTGGTCCACTGCTCAACGGCGCGCCAGCTGCTGTTTCTCACGGACAGCATTGACACCCCGGACATAGTGAGGGGGCCGTAATGTCCCTTGCTTCCCTGGAAGAGGAAACTCGACCCCGCTGACTCGAATCGGGAGCCGTACATGTCCACTTGGCGCACCTCCACACTGCACGCGTGGGCAGCCAGGATGCTGCCACTGCACGAGATGTACCCTACGTGCAGCGGCGCCACGCCCCTCAGCAGGGCCGTCCCCCCTGTGACATAAATCGCCCTGACGCTGTCAACGCGGCACTCCTCCAGCTCCAGTTGAGCTTGCTCGATCTTCAGATCGTTCACCCGGTTGATCCAACAGTGCGTGAGAGTGCTCGGCTCCTCCGCGCCCGTGAAAGACATCCAGATCCCCTGCGGACCGTTTGCCTGGATGGTAACAGGATTGTCAGCCGTCCCTGTCACGATCAATGTTCCGCGGCAGGTGATGGACCCATCGATCCGAAGGCTGACCCCCGCTCCGATTCTGGCGATCGCGCCTTCCTCGATCACCAGGCCGTGCAGTTGGTAGGAGTTCCCGGGCGGGAAGTAGGAATTCTGCCGAATGTTAGGGCTTGCCCAGTCATCGCTCGGTTGAACCTCCACGAACCCCGGATACTCGGGGCTCTCCCTCGCCGCCGTTCCCGTGATCTTGTCGTCTGAGCAGCCGCCCAACGCCGCGGCCAGCAGGGTCAGCGCCAGCAGCCGCCGTGACGACCGAGCGAGGACCTCGGGCAGGTTCATGGCTGCACCTCCAGGACTCGCAGATCCGCCGGCCCGCCGCAGACCCCCATGTCGTTGCGCGAACCGTCCAGGTCGTTGCGCTCCGACTCCGGGGGCCCGGCGTCTCGGCAGGGGGAACCCGGCAGCAGCGTCAGCGTGTACAGATGGTCTCCCAGTGGGATCGTTGGACCCTGAGGGTCAAACCCCGGGTCACCGCTCAGGACCCCCGTCTCGTGGATCTGGTGCACACCCTCTAGCTGGATGGCGTCCAGGCCGGTGTCCAGCAGGTTGTAGTGCAGCCGAAGGCTGAGGAACTCGTAACCACTCCAACCCGTGATGTTGGCTCGCCCCTCTCCGTTGACCAAGATACAACCGGAGAGAAGCACTTCACCGGGAGGCTGGACGCTCATGTCGGATTCGTTATCCAGGAAGACGCAATTACGAAACACCCCCCCCGACGCCGCCACAGCCTTGTCGCATTCAGTGAAGACGCAATTGTCCATGGTCACTTGGCTGTCCGCCGTGACAAGAGAATGGCGGAAGAGACACTGGCTCAGCGTCACGCGCCCGGAACTCTGAAACAGCCCGCGGCTGTGCTCCCAGGAGCAGCGCTCCACGATGGCGGTTCCCCCGGCCACCAACAAGCCGCCTCCAAGATAGCCGGCTGGTCCCTCACAGCGGCTGTCCGTGAGGGAGCTCTCACTGCACTCGATCAATGTCAGGACAGCCTCGTAGAAGGGCCCATGTTCGATCACGTTGGCGGCAATGTCGACAGAGGCGATCTCGCGTGCCCGGATGTGGATCCCGACGACGCCCCGAAACCTGTTGGCCTCCATGGTCAGGCTGGCGGCTGATTCAACGTCGACCACGCTGCCGTTGCCGACGTACATACTGCTGTACGAATTCATGCTGACGAACGAGTTCTCCCGCAGGAGCGCCCGCCCGCTCCTCTTCATGTTGCACGCGACGGCCGCGAACGCCTCGCCGTATCCCTGGAAGGTGTTGCCATCAACGTGGATGTCCCCACTCGACCAACATCGGATTGCAGTGCAGCATGACAACACGTCGAACCGGTTCCCTTTCAGATCTAGAACGGCCTCATCCTTGGCAGCGACAAGATCCCCATTCCCGACAACGTGGCTGTCCGTGAGGACAAGCCGCGCCTCCCCGCGGGCTTCGACCACTGGTGCAAGGCAATACTGGATGGTGGACCGGGCAATCGTCCCCCGCCCGTCCTCGATGCAGATCCCCGCCGTTGCTCCCTCGATTCGGCAGCGGTCGAGGGTGATGGCCGCGAGACGGCCCATGACGGCGATGCCTCGCCAGCTGACATCAGACCCGAACCGAATCGAATCCTCCGCCGTGCCGATGGCCTCCAGCGATCCGAGGACGTAGAGGCCCTTGCCCATCCCGAAGCGGAGTTGAGTCCCTGGCGCGATGATCAGGCGTTCACTCGCCGGCACGTAGGCATCTGTGTCCAAGCGCAGCAGGCCGCTGGCGGAGGCGAGGTAACCGCAGATCGGAATCGCCCCCTCCGGGATCTCGTCATCCAGTAGTTCCGGGGTGACGATCTTGCGTGGTCCATCCTTTTCGCCCTCGCATCCCGGGAGGGCACTCAAGCAGATGAGCAGCATCAAACCCGAGAGCGCTGCGGCGCCGCGGCCCCAAACGCGCATCGTACCTCTCCCTTGCCATTCATTCCCCAGCCCCTTCAGCGGGCCGAATCAAACTGAGCCAGGTCCGCGGCCCCTCGCCCTGTAAGTCGCCGGTGGCAGTCTCCTCCGCCCCGCGGTTTCTTTGGACACCTTACTGGGGTAGCTTGACCCCAGAA
>CAZRWW010000019.1:0-20327 GCA_964603725.1 uncultured bacterium
CCGGGGTGGGCGCCGGCGCCGCCGGGCGCGGTTCCGCGGCGGGCACCGGCAGCTTCCGCGGCGCCAGCCCCGCTATCGCCACCGCGATCGCCCGAATGTGCTCGGGGGTCGTCCCGCAGCAACCGCCGACGATGTTGGCGAGGCCGTCGGCCACGAAGCCGCGCACCAGGCGGGCGGTCTCCTCGGGCGGCTCATCGTAGGCGCCCAGGGCGTTGGGCAGCCCGGCGTTGGGGTAGACGCTCACCGGGACCGGCGCGAGCCGCGCGAGCTCGGCCAGGAGGGGTCTCAGCTCGCGCGCGCCGAAGGAGCAGTTCAGCCCGACGCCGAAGGGTCGCGCGTGCTCGACGGCGATCCAGAAGGCCTCGAGCGTCTGCCCCGCCAGCGTGCGCCCGCTGCGGTCGGTGACGCTGACCGAGATCATCACGGGCAGCCGGCCGCCCAGCTCGGCGAAGACCTGCTCGATCGCGAAGAGCGCCGCCTTGGCATTCAAGGTATCGAAGATCGTCTCGACCAGGAGGATGTCCACACCGCCCTCAATCAGCCCGCGCGCCTGGTCGGCGTACGCGCCCTGCACCTGCTCGAAGGTGACGGCGCGATGGGCCGGATCTTCAACGCGGGGGGAGATCGAGAGCGTCTTGCTCGTCGGGCCGATCGAGCCGGCGACGAAGCGCGGCCGTCCGGTCGCGCGTCCGGTCCAGGCGTCGCAGGCCGCGCGCGCCAGGCGCGCCGCCTCCCGGTTGATCTCCGGGATGAGGTCCTCCACGCCGTAGTCCGCCTGGCCGAGGGTCGTCGCGTTGAACGTGCAGGTCTCGATGATGTCGGCGCCGGCCTCGAGGTAGGCCTCGTGGATCTCGCGGATCGCGTCGGGCCGGGTCAGCACCAGCAGATCGTTGTCGCCCCTGAGATCGCGCGGGTGGTTGCGGAAGCGCTCACCGCGGAAGTCGGCTTCCGTGAGGCCGAGGCGTTGGATCATGGTGCCCATCGCCCCGTCCAGGACGAGCACGCGCTCGGCCAGCAGCCGGGCCAGCCGTTCCTGGCAGTTGGGACGCACGCACACCCCCAAGCGCTCGCCGCGTCTCAGCCGCGCGGATCCAGCACGCGGCCGAGGAACAGGATCGTGCCCGTCGGCTTGTCGCGGATGACGAACAAGAACGGCCGCCGGGCCAGAAACGCGTTGTGGATCCCACAGGTGAGGCTGATGGCCGTTGCCGCGGCCGCTTCCGTGCCATACTCGTCCACCGCGATGAAGGTCTTGTGGGCCACATAGTCGATCCATGGCTGGCCGTCGTCCACGCCATCCATGCCGGTGAAGTTGGCGCCTGGTTCGAAGGCGTCGGCCATGCCCAGCGCCTTCAGGGCCGCGATCAGCGCGAACTCCGATTCGAAGGAGAACTTCGGCAGGCAGAGCGTGATGAACTCCGTAGCCAGCGCATCCACGATGTCGTCAAGTTGGCTCGCGTCGAAGGCGGCCTCGAAGGTGACGAACTGACCCGAGTCGGGCAGGATGGCGTACATCGACACTTCATCGCCGACGTACGGCAGCTCCACGGCGCGGAAACCGTCGCCCTCGTGGTAGGGGAATTCCTCATCGCCGATCATCTTGGGCACCTGGACCGCCGTGCCATCCAGCAGCGTGAACGCCCCGTCCATGGTGAGCCGCGGGTCGAATTGGTGAAGCCACGCGGCCTTGAACCAGACGGTGTTGGCCAGGATGAGGTAGGTGAACTCGTCGATGAGGCCCTCGGGCAGCAGACCTTGCACACGGCCGGCGGTCTGCTCGACCACCCATTGATTGATCGCCTGCCGGGACTCCTCGGGATGTCCGGCGAAGTCGAGCAGTTGTAACCCGGCTCCGTAGTGATCCGACAAGAGGTCAAGGTAGCTGGGCCGATACGGCCAGTAGCTGGCGCCCCAGCAGCCATTCGCGATGTTGAGACGGAAAGCGTCCGGCGCCTGATCAGCGCCGCGGCTCATGAGCGTGTCATTGAGCGCTTCCATGGCGGCGTGAAAGCCGGTCTGCGGGCATTCGAAGCACAGCGCCGAGGCCATCTGCTGCTCGGTCGTGCCCCGCGCGCCGGCGTAGGCCATCGCGGCGCACACGGCGATGCTGTGCGGGGACACCAGGAGATTCCCAGACGGCACGGGGTCGCCCTCCGTGCCCGCCAGCTGGTGATAGAGCTTGAACGCCAGGTCGTTGGTTTGCTCGACCCGCTGCGCGAACGACTCCGGGGTGACGGGTGTGCCCCCGGAACTGCGCGTGGGGTGATCGCTGTCGCAGCCGACCAGCAGCACCGCGGCGCACGCCGCCAGAGCGAGGAACCCTTGGAATGCAGTCGCGCGAGTGGTCATGGGTCACCTCCCAGGTCTCCTGCGCCCCGCCGAGGTCTGACGGCGGAGCAAATCACCGTCGCCGGACAGCTCTTCCGCCTTTCAATGGACGGTCGCGGGGCCAATCCTACCCGGTTCTGTCACGACGTTGCCGGGCACCAACCCGCGCCGGTGGGCCACCGCTTCGATGATCGCGACCTCGCGCTCCATGCGCTGCTTGACCGATCCGCACAGCTCGAGAATGAACGGGCGCGCCCGGCGGCCGAGCGCCGCGCGCCGCTCGGGGTCGCGGGCCAGCTCGGCCAGCACCCGGGGCAGATCGGCCTCCCGCTCGGGCGCAATGAGCACGCCCGTCTCGCCGTCCCTGACCACCTCGCGGGTTGTGCCCGTGTCGAGGGCGACCACGCACCGCTCGCAGGCCATGGCCTCGAAAACCGGATTGGCGGCGTTGGTGCGGTCGAGCAGCGAGAGCATGACGTCCGCCAGCCGGTACCAGGGCGTCAGCTCGGCGTTCTTCACCGCCCCCGGCATCCGCACCGCCTCGGCGACGCCCAGCTCGCGCGCCAGCGTCTCGACGGCCGGCTTCTCCGGGCCGTCCCCGACCATGACCGCGAACGCCTCGGGCACGTCTCGCCGCAGCGCCGCCAGCGCGCGGATCGTGCGGTCGAGACGCTTCTCGGAGTGGAAGCGCGTCACGGTGATCAGCACGAAGGCGTTCGGCGGCAGCCCGAGCCGCTCCATCAGCTCCCGCGGGCGCGGGCCGGGCGTGAAGAGCTCCCCGTCGATGCCGTTGCGCAGGTAGTGGACGGGCGTGAAGTCCACCTTCAGCCGCCGCAGGACCTCGAGCGCCGATGAGCCGTCGTTGTTCAAGATCATCGCGTCGACCGGCACGCGGAAGCCGATCCGCTCCATGAAGTTCCCGTACCACGAGAGCCGGCGGTTCAAGGCGAGGCTCAGCGTGTTGCCGTACACTCGCGCGGCCAGCGGGAGCTTCAGTCGATCGGCCACCCGGCGCGCGGGCGGCATGGTCATCACATCGTAGGCGACGAGCACGTCCGGATGGATCTGGCGAGCCACCTTGTACATCTGGCCCGGCGCCGTGAGCTGGAACCAGACGTACCGCCAGACGCGGTTCCACAGACGGACCGGCAGCGGCCGGCGCGGATCGGAGAAGATCTCCGGGGAGCGATACTTGTGAAAGGTGGCGCCGCCGTAGCGCTCCACGCCTTCCTCGCCCCGCGCGCAGGGCTGCACGACGTGGATGTCGTGGCCGGCCGCCGCCAGGCACACCGGGGAGCGCATGAAGGCCGCGGCGCCCGCGCCCTTCCCCATCGACCAGAGCGATCGCCAGGCCACGAGCCCCAGAATGGTCAGCGGCCGTTCGGTGCGAGCCAGCTCCGTGCCCAGCACCTCCTGCTGCTCGCGCCGGATCCGCTCCTGGCTCTCCATCCCCGCTGCCTCCCGCCCGCGCCGGTGCTAACGTTCCACCAGTCGCGCGCCGCTGACGCCGACCGGCTTGCCGTTGCGGCGCGGATCGGAGGCGCCCAGCAGCAGGCGGCGGTCGCCCACCTGAACCACCTGGATGCCCTGCACCGAGCCGGCGTAGCCGCCATCGGCGAGTCGGTGGCCCATGCGCTCCAGCGCCTGGGTCACGTCGGCCGTCATCCCGCCGGGCTCGACGTAGAGCGTGTCGGGCCACCACTGATGATGAACCCGGGGCGCCGCAATGGCCGCCTGCACGTCCAGGCCGTTGTCGACCACGTTGATCAAGGTCTGCAAGACGCTCGTGATGATCTTGGGCCCGCCGGGCGATCCGAGCACCAGCGCCAGCGTGTCGCCGCGCGTCACGATCGTGGGGGTCATGGAGCTGAGCGGCCGGGCGAAGGGCCGCACGGCGTTGCCCTCTCCCTGGACCAGCCCGTAGTAGTTCGGGCTGCCGGGCAGCGCCGCGAAGTCGTCCATCTCGTTGTTCAGGAGGAACCCCGCGCCCGTCACCATCTGCCCGGAGCCGTAGCTGGTGTTGAGGGTCGTCGTGACGGCCACGGCATTGCCGTGCCGATCGACGATGCTGTAGTGCGTGGTCTCGCGCCCCCCCATTCCTCCGCCGGTGGAATCGGCGCTCAGGATGTCGGGGCCCGGCGCCCCGCCGGTGGCCGCGTAGAAGGCCCCGGCCCCGGCCGGTCGGCCCGGCCCCGCCCCGAGAGCCGGGGTCGCGCGGCCGGCGTCGATGGTCGCCCGCATGCTGTCCAGATAGGCCGGGGCCAGGAGCCCCGCCACGGGCACCGGGACGTGGTCCCGGTCGCCCAGGAACTCGGCGCGGTCGGCGAAGGCCCGCTTCATCACCTCGCCGAGCAGGTGGATCTGCCGCGAGGACTGGGGTCCGAGCTGCGCCATGGGGAAGGGCTCGAGACACGAGAGCATCTGCAGCAGGGCGATGCCCCCCGAGCTGGGCGGCGGCATCGTGTAGACGTCGTGGCCGCGGTATCGTCCCGAGAGCGGCGCGCGCTGCAGCGGCCGGTAGTCGCGCAGGTCCTGCGCGCTGATGATGCCTCCTCCGCGCTCCATCTCGGCCAGGATCAGCCGGGCGGTCTCGCCCTCGTAGAACTCCCGCGGGCCCAGTCGGGCGAGGCGGGTGAGGGTCGCGGCCAGCTCGGGCTGCTTCAGCGTGTCGCCCTGGGCCCAGAACCGGCCGTCGTTCAGATAGATGCGCCGGGCCTCCGGATGCTGGGCCAGGCGCGCCTGCAGCGCGACGAGGTTGCCCGCGGTGTAGCGATCGAGCGCGAAGCCGCCGCCCGCCAGCCGGATCGCGGGCTCGAGCAGCTCCTCCCACGGCCGCGAGCCATAGCGCTCGTGGGCCATGGCCATCCCGGCCACCGATCCCGGCACGCCGCTGGCGAGGAGCGTCTCGGTCGACCTTCGCGGATCGGGACGCCCATCGGGCCCCAGAAACATCTCGCGGGTCGCGGCCGCCGGGGCGACTTCGCGGAAGTCGATCGTCTCGGTCGGTCCGCCCGCCATCCGCACGACCAGGAAACCGCCGCCGCCGATGTTGCCGGCCTGCGGAT
Source organism: uncultured bacterium (assembly GCA_964603725.1). GTDB lineage: Bacteria > Eisenbacteria > RBG-16-71-46 > CAIMUX01 > WJJG01 > CAZDKK01. Next base: position 5,394 of record CAZRWW010000019.1, read on the forward strand.
GGGTGACGGTCAGGGCGAAGCTGACCGCGATGGCGGCGTCGACGGCGTTGCCGCCCTCGCGCAGCACCTCGGCGCCGACCCGGGAGGCCTCCGGCGAATCGGTCACCACCATGCCGTCGGTGGCGACGGTGGGCGGCGGGTACGCGGCGCGGGCCGCCGCGGCGGTGAGGACGCTGCCGGCGATCAACGCGCCGATGAGGAGCCCGGCGGCTCCACGGAGTCGGACGGGCAAGCAGGGTCTCGCCCCGCGGCCAGGCCGGTGCGGGCCTCCCCGGTTGACGTCGCGACGCTGGCTCATTCCAGCCCCCCTTGCGCACTGCGGCTCGACGCGAGTCCGGCGGCCGGCCACACGTCCGCTCCCGAGAAGCGATACAGCATGGGGATCTCCGCCGCCAGAAAGACGTGGACGCTCTCGGGCGCGGCCCCCACGGGACGATACTGCCCGCGCCGGGGATCGATCACGCACCAGAGGTCGTGGGTGTCGTCCACCGTCACGCCTTCCACGGTAGGAATCGCGTAGCGGAAGCCGCCGGGGGCCGGCAGATCGAGCGGGAAGCGGAACGCTGCCTGGAGCTGGCCCGGCTCGCCCGCCGCCCAGCGCAGGACGAAGAGCGACTGGCGATTTCGGTCCGCCACGACCGTCACGGTGTCGGACGGGGCGGCCAGCCCGCAAATCGTGTGGATCCCCCAGGCGCGGGTGGGCAGGGTGCCGACCCGGCCGGCGGCGCGGTCGTACAGGAACAGCACCGCCCCACGCATCTGGAGCGCCCCTCTCTCGTCCAGGCTCTCGAGCCCGAACCAGTAGTAGCCGGGGCTGATCGCCACGCCCTCGAAGCCCAGGTCGGGCTTGATGGCGCCGCGCCAGAAGCGGGCCCCGGCAATCGCATCGCCGAGGCTCGCGACGCGCCAGCGCGACGTCCGCGCATCCGAGCGCAAGCGGATGGCGAGCAGGCGGGTGTCTTCCTCGGCGGTCGTGCCCTGACCCTCGACCGTGAGCAGCCCGTCAATGCTGTCCGCCAGCGACCAGGATCCGGCGGCGAATCCGTCCTCGCCCGCTCGGCGCCCCGCGCCCGCGTCCAGATCGAGCCCCTCAAAATCCCACGGGCGCTCGAGGGGCAGATCAGCAAGCAGGCTCGAGTCGACACCCACCTCTTCGAGGTGGAGGACTACCGCGCCGCTATCCCCCGGCTGCTCGACGCGGCAGAGATGGAGCTGGCCGATCTCATCCGCCAGGAAGAAGCAGCGCCGCCCCTCCGGGTCGCGTCCCGCGAAGGCGATGGCGGAAGTCTTCTCCGTGCGCGTGCCGCGATGATAGTCCTTGAGCCACACGGGCCAGCCCGGGCAGGGGCGCAGGGTGTCGCAGTCCACCAGCGTGTAGCCGGGAGCCGCGGGGGCCGGGAGCGCATCGGCCGCGCAGAACGCGGCGAGCGCGATCAACCCGCGCGCCGCCCCGCGCAGCCCGCCCTGGCCGGTCAGGCGCGTTCGTGGCGGCCGGCAGCAGCCAGCAGGCCGGTGTTCTGCGATGGGTCCGGGCACGCGCATGGGTCCCTTCTCACGGCGCCGGCGGATCGGTGCTTTCCGGCGCCCGTCACCGTCCGGGGAGCTGCTCGGGCTCGGTCGCCTGCCCGGGCTCAGTCCGGTCTTTCGCTTCCGCGCCTCGCTCGGGACCCATGGTCTGCTCATAGCTTCTCGGGGCGCCGTCCAGCACCCGCAGATAACGCTCGGCGCGGGCGGCCGTGTCGCGGATGTGCGCCGCCAGGGACCCCAGCGCGCCGGTGTGATCCAGCGCCAGCGCCCGGTGGATGAGGCGGATTCCCTCGCGGGCGGTCTCGTATCTCAAGGCCAGCAGGGCGCCCGCGCGCGCCAGGGCCTGGATGTTGGTGGAGTCCGCCGCGACGCCCTTGACGTACTGCTCGAGGGCCGCCTGCTGCTGGTCCTGCTCGCCGAGGAACGAACCCAGCGCCACGTGCGTCTGCGCCTCGACCGCCGTGCCGGGCATCAGGCGCTCGGCCACCGTGACCGCGTCGGACAGGGCGCGGGCCGCGACGCTGCTGCGACCCTGGTTTCTGTACAGCATGCCGAGGTTGAGCAGCACGCGCGGATTGCGGGCGAAGAGCGACACGCTGCGTTCCATCTGCGCGGTGGCGTGTTCAAGGTCCCCCCGGCGGATGGCCATGAGGCCGCCGTAGAGAGCCACTTCGGGCGAATGCGGCGCCCCTTGCTCGAGGTGTCTCATGAGCGCTTCCTGCGAGTTCCAGTGCGGCAGCTGCGCCCGCGTGCGCAGGATCGACGCGGCGGCCAGCGCGATCGCGAGGCCCATGATCACCATGCTCAACCGGTCGATCCTGATCCCCGCCGCAGCGGCCGCCGGAGCCGCGCTCCGCCCCGCCAAGACGGGGTCCGCCAGCGCCGCCAGCCCCATGATCACGCCCAGCAGGGGCAGCGGCAGGTTGCGCGCGGACGCCACGTGACCGTTGCTGCCCAGGAGCGGCAGCGCCGCCAGCAGCGTCAGCGCGGCCCACGCGACGCCCAGGGCGAGCACGGGTCGCCTCCGGCGCAGCGCCCAGGCCGCCGTCAGACCGCCTGCCAGCAACACGACGCCGCCGACCGTGAGCGGCCAGCGGGGCACGCGCACACCGAAGGAGTGCGGATTGCCCAGCTCGATCGGCGGGGCATCCTCGGGCCAGGCGAGCAGGTGCGAGTAGTCGGGCAACAGCTCGTGGGCGCCGATGATCATGCCGCCGTAGTGGACCGGCAGGGCGAGCGAGAAGCGCACGCGCTCGCGTCCCGTGAGCGCGTGGACGTAGTCCGGGGCGGGGTTGCGCTTGATCTGATGCGGCCAGCCACTGAGGACGCCGCTGCGAAAAGCCGACCAGCACGTGATCACGACCACCGAGGCGGCCACGACGCCCGCGATGCGCAGGAGCCGTTCGCGCCGGTCCGTGCGGGCGATCCGGGTCAATTCGAGCGCCGCCGCGAGCAGGGGCAGGACGAGCGCGATCTCCTTCGACAGCAGCGCGAGCAGGAAGCACAGCCCCCACAGCGCCCAGCGGGCCGCGTGCCTGGCCGGGGTCACTGGCTCGCCGCGGCGCGCCCAGCCGGCGTGCAGCCACATCGCCGCCAGCAGGAAACAGATGCACAGCAGCTCGCTGCGGCCGGCGAGCCGCGCCACGGACTCCACCGCCACGGGTTGCACGAGGAAGAGCGCGCCGGCCGCCAGGGCGGTGGCGCGTCCCAACCCCAGCCGGCGCAGGAGCGCGGCGGCCAGCATGGCCGCCAGGGCCAGCAGCCCGAGATTGAAGAGCGCGGCCTCGCGGCGGCCGCCCGGCCAGAGCGACCAGCTCCAGCGATAGGTGAGCTGCGTCAACGGACGCCAGACGGGGCGGTAGGTATCGGCGAAGAAGGCCGCGGTCAACCAGTCGCCGGCCGATCTGACGGCGGGGTTTTCGAGGAAGACGCCGGTGTCGTCCATCACGGGGCCGCGCGGGAACCCGGGCAGGTAGAGCGCGGCGGCGAGCAAGAGCAAGAGAAGCGCGGCCAGGACGCCCCAGCCGTGCTTCCGCCAAACCGGCGGCACGCCCGTGGTCCGCGCCTCAGCCGAGCCCATGGTATCTGGCACGCCGCCCTGCTCTCGCATGCGCTAGGGAATGAACTCCGTGTAGACCGCGCGGAATCCCACCGTGGGACTGCCCACCAGGGGATCGGCGGCGGCCCTCCTCGTCACGCGGAGGAACGGGGGAGTGTCGAAGAAGCTGCCGCCGCGAACGACCCGCGTGCCCGTCAGGCTCTCCGACTCCCTCGGGCTCTGCGGATCGACCGGCCAGCGGCCCGTCACGTCGACGCGGTCGCGCATGGTGTTGTAGATCCGCGGCACATACCAGTCATCGACCCACTCGGCCACGTTCCCGGCCTGGTCGTAGGTCCCGAACGGACCCACGGCGTTCTCATGCGGCCAGGATCCCAGGAGCGAGTCGATGTCGCTGTAGGATCCGACCCGCGCCTCGGCCCGGCGGTTGCCACGCTCTTCGTACGGATCGCCCGAGTTGGCGTAGTTGGCATAGGCCCCGGTGATCGTGCTCAGCGGAACCCAGGGGTAGACATAGCCGGCGTCGGCCGTCGTGATGATCTGCCCGCCGCGCGCCGCGATCTCCCACTCGTACTCGGTGGGCAGGCGCAGGCCGTAGAACGAGCAATAGGCCTTCGCGCCTTGCCACGTGACGCCGGTCACCGGCAGGTTGCGCGCGTTGCTGTCCACGGAGAAGCCGACCTCCGCGTCAATGTAGATGATGCGGGTCAGATCGGTGTCGATGGTGAGCAGCAGCTCGCCGGTCTCGACCAGCGTGATTTCTCCGCTGGCCTGGTTGAAGGCGATGATCCCCGCGGCGGCGGCGGTGTCGAGGAACCCGGCGTAGAGGCCGTTCGTGACCTCGTACTTGTCGATGAAAAGATTGGCGGAGATCGTCACGTTGAGCTCCGCCCGGACGAGCTCGTTCTCGCTGTAGCGTGTCGCGTTGCCGCCCGCCACGTTGGTCACCCCCATGGGGTACGTGCCCTTGGGAATCTGGACCACCGGCGCGGGCGGCCGGGGCTCGCCGAACTCGGGCAACACCGTGAGATCGCGGGTCACGATCTCCGACCCCCCGCCGTAATAGGTGTTGAAGGCCTGGAGCGCGATGGTGTACGTCCGGGCCTGCGCGAACTGCTGCTCCTGCACATTGGTGGCGCGGGCATCGGTCGTGTCGATATCCCACGATGGTGAGCCGGGCGTGTAGTCGAAGTCCCAGCGAACCCTGATCCGGTTGGGCGGGTCGATGGCATCGGTGGTATGGCTCGGGTCGAAGAGGAAGGTCGCGGCCACGGTGGGAGCAGTGCCCGGAGGCGTCGTGGCGATCGTGAAATCCGCAACCGGCGGGCTCACGTCTTCGCGGCTGATGATGCGGATCGAGATGGGGCTCTTCGTCCGTCCGGCGTTGCCCAGCTTGTCGTAGGCGACCGCCCAGAGCGCTCCCGTGGTTCCATTGGGCATCGCGGAGGCATCCCAGTAGTACTTGTACAAACTGGAACCGGTCTGTCCGCCGCCCGTCCCGGGGGCTATGGGAGTCGCGCTCTCCCCGAGGAGGCGCGAGGTCGCCTCCGAGTGGAAGGTAACCCAGAACTGCACCCGCTCGATGCCGCTCAGATCCTGGACCTCGACGACGATCGTCACCGTGTCAGGAACCGATGTCGGAGAGATATTGAGCCCCTGTCCGATGTGCGGATTGACAAAGGCAACGACGGGTGGTGTCTGGTCGACCGTGACGGGTTCGTCCTCGGTGCAACCTACCCACAGGGCGACGGCGACCACTGCCAGGGCGGCCGTCCAGCGTAGCCAGGATCTGCGGCGCATGGGATTCCCTCTCCGGCACTTCCGTGGGCGGGCGCACCCGCGGCCCACTTCAGAGACAACCTTGCAGTCTAGGAACGCCGGCGCCGGCGTGTCAATTGAAAGCGCCCGCGCCGGATGGCTCCTCCTTCCCAAGATTATCCACGTTCATGCTAGACGGCGACGATGTGGACAACTTCCGCCCCACACACGCAAACACGCCATAACTTCTATAGAACAAATCGGTTGCGATATCCACACGGTTCTCCACAGTTTTCCCGCCCGGGGAAGCTCCCGCCGTCTAGGTCGAACCGAGGTGCCCCCCGCGTTGCTTGGGAGCCGAGCCCACGGCCGTCACGCGTAGGTCGGCGCCCTCGCGCTCCGCGACCCCATAGGCCGCGGCGACCTGGCCCGGGCCACCGGGCAGCGCCCTGCTCTCGGACGCCTGCTGGCCCGCCGGTTCCCCCATGTGCGATCGACCTTCGAAATGGACCCCTTCCTCGATGACCAGCGAACGGCAGTACAGGTCGCCCTTGACCTTGGCCCCGCGAACCAGATGTATGCGTTCTTCCGCCCGCATCGTGCCGGCCAGTCTGCCGTGGATCACGATCTCCCGGCCGCGGATATCACCCTGGACCAAGGCCTTGGGGCCCAGCATGAGCACGCCGCGGGTGTTGAGTGTCCCCTCGACGGTACCCTCGACTCGGAGATCGCCGTCGACCTCGATCTCGCCCTTCAGGCGCACGCCGCTCTGCAGGAAGGACTGCTCGTTGCGCTCGGTGCGCTGCGGCGCGACCTGGGGCTGCGGAGACGACTTGTTGAACATCACCCCCTCCTTGACGCGGACCGACTGCGTGGACATCTTGCGCCTCCGGTCGCCCATGTCAATGGCGCCGGACGTATGATCTATCTGCTACCAAGGTTGTTGGTTGCGCGGCCACCATCTCCCGGGTCGTTTCCCGGCCGGGCGTCCACCCGCTGGGGCGCGCCGGAGTCCTGCCAGGTCTTGAAGACCAGGGCGGGATCGATGGACCTCCCATCCCAGAGCACCTCGAAGTGCAGGTGCGGGGCCGTGCTGCGCCCCGTGCTCCCGGCCCTCGCCACGATCTCGCCGGCGTTCACGAAGTCGCCCACCTTCACCAGGATGCGCGAGGCATGCCCGTACATGGTGGAGAGCCGGGGGTTGTGCGAGATGAGGAGAACATTCCCGAAGACCTTGTCCGAACCGACGAAGGAGACGACCCCCTCCCCGGCAGCCGCGACCGCCGCTCCGGTCTGACCCGCTATGTCATTTCCTGTATGGAAGATGCCTTCCTCGCCCAGCGGCCCGAAGCCCCGCGTGCGCGGCCCGGCCATCGGTATGCGGGTCAGCACCGCGCGGATCGCGTCCAGGTCCTCCAGGACGGGCTCCGGCCCGGGGCCCGTCACCCGATACTCCCCGGCCGATTCAACTGCCCCTCGCTCCTGCCCCTGCTCGCTCGCGGGCACGCTCTCCGGAACGTCGACCCCCACAACGCGCAGCACCGCCACGCGCATGGAGTCGAGGGTGGCAAGACGCTGCTCCATGATTCCCAGCTGGGCCAATTGACTACGTAGTTTATGGTTATCCTGGATCAGCTCGCCGGATGATCGTGCTCGGTGCAGCAAGTGGCCGAAGAGAACCAACCCGGCCACATTCATGACCACCAACACGGCCGCCGCCGCGACGGCGACACGCACGAGGGTCCGCGACAGGCGGAACTGGGTGACACCCGACCTCGCGGTCGAGGTGATGGTCACCGAGTAGTATTCCCGGCGTTCCCCCGTTCCGGGTAGACGCTGTGCGGCCGACTCCTTCATGCCTCTGCCTTACGACTCATGCCTTACGACTCATAACTGAATAAATTAGAATAGATTAGAATCCTGATCCGATCGGAGTCCCCACGTCATGGCACGACGACGCCCAGGAGGTCCAGGAGGCGGGAGAGATCCTCGTCGTCGAAGTAGGCGATCTCCAGCTTACCGCCTTTGCGCCCCATGCGCACGCGAACCTCAGTACCGAAGTGCCTGCAGAGCTGTTCCTCAATGCGAAAGATGTTCTCGGGCTTACGATTACCCCTTGTCATCCGTCTCTTGATTTGGCCGCTTCCACCGGAAAGACCCCGTGCCCAGGTCTCGGCCTTTCGGACGGACCATTGTTCCTGGGACATCCGCTCCGCGATGGGGATACGATACTCCTCGGGAACGCCAATCAGGACACGGGCATGTCCGGGTGTGAGGGTTCCACGTGAAACATGAGCGAGGACCTCATCGGGCAAAACAAGCAGCCGCATTAGGTTAGTTACTGTGGAGCGGTCTTTGGCGACGCGCTTGGCGATCTCATCGTGGGTGAGGCCGAACTGCGTTGACAGGGCGCTGTAGGCCCGTGCCTCTTCCACGGGATTGAGGTCGGAGCGCTGGATATTCTCTATCAGGGCGGCCTCGAGACTCTCGTGCTCCTCCATGCTCCTGACGATCGCGGGGACATCGTTCCATCCCGCTGCCTTGCAGGCCCGCCAACGTCGCTCGCCCGCCACGATCTCGTATCGGTTGTTTCCCGCGGGCCGGAGAATGATCGGCTCGAGGAGTCCCCGCTGCAGGATACTCCTCGTAAGCTCCTCAAGAGCAGCAGGTTCCCACGTGACGCGTGGCTGCCTGGGGTTGGGGACTATCTGGTCGACCGGGATGTACCGGAGGCTCTCGCGATACCGGCCGGGAGTTCCCGATACCAGGGCATCCTCTTCTGAGGGCACACTGGTCTCACCCAGCGCCACGGATACCGTGGTCTCCTGCTCCGACTCCGGGGTCGCACGACTCACCGATGGTGTGGGTTCCGGGATCAGCGCCCGTAGTCCTCGTCCAAGTGCCTTCCTCGACATGGGTTACAACTTCCTTCGCCAGATTCATGTAACTTGCGGCACCGGAACACTGAGGATCATAGAGTGCCGCCGGCTTCCCGAAACTCGGAGCTTCACCAAGGCGGACGTTCCTGGGAATGAGCGTGCTGAACACCCGATTCCCGAAGAAGCGGCGCGCCTCTTCCGCCACCTGCTGCGACAGGCTCAGGCGCCCGTCGTACATGGTTAGCAAGACCCCCTCCACACGCAACCCGGAGTTGAGGCTCTCTTGTACCAATCGAATCGTCTGGAGCAATTGGCTCAGTCCTTCCAGCGCGTAGTACTCACACTGCATGGGAATGAGAACCGAATGCGCCGCGGCCAAGGCGTTGATCGTCAGGAGCCCGAGCGAGGGTGGGCAGTCGATCAGAACGAAGTTGTACTGCGGTGTCAGCGGGTCGAGACAGCGCTGGAGGATGTACTCGCGACGCTCCAGCCCCACCAGTTCGATCTCCGCGCCGAAGAGCCGTGGCGCCGAGGGAACGAGATCCAGTCCCCCGACCTCTGTGCTCAGGATCGCGCCCCGCATGTCCGCGTTGCCCAGAAGCGCCTCATAGACCGTTGGTAGCGGTTCCTCGCCGGACTGGCCCAGACCAGAAGTCGAGTTGCCTTGCGGATCCATGTCGATCAACAGGACCCTGAAGTCAAGCATGGCCAGTGAAGCGGCCAGGTTGATGGCCGTCGTTGTTTTTCCGACGCCACCCTTCTGATTGGCGACTGCTATGATCTTACCCACACATCACCCGGATTTGGCGCGTTGGCGGCCTCAGGTGCCGCACCACGACACCGTCCTGGAGCCATAAAATCCAGAAAAACAAGGAATTGGGGCTCGTACGCGACCTTGCCGTGCCCCGAACATCCGGTGCCGGACAGTAGCAGCGCCAAGCGCGAGTGTCAATGCGTCAAGGCACCATGATCCAAAGGTTTCTGGGAGCGATTCCGAGGGCTGTTTTTCGAGGGCCTATCCGTCATGAGTCGTGGCCTGGCCACAGCCGATCGGAGGAAGCGCGTTTGGATGTTTCACGTGGAACTCGGGCCCGGGGCGACTGGCGCGATGGTTCGTGGGGATCCGCGGCCGGGGCGACTGGCGCGATGGTCGGTGGCGATCCCGGGGTCGGGGTGTTTGACGCGCTGGTTTGCGCGGCTGTGGGTCTGAAAGGGCTCCCGCGATGTTTCACGTGGAACATCCGGGTCTGAGGCGGCTGGCTGGATGTTTCACGTGGAACATCCGGCGCACGTGACTCCGAGGAGGTTCCGGGAAAATGTCCCGTACGTCGATGACCCTGGTGCGCGCGTTCTTCTCGTTCTTCAAGTCGGCTGGCGCTCGCGCCACGACTGGCGGAAAGGGACGCCGTCAGGAGCCCTCGTCAGTAGCATCGGTCGTGAGCCGCTCCCGAACCAGCAGGAGCATGCGGGCCGGCACCCAGGGGATCTCCCGCATCTCGACGAAAGCCCATCCGTGTCTCAGCATTGCCGGTCGAGCTGCCTCGAGCTCGGACTTCCACCCCAACCCCTTGAAGGTGATTAGGTTACATCCCACGGGCGCCACGACGTCGATGAGTGCCAGGGAGGGCGCCAGCGCTGCCACCGCCCGCATGAGGATCGCCTCACCGCCCAGCGCACGCCCCTGGTCTCGGGCAGCAGCTCGGCCGGCGGCCTCTCTGCGCGGGCGACCGCCACAACTCGGCCACGCCGTCAGCGACTCCACGCGCGCTTCAAGGATGTCCAATGACGTCAGGCCGATAGTCTCGCGGACACGTTCGAGGAAGATCGTCTTCTTGCGAGAGGATTCGACCAGAGTCACAGGAACATCCGGGCAGCAGAGCTTCATCACGAGCCCGGGCAGTCCGGCGCCGGTCCCCACATCGATCCACCACGCTTCAGGAGCGGGCTTCAGGAGCAGCAGCGGCCCCAAGCCCGCGGCCACGTGCTTCTCGACAAAACGCCCGAGGTCTCCGGGAGACACGAGCCCGGCCCGTTCGGACCATTCGACAACGGCGCGGCAGTAAGCTTCGAGCCTGCTTGCGCTGCCAGGATCGACACCGACCCCCTGGCGCTCCGCCTGCCGGAGCAGGTCTTCTATCTTCTCCCGCCACGCTGACGAAACTCGTACCGATCCTCGAGAATGATAGTTACGGCTTTCGCGCCGCACGGCGCCGCTGCCCGCGCGTCCGGCCTTCGGCCGGTTCTCGCCGGATCGCCGCGGCCTCCGGGGGGCCTTCGTCATGACGGATCCTTTCGGGCACTTGGCTGCCGCCGCTGCGACGCTTCTGCCCCCGGCGCTGTCGTCGTCACCTCCTGCGGCCTCGTCCGTCCATGCCAGGGCTGCCCCGGGCGCGGGCTTGCCCCGCGCTCGCCTGCTTTCATCGACACCGCCAGAATCAGAAGATCATTCTTCGTAATACCTTGTATTCTAATAGCTTGCCCCAAAGTCCGCGGCCGGTGTTGGCTGAGCCGCTCCCTGGCCTCACGCGAAAGCTGCTCCGGCGGACTGGCAAGGAGACGCTCCGGAATCTCGAGGTCCTCCAGCACCTGCGACCGCTCGATCTCGCGCAGTTGTTTACGGATGTAACCATCATACTTGACTTCGGCCTCGAGCGCCGTGCGATCCTCGTGCGGAAGCGAGCACGGATGACCCAGCCGCTCGAGCAGGCCGACATCCACGTGCGGCATTCTGAGGAGATCCTCGAAGGTCTTGCCCGCCAGCGACGCCGCCTGTCCCGCCGCGCGCCGGCCGAGTCGGTGGGCGCTCAGCGCCGCGCGCGCTTGCGCCACTCTGTCCCAGCGATCCGCGACCTTCCGCCAGTCGCTCTCCTGCAGCAGACCCGCGGCGCGCCCCACCGGCGCCAGGCGCCGATCGGCGTTGTCCTGGCGGAGCAGCAACCGATACTCGGACTGCGAGGTGAACATCCGATAGGGTTCCGTGGGCACCTTCGTGATCAGGTCATCGATCAGAACGCCGATGTACGCCTCGCTGCGCGCCAGCACCACGGGTGCTCGCCCCTCCAGGCGCGCGTGCGCGTTGATGCCCGCCATGATGCCCTGCGCCGCCGCCTCCTCGTAGCCGGAGGTGCCATTGATCTGACCCGCGGCGTACAAGCCGTCGATGCCGCGCACTGCCAGCGCTTCATCGATCTGCGTCGTGAGCAGGAAGTCGTACTCGACCGCATATCCGGGGTGTACAATACGAGCCTCTTCCAGTCCAGGAATCGTGCGGACGTAGTCGCGTTGTACATCTTCGGGCAGCGAGGTCGAGATGCCGTTCGGGTAGATCGTTTCGCTGTTCAACCCCTCGGGCTCGAGGAACACGTGATGGCTCGTGCGATCGGGGAACCGCACGATCTTGTCCTCGATCGATGGGCAGTACCGCGGGCCGATGCCGCGGATCAGCCCCCCGTACAGCGGGGAGCGGTCGAGCGCGGCGCGGATGACCTGATGCGTGCGCTCGTTCGTGTGCGTGAGATGGCACGCGATCCGATTCGCCACCGGGGTGGTCTCGTAGAAGGAGAAGCGCGGCGGCGGCTCATCGCCGGGCTGGACTGCCAGGCGCGAGACATCGACGCTCGCGCGCGCGAGGCGGGGCGGCGTGCCGGTCTTGAGGCGTCCCATCACCAGGCCCAGTCGCTCCAGGCACCCGGACAGATCCCGCGCCGGGGGCTCCCCGCGCCGGCCGCCCGGGCGCGGGTCCAGGCCGGTGAACACCATGGCTCGCAGGAAGGTGCCGGCCGTGATCACGACCACTCTGGCCGCCAGATCACGGGGCGCGGTCACCCGCAACGCCTCGCAGTCGGCCCGGCGATCCGCGTCAGCCGAGCGCGCCCCTACCAAATCCGCGTGGAGCGGGTGCGCCTCGCCCCGAACGGCGCCGTCCGAGTGCGCGCCGCCCGGCCGGACGAGTTCCCAGCGAGGCTGTTCCAACCGCACCCCCACGACCCGCCGCGGTGAAACGCCGCTGCCCTCCGGGCCGTCTTCGACCAGGATATCCGTGACTTCGGCTTCGATCAGACGCACGTCGGCCTGCGCCGACAGCACCCGCAGCGCTTCTCGGGCATAGGCCTCCTTGTCCGCCTGAGCCCGCGGGGCATGGACGGCCGGTCCCTTGCGCCGGTTGAGCATGCGGAAGTGAATGCCCGTGCGGTCGATCAGCCGGCCCATCAGCCCCCCCAGGGCGTCGATCTCGCGCGCGAGCTGACCTTTGGCCAGACCGCCCACGGAGGGGTTGCAGGACATGCGCGCCAGTCCGCCGACGTCGAAGGTCACCAGCGCCACGCTGTGCCCGAGTCTGGCCAGCGCCCAGGCAGCCTCGATACCGGCGTGGCCTCCGCCCACCACGACGGCATCCACCGCGCGCGGCAGCCGGCCGCCGGCCGCGTGGCCGCCCGCGTGGCCGCCGGCGTGGGCGTCCTGGTCGGCGTCCGCGCGGGCGTGGGCGTCGGCGTGGCCGCCGGCGTGGGCGTTGCCAGCACGTATGTTCGCGTTGCGGTCCATCGGCCCCCACTTGCCTGGGGTCCACGCCTGAGGCGGCTCACCGCGCGGCCGCGCCCTCTGTCGCCGGTCGGCGGGGGCCGCGCGGGCTCATTTCCCCACGCAGAACCTCGAGAAGACAGCCTCCAGCAGCATCGGGCCCGCGCGGCGCCCCAGGATCTCCCCCAGCGCATCGAGAGCTTCCGCGAGCTCGAACGCCACGAGCTCCCCGCCCTGCTCCGCGCGCACCAGCTCGAGCGCCCGGGCGACGGCGTCATGGGCCCGCGCCAGCCGGTCCCGCTGCCACTCGCCCACGGCGAGCGCCTCGGAACTGTCGCCGGCCCCCCCGGCAAGTCGATCCGCCACGATCCGTCGCAGCGCGCCGACCCCCGGATCGGCGACGGCCGAGGTCCGCACCAGCGGAACGCGCACCAGCCCCGGACCGCCCGATCCGCTGTCCGCCGCGGCCGTGACCTCGAACGCCTCGCGCCGCGCCAGGTCTTGCCAGGCGGACGCCGGGCCCAGATCCCACTTGTGGAGCGCCACAATCACGGCGTCCGGCGATGAGCCGGTGTCCCGCACGATCCGCTCCAGATCGGCGGCCGACCCGGCGGCCACATCCACCACGAGGACCACCAGCGAGGCCGTGCCGGCCGCTTCCCGTGCCCGCCGCATGCTCTCGCGCTCGATCTCGGCCGCCGCTCGTCCCAGGCCCGCGGTGTCGATCAGGACCGCCGCCACGCCGTCCCACTCCACCCACGCCTCGACGGCGTCGCGCGTCGTCCCGGGCTCGGATGAGACGATGGCCCGTTCGCGCCCGAGCAGCGCGTTGAACAGCGACGACTTCCCGGCATTGGGCCGCCCGGCGAGAACCACCCGCGCGCCCTCTTCCAGGAGTCGCCCGGCGCGCGTGCCTTCCAGCAACCGGGCCAGCCGCTCCCGCTCATCGCCGAGCAGTCGCACGAGCGCCTTGGCGTCCGGTCCGTCGCTCGGTCGCGCCTCGGTCGCCAGGACGTCCGCAGCTCCGTCTTCCTGGAAGTCCAAGCCGATCTCGATTCGCGCCCGCGCCTCGGTGAGCGCATCCAGGCTCGCCTGCAAGGCGCGGCTCAGGGACCCGCTGAGCACACGCAGGGCGGCCTGGGCCCCGGCCGCCGAGCGGGCGGCGATGAGCGCGGCGACCGCCTCGGCCTGGGCCAGATCCATCTTCCCGTGCGTGAAGGCCCGCTGGGTGAACTCGCCGGGGCGCGCCGGCCGGGCGCCCGCGTCGCGCAGCGCCTCCAGGACCCGCCCCATGACCCCCGGACCGCCGTGGCAGGTGATCTCCACGGTGTCCTCGCCCGTGTAGGAGCGCGGAGCCCGGAAGACGGTGGCGACGACCTGATCAACCAGGTGCCCGTCGGAGACGATGCGACCGGCCGCGCAGGCGTGCGACGGCAGGCGCCGCAGCCGTGCGGCCGGTCGGAAGACCCGGGCGGCGATGGCGAGGGCCTCGGGCCCCGAGAGCCGGATCATGCCCAGGGCCCCGGCGCCCGCCGGCGTGGCCTGGGCAACGATCGTGTCGTTCAGCATGTTCGCCCGTTGGGGGGCCTACCTGCGCCCCCGCGCCGCGCGCGGCTTGCGCCCCCAGGTCACCGGAGCGGCGTTGTTCTCCTCGGGCTGAGCCTCGCCCGCTTCCTCTTTGGGCGGCTCGACGGCTTCCGGAATCGTGAAATAGGACTCGCTCGCGTTCGGCAGTCGATGCCGGCGCGGGCGGCGGTAGTCGTACTTTTCGTCGGCGCCGTTCTCGGCGGGGGCCTCATCGGCGGCCGGGGTCGCGGCGGCGGCTGAGGCGGCAATGACTTCCTCCTCGCCCGCCCGCTCGGTATCCCAGCGCGTGCCGGGCACGCGCCGCGGCGGCCGGCCTTCGCCCCGACCGCGACTGGACGACCCCGGACGGCTGGACCGCTCGGATCGTTCGCCGCGGCTAGAGCGATCCGAGCGCTCGGCGCGTTCGGGACGCTCGGGACGCTCGGCGCGTTCGGAGCGCTCACGCCGTTCCGGCCCGTCCGACCGCCCGCCGCGCTCCGCGCGGGCGCCACGCTCGGACCTACTGGAGCGCTCGAAGCGCCCGGAGCGATCCGAGCGCTCGGCGCGTTCGGGACGGTCCGCCCCGGAGGCCGAACGCCGCGAATGGCCCGCGTGGCTGCGGCGCTC
>CAZRWW010000019.1:20337-61777 GCA_964603725.1 uncultured bacterium
CCGCTTCGCCGTCCGCGCGGCCCGCGCGAGGGCGGCCCCGCCCCGCGCGCTCGCCGCCCGACGCCCGCGCGCCGGCCAGCGGGGAGATCGCCACGCGCTTGACCTGGCCGTCGCCCAGCGCGTGCGTCTCGACGCGCCCATCCTCGGCCAGCGCCAGATGGATGATGCGGCGCTCATCGGCCGGGAGCGGCTCGGTGAGGGCATCGCGGTGGGTCGAAAGGGCCCGCTCGGCGAGATCCTTGGCCTTGCGGCGGAGCTGTTCGTGACGGCGCTTGCGATAGCCCGCCACGTCCAGCCGCACTCGCAGGGACTCGTCCTTCTGGCCCACCATGCGCGAGACGATGTGCTGCAGCGCCTTGAGCGTCTCGCCGCCTCGTCCGATCAAGAGGCCGTCGGCGTCGGAGGACTCCAGCTCGACGTCGTAGCCGTCGTCGGCCTGGGTCACCCGCAGCTCGGCTTCGACGCCCATGCGGGTGAACATGCCGTGGACGAGCTCGGTGATCATGCGCTGCGCCGCCGACTTCTTCCACACCCGCACCTTGATCGTGCGGCCCTTGAGGAACCCGAAGACCCCGGGCCGGCCGCCTTCCACAATCTCGTACTCGACCTGATTGGGCGTCGTCTTCAGACGATCGCACGCTGCCTGCAGCGCCTCTTCCGGATTCTTGCCTTCGACGACGATTGCCTCACTGCGTGGGTTGTCCATCTCTTTTCCTTTCATCTCGCAGCTTTCCGCGCGCCGGTCCCGAACGAGCTAGGCATCCTTCTTGCGGCCGAACCACTGCCGGCGCTGCTCGCCGGCGGCCGCGGGCGCCGGGGTCAAGGTGGGCTGTTTCATGGTGAGCTGCTGGCCAAGAGCAAGCACGTTCGACATCGTCCAGTAGAGAACCAGCCCCGACGGGAGGCCATAGAAGAAGAAGACCATCATCAGGGGCATCAGCAGCATCATCGGCGCCTGACGCGGGTCGGTCGGGGTGAGCTTCTGCTGGACGAACATCGTCAGGGCCATGAGGATCGGCAGGATGTGAATCGGGATCCCCATGATCTCCCCGACCTTGTCGGGCGCCGCCAGGTCCGTCATCCACAGGACGAAGGGCTCCTTGCGCAGCGCGATCGTGTTCATCAGCACGTTGTACAGCCCATAGAACACCGGCAACTGCACGAGAATCGGCAAACATCCTCCGACCGGATTGATGCCGTGCTTCTTGTACAGTTCCATCTGCTTCTTGGAACGCTGTTCGGGATTCTCCTTGTACTTCTTGTTGATTTCGTCCATCTCTGGCTTGAGCGCCTGCATCTTCCGCTGGCTGTTGAGCGCGCGTTGGTTGAGCGGATGGAACAAGAGGCGCACGAAGATGGCCAGAGCGATGATGACCACCCCGTAATTGGGCAGGACGGAATGGACCGTGTGCATGAACCAGTAGGTCGCCTTGCTCAAGGGCGCGATGAACTTGCCGCCGAAATCGACCAGTCGGATGACGCCCTTGCCCAGGCGGGCGTCCAGGTCCTTGAGGATCTCGTAGTCGACCGGACCGGCGTAGACCGCGAACTCGTAGCGCGTGGTGCCCTCGAACTCCAGGGGCAGGCGCAGGCGCATCCCGACCGCGTCGGCGGCCGGCTCGGCCTGGCCGATGAAGGTCGCCGGCACGTCATCGCGCGGGATCAGGATCCCACCGAAGTACTTCCCCCGCACGCCCGCCCAGCGCACCACGCCGTCATAGGCCGTCTCGCCGCCGCGCGCCGCCGGGCCACTCCCGCACCCGCAGCCGGCGCCGCCGCCGCCGCCGCCAAAGTTGTACTTCACCAGCTCCTCGGCCAGCAGCGCCACGGCGCCCTTGGCGCCGCGCTCGAGCCCGTGCTGCCGCTCGAGGTTCGGGATCCCGCGCTCCCAGCCGACGACCAGATGGTGATCCCGCCGCAGGTTCGCGAGGCCCGCGACGGACACCTCCATCTGCCAGTCGTACCGGGTGGGATCGATGCGGTAGACCCGCTCGACCCGCAAGACTCCGCCGCCCGCGTCGGCCGTCTCGGCAACGAACCGCAGCACGCGCGTACCCGGCGCTCCAGGCCCCCCAGCCGCCCCGCTCTCTCCCGCCGACAGGTCCTCACTGTCGTCCGCCAACTGAAAGACCGTTTCCGCCAGGCTGATCTCGCCGGCGGGGCCGTCGATGCCCAGCCCCAGCGCCCCCGGGACCTGCTGGACCAGCTCGACCGGCTCCTCGCGGGTGTCGGTGTAGCCCTTCAGGCGGAGGGACCTCAGCACCGCGCCCCGCGAGGAGAAGACGGCCGTGTAGAGCGGGCCGTCGATGGCGACCTCGCGGTCTTCGGCCGGGAGGGTGTTGAGCAGCACCGAATCCACCGCCGCGCGCTCGACGGGCGCCCGGGCCGGGCTCGGGGTGGCCGGCAACCCGGTCCCGCCCGCCGGCGGACCGCCGACGCCGGCGCTCTCCGGCCCCTCGCCGCTGGCGGCGTCGCCAGCCTGCTCGGCAACCCGCGCGCCGGTTTCCTGCGGCGCATGCTGTGGCTTCGGCATGAGCTGGGTGAAGAGCACCCAGACCAGGATCATGAGGGCGAACGCGATCAGCGTCCGCTTTTCAAAGCCCCCGGAATCAGGAGTCTGCATCAATCCCCACCCTGGCTGTGCAGGGGTGTGGGCGCGTCAGGTTCAGCAGCGGACCTGGCCACTTGGGCATGCGATCGGGGACCGGATCGAGGCCCCCGGCGTGCCACGGATGGCAGCGGAGCAAGCGGCTGGCGGCCAGCCAACTTCCCCGCCACAAGCCGTGCCGGCGCAGCGCCTCTTGGGCGTACGCCGAACAGCTCGGGTAGAATCGGCAGCTCTGAGGAAGAGCCGGCGACAGCAACCGCCGGTAGATCTCGATCAGAAATGCCAGCAGAGAAACCACTGCTGCGTGTCGTCCTATACCGCACCCGTCCCCGCTCGCATGAGTCTCGCGGTTTTCACGAGCTCGATCATGTCGTCGCGGACCGCGCGCATCCCACTGCGGGCACACGATGCGCGGGCTACCCATGCGAGGTGCATCGGCTCGGAGGACAGCTTGTCGACAAGACCCCGGTAGGCTTCGCGCATGAGTCGTTTGGCGCGACTGCGTTGTACAGCATTGCCCACCCGGCGGCTCGCCACGAACAGGACCCCGCGAGGTCCTGCGTCCGTCCGTCGCAGGATCAGCAGCACGTGCTGTCCGCGAAACGCCACCCCTTCCTTGAACAGCTTCTCGATCGCAACCTTGGAAACGAGCGTCTCATCTCCCCAGCGCATCAACGCGCGCTCCGCGTCATCCGGAGACGCTGAGACGCGCGCGGCCGCGCGCACGACGCCGGGCGAGCACTTTGCGCCCGTTGGCCGTGCGCATGCGCCGGCGAAAACCGTGTACGCGACGCCGGCGCCGATTGTGCGGCTGAAAGGTCCGCTTCACGTTCGAACCCTCCCCTTCTCGTCGGGTTTGAGCGAATCCAACGGATTCGGGACGAAGCCTGCCGTTGCTGTGGGCCGCCTGGTTGTTACAACTCTACTTCGTCCGATCCCTCTCCGGGCTGAGAAGAGATTCGCGCGCTTGCCCTTCGCCGAGCGGCGCCCCGCTTCCCACATGCCGGAGATTAGCATCCGCCGATCATAGGTCAACCGCAACCCGCCGGTCAATGCTCAACTTTCTCCCCCGTCGATCCGCGGGGCTGAAATGTCAACTCTTTCCGCGATAAGGAATTAGCGCCCGAGCGCTGTCCTCCCCTCCGACCGCAAAAAACCCGCTTGTCTGCCTTTTCCACAGCGTGCTAGCATCCCGGTGTTTCAAGCGCGGTGTTTTGTTCATAAGTAACATACCTTTCTTCAGTTGCAGCCCGGGTGCAATGGAGTGATGCGACCCAAGGTCGAAGAAGGGTGACGGCAAGACCGAGGAAGGCAACCCGAGACGCCCAGCGGGCGGTTTTCTGCAAGATAAAGCAGGGCAGACACTTGGCTACATGACCATGCATCTTTGTGCAGCCAGGCGCCTGCCGAGACCGCTGTTCTGGCCCTCCGGTTTCCGCTTGTGGCTTCCGTCCCGCCGGCGCTTGCTTGTTGTGGAAAACGCTGTGGATAACTCTGCCGGAGGGGCGCAGTGGATTCCTCAAGCTCACAGGGAGCGTGGTCCGAGGTCCTGCAAGAAGTTCGCAAAAGGGTATCTGGCCAGAAATTCCAGACCTGGTTCGATCCGATCGAAGTGCTGAAGTTCGAGCCGGAACAGCTGGTCTTGGAGGTGCCGAACCCGTTCTTCGGGGATTGGTTCGAGGAGCACAACCTCCCGATCCTGAAGGAGGTGCTCGAGAAGCGCCTCGGCCAGAAACCGAGCGTCCACTTCGTGGTCTCCAACAGCTACTACGAGAACGACGTCTCCGCTCCAGCGGCCGTCGAGCTTCCCGCGGCTCCAGCGCCCAATCCGCTCGCGGTGCAGAGAATGCATAACTTGCACCCGCGCTTCACGTTCGACAACTTCATCGTCGGCAAGAGCAACGAGTTCACCCACGCCGCCGCGCGCGCGGTGGCCAAGGAGCCCGGGGGCATCTACAACCCGCTCTTCATCTATGGCGGCACCGGCCTGGGCAAGACCCACCTGATGCACGCCATCGGGCACGACGCGCTCCAGCGCAACCCGCAGGCCCGCGTCTACTACGCGCCGTCCGAGAAGTTCATGAACGAGATGATCCAGGCGATCACCGCGGGCCGAACGCTCGAGTTCCGCCAGAAGTATCGCAACCTCGACTTCCTCTTGCTCGACGACATCCAGTTTCTCTCGGGGCGCGATGCCACGCAGGAGGAGTTCTTTCACACGTTCAACACCCTGCGCGATGCTCACAAGCAGGTTGTGATCACCAGCGATCGCCCGCCGAAGGACATCCCAAAGGTCGAGGAACGGCTGATCTCGCGGTTCAATTCGGGCCTCGTCACCGACATCCAGGCGCCTGATCTGGAGACGCGCGTCGCGATCTTGCGGGCCAAGGCGCAGCGCGAGCAGATGATCGTTCCGGAAGACGTGCTGTTCCTGATCGCGGAGCGCGTGCAGCGCAACATCCGCGAGCTCGAAGGATCACTCGTTCGGATTCTCGCGCTGAGTCATCTGCTGCACGCCCCGATCACGCCCGATCTCGCCAAGGAGGTGCTCAACGTCTACGTGCGCCCCGGCGAGCTCTCGATCGACGTCGCACAGATCCAGCGCGAGGTGGCCAAGGAGTTCGAGGTCTCGGTCGAATCTCTGCGCGGCAAGCGCCGCACCAACAGCATTGCCTTCGCCCGGCAGGTCGCCATGTACATCACGAAACAACTCACGCCGCTCACGCTGGTCGACATCGGCAAGAGTTTCGGCAATCGCGACCACAGCACGGTCCTCTACGGCATCGACAAGATCGCCGCCTTGCGCAAGAAGGACCCGGCGCTCTGCCAGCGCCTGCAGGATCTGGAGTGTCGCCTGAAGGGAAGCTAGGGGAGGCGCCCTCTTGCCTGCCTTCCTCGCGGCCTACCGGCATCCATCGGCTGTTGGAAGCTTCTCCGTGAGTATCTGAGGAGGTAAGATATTTCTTGAAAGCTACTTATGAAGTTATCCACTTCTCTGATCCACACTGCGGGCCAAGAACGTGTTTATTCTCAGGAGTGTGGATAAACATCGCGATCCGATGCCTGAATCCACCCCGCGCTCCACACCCCATTCAGATGCACTCTATTTGTAACCGATTACCAGTTATATAGTTATCTTTGCAATCCGGCATCTATCCCAGTACCCACATTCCCTACTACTACTGCTATCTATCTATACTTTTTTTCAGTCCGGAGTAGGATCCCCATCCTTGCTGCACCCGTGGTCCCGGCTGAACCTGGGCGTTCGAGCCCGCCCAGTGACCTCGTCGGAGATCAGCAGATCACCTCGGATGCCGGCAGGCATAGGCTGAAGCATGGTTTTCACGATGAGTCCGGCATCCCACAAGACCGATCGGATCGGGCCGAAAGACTGTCCTGTAATTCATTGCGTTTTATGTATTTATAACAGGTGTTCGAGAGGGACATGGATCAAAATCACGCTTTACAGGCTGGGAGGGTTTCTCTACACTCGCGTGGAGTTAACTGGTTGTGACAAAAGGTGCTGGACGATTCCACCTTGCTGTGGCTGTGCGTCTTGGGCGGCTCGAATGCGGCGACCTCGTCGCAAGCGTGCTCAGGACGCGCGGCTCATCCGCCGGCGCGATGTTGGCGGCGCTGCCGGTCGGTTGTCGCCCTAGGGGGCGATGAGCGCGGAGCCGTGAGCCGATGCGCGGAGGAGGCCCTAGCAGTGAGGCCGGGTTCGAGCGCGGGCCGACGCAATGAGGGGGACTCATGAAGTACGCACTGATGCAGAGCGAGCTGCGCAAGGCGCTCCAGGTGGTAGCCACGGTTGTCCCGAGCAAGAGCACGCTGCCGATCCTGGAGACGGTGCTCATGCAGGTCAGCAAGGATGGGATGCTGACGCTGACGGCGACGGACCTCGACATCTCCGTGCGAACGCGCACGCAGGTCAAGGTCACCCAGACGGGCAAGGTGGCTGTTTCAGCGCGGCGGCTGTTCGACATCGTGCGGGAGCTTCCAGAGCAGGAAGTCGAGATGCACGGCGATGAAACGCACATCGAGCTTTCCTGTGCGCGGGGGCGCTACCGTTTTGTCGGGGCTTCGGTCAACGACTTTCCGGAGCTGCCGGACATCGCGGACGAAAAACAAGTGGGCCTGGACCCCAGTCTGCTAGAGAGAATGATCAGGAGGACCTTGTACGCCGTCTCGACGGATGAGACGCGCCCCGAGCTGACCGGCGTCTTCATGGAGATCAAGGATGAGGCGATGCGCATGGTCGCCACCAACGGGCACCGGCTGTCGCGCGCCTCGGTTCGCCGCAGCTTCAAGCAGGAACGGGAGATGCTTCTGCCGCCTAAAGCCCTGAACCACCTCCTACGCCTCATCGGCGATGAGAAGAAGGAAGTCGTGGTGAGCGGGACGAAGAGCTATGCGCTCTTCCGCATTGCCGGCACGGACCTGTACAGCCGTCTCCTCGAAGGGCCGTTCCCGGACTACGACCGGGTGATTCCCAAGTCGAGCCCGCTCCAGGCGACGATCAAGCGCGACGATCTGATCGCCTCGCTCCGGCGGATTCTGGTGCTCTCCGACTCGCAGACGCGGCAGGTCAAGATGGTCTTCGAGCCCCAGCGCCTGCAGATCCTGGCGGAGTACCAAGGGGCCGGCGAGGCCACGGAGGAGATCCCGGTCCAGTACGATGGCCAGGCGGTGGCGATTGGTTACAACGGCGGCTACCTGCTCGAGATGCTCAAGACGTTCGCGGACGAGGATGTGGTCATGAGCTTCGAGTCGGCCGTTTCCGCCGGGGTCTTCCGTCCGGCCAAGGAGAACGCCGACGAGGACCTCCTCTGCCTCGTGATGCCGCTGCGGCTGCCAGAGGGGAACTAGCCCGTGCGCCGCATGGAGCACATCGGCGATGCCCTGCGCTCCTTCCTTCGCGGCGCCAGTCTCGAGCGCAGAGTCACGCAGTGGGAGGTTATCCTCGGCTGGCCGAGGATCGTCGGGCCCGAGGTGGCCGCGCACTCCGAGGCCTTCGACCTGCGGAACGAGACGCTCTGGGTGGAGGTGCCCAGCAGCAGTTGGCGCCAGCACATCCAGTTCCTGAAGGTTCGGATCCTGGAGGCCCTGGCGCGGGAATTCCCCGCCGTGCCCGTCAAGGACATCCGCTGTGTGGGCAGTCGCGGCCGCGGCGAACGAATCCAGGCCGCCCGTCCAGAGAAGAGGCCATGATGCACAACGACAGCAACGAAGAGCCGCGGTCCGCGGACCGGCCGGCGGGCAGCGCCGAAGGCGTGGCCGCCAAGGTCCGCGAGTGGGCTGAAGGCGAACGCGCCGCGCAGGCGGCAGAGAGCGATCGCGCGGGCCAGGCGCCGCCCGCCTCGGGGGACAACGGCGGCGCCCGCGTCGGCGCGCCGTCGGACGCCGAGGCCGCGGCCGCG
The DNA here is from genome assembly GCA_964603725.1 of uncultured bacterium. Classification (GTDB taxonomy): domain Bacteria; phylum Eisenbacteria; class RBG-16-71-46; order CAIMUX01; family WJJG01; genus CAZDKK01. The sequence goes on from CAZRWW010000019.1 coordinate 28,366, forward strand.
AGCAGCGGCCCCGCTCGCGCGGATACCGATGCCGACGGGGGCAGCTACGCGGCCAAGGACATCCACGTCCTCAAGGGCCTCGAAGGCGTGCGCCTGCGGCCGAGCATGTACATCGGCAGCACCTCGGCGAAGGGGCTGCACCATCTGGTCTACGAGGTCGTCGACAACGCCATCGACGAGTCGCTGGCGGGGTATTGCGACCACATCCTCGTCACGCTGCACAACGACGGCTCCGTGAGCTGCGACGACAACGGGCGGGGCATTCCGACCGACGTTCATCCCGAGCAGAAACGCCCCGCCGTGGAGGTCGTCATGACGATGCTCCACGCCGGCGGCAAGTTCGACCGCAGCTCGTACAAGGTGTCGGGCGGCTTGCACGGCGTCGGAGTTTCGGTGGTCAACGCGCTGTCGGAGTGGCTCGAGGTGACGGTCCACCAGAAGGGGGCGATCTTCCGCCAGCGCTACGAGCGCGGCAATGTCGCGACCGACCTGGAGATCATCGGAACCACGCGGCGCCGCGGCACGATCGTGCGCTTCAAGCCCGATCCGCAGATCTTCGAGGAGACGGAGTTCAAGTACGACATCGTGGCGTATCGCCTGCGCGAGCTGGCCTTCCTCAACCGGGGCGTCACGATCAACATCCAGGAGGAGTCGCCCGAGAGCGCCCCGGCGCAGCCCGTGTACGCGCGCGTCGACCAGTTTCTCTACGAGGGGGGATTGGCCGCGTTCGTCCAGCACATCAACGAGGGTAAGACCCCGCTGCATCGCGATCCGATCGTGATGACGCGGGAGCGCGAGGGGTTCGCGATCGAGCTGGCGATGCAGTACACCGACTCCTACGCCGAGTCGCTCTTCACGTATGTGAACAACATCAACACCATCGAGGGCGGGACGCACCTGTCGGGGTTCCGGGCCGCGCTGACGCGCAGCTTGAACGGCTTCGGCCAGAAGAGCGGGCTCATCAAGGACGACAAGCTGGGGCTCTCGGGCGACGACGTCCGCGAGGGACTGACCGCGGTCATCAGCCTGAAGCTCGCCCAGCCGCAGTTCGAGGGGCAGACCAAGACCAAGCTGGGCAACAGCGAGGTGCGCGGCTTGGTCGAATCGATCGTGGGCGAGCACCTGACCGACTACTTCGAAAACCACGAGGCCATCGCACGAACCATTGTGGAGAAGTGCATCAGCGCCGCCCGCGCGCGGGAGGCGGCCCGCAAGGCGCGCGAGCTGGCGCGGCGCAAGAGCGTGCTCGACGGCGCCTCGCTGCCCGGCAAACTGGCCGACTGCGCCGAGCGCGACCCGGAGCGCACGGAGCTCTTCATCGTCGAGGGCGATTCGGCCGGGGGCAGCGCCAAGCAGGGGCGGGACCGGCGCTTTCAGGCGATCCTGCCGCTGCGGGGGAAGATCCTGAACGTCGAGAAGGCCCGCCTGGACAAGGCCCTGGCCAGCGACGCGATCCGCACCCTGATCACGGCGATCGGCACCGGCTTCGGCGACGAGGAGTTCGACATCACCAAGGTCCGCTACGGCAAGATCATCATCATGACCGATGCGGACGTCGATGGGGCGCACATCCGGACGCTGCTCCTGACGTTCTTCTACCGCTACATGCGCCCGCTCATCGACAAGGGGTTCATCTACATTGCCCAGCCGCCGCTATACCGCGTGGCCAAAGCCAAGCGCGAGTGGTACGCCTACAACGACGCCGAGCGCGACAAGGTGCTCGAGGAGGTTGGCCGTCAGGGGATCATGCTCCAGCGCTACAAGGGCCTGGGGGAGATGAACCCCGAGCAGCTCTGGGAAACGACGATGAATCCCGAGAAGCGAGTCCTGCTGGCGGTGTCGAACGAGGACGCGGCCGAATCGGACCGGATCTTCTCGATTCTGATGGGGGACCAGGTCGAGCCGCGGCGCAGGTTCATCGAGGAAAACGCGCTCAAGGTCAAGAACCTGGATATCTAGGCGACGGGCAGATCGGGTCGTGGCGCGCGGTCGGGCGGGCCGCAGCCCGATCTTGAGCTTTGCTCCGAGGTTGGCCGAGGAGCCTGGGAGAGGGGTTCCGGGCGGGCAAGGGCCAGGCCGGCCGAGGCGCGGCCGGCCGAGTTCGAGGTGAGCGATGGATCAACAGAACCAGCGGATCATGCCGGTGCTCATCGAGGAGGAGATGAAGTCGAGCTACATCGACTACTCGATGAGCGTCATCGTCTCGCGCGCCCTGCCCGATGCGCGCGACGGGCTCAAACCCGTACAGCGGCGGATCCTGGTGGCGATGAACGACCTCAACCTCCGGCACGATCGGCCCTACCGCAAGTCAGCCAAGATCACCGGCGACGTCACGGGCAACTATCATCCGCACGGCACTGTGGCGGCCTACGACACCATGGCGCGCCTGGCGCAGGACTTCTCGCTGCGCTATCCGCTCGTCGACGGCCAGGGCAACTTCGGCTCGGTCGACGGCGACGCCCCGGCGGCCGAGCGGTACACCGAGGCGCGGCTGACCCGGCTGGCCGAGGAGCTCCTGGCCGACATCGACAAGCGCACCGTCGACTTCCGCCCCAACTACGACGAGACCCGCGAGGAGCCGGTCGTCCTCCCGGCCAAGGCGCCCAACCTCCTGATCAACGGCTCCTCCGGCATCGCGGTGGGGATGGCGACCAACGTGCCGCCGCACAACCTGCGCGAGGTGGCCGGCGCGATCAAGGAGCTGATCGACAACCCCGCGGCGACCGTCGATGACCTGCTGAAGCACGTCAAGGGGCCCGACTTCCCTACAGGCGGCGTCATCCTGGGCACGGCCGGCATTCGGCAGTGCTACGAGACCGGCCGCGGCCTGATCACCGTGCGGGCGCGGGCGGAGATCGAGGAGCTCAAGAAGGACAAGACGGCGATCATCGTCACCGAGATCCCATACCAGGTGAACAAGACCGCGCTGCTCGAGCGGATCGCCGAGCTGGTCAAGTCGGGGAGCATCCGCGACATCGCCGATCTGCGGGACGAGTCGGACCGCGAGGGCATGCGCATCGTGATCGAGCTGAGGCGCGAGGCGCAGCCGAACGTCATCCTGAACCAGCTCTACAAGCACACGCCGATGCAGACGACCTTCGGGGCGTACCTGCTGGCCCTGCTGGAGAACCGCCCGCGGGTCTTCACGCTGCCCGAGATGTGCCAGGCCTACATCGATCACCGCGTCGAGGTGATCACGCGACGGACGCAGTACGACCTGGAGCAGGCCGAGGCGCGCGCGCACATCCTGGAGGGCTTGAAGACCGCGCTGGACCACATCGACGCGGTGATCACGCTCATCCGCAGCTCCAAGACGACCGAAGAGGCGCGCGCGGGGCTGATGGCGACCTTTGGCCTCAGCGAGAAGCAGGCGCAGGCGATCCTGGAGATGCGCCTGCAGCGGCTGGTGGGTCTGGAGCGCGAGAAGATCGAGCAGGAGTATCTCGAGACGATCAAGCAGATCGAGGAATTCCGCAGCATCCTGGCGAGCCGGGCGCGCATCAACGACATCATCAAGGCCGATCTGGACGAGCTGGCCGAGCGCTTCGGCGATGAGCGTCGCACGCAGATCGCCCCGCACGAGGACGAGATCGACATCGAGGATCTCATCCCGCGCGAGGAAATGATCATCACGATCAGCAACCAGGGCTATATCAAGCGCGTGCCGGTGACGACCTACCGGAGCCAGAAGCGCGGCGGCCGGGGGCTGACCGGCGCCAAGACGCGCGAGGAGGACTTCGTCGAGCACGTCTTCGTCGCCAATACGCACAGCTACATCCTGTTCTTCACGGACAAGGGGCGCTGCTACTGGCTGAAGGTCTACCACGCGCCAATGGGGACGCGCTTGGCGAAGGGCAAGTCGATCCTCAACCTGGTCGATTTCCGGCCGGAGGAGCGCGTGGCCGCCTTCGCGCAGGTCGATGAGTTCGACGAGCAGCGGTTCGTCGTGCTGGCCAGCAAGCAGGGCCAGATCAAGAAGATGCCGCTGATCGCCTTCGCCAACCCGCGGCGCAAGGGGATCCTGGCGATGACGCTGGATGAGGGCGACGAGGTGATCGGCGCGGCGGTGACCGACGGCAGCGCCGAGATCGTGCTGGCCAAGCGCGCGGGCAAAGCGATCCGGTTCGCCGAGACGAAGGTGCGGCCGATGGGGCGCTCGGCGGGCGGTGTGCGCGGCGCGACGCTGGGGAGCGAGGACGACGCGGTGATCGGCATGGTCTGCGTCCGCGATCCCGAGGCCGCGCTGCTGGTCGTGACGCGCAACGGATTCGGCAAGCGCAGCCGCCTCGAGGACTACCGCGTCACGAACCGCGGCGGCCTGGGCGTGATCACCGTCAACATCACCGAGCGCAACGGGCCGATCGTCGCGATCAAGGAGGTCAGCGAGGACGACGAGGTGATGATCAGCACCTCGAGCGGGATGCTCATCCGCCTGCGCATGTCGCAGGTCTCGCTGATCGGACGAGCGACGCAGGGGGTGAAGCTCATCGACCTGCACCCGGGCGACTACGTGACGGGAGTGGCCAAGATCGCCAAGGGCGAGGACGAGGTCGAAGGGGAGTAACGAGACGCCCCGGGAGCAGGCGGCCTGTGGGCGTAGCCGCCGGCGGGCGCGCGAGGGCGGACGGGGAAGATAAGTCATGGGCATGTTCGAGCCGGTTGACCTGAAGGTCGACTTCATCAAACAGGAGCACTCGGTCCTCGCCTTCTGGGAGAAGGAGAGGATCTTCCAGCAGCTCATGGAGCGCAATCGCGGCCGCCAGCACTGGTCCTTCATCGACGGCCCGATGACCGCGAACAACCCCATGGGCGTGCACCACGCCTGGGGGCGCACGTACAAGGACGTCTTCCAGCGCTACAAGGCGATGCTCGGCTTCGACCAGCGCTACCAGAACGGCTTCGACTGCCAGGGGCTGTGGCTCGAGGTCGAGACCGAGCGCGAGCTGGGGTTCAACTCGAAGCAGGACATCGAGAACTTTGGTCTCGACAACTTCAGCCGCGCCTGCCGCGCGCGCGTCGAGAAGTTCAGCAAGTTCCAGGCCGAGCAGTCGATCCGCCTCGGCCAGTGGATGGATTGGCCCAGCAGCTACTTCACGATGACGGACACCAACATCGAGTACATCTGGCACTTCCTGGGTGTCTGTCACGACCGAGGCTGGCTCAGGCGCGGCCACCAGGTCATGCCCTGGTGCACTCGCTGCGGCACGTCGCTTTCACAGCACGAGCTCGCCGACGCCTACGAGGACATCAAGGACACGAGCGTCTTCCTGGGCTTCAAGCTCCACGCGGGCGCGCGCAAGGACGGCCCGTGGATGGAGGGGGTGGCGCCGGGGGGCGCGGCGGGTGGCGCTGCGGGCGGCGCGGCGGGTGGCGCTGCGGGCGGCGCTGCGGGCAGCGCGGCAGATCGGGCGGCGGGCCGCACGCCGGGGGAGAACGAGCGGCTCCTCGTCTGGACGACGACGCCCTGGACGCTCACCTCGAACGTCGCCGCCGCGGTCAACCCGGGCCTCAAGTACGCGCGCGTGGACTACCAGGGGCAGATCTACTACTGCAGCCTGGGCGTGGTCGACGCGGTCTTCAAGGGCGCGGCGCGCGTGCTCGAGGAGATTCCCGGCAGCGAGATGATCGGCTGGACCTACGAAGGGCCCTTCGACGACCTGCCCGCGCAGCAGGGCGTCGGGCACGTGGTGATTCCCTGGGACGCGGTGGGGGAGGCCGAGGGCTCGGGCATCGTCCACATCGCCCCGGGCTGCGGCGCCGAGGACTGCGAGCTGGGCGTCCAGTACGACCTGCGGGCGATCGCGCCGCTCGATGAGCGCGGGATCTACCTGGACGGCTTCGGCTGGCTGACGGGCATGGACGTCCACGACGTCGAGAAGCCCATCTTCGCGGACCTCCAGAAGAAGGGCCTCTTCCTGCGCCACGAGCACTACCAGCATCGTTACCCCTTCTGCTGGCGCTGCAAGGAGAAGCTCGTCTTCCGCATGGAGGACGAGTGGTTCATCCGCTGCGACGAGATCCGCCCGCTGATGAAGGCTGCGGCCGCGACGGTGCGCTGGATCCCCGAAAGCATCGGCAAACGCACGCAGGACTGGTACGACAACATGGGCGACTGGTGCATCTCCCGCAAGCGCTACTGGGGGCTGCCCCTGCCGTTCTACTTCTGCGCTGCGGGGCACAAGACGCTCGTGCGCAGCAAGCAGAAGCTGCGCGAGATCGCCGTCGACCCCGCCAAGGTCGACGCGCTGCCCGAGCTCCACCGGCCGTGGATCGATGAGATCAAGGTCAAGTGCCAGCATCCGGGCTGCGGCCAGGAGGCGATCCGGATCCTCGACGTCGGCGACTGCTGGCTCGACGCGGGCATCGTCGGCTTCTCGACGCTCAAGTACCACGAGGACCGCTCGTACTGGGAGAAGTGGTACCCGGCCGAGCTGATCTCGGAGATGCGCGAGCAGGTGCGCCTCTGGTTCTACGCGATGATGTTCACCGGCGTCACCCTCGAGAACCGGGCCCCGTACAAGACCGTCCACAGCTACGAGAAGGTCTACGACGAGCACGGCAAGCCGATGCACAAGAGCACCGGCAACGCCATCTGGTTCGACGACGCGGTCGAGAAGATGGGCGCGGATGTCATGCGCTGGCTCTACTGCGCGTTCAACCCGGATCACAACCTGCGCTTCGGCTACACGATCGCCGACGAGATGCGCCGGCGCATCATCACGCTGTGGAATGTGTATTCGTTCTTCGTGACCTATGCGGAGCTGGACGGGTTCGACCCGGCCAAGGACGCCGACCCCGCGCTGGTGGGGAAGAGCCCCAATCCGCTCGATCGCTGGATCGTCTCGTCGCTGTATCAGCTCGTGCGCGACATGCGCGCCGGGCTGGACAATTTCGACGTGATGGTGGGCCTGCGCGAGGCGGACCAGTTCCTCGAGCAGCTCTCGACCTGGTACGTCCGCCGCTCCCGCCGGCGCTTCTGGAAGTCGGAGAGCGATGCGGACAAGAAGTGGGCCTATCACACGCTGTATCACGTCCTGGTGACGTTCACACGCATCCTCGCGCCGGTGATCCCGTTCGTGACCGAGGTGATGTTCCGCAACCTCACCGGTCCGGCGCGGCGGGCCGGCGCCGCGTCGGTGCTCAAGCTGGGGTGGGAGGGCGCTGAGACGCCCGACAGCGTGCACCTGACGCCCTACCCGGCGGAATGGCCGGAGCTGGTCGACGAGGGCCTCAACCAGGCGATGGAGTTCGTCCTGCGCGCAGTGAGCCTCGGGCGCGCGGCGCGCGAGAAGGCGGGGGTCAAGGTGCGCCAGCCGTTTGGGAAGGCGTGGCTCGTGCCGCTCGAAGGCGCGGCCCTGCCGCTCGCGCGCCTCGATGCGGCGCTGGCCGAGGAGCTGGTGCGCGAGATCGGCGAGGAGCTCAACGTCAAGGCGATCGACCTCACCGCTACCGACGCCGCGCAGTTCGGGGCGCAGTCGCTCAAGCTCAACTTCCCGGTGCTGGGCAAGAAGTACGGGGCGTCGATGAAGGACCTCGCGGCGAAGGCGAAGGCGGCGGCGGGCGGCGGCGCTGCGGGCGCCACGAGCGCCGCCGGTGCCGCCGGTGCCGCCGGTGCCGCCGGTGCTGCGAGCGGTGCCAGTGCTGCCGGTGGCGGCGCCGGGGCGCCGCTCCAGCTCGACGCTGAAGGGCGGCTGCACCTCGAGGGCTACGTCCTCGACCCAGGCGAGTTCGAGATCGCCTTCGAGGGCCGGCCGGGCACGGCGCTTGCGCACGACCGCTACACGATGGTTGTGCTCGATACGGCGATCACCGAAGACCTGCGCCTGGAGGGCTGGGCGCGCGAGATCGTGCGCGCCGTGCAGGACCTGCGCAAAAAGGCCGGCTACCAGGTCGAGGACCGCATCGCGCTCCACTGCGACCTACCTGCATTGGCAAGCCTGGGGAAGGCCGGCGCGGGGCTGCCCGACCCGCAGCGCGTCCTCGCGCAGTTCGGCGAGTACATCCAGAGCGAGACCCTCGCCGTATCGACGCAGTCGCTCGGCGACGCCACGCTCGACGCCACAGCCGAGGTCAAGCTCGAGGCGGGCGTGAGCGGGAAGGTGGGGGTGAGGCGTGCTTAGGCGGGCGCAGGGCCCCGGGAGAGCGGCTGTGGTAGGGTATCTTGCATGCGGCATGCGGCATGCGGCATGCGGTATGCGGGATTCGGCATCCGGCGGGTATCCGGTGGCTACCGGGTTGCCGGTGGCGCCATCGTCGCGCGGGCCAGGGCATGATCGCAAGCCAATGTTTACACCGACGGGCAGATGTCGAGGGTCGTTTCTCTAATTGATTGTATGGAAGCGGGTTACAATTGTGCCCCGGGGCACAGTTGCAGGTCACCGCGACTCAGTGAGTCAATACCACCAGCAAGCTGGTGGCCTGAGAGGGCCCCCCAGAGGGGGACCCGTCACTTCTCCCTCACTCACTGCAGCTTCAGTTCTTCCTGCCGGCGGTCTTCCTCTTCCTGATTCCGGATGTACTCGCGAATCGTCGCCTCGTCCAACCCAACCGTGCTCACGCAGTAGCCCCGTGCCCAGAACTGCCGACCCCGCACCATCCGGCTCGCTCGCGTCCCGAAGCTCATCACCTCCGACGCGCTCTTCCCTTTCAGCAATCCGATGATTCCCGAGACGCTGTACTTCGGCGGGATCGCCAGGCACAGGTGAATGTGATCCCGCACCGCGTGCCCGTCCATGATCTCCACCTCCTTGATCTTCGCCCACTTCCTAATTGTTCTGATCACGATCTCCCGCCGCGCGCCGTACAGCTCCTTGCGCCGATACTTGGGAATCCACCCCACATGATGCCTGCAACCCAAGATCGAATGTGCTCACTCGGCGCCGACCGCATCCGCTTGGCTCCGCCCGAGTACGTCATCCTCCGGAAACTGCAATACGTCCGGGAGGGACGTTTCCCCGAAGCACCTCCGCGATATCGAGCGCATGTTGGTCGGGCTCGGCGATCAGTGGGATCGGACGACGCTCCGGGCAATGGTTCGCCGCTACTGCTTTGCGGAGGAGCATGAAGCGACTCTGGCCTTGGAGGAGTAGGGGCTGAGCTGGCCCGCGGGGAGTGGGACCTGGCTGCCGAGATCGGCGGGGGGAGATGTAGGCCGAGTCCTACCGCCCTCGCTCCGCCTCCACCCGCCTCAGGATCTCCAGATTCTGCTGCACGGCGGGATCCCCGGGCCGTAGCTCGAGCGCCCGATTTAGGTAGCTGCGCGCCTGATCCAGCCTGCCGATCTGCCCGTTGAGCGCGCCGAGGCGCAGGGGGATTAGGTAGTTCTTCTTGTCGAGCGCAAGCGCCCGCTCGAGCGCGGCGACCGCCTCGGGGAGTCGGCCCTGAGACCGCTCGATCTCGGCCAGCAGCACCAGCGGCTCCGCGCTCCGCGGATCGGCCCGCAACGCTTCCTCGACCTCCGCCCGAGCCTGGTCGAACGCCCCCGTGCGGGCGAGCGCACCGATCAGCAGCAGCCGCGGCTGCGCGGCGCGCGGGTCGAGAGCCACGACCTGGCGCAGCGCCTCGGCCGCCTCTGCCGGCTGCCCGGCGCGATCGAGCAGCAGCCCCAGCGCCAGCGCCGGGGCCTTCTCATCGGGCGTGATACGCGACATGCCACGCAAGGCGTTCACGGCTTGGGTGAGCTCGTCGGCGGAGGCGCTGGTGACGAAAGCGTCGATCGACTCGAGCGACCGCATGCTCGGGTCGAACCGGCTGCCGAAACGCTGCAGGACATCCTCGTTCTCAGGGACTCGCCGCGCGTAGACGACGGCGTTCTCGCCGAAGAAGACGCACGCCCACTCGGGATCGCCTCTGAGCCGAGCATGCAGCCCCCGCGATCCGCCCGCACCGGTCGCGGCGCCCTCGTCGTAGCTCACGATCGCCGCAGAGATGTCGTACTTGGCGACGGCCTCGTCCCAGCCGGCGCCGGTGTCCAGCATGTTCCGGTACTCCCGCAGGAAGCCCGGCGGGAAGACCTCGAGGCGCCCGTCGATGTAGACCTGCTTCTCGGGCCACAGCTCGTAGATCATGTACGAGCCGAAGCTCATCATGTTGAACACCCGGCCCGGGAGCCTTGACTCCTTGATGAAGCGCATGGCGCCGGCCGGGTAGGTGCTCGGGTCGATTCCGAGTCCGAGGCGCAGGTTCGGGGACGAGCCCATCGGGATCCCGTAGCGCGCGATCCCGAAGCCGGCCGCGAGCGACAGCGCGACCAACGAGAGTGATGCGGCGAGAGCCGCGGCCTTCTTGCGCCCCAACCACGCCCCGTGAGCCGCCAGGAATGCCGGGACCAGTGGCGCGAACTCCCCGACGCCACGCAGAAAACGCACACCCATGATCGCAAAGACCGCGGTGGGGAGAAGCAAAGCCAGCTGCAAATCCCGCCGCGCCGCACCCGCGAAGACCGCGATCGCAGCGGCGGCTGCGACGAAGGCGTACACGAACAGCGCCCCGCGATAAGCCGGGTGAGCGATGCTGCGCAGCTCGACGATGATATCGGTGAACTCCTGGCGACCGGCGAGCTGGAACGGATAGAGGAGCGCGTGAACGTGGTTGGGGTTGATCAAGGTGACGAGGACGAGGGCGGCGAAGGTGCACGCGCGCCCCTGCCATCCCGGCAGCCACAGGACATCCCATGGCTGGCGCTTCGCCCCGCGGCGGGCGTCTATCCCTGCCGGCGACGGCACCGATGCGTCACCGCGGCCGGTCCTGCGGAGATGTTCGGCCGCAGTCGCGCCAACCCAATAGAGCCCGACCAACACGAACCCCTGTACAAGTCCCGAATGCAGGTTCGCCCAGAGCCAGAACAAGGGCAGAAGCCACAACCGCCACTTCTTCTCGCCGCGCGTCGCGTCGAGCTGCAGCAGGAACAGCGTGACGCCCAGGAAGAACATGGTCAGCAGATGCGGCCGCGCGAGGGCGCGCACGCCGATCATGGGGGCCGCCAGGAGCACGCCGAGCGCGGCGGCCGGCAGGCGAGCACGGCGCTCGCCGGCCGAGGATCCCGCCAGGCCCGCCAGGGCGCCGAACACGAGCGCGCCGGCCGCGAGCAGCGCCCTGAAGAACGATAGCAGGTCGAACCCTCCGAGGCGGTGCAGCCAGTAGAAGAGCACCTCGGAAAGCCACTCGTGCGTGATCCACGGTCGGCCGGTGGCGGTGTAGCTGAAGACATCCGCGTGGGGCACGCGACCTTCTTCGAGGATCATCTGCCCCGCGCGGATGTGCCACCAGATGTCGAGGTCGAAGTCGGGGAAGAGTGCGAAAAGCCCCGCCACGAGGAGCGTGCCGATCAGCGCCGCGTGGAGCAAGGCCGATCCGGGGGCGCCTGTCCCCGCGCTGCCGGTCGAATCCGCGCCTTGCTTGCCCCGCATGGGCCCATGCTAGCCGATGCGCCATCCGGATGCCAGACGACGCAGCGGGCCGGACGCAGCGGGCCGGACGCACCAGCCGCGCTGCGCCGGCCAAGAGATGCGCCCGGCACCGCGCTGCGCCGGGCGCATTGTCACGCCGCGCTGGCCGCGAGCGCTACCTCAGCACGACCGTGGTCCCGCGCGCCAGCGGTCGGCCGCGGTGCGTGAGGACATAGAGGTACATCCCTCCGGCCACTCGATGTCCCGCCGCATCCCGCCCATCCCAGATCGCCTGGCTCTCGCCCGGGCCGAGATCGCCGAGCCCCAGCCGCCGCACCACCCGCCCGCCTGCGTCGCAGATCACGAGATCCGCGGCGACCACGGGAGCGGTCGTGATCATCCGGATCACGGTCTGCAACGTGAATGGGCTCGGCGCGCTCGACAGCCGGATGTTGCCCTGGGCCGCCGCCTCGAAGCCGACCGGACCCGCGCCGCCGGGCGTGTCGCCGGGCGTGCTGCCGGGCATGACACCGGGCGTGCCGCCGATCGCGACCGCGGCCGGGTCCACGCCAATGGTTCCGTCCGGATTGAGGTTCTGGCCGTAGACATCGAACGAGCCGCCGCGGTCGTCTTCCCAAGTGGCGATCGCCATTTCTGAGGGCGTGGAGATCATCGACAGGCGCCCCTTGTCGCTGACCAGGCTCGCGATCGTCTTGATCGGCTCGGCCCACACCGCCGCCCCCGCGGCGTCGACGCGCATCGCGCGCACCACGTCGGCCGTGGATGAGCCGGAGGGGGCCTCGAGCCAGATGACCATCGCGCCGTCGGCGCAGGGGGTGCTGCGGTACATCGTCTTGTACACCGTGCTGAGCGGCAGGTACATGAGGCCCTGGTCGCCCCACAGACGCGCGCCCGTCGCTGACAGGCGCTGGCCCCACAGGCCCCAGCTCGTCTGCCCCGGATTGCGTTCGTCCCAGAAGACGAAGCACTCGCCGGTCGCGGGGTGATAGGACACGGTCGGCGCGATGTGGTTGCGGGTGGCATCGAGGGTCGGTTTGACGCCGTTGTGGCCGAAGATCTCGGTGCCGAGAGCGTCCAGATGCTGGACACGAACCGTGTGCAAACTGGTCTCAGAGGCGTTCCAGGTCGAAACCAGCCCACCTTCGCCATCCGAGATGATCGCCGGGCGGAAGCCGAGCGGCACCGCGGTCTGATCGTACATGGACACGACACTCGGCCAGATGGCCGTTCCATCCGGCGCAAAGCGCTGCACGTACAAGTGGCGCGGGCTCATATACATCGAGATGTCCCGCACCCAGCATACGATGACGCCGCCGTCCAACGACGGCGCCAGGCACGGGAAGGAGGGCGACTCGCCAGGATTGCCGGCGATGCGCAGACCGCCCGCCGGGTAGCGCGGAACGCCGGCGGGGCTCAGGCGCTGCATGTAGATCGCGCCGTCCCCCGAGTACGGGAACCACGACCAGGCCACGACGACATCCCCGTCACCAGCCACCGTGACGCCGGGGCTCATTTCATCCCCGGCGACGATGGAGAGCGCGACGCCGTCGGGTCCCCACAAGAACTCGCCCGCGGGGCTGATCTTGTACGCGTAGACGTTGAGGCCCGCACCCGCGCGTTCGTCCGAGAAGACGAAGATGGCGTTGTCATCGGCGTCGACGGCGAGGTCCCAGCCGAACAGGGCGCTGTTCTGCGGGTGATTGCTGATCAGGATGCCGTTGTGCGGCCACTGCTCGTTGCCGAGGGGATCGAGACGCTGCAGGTAGGCGCAGTAGTTGCCCGAGGTGGGGTCGAACCAGCCCACGTAGCAGCCGCCGTCGGAGGTGGCGGCGGGGATCGGATCGGTCTCCCAGCCTGAACGCTCGGCGATCGGGAGGTTGATCGCCGGGTCGCCGGGCCATAAGGCGAAAGCGGGGCAGCACAGCGCCGAGACGATGAACGCGAAGCTGAAGCCTGCGACGAACGCAGCGGCCGAGGTGGACCGAGACGCGCGTGACATGTCGTCCTCCTTCTCTGAGCGGCCAGAGGTGTGGCTCCCGGCGGGCGAACCCGAGGGGATTGCATCCGGACCCCACTATTGTAATCCCGCGCGGTCATCCGGAGCGATCGCAATGGGGGTGCGGGCAGCAGGCACAGACGCCGTCGCCTCCGCGCGGGGCGACGGGTCCGAGCGGACCGCCGCTGCCGGGGCTTGGCGCTTGCGGTCACGCCTCCTGCATCAGGCAGCGCCCCCACTGCGGCAGGATCTCCTCGTAGCGCGCGACGGCCCGGCCGGTCCGCTCGCGATGCGATGCGAGGACCCCGGCGAGGAGGACGGCGGGGCATTCCTGGTAGCGCGGGCGAGGGTTGGCGGCTCGCATCCGGACCAGGATCGCGTCGATCTCCTCGTCCCGGATGTTGCCGAAGGAGACGTGCAGGAACGGACACGGCTGAACCTCGCCGGCGCTGTTGATGGCGAGATAGCTCACCCCGCCCATGAGACAGCCGAACGCGGCGGGTCGCTCGAGGAGCGCCGGATACGCGACCGGCGGATGGTTGCGATAGGCCCGCGAGCGATTCGCCTCCATGAAGAAGGCCCGCGCGCGCTCCCGATGCTCGTCGGTCAGGAGGCGGGAGCCCTTGCCCGGGGCGTAGCGTCCGCACGGCTTCGGTTCAAGCAGATGGATGGCGCCCACGCGCAACTGGCGCGCCAGATCCAGGTACTTGTACAGACCGCGCTCCTCGAGCAGCTCCGGGGAGAGGCAGAGGTTCGTGTAGGTGAAGACCCCTGCGTCGGTGAAGGCGTCGAGGGCCGCGACGGCGGCCACGAACGCGCCCGGGGTCCCGCGAAAGCGGTCGTGGCGCGGGGCATCGGGGAAGTCGAGCCCGACGCCCGCCGCCACCAGGCCGCCCGCCGCGAGCTCGCGCGCCCGCGCGGGCGTCACCCCGGCGCCGGAGGTGTGCAAGTGCAGGTCGCTGAGGCGGGCGTCATGAGCGCGCAGAACCGCCAGGAGGCAATCGTAGCGCAGCATCGGCTCGCCGCCCGTGAGCACGATCACGCTCGTCCCGAGCTGCTCCAGGCGGCGCGTCACCGCCACCCAGCGCGCGACATCCATCGTCTCGGCGGCGCAGCGATTGTCGGCGTCGTAGCAGTGCTCGCAGCGGTAGCCGCACCGGCGCGTGACGGCGAGGAAGGCGGTATCGAGATGGCGCCGGTGGGCGACAACCTCGGGCCTGAGGTTGACCCCGCCCGCGGCGATCATCCGGTCGAACGCGGGCGAGGGCCAACGCGGCGTGCCCAGCCCGGCTCCGTAGAAGTGGTAGCGGCCCAGGCGGGTGACGCGCCGGCTGGGCAGGACGGTTCGATCGGCCAGCGCGCGCAGCGCCCCCAAGCGGAAGTGGGGATAGTCCCCGCGCCGCGCGGCATACCCGAGGGCGGCCAGGAGGAGCCGCGCCGCCTGCAGCGCCAGAGCGGCGCCGGCCGGATACGTCGGACCGCGGCGCTCGCGGCCCGACGCCGCCCGGGTCCGTCGCATCGCCATGCGCCCCTCGACCTCGGCCCATCGGATCGCCATGCGCCCTCCTCCGCGTCGCCGGCCGGGATCAGTCCGCCGCCCGCGCCGCGGCGTACTCCAGCCGCCGGTTGATGAACTCGATCGCGTAGGCGCTGAAGGCCCCGGGCTCCTTCTCCAGCCGGAGCAGCAGCGCGATCTGGGGCCAAGCCGAGCTCCGAACGTGACTCGTGTAGTAGCCGGTGCAGAGCATCGCGTAGGACCGCTCCTCTTCCGGCGGGCCGGGCGGCGCCGCGAACGCCAGCTCGGCCTCGTCGCCCTGCTCCAGCCGGTAGTAGGCGCCGTCGACGGCGGCGAGATCCGCCCGAACGTCGCGTCCGGCGCGGTCGACCGCGGAGCGCATCGCGAGCGGGGTGACGCTCACGGGAAGATCCGGCGTGAAGTCGACCTGTACGCGGTCCACCATCCAGAGACCGGGCGACGACTCGAGGCGGACCCGCAGCTCGCCCGGCTCGGCCTGCGTCAGATCGAGCGGAACGACCACGGACCGCGCCACCGCGGGCCCCGCGAAGGGCAGGTGGTCGACCGCCCTCCACTCCGTGCCGTTCCAGAGGTCGACGCGCAGACCGGCCTCCCGTCGCACGAACTCGTCGAATTCCTTGCGCGGGCCGGGAAAGATGCGCAGCTCGGCGTACCAGAGGTCGAGCGCCCAGCCGCACAGACTGAGGAGCTGGCGCTCCACCTCGACGAGCCAGGACGTGTTGCGGACCGTGCAGACCAGCTTGGCGTGGTCCGCTCCGGCAGGGCGCGGGAACCGAAGCACCAGGCCGTCGCGCAAGGCGTCCGGATCGTGGGGGTCGCGGCCAGCCGGGTTGCTGATCCAGTAGCGGTTGTCCCGGGCGGCGACCAGGTCCGTGACGGCGCGCTCGCCGTAGTCGGCGGCGGCGGACGGCGCCTGTGCGGAGCGGATCGTGTGGAACCGGCCCGGGGCGGAGGGGAGGACCTCCGCGCCCCGCGGGTGGTCGATCGCGATCACTTCCAGGTTCTCGACGAACTGCGTCTCGGGCAGTTGGTTCGCGAGCTTCAGCCGGCAGATGCCGTCGACGGCCGCGAGACGCTCCAGCCGGCAGCAGTCGGTCGCCTGCCGCGCGCGCATGATCGCGCCGGAGAACGCCTCGGCGTCGAGGACGAAGCGGCGGCCGTCGAAGCTGTAGAGGTACGGGCAGGAGCCGACCTCCACCGACTGTATCGTCGTGGCCGTCATACCGCGCGTGTCCCTCACTTCGAGCCGGATCGTGAACGTTGCCTTGGCCCCATACTGGTGGGCCGCGGTCTTCGTCAACGAGTAGTCGGTATCCCAGCGACCGTCGTCCTCCCAGTCCCAGCGCACCAGCAGCGCAGCGACCGGATCCTCGCGATCCGCGCTGCACGAGGCGTCGACCTCGAAGAGCGTGCCCCCGCCCCCCGAATCCGGAGACACGACGAAGCAGGCGTAAGGCGGCGTGTCACCCCACCACTCGGTCCGCGCCAGCCGCAGGCCGAGGAAGCCGTCATGGGCCTCCGGACTGCCGGAGCCGCGACTCGCCGAGCGGCAGGCGGAGGCAGGGGCGTCCGCGCCGCCGCCGCGCGTGACGCGCGCGTAGCCGCTGGAAGGGCCGACAGGATCCGTCGCGGACGGCCCGTAGCCCGAGCCGTACCAGTCCCAACACCACTCGCGGACATTCCCGTGCATGTCGTAGAGACCCCATGCGTTCGGGACCCTGGTCGCGACATCGTATGTGCACGAGCCGGAGTTCCCGCAGTACCACCCGACGTGCGACAGGTATGGATCGAACTCGCAGCCGCAGGCAGCCAGCGGCCCGGTGCAGACGGCGGTCGAGCTGCCGGCGCGGGCGGCGTACTCCCACTCCGCCTCGGTCAGCAGTCGGTACCCGTCGGCGTTCTGATCCCAGGTCACCGTCCCCGAGGTGAGGTGATGGCCGGTGTGGCTGAGGGCCTCGATCCCATAGGCGGGGGCCAGTCCCTCTCGTAGGGAGCGCCGGTTGCAGTAGGCGATCGCGTCGAGCCAGGTCACCCGCTCGACCGGCAGGTTCCAGCCCCTGAAGCGGGAGTCGTTCCAGCCCATCACGGACCGCCACTGCGCCTGCGTGACCTCGGTAATCGACACGCGGAAGGCGCGGGTCAGCGCCACCCCGTGGTGCTCCTCGTCCCCCGAGCGACAGGCCTCGTCCGTGGGGCTGCCCATCATGAAGGCGTTCGGCTGGACGAGGACGAAGACCTCGGGCGGCAGGGAATCTCCGGCCACCGTCACCGTGTGCGTCACGGCGGCGAGCCGCCGGAGCGGGGCCCGCACCTGGAGGGTGATCCTCTTGGTCCCCACCGTCTCAAACTGGTGACTGGCCGTCATCGTGGTGGAATAGTCCGTGTCCCACGCGCCGTCGTCCTCCCAGTCCCAGCGGACCTGAAGCTCCCCGGCCGGGTCCTCCTCGCTGACTGCGCACGAGGCGTCGAGCTCGAAGATCGTCTCCACCGTGCCGGAATCCGGGGTCACGGCGAAGCAGGCCGTTGGGGGCCCGAACACCGGTTGATGCGTCTCCTCGCTGCACCCGGCGATGGCGGCCGCCAGGATCCCGACCGTGGCCAACCACAAGAGCTGGTTGCGGCTCATGGCTCGCTCCTCCCTTCCGACATGGACGGTCACTCGAGCGGTTGTCGCCGGGCCGCGACCCGGCGGCCGCATGTCGGGGGTCAAGAGGCGTGCCAGAATCGGATTCCGCCAGGCGGGCCGGCGGAAGGGAAACCGGGGAAGGAAGATGCCGCGGGGGCGCGCGACGGGCGGCGCGGGGCCGCGCGGGGCCGCGCCCGCCCGCATGTCCACGCGCTCAGACGCGCCAGTATGCGCGCGTGGACACGCTCACAGGGTCCGCGCCATCTCGTGCTGCCGGATCGTCGGCGCGAAGCCGTTCGCCCGGAGGAAGTCCAGAGTCGGCTGCGCCGAAGCGTCGACGTTGATGATCGAGAGGTCGCGGTCGCCGGCCACTTGCGCCCGGACCGACCGCAGCAGCCGCGCGCCCACGCCGCGCCGGCGCCATTCCGGGGCGACGGCGAGCTGCAAGATGCGGCCCGAGCTCGGGACCAGAACCACGTAGCCGACACACTCGCCGCGGTGGAAAGCGCCCAGGGTCGTGCAGCGCCACGCCAGCCGCGCGACCGACCCCGGCGAGTTCTGCCACGACGGATGCCAATCCCAGAACGCCTGCCACGCCTCCCAGGCGGGGTCGCGCACCTCCTCGACGCGCAGAGGCAGCGCGTCGCCGGCTGCGGCGGGCCCCGGCCCACTGGGCGCAGGCGACGGCTGCCCCGCCGCGGGCCCCGGCCCATCGGCCGCGGCCGGCTGCCCGAGGGACACGGCCGAGCGCTTGAAGCAGATCAGCTCTCGGGTCGGCGCAAAGCCGAGCTCGCGGTACGCCTTGATGGCCGGCTCGTTCTCGTTGATCACCTCAAGCACGCAGCGCCTGACGCCGCTCTCCTTGAGCCGGGGTACAGCGAAGCGAAACATCTCGCCGGCGACCCCGCGCCCTCGGTGCGCGGGCACGACCCCGGTCCCGGCGTCGTAGGCGGTGAGCAGGCCTTGCCAGACGTCGACGCCGTTCAGGAGCAGGCCCACCATCTCTTCCCCCACGAAGGCGCCGACCGAGAGATCCAGCCGCACCGCGGTGCCGCTGAGGTGGCTGGCGAGCTGCTCCTCGCTGAGCTGGAGCGTCACGAAGTAGTCGGCGAACGCCTGGTTGAACGCCGCGCGCAGCCGCGGCATATCCGCGGGCGAGAGGAAGCGATAGTCCGTCAATCCCATCCCACGTTCTCCCCGATCCTCAACCGCAAGCCCACCTGCCGAGACCGCGCCGCGACCATGTGAGACAGCCTGCCGCACCGGACGGCGCGCGACCAGGTGCTCGACTCTACGGATTCACGGCCCGCGGAACCACATGAAAGAGCTTGCACAAAGTGCTGCCAGTCAGTGCGTTGACAGCGTAGAACTCGCGGGCTGCGTTCGGGGCCGCCGCGCGCGGCAAGATGCCGTCGGCGGGAGTCCTCGCCTGCGTGGACCGAGCGACCGAGTGGCACGGATGCTGCAAGGCCAGGCGCCGAGGCGGACATGCACCTGGGCATGACCGGCCTGCGCTGGCGAGAGGCCGGGCAGACGAGACCGCCGCGGATGTGGTGGACGGCCAGGGGGGCGGCAAGGAGGGGGCCACTCCCTTGGCGGGTGAAGTCCGCGGGCGGACGTTCTGTCCGGCCTCTCGTGCTTCCGGTCGCGGCCGCCGGGGCAGGTGGGTTCTCGCTGGGCGCTGCGGACCAAGCTTCCGCTGGCATACAGGGGGTATGATCGGCGCCCCCGCATCGCGGGACCTGTTCAAACCATGTTCAATCGATTTACAATCGCACTGTTATCGTTATATTCATAATATACATACTGGGAAATAACTACGCTTCTTATCTATGAATTCAGAGGTTCCACGAATTCAGAGGTTCCACCACCTCAGACAGAGCCACGGCGGATCTCGCGGCGCCCAGGCGCCGTGCCCGGTACGCCGGGCGCCGCGACCGTCCCTCGGAGCTACCCCGGATTCCGTTCCTGCGCTAGTCGCACCGGCACTGGATGATGTTCTCCTCCTCGTCCCACCAGCCGTCCTGGCAGGGCGCGTTCGGGATCGTCGTTCCTATGTCCCACATGGGAGGCCGGTCCCCTCCGTTCTCGGAGATCCAGACATAGACGTGCGCCGTCTCGCTCGAGCCGCACGCCGCGACGGTCACATGGGCCTCGTCTCCGTGCTGAAGGACGGTGAAGACGAACTCAACGTAGCCGTCGTTGGTGTAGTCGCTGTCGCTCGCCACGACGCCGCTTCCGGCGCGCACGACCTCGACCTCGATGAGGGCGTTGTCGTAGGTCGTTCCGGCGCAGTCCGTGACCATCAGCTTGAGCTTGCCCGTCTCGGCCGCCGCGCCGCCGACCAGCGGCGACCCGCCGAGCAGACCGGTGGCCAGGATGGCCATCAAGAGGATCAGCGCCCTGGCCAGGAAGCCGGCCGGGGTCGTCCGGGAAGCGACGCCGGCGTGGATCCGGGTGCGAGCGCCGGCGTGCGTGCCGGTGCCAGCGCCGGTGCGAATGCCGGTGTGAGAACCAGTGCGAATGCCGGTGAGAGGACGCGTGAGCAAACCGCGATGGGACGACTTCGGATGCATGGCAGTCTCCTTCCCGCGCCTGGCCGGCGCGGAGAGAGACCGCCGGCGGCGCTAGCTGCTGTTGATCTGAATCTCCAACTGCCGGATCTTCCGCGTGAGCGTGTTGCGGTGCAGACCCAGTAGCCGGGCGGCCTGGGACAGGTTGCCCCCCGCCTCGTCCAGGGCCTGCCGGACGGCCTCGCGCTCTCGCGCGAGCATGGGCACGAACGGCAGCGACTGATCCTGGCGGTCCGCGTCCGCGGCCATGTCGTAGGCCAGCAGGTCACGCCGCCTGGGAACGAGGCGCCGCACCTGGTCCGCGTCGACATCGGGGTGTCGGGCGAAGGCCAGGATGCGGCGCGCCGCGCTCTGCAGGCCGCGCACGTTTCCCGGCCAGGGCAGCGACTGCAGATACTCGAGCGCGTCGGGCGCGAGGCGCACGCCGGCTCGCCGGCCCTGATGGGTCGACTCCGTAAGCAAGAAGTGATCCATCAGAAGTGGAATGTCCTCCGGGTGGCTCCGGAGAGGTGGAATCACTATCTCGAGGGTGTTCACTCGCTGGTACAGCTCCTCGAGAAACCCCCCGCGGGACAGCTTGTCGAAAAGGTCCGGCTGGCTCGCGGAGATCAGGCGGGTGTCGACCGTGTACTGGTCCCCGCCGACCGCCCGGGCGACGCCCTTTTCCACGGCGTGCAGGAGCTTGCCCTGCAGGTCCGGGCTGAGCTTGGAGATCTCGTCCAGGAACAGGGAGCTCTTGTCGGCCTCGCGAAACAGCCCGCGGCTGGTCCGGATGGCCCCGGTATAGGCCCCGCGCACGGAACCAAAGAAGATCGACTCCATGAGCGCTGCGGGCACCGCGGCGCAGTTGCAGTAGACGATCTCCGTGCTGCCCCGCCGGCTCGCGTCGTGGATGGCCTGGGCCAGCAGGTTCTTCCCGGTGCCCGTCTCGCCCACCAGCAGCACCGCTTCAACGGTCGCGGCCGCTGCGCTAGCTTGCTCGATCGTGGCGCGCATGCGCTCGCTCACCGTGATGAGGCGATCGAAGGGGCTGGCGCCCGCGCGACGCCGCAGGGCGAGCAGCTCCCGCCGGGTCTCTTCATAGACGCGGGCGTTGGCGAGAAGGATCGCCGCCAGGTCGGCGAACGCTTTCAGGAAGCGGCCGACGTCATCCGGGAAGTTCCAGCGCGTGGAGGGGGCATCCAGGTAGATGACGCCGACGGTCTCCCCTTGCACGACGAGCGGCGCGCAGAGGACCGAGCGGATGCTCTTGAGATCGATGCTGGGGGCCTGACGCAAGGTGGGATCGGTCGTCGCGTCGCGCAGGACCTGCACCTCCCCGGCCTTTCCGCGCCTCAGGATCGTGCGGCTGACGCTCTCCAGCGTGTTCATCTCCTCCCCGGTCACGTTCCGGGCCACGACGGGCACCATCATTTCCCGGTCGCTCTTGCCCAGGAAGAGAATGCCGCGCTCGGCGCCCAGAGAACGGATGGCCGCATCGAGGATGTCCCTGACCAGGGCCTGCGGATCCTTGCTGGCCGCGATCGAGCAGGCCGCGACCCGGAATGTGGCGAAGGCCTGGCGCTGGCCCCAGGCGTGCCCCTCGGCGATGGCCTGGTCGAGCACCTCGGTGCGCTCCGGGCTCTCCGGTCGCTCCGGGCTCCCCGGGTGCTGCGGGCTCTCCAGGCGCTCCGGGCTCTCCAGGCGCTCCGGGCTCTCCGGGTGCTCCGGGCTCCCCGGGTGCCGCTGGCTGCTCGTGAGCTCCTGGCGCCCCTCGCGCGCGGCGGCGGCGAGGTCATCACGGAGGCTGGCGGCCTCTTCCGCGTCGGCCGCGGCCTCGAACCACTCGGATCCGGAGGGGTGCGTGGTTGCTTCGTCGTCATGCGACATGGCGTCGGCTCCTTGGGTCCTATCCGCCCTGCGTGTCGATTCTGAGCTGCAAGCGGGCCGTCAGGACGTCGGCCAGCAGGCCCTTGCACCCGGCCTGACGAGCGAAGTGGGCGGCTTCCGCGAGTGCGCCCCGCGCCCGCTCGAGCTGTCCGGCAGCGGCGCAGGCGCGCGCCAGGCACAGGCGCGCCCGCCCGCGGTAGTAGATCCGGTTTCGCTCGCCCAGCCGGGTCAGTTCTTCCTCGAAGCAGCGCACCGCGGCGTCCGCGCCCGACTCCGGGCCTCGGGCCAGGTGCGCCAATCCGAGGTGGTGGAGATAGCGCGCCGCGGCGCAGGGATCCGCTTCCGCGCGAGCCTCCTCGAGGTGGGTGGACAGGGTCGCCAGCGCGGCGTCGGTGTGTCCGTCGATCTGGGCGCGCAGCGCGGCCAGGCGGGCCGCGGCCGAGGGAGCGAGCGGGACTCCGTCCCCTGGGTCGCGCAGCAGCTCGCCGCCGAACTCGCCCGCCGCATCCCAGGCCTCGAAATCGAGGAGCACGTCGATCCATTGCTGCAGGCACGCCGAGCCGCCGTCGATCAGGCGTCCCCCGAGGAAGTCCCGCCAGGCCCGAGCAGTCTCGCCCACGGCCGCCTGGGAGTGCCCGAGGTGCAAGTGGCAGAAGCCGATCAGGAGGCGGGCATTGGCTCGCAGGAACACCGAGCTCCGCACCGCGGAGGTGTCGAGCAGCGAGCCGGCCTCGCGCAGGGCCGGGTCGATCGCATCGACCTCCGCCTTGGACCAGGCGAGCTGGAGCCGCAGATTGGCCAGACGCATCGTCGAGGCCCGTCCATGCAGCCGGCCCAATGCTTCCTCGATGCAGCGGGCGGCCGCCACGTCATCGCCCGCCTGGCTGTACATGATGCTCAGATTCGCCCGTAGCTGAGCCTCATGCTCGGCCCCCGGCCCCGCGGCCAGCGCCTCGTTCAACAAGCGGATGCCCTCGGCGGGGTCGCGCGTGAAGCGCGCGACCGCCAGGAGCTGCAGGCTGTGGAACTCCCAGGGCAGTCCGGTTCCGCGCAAGAGGCTCGCCGCGCGCTCCAGGTGTCGCGCGGCCTCCTCGGTGTTCCCCCGCGCGCGGGCGGCGAAGCCGAGCAGGTAGTCGAGCGCGCCCTGGGCGGGCCCCGCGCCCTCGCAGGCGAGCCGCTCGATGCGCCCGAGGTGGCCATCGAAGACGCCGGCATCGCGCTGCCGCAGGGCTCGCTCCGCCAGCGAGACGAGGGCCGCCGCGCGCGCCTGTGGGTCGGGACCCTGCGCGGCCAGCTCCACCAGCTCGGCGCCCGTGCGCGGGTCGGCGAAGTGCAGCGCGTTCGCCGCGAGCAGCGGCAGGCGGCCCTCGCACCAGGGCGGTCCGAGCAGGCGTCCCAGAGCGCTGATTTGCTGGAGGATCAGGTCGCGCGACCACCGCAACGGCGCCTCGTGCGGATAGGCCAACAGCGCGCCGACCTGGCCCCAGGAGCGGGTGCGCTCGGCCCACGCGAGCGCGCGGGCGAGACCTTCGGCTTCCCGGCCGGGCTCTCCCAGGCGACGGGCTCTCAAGGCGGCGAAGATGACCGCCTCGGCGTCGTCGGGATCGGGCGGCGCCTGTTCGTTGAGCCACCGGTCGATGGAAGCGATGTCGGTGGCGTCCGGGCCCCCCGCGTGCAGCGCGGATCGCCACAAGGCCCCGGTGATGAACGCCAGGTGACCGGCGCGCTCGGGTATGAGCAGAGCGTCCGCGATCAAGTCCGCGAGGAGCGAAGTATCGGCGAATCGCGCGAGGAGCGATTCCGCCAGCAAGCGCGGAAACGAGCGCCCGGCGCGGGCCAGCGCCCGCAGCGCGGCCAGCTCGCCGGGAGTCAGCGCGGGGAACGCAGCATCCGGAGTCGGGGGAGACCCGCGCTGCGATGCATCCTGCACAGGCGCCGGAACGACGACCCAACTTGGGCCAGACTCGCTTCCATGGTGCCGTACTTGTGCTCGAAACAACTCCGCGGAGCAGCGGAGGTCGCCGTCACTCTCTCGGAGCAATCGGCTCGCAAGCGGCTCCGACGGGTCTCCCCCGGACTCCAGACTGCCGGCGACGATCTCCGCGAACGCGGCAGCGTCTAGCGGGGGGAGATCCAGCTTCTTCCAGCCAGGCTGCGCAAAGACCGCCCGCAGGTCGTCAGCCTGGCCGGGAGGGAGCCAGCGTCCGCGCGCGGAAGGATCCGGAAGCGCGCAGAGGAGCCTTTCTCTGCTCCTCGCGCGATCCTCGATGCGCGCGGCTAGCTCCCGGCCGTCGCTCCCCTCCGCCAGCAGGTCTCCGACGTCGATGACCCGCAGCGGAGGACTGTCGCCATCGGCCGCCATCAGCACCGCTTCCGCGAGGAAGCGGCTGAGTCCCAGGCCACGGCGACTACAAAGCAAGATCCGTGCCGGTCCGGGGGATTCCAGGAGCGCGGCGACCTCCGAGAGAAGCGCGGCTCTTCCCCGCAGGGGGCCACCGCCGAAGGGCGGCCAGCGGAAGCGGGAGGGGAGCAGGCCGAAGGTCCGCTCGAGGTCATCGCGCAGGGCGATCATGTGCGGGTAGCGCCGGCCCGGGCTCCGGTGCCGCAGCCGTTCCAGGATCGGCGCCCAGCGCCCATCGCGCGCCAGCGCGGGGAACAATTCGCGCACGATCATGCCCAGGGAGTACTGGTCGGCGCGCTCGTCGACCATCCAGCCGCGCACGATCTCCGGCGCCACGAAGGGCGGCGTGCCGCCCGCGTGCGTCTCGCCGCCGGCGGCCCGCCTGCGCGTGTAGCCGAAGTCGAGCAGACGCACGGCGGGGTCGGCATGAGCGGCAACCGGCGCGTGATCGGGAGCATCGGCCTTGGCATCGGCCGTAGCATCGTCGGGAGCGGCGTCCAGAGCGTCCAGCAAGAGCAGATTGGCCGGGGAGAGATCGGCGTGCACGAACCCGACGCGGTGCAGGTGGGCCAGGCACTGGGCGAATGCACGCACGACGGGGGCGATGAGCTCGGGGGCCAGCGCGCCCGCGGCATCTCCCAGCGTGCGGCCGGGGAGGTGCTCGAGAGCAACAAGCAGCCGCCCCGCGCCCTTCCACAGGACATCCCGCACACGGGCCCCGATGCCCGGGGGGATCTCCAGCTGAATGCCGGCCTCGCGCCGCAGGGCCTCGTCGCGGTCGGTCTTCAGGATGACGCGCCGGCCTGTCCAGAGGTCCCGCGCGGTCCAGGCCCCGCGATCTTCATGGCGGCTCAAGGGGAGGCTCACCTCGTACCGGAGGTCCTCGACCGGAATGCTGGGATGCGGGTCGTTTGTGTACACACGGATCTCCTGGCCGGCCGGCGGCCCCCGGGATATCCCTGGCGTCAGCCGCGACAGGCGGGTGGATCCTAACACATGCACAAGAA
The DNA here is from genome assembly GCA_964603725.1 of uncultured bacterium. GTDB lineage: Bacteria > Eisenbacteria > RBG-16-71-46 > CAIMUX01 > WJJG01 > CAZDKK01. The sequence continues at coordinate 53,783 of CAZRWW010000019.1, forward strand.
TTGTGCAATGAACTGCCCTATTCAGGGCAGCCTGCCCTATCCAGGGCATGTTTACAAATGTATTTAGGTGTCTTCCGCGCCCGATCGTCAGGCCAATCAATGTTTACGGCTGGATATTACTGCACCATAATTGTGCACAAGATCGAGTTGCATCATATCGATGCATGGGTCAGGATGGCCGGGGTTGGGGCCGAGCCTGCGGGGTCCAGCGGGAGGGAACCATGGATCTGGCGATGACCAGCGACTACGTGAGCAGTCGCGGCGATCCCAGCCCCTACCTGCGCAGCATCGCCGCCGCGGGCTTCACCCACGTCCACTGGTGCCACGAGTGGAATACCGACTACTTCTACTCGGCGGAGGAGGTGACCGAGATCGGCAGGCTCCTCTCCTCCCTGCGGCTCAGGCTCCTCGATCTGCACGCCTCGCACGGGCTCGAACGCGGTTGGGGCGCGCTGGACGAGCGGCTGCGGGCCGCCGGCGTGGAGTTGATCGAGAACCGCATCGTCATGGCGGCGAGCCTCTCGAGTCGTGTGATCATCCTGCACATCCCCGACAAGCCGGCGGGCAGCGTCCTGCGCCCGCGATTCTGGGACGCCGTCTCCATGTCGCTGGATGAGCTGCAACCGATCGCGGCCCGGCACGGTGTGCGCATCGCCGTCGAGAACATGCCGGGCGACGACTTCTCCGACATCGAGCGTCTCTTCTCCCATTGGGGGCCGGACTTCCTCGGCCTGTGCTACGACTCGGGCCACGGCAACATCGGCGGCGCCGGGCTCGACCATCTGGAGCGCCACGGGGATCGGCTGATCTCCATTCATCTCCACGACAACGACGGAAGCTTCGATCTGCACAACCTGCCGTTCACCGGGACCGTGGATTGGCCGAGGCTCACCCGCATCCTGCGCGAGTCGGCGTACACGGGGTGCATAAGCCTGGAGTCGAACGTGCGCGGCCTGAGCGTGGATGGCGACGAGTTTCTCGCCGCGGCCCACGCCGCCGCTGCGCGGTTGGCGCTGATGGTTGCCGGGTCGCCGACGAATGCCGAGGCGCAGTAGCGCCGACTACTTCAAGTAGCCGATGGCGCGCAGCCGCTCACGGGTCTCCTCGTCGATCGTCACGGAGACGCCGGCCACCGCGTTGCGGGCCGCGCTGGCCTGGAACTCCTCGAGGCGGGTGAGCATCTCAGCGCCCCAGGCCGCGCCGCCGTCGGCCAGGCTCGCCAGCTCTCCGGGATCGCCGGCCAGATCGTACGCCAGCGTGACCACGCTTCCGCCGCTTTGCGCGCGGATGACCTTGCGGTCCCCCTCCCGCAAGGCGCGCGCAAGGCGGCCCCCGAAATTCACCTCGCAGAAGACCACGCGCGGCGGATCGGCCGGCTCCTCGCCCCGCACGATCGGCAGCAGACTCCGGCCCGCCAGGCCCTCGGGCACGGGCAGCCCGCAGACGTCGAGGATCGTGGGGACGAGATCCACGTGGCGCACCAGGTGCGGCAACCGCTGGCCGCGGGCCGGCTCCAGCTCCGGGCCGCTGAGAATGAGCGGCACGTGGATCAGCTCCTGGTGCAGCGACTGGCCGTGCCCCCACCCGCCGTGATCGTGAAACTCCTCGCCGTGGTCGGCCGTCACCAGGATCAGCGTGCGCTCGTACAGGCCGCGGCGCTTCAGCTCGCGGATGATCTCGCCCACCCAGAAGTCGTCGAAGCGGATCCCCCCGTCGTAGAGGGCGATCATGTTGGCCAGGCTGTCCGGCGACATCGCGCGGCCGCGCTCGAAGGGCAGAAAGCCGGTGTACTCGGGGAAGTTGATCACCTTCGGGCGGCCGATGAGGTGCTCGGGCATGAAGAGCGTGTCGTAGGGCTCGGGCGGATCGTAGGGCGCGTGCGGCTCCATGAAATGCAAATAGGCGAAGAAGCGCTCATCGCCGATGCCGGTGGACCAGTCCCAGAAGGCCCGCACCAGGCCCTCGGCGTCCAGACCGCCCTCGGGGGCTCCCGTCCCGCCGATGGCGCGCTCGAGCTCGACCAGACGGGTGACGGCCGCGCCGACGGGGCGCACCCGGGCGCCGAGGCGTTGCAGCAAGTGACCCAGGAGGAGCTGATTCAGGCGAGGCGGACGGCTGCTGTAGAAGAACTCGGTGCCGCGGTCGAAGCCGAACTCCGGGGTGATGAAATGGTTGGCGGTGAATACCGCCGTGCGATAGCCGTAGCGCCGCAGCATGGCCGGGAGCAGATCGATCTGCGGGGGCACGGCGCTGGTCATGGGGTTGATCCCGTGCGTGGACGGGTAGAGCGACGTGAGCAGCGTGGCGGTCGACGGCTTGGTCCAGGGCGCCTGGGCCTGAGCGTTGTCGAACACAGTCCCCTCGCACGACCACGCGTCCAGGCGCGGCGTCGTCTCGCGCGCGTAGCCGTTCTGGGAGAGGTGGTCGTAGCGCAGCGCATCGAGCACGATGAAGACGACGTTGCGATTGAGGCCCGCGCCCGGGTTCTCGACCGCCACCGAGCGTCCCGCGGAGGGCAGGACGGAGCCGAGTACGATCGCCAGACCCGCGGCCGCCAGGAAGGCAGCCGCGGCGAGGCGCACGGCGCGGGCCGCCGCCCAGCGTCCCGCGGGGAGCAGCGCCAGCAGCCAGCGGACCACCAGCCCCACCAGAATCGCCCCCGCGAGGATCAGCCCCGTGTAGAGCACCGACGCGCGGCTCAAGGCTTCCGGGAGGTAGCGGACGTTGACGTGCCCGGCCACGAGGAGGAAGGCGAAGAACCCGACCAGCGCGGCGGCGGATGTGGCGAAGGGCGCCGCGCGCCGGGCGACGAGCCAGCTTGCGACCGCGACGGCGAGCCCCACGAGGGCGCCGCAGGCCCCGTACAGAAGCGCCGCCTCCAGCAGATACTGCCGCGTCACGGCAGAGCCGGGCGCCCGCATGCCGGTCAAGACTTCTCCGGCGCCCACCAGCGCGCCCAGCGCCGCGCCCATGAGGATCGGCGAGGGGTGATAGTCATGCGATGTGTGAGCCAACGGTCCCCCCGGTTCTCGTCGCGGCTCGCCTGCCCGAGATGGCCAGTTATACCAGCCCTCTGTGGCGCGGAGAAGCCGCCGATCGCCCCGCCCCCGGCCGCGCCGGCGCGGGGCTCAGCGGTCGGCCGGGACGCGCTCGTGGATGGTCCTGCCCGACCAGATGACCTCGAGGTCGAAACGGCCCATCCCCGGCAGGCTGGCCGACGGGCTGACGCGGTTCTCGCAGTTCAACACCGTGCACAGCCGGCACGTCACCCCGCACTCGACCGGCCCGTCGTTGAATTGCTGCGCGTAGACCATGCGGCCGGCGTCCCTGGCCTGCACGCCCAGCGTCAGGCTGTAGACCAGCGGAGCGGCGCCGTAGTGCAGCAGCGGCGCCCGCACCGATCGTCCGACGCAGAAGTAGGTCTGGCCCGCCAGGTCCGGAAACATGCTGTACTGCCGGACGACGTTGCCGGGAGCGGTGAGCAGACTGCGGGCCGATGCCCAGCGCCCGCAGATCCGCATGTACAGCGGCCCGAACTGTAGCCCGGAGTAGCTGCTGCGCTTCAGGACCACTCCGCGCCAGTCCATCTTGATGAAGTGCACCGGCAAACCGGAGTCGATCTGGCTGATCCGATTGACCACCGTCTCCCACGACACGTTGAGCGCGGCGGCCAGGCCGTCGACGTCGTAGCGCTGCGCCTCGGCCAGCCGGACGAAGCGATCCGCCGGGAGCGTGAAGAGCCCCGTCGCCCAGCGCCCCGCCAGCGAACGCACGATCAGCCAGATGATGTCCTGCTCGAGTTGCTCCGCCTCGGCCGGACCCGGCGGGGCTTGCGGGAAGTTCTGCGCAATCCAGTCACGGGCGAAGGCGCCCAGCTCCTTCAGGCCCGCCGGGCCCAAAAGGCGCACGACGCGCAGGTGGCCGACGACGCGACCCAGCTCGAACGGATACTGCGCCGGGTGAATGGCGGTCGTGATCGCCGCGCGCTTCTCGTCCTTCAGCGACAGCAGCCAGCGCATGCCCTCCCAGCGACCGCGCACCGCCCGCGGAGACGAGGGGGTCATGCGCTCGATCTTGATGTGCTCCTTCTGCAGCATCGTCTCGAGCAGCGCGGTGATCGTGGCGTGGTCGCCGCGCTCGCCGGCGTGGGTGCGGCGCACGTCGGCCTCGACTTCGCGGACGAAGTGCCGCATCCGCGGATCGCCATCGAATGCCTCGACGGCCGACTGCACCAGGGACTCGCCGGCCGCGTCCGCGTGGGCCATGGCGAGCTGCGCGCAGCGCGTGCGCAGGGAGCGGATCTCGTCGCTCATCAGCAGCACGGCCCCCGACAGCGCGGGGTCGCCGGCCGACGCCGACAGCAGGCGCTCGCGCTGCGCGCGGGTCAGTGGAACTCCGGCCTCCTCGAGCTCGGTGACCCGCTCGAGCAGTCGCGCCTCGCGCGTGTCGGGTCGGCGGATCCAGTGGTCGATCATCGCTTCGGTCACGCCCTGCGTCTGCATCGCCGCGGCGAGCACCCGGCGGGCGGTCTTCGAGCTGGGGCTGCGGTGCAGATTCAGGTAGGCGCTCAGGTTGGAGAGGGCCATCCCGGCCGCCGCCGCCAGGTCCTTCTGGCGCCGTCCCGTGCGGGCCAGGTGGGCGTGCAGGCCGCGAGCGATGGCGCGCCATTCGCTGGCCGCGATCTCATCGGCCAGGAAGGCGAGGGAATCGGGCGCTTCTTCCGGCATGGTTCCTCCGGGACCCCCGCGGTCTGGGTGGGGCCGAATTGATAATTCCTGATAACAATCCTCGCTTATGCTCACATTATCGGGCCATCGAGCCACGGATATATATAACATCCTTATGGCCATAAAAGCAATAGGATACAACAATATCGGGGCGTGTGTTTTCTGTAGATATCGACTTCTTGAGGACGATACTCTTCCCTTGTGGGGTGAAGTCGAGGGGTGATTATCAGATGCTTTCGTCAAGCCCGGAGCAGCGCTCCGAGTCCGCATGCGCGAAGGGGGGATCGTTCATGAGGGGTCTCAGTTGGGATGATTTCAGGCAGCAGGCGCAGAAGGGGATCTGCAAGCAGTGTAGCTGCGGGGCCTCCATCCCTTGGCGAGGCAACGCCGCGTGCCTGCAGGCCTGGCTGCGATTCCATTCTTCTCGCGGCATCATTCTCTCGTGCCACGCCGCAGCCCCCGCGCCGTCCGGCCGGCGTCTGGAAGACGCGCTGATGACGGATCAGGTGCGGCCGTAGTCGGTCCGCCCATCCCGGACGGCTGGCCCTCGGCGCGGCTGCCGAAGAGCCGCTCAGCAGATCTGCTCAGCAGATCCGCTCAGTCGAGAGCGGATCGTTCCAGTGTCTCCAACTCATCACGGGTATTGATGTTGGCGAAGACCTGATCTCCGCCGGGCGCTGCCTGCCGCCACTGCGCCTCGGGAACCCACGCCACCCGGACCTGCGGAAAGAAGCTCACCACGCGTCGCTCCCCCCGCTCCAGCGCGGCCTCGATCGCGGGCAGGCACGCGCGGCCATACACGGCGTGCAGGGGCTCGCACGGCGTCGTGGCAGGGCCGCCGGGCGCGGTCTCCGCCGGCGCAGGCGACGCGGCGCGGGATGGCACGACGACGTCCGCGTCGCTGGCGCGATCGTGGAGGAAGCGGAACAGGTCCGCCGACGCGAACGGCATGTCGCACGACACCACGGCCAGCAGAGGGTTACGCGCCAGGCGGAGCGCGGCGTGGATGCCGCCCAGGGGACCGCAGCCGGGCCGCACGTCGGCCACCATCGGTCGAGCCAGGTGCTCGTAGAGGTCGGGTCGCTGGGTCGAGATCCAGACGTCGTCCGAGATCCGGTCCAGGCAGGCGAGCGCTCGCTCGATGAGCGGTGTGCCGCGAAACAGCGCGAGGCCCTTTTCGCCCCCGAAGCGCCGGCTCCGCCCGCCGCTCAGAACGACGGCCGACAGACCCGGGATGCGGCGCGCCGGAAGCGGGGACGCTCCGTCGGCCTGCGCGACGGCCCGCGCGACGACCTGCGCGCTGACCTGAGCGACCAGCGCCGCCAGCGCCGGGGCGTCGCCCTTCTCGGCGAGCACCGACTGCAGGCGCGCCAGGCCCCGGGGGATGTGCTCGCGAAACCCCGGCCTTCCGAATCGCACACCGAGCTTCACGAAGGCGGCCGAGGCCTGCATGAGCCGGTTGGCCGCGTTGGCCAGAAACCGCGCCCGCCAGGCAGCCTGCGCGTCCGCGGCTCCGGCCGGGGCGGGCACGCCGTCGAGCCCTGCCCCGCGGGCCAGCTCGAGATAGCGGAGCGCCAGCCCGTCGCGCGCCTCGGGCGGCATCTCCACGTACGGATCATAGAGCAGCGCCGCCAGGTCGTACTCGGCCGGCCCCAGCCGCGCCCCCTGGAAGTCGATCACCGCCAGGCTCGAGCCGAGCGCCATGAGGTTTCGCGATTGGAAGTCCCGGTGCATGAAGACCCGCGGGCCGCCCAGCGCCTGCCGGGCCAGCCGGCGGCAGTCGGCCTCCACCGACTGCCGCGGCCAGGGCAGCCCGCACCAGCCTTGAACGACCTCCTCCAGGAAGTACCCGGCTTCCTGGGCGAGGATGAAGTTCTCGTCGTAGGCCGGATTGCCGGTGACCTCGGGCCGGAACGCCGGCTCGCCGGGGGCCTGCATCGCCACCAGGATTCTCAGCGCCTGCTCGTAGAGCGCCGGGTCGAGACCGGATCGGCACGCTTCCAGAAGCCGCGCGTCGCCCAGGTCCTCCAACAGCAGCAGGCCGTGCTCCAGATCGGCCGCGTACACGGCCGGCACGCGCACGCCGCGCAGGGCGAGGAACTCGCGGACCGCCAGGAACGCTTCGTTCTCGTCGGGATGCGCCCGCCCGCTCGCGAGGGGGTTCAGCACGGCGATGGCGCTCACCCCCGCCCGCTGCGCGCGAAAGAGCCGCCGCACCGAGCCATCCCCGACAATGGGCGCGCACTGCGGCTCGCCCGGCGTCGCGAGCGGTCGGCCGATCAGCAGCGGCCACGCCCGCTCGAGGAAGACCCGTAAGCGCTCCAGAGAATCTTCGTCGATCGGATCCATTGGCACGTTCGACCCCCTGCGGCCCGGCGCCCCCCGCCCGGCAGTCCCGGCCTCCCGCACCCGGCTATCTAGGGGGCGAAGTCTACCACAGGTCAAGCGGTCGCCGCCCGCGCTGGTCCAAGAACGCCAACTTACAGCGGGGATTGCCAGTGCCTGATTTCAGCCAACCAGGAATCGGTAAACGGCCGTGTCGGCCGGTCGATACTTTGGGCGAGGAGGTACAGCCATGCCGTACGAAGACGAAGACCTTCTGCAGGAGCTCATCGTCGAATCCGCCGAGCACTTGGCCGCGATCGAACCCGACCTTCTGGCGCTCGAGAAGGAGGGCAGCCAGGTCACGTCGGAGCTGATCAATCGCATCTTCCGCGCCATGCACAGCATCAAGGGCGGCTTCGCGTTCTTCGGGCTGACCCACATCGTCGACCTGAGCCACGCCATGGAGAGCGTCCTGATGCGCATCCGTGACGGCGAATTGTCGGTGACGCCCAGGATTACCGACGCCTTGCTGGCCGGGGTAGACAAGCTGCGGGCGCTGCTCGACGACGTGCGCGGCTCCGAGAACATCTCCATCGACAAGGAGCTGGAGCCGCTCAACCAGGTCCTGGAAGGCGGCGCGGCGGCGCAGGGGGCTTGCGACTCGCAGGCGGGCATGGCGGCGGCCAACAGGGATCGGGAGCCGGCGTCGTGCGCCGAGGCGCCGGACGCGCAGGAGACCGCCGGCTCGGACGCGCCCCAGACGCGCGGCCCCGCCGATAGCGGGCTGGAGCTCATCAAGCCGCGCGCGACCCAGCCGGCGCCGGGCGACGCCGGGGCGGCCGCCAAGTCCGACAAGGTGGGCGAAGCCACCGAGACGATCCGGGTCAAGGTGCACACCCACTAAAACATATTAAAATGGCCGGGGGACACGGGGAGGGCCCCA
>CAZRWW010000019.1:61787-64617 GCA_964603725.1 uncultured bacterium
CCGGGTCAAGGTGGACCTCCTCGATAACCTGATGAATCTGGCCGGGGAGCTCGTGCTCGGCCGCAACCAGATCAAGCTGGCGCTCAACAGCCGCTTCTCCGACGCCGCCGCCGCGAGCTCGGCGTTCAAGCGACTGCAGGACGATCTGATCCGCTCGCGCGAGGTCGTCGCCACGAACGTGAAGGCGGTGATCAACGCGCGCGACAACGCGACGGCCGAGCAGGCCCAGATGGCGATCGGGCGCGAGTTCGAGAAGATCAGGAACGATCTCGACCAGGCCCTCGCGCTGCGCCTGATCGAAACCCCCGGACTGTCGGCGGTCATGCAGGACGTCGACCTCGTCACCAGCGAGCTGCAGAGCAGCATCATGAACACCCGCATGCAGCCGGTGAGCGCCGTCTTCTCGAAGTTCCCCCGCATCATGCGCGACCTGTCGCGCAAGGTGGGCAAGGAGATCGACCTGACGCTGGTCGGGCAGGACGTCGAGCTCGACAAGTCGATCATCGAGGCGCTGGGCGATCCGCTCACGCACCTCGTGCGCAACGCCGCCGACCACGGCGTGGAGCCGCCCGAGGCCCGCGAGTCGCAGGGCAAGCCGCGCGTCGGGAAGGTGCGCTTGCGCGCCTACCACGAGGGCGGTCAAGTGAACATCGACGTTACCGACGACGGGGCGGGCATCGACCCGGTGAAGGTCAAGGCCAAGGCGATCGAGCGCGGCATCCTGACCCCGGAAGCGGCGGAGCGGATGACGGACCGCGAGGCGATCCGGCTCATCTTTGCGCCCGGCTTCTCGACCGCCACGGTGGTCAGCGACGTCTCCGGCCGCGGGGTCGGCATGGACGTCGTCCGGACGAACATCGAGCGCCTGGGCGGGACGGTCGAGATCGAGTCGACCCCGGGCGAGGGCACGCGCATCAACCTGCGCCTGCCGCTCACCCTGGCCATCATTCCCTCGCTCATCGTGGGAACGGGCAGCCGCCGGTACGCCGTGCCCCAGGTGAATCTCGAGGAGCTCGTGCGGGTCCGCGGCCAGGACGTCGACAAGCGCGTGGAAGAGGTGCGCGGCAAGCCCGTGCTGCGCCTGCGCGGCAAGCTGCTGCCGCTGGTGGCGCTGAGCGAGGTGCTGTGCATCGACACGCGCCTGCTGCAGGAGGAAGACCGGCTGACGGAAGCGAAGCCCGCCTCGGCGCCGGCCGGCGAGGCTCCCGCTCAGAAGGACGGCCGCGGCCGGGCGATGAACATCCTCGTGCTCAAAGTCGGCAGCAACCGCTACGGCCTGATCGTCGAGAAGCTCCTCAACAACGAGGAGATCGTCGTCAAGCCGCTGTCCGGCTATCTCAAGGAGTGCAAGCACTACGCCGGGTCGACCATCATGGGCGACGGCCGAGTGGCGATGATTCTCGACGCCGCCGGCATCGCGGCGGTGGCGGGACTGCGCTTCGGCGAGATGGAAGAGGAATCGGCCCGGATCTCGCGCCAGCAGACCGGCACCCAGGCCGAGGTCCAACCCCTGCTGCTCTTCCGCAACAGCGCGGCGGAGCTCTTCGCGATCAGCCTGGCGCTGGTCGCCCGCATCGAGAAGGTCCGCGCGCGCGACATCGAGCGCATCGGAACCAAGGAGTACGTCAAGTACGACCGCAGTTCGATGCGGATCCTGCGCCTGCACGACTTCCTGACGGTTGATCGCCCCAGCGAGGAGCCGCAGGAGTTCTTCATCATCGTCCCCAAGCTGGTCCGTCATCCAATGGGCATCGTGGCGACCAGGATCGAGGACATCCTGCACACGGATGCCGACATCGACCGCCAGAACATCGGCGGGTTGGGCATCCTGGGATCGGCCGTCCTGGAAGGACGCCTGGCAGTCTTCCTGGACATCTACAGCCTCTTCGAGGCGGCCGAGCCGGAAGTGTACAAGAGGGGCGAGTTGAGTTTGGTGGGAGAGCTCACGGGCAAGCGCGTCCTGCTGGCCGAGGACACGGCGTTCTTCCGCAGCGTCGAGGCCGAGTACTTGCGTAGCTTCGGCTGCGCGGTGGAGACGGCGCGGGACGGCGCCGAGGCCTGGGACCGCCTGCAGCATGAGCATTATGACCTGCTCGTGACGGACATCGAGATGCCGGGACTCAACGGTTTCGAGCTGACGGAGCGGGTGCGGACCAGCGAGAAGCTCAAGAACCTGCCGGTGGTGGCAGTGACCTCGCTGTTCTCCGAGAACGCGGAACGCCGCGGCCGGGAAGCCGGCATCGACGCTTACGAAGTGAAGCTCGACAAGGATCGCCTGCAGAATGCGCTGGCGGGCGCGATCAAGAAGCGGTCAGGGGGACAGTCATGGAACGTCAATTCGCAACCTTCTACCTCGGCCATGCCCGTTTCGGCATAGACATCCTGATGGTGCGGGAGATCAACCGGCACCTGGAGATCACGCCGACCGAGCGCGCGCCGGAGTTCGTGCGCGGGCTGCTGAACCTGCGCGGGCAGGTGGTCACGGTGATCGACCTGGGCGTGCGGCTGGGTCTGGGGCCGCGCGTGATCACGCCGGAGTCGCGCTGTCTCGTGCTCAAGACCTCCGCCGATCTGGCGGTGCACCAGAAGGCCGGGCGACTGGACGATGACTCCTCGAACGACGTGATCGGATTCTTGATCGACAGCGTCGGGGACATGGTCACCGTGGGAGAGAAGGACCTCGAGCAGGCGCCGGCGAACATCAGCGGCGTGGACGGGCGCTTCCTGTCCGCCGTCGCGAAGCTCGAGGACGGTCTGATGATCGCGCTCAAGACGCGCGAGATTCTGGACGTCCAGGCAGCGGCTTGAGAGCGAGGTCGGGGCGATTGCC
>CAZRWW010000019.1:64717-74442 GCA_964603725.1 uncultured bacterium
GCCACGGCGATTGCCACGGCAGCGCCGGGCGAAGCGAAGGGGCACGGACGGCATGACGACCAGCGTTCTGATCGTCGACGACACGGTCGTGTACCGCAAGATCCTGGCCGACGTCGTGACGCCCCTGGCGGACGGCGGCCTGGTCGTCACGGCCCCCAGCGGGAGTCTGGCGCTCAAGAAGCTCGCCCAGAATCGCATCGACGTCGTGCTGCTGGACGTTCAGATGCCCGAGATGGACGGCATCGAGACACTCACCCGCATTCGCGCCGAATTCCCCCACGTCGCGGTCGTCATGGTGAGCGCCGCGACGGCCAAGGGGTCCGAAACGGCGATCAAGGCGCTCAACCTGGGAGCGCTCGACCTGATTCAGAAGCCGCTCGGCCGCGATGCCGCAGACAGCACGCGGCAACTGCGCGCGGAGATCGGCGCGGTGATGCGGGTCATGGCGACGCGCCGGTTGGTGGCCCGTGGGCGGACGCCGGCCGGCTACTCGGCCCCTTCCGCGGGGACGGCGGCCGCTGACCCGGAGACCGCGGATCCGGCGGCCGCCGGGACGGTCGCCGCGGGGGCCCCGGCTCCGGCGCCGGTTCGCCCGGCCAGACCCGCGTACCGCGGCCCGCGGCTGAGCCCCGTGCCGGGCACCTTCAACGTGCTCGCCATCGGCGCCTCGACCGGGGGCCCCGAGGCGCTCTCCCGCGTGATCCCGTACCTGCCCGGGGATTTCCCGCTGCCGGTCGTGCTCGTGCAACACATGCCGCCGGTCTTCACGGCGGCTCTGGCCGGCGACCTCGACCGCAAGTCCCCGCTGCGGGTCAAGGAGGCGGCCGACGGCGATCCGGTCGTCCCGGGCACGGTGCTCATCGCGCGCGGCGGCCAGCACATGACCGTCGACGGCGAGGGCGATGCCCTGGTGGTTCGGATGGACGACGGGCCTCCGGAGAATAGCTGCAAGCCGTCCGTCGACACGCTCTTGCGCTCCCTCGCCGGCGCGGGCGCAGCGCGCAACGTCCTGGCGGTCATCATGACGGGCATGGGGGCGGACGGCATGCTGGGCGTCCGCGCGCTCAAGACGGGCCGCTGCTACTGCATCACGCAATCCGCCGCGACGTGCGTCGTCTACGGCATGCCCCAGGCGGTGGACCAGGCTGGGTTGTCCGATGAGTCGATCGACGTCGGGGACCTCGCCGCCCGCATCGCCGTGCTGGCGGGCCGAAACAGGAGTGTTGCCTGATGAGGATCCTCTGTGTGGACGATGATCCGGTGGCGCGGGCGATCTACGCTCGCGGCCTGGGGGAAGCGCTTCCCCAGGACGAGATCTTCCAGGCGTCCTCGGGCGAGGAGGCCATCCAGCTCCTGCAGCACGGGCACTACGACCTCGTGATCACCGATCTCGACATGCCCGGCAAGACGGGGTTGGACGTGCTCCAAGCGGCCCGCGCGATCGACGCGACGACGGAGCTGATCGTGGTGACCGGCAAGGCCTCGGTCCGCGCGGCGGTCGATGCGATGCGCTACGGCGCCCGCGACTTCATCGAGAAGCCGATCGACATCCCGCTCCTGCGCGAAAAGGTGGAGAACACGAGGGAATACTGCGCTCGGGCGCGGGACGCCGAGGAGTTGCGGGAAGCCAAGGAGCTCTATGAACAACAGGCCAGCAAGGAGGTGCGCCTGCTGGAGCTGCGGATCAGCAGCCTCGAGGCGCGGCTGAACAACGCCCTCGCGGTGCTGCAGGACGACGGGCAAGGGACGGCGCCGGAAAGGGTCCGGCGCGCGGTCACGATCCTGGAATCAGCGGCGTGACGCGGACTGCGGGCAGGGCATGAGCGTCAAGATATCACCCGATGAGTTCCCTCTCCTGCGCGACGCGATCGAGCAGATCAGCGGCATCCGCGTGGGGGACGGCAAGGCCTACCTGATCGAGAGCCGTCTCGGAAAGGTGTTGGCCGAGTACGGGTGCGACAGCTTCCGAGCATTCCACACGGTGCTCAAGACCCGCCTGGACGCGACCTTGCGCGGGAAGGTGATCAACGCGATGTCGACCCAGGAGACCCTCTGGTTCCGGGACACGCACCCGTTCCGCATCTTCGCCGAGAAGCTGATGCCCGAGTTCCAGGAAGAGCTCCAGAGCTGCCGCCGCCAGCGCGTGCGGATCTGGTCGGCGGCCTCATCGACGGGTCAGGAAGCCTACTCGCTGGCGATGCTGATCCTCGATGCGCAGCGCGGCAACGCGGCGGTGCGACCCACCGCCTACGAGATCCTCGGGACCGACATCGCCTCCTCGGCGGTGGCGGCGGCCCAGGCCGGACAGTATGACCGCATCGCCATGGGGCGCGGGCTGGATCCCGATCGCCGCCGGCGGTACTTCGTGGACGACGGGCGCTACTGCCGCATCGCGGACGAGGTCAAGCGTTTGGTGACCTTCCGCGAATTCAATCTCCAGGAGAGCTTCATGAGCCTGGGCCGGTTCGACATCGTGCTGTGCCGCAACGTGGCGATCTACTTCTCGGACGCGTTCAAGCGGGAGTTGTACAAGAAGATCCACGGCGTGCTGGCCCCGGAAGGGTCGCTGTTCCTGGGGTCGTCGGAGTCGATCAGCGCCTACAGCACGGACTACGACCTGCTCGACCACAAGGGCGGGATCTACTACCGGGCCAAGGCGGCGTCGAGCGCCGCGCGATTGGCCGCGTGAGAAGGTGAGGAAGGGACAGTGAGAAGGTGGGCAACGACCGCTGCGGCGGAAAGCTGGCTACGGGGGGTGTAAGATGGCACGCATCCTGGTTGTCGATGATTCCGGATTCCAGCGCAAGAGAACGTGCCGGGTGCTGCACCGGGTCGGCTACGAGACGGTTGACGCGCCGGACGGCAAGGCGGCCCTGGAGATCGTGGAGCGCGAAGCGCCGGATCTGGTGATCACCGATCTCAACATGCCCGTCATGACGGGCATGGAATTCCTGGCCGCGCTGCAGGAACGGGGATTGGCCCTGCCGGTCGTGGTGCTGACCTCGGATGTCCAGGACGCCACGCGCGAAGAGTGCCTGGAGCGGGGCGCGGCCGAGGTGCTGAACAAGCCCGTCAATGACGACCGGCTCTTGGTGACCATCGAGGGGTTCCTCGGACCGGGCCAGGAGGCGGCGTCATGATTCTCAGCGAAGCTCGACGCGACGTGCTCACGGAGCTGATCAACGTGGGGCTGGGACATGCCGCCGGCGTGCTCCATACCATGATCGCGCGCCCGGTCAGGCTGGAGATTCCCCAGGTGGACCTGCTCACACGTGCAGAGATCGAGCTGGGGTTCACGCGGCGGTTTGGGGAGAGGATCTCCTCGGTCAGCCTCGACTTCACCGGGGGCTTTTCGGGCACGGCCACGCTGGTCCTGCCGGATGCCAGCGTGAACAAGCTCATTGCCGCGCTGCACGGGCTGCAGTGGGACCCGCGCGGGGAGCCGCCGCAGCTTCCGGACGAGGCCGACCGGGCCGGCGACCTCCAGGAGATCGGCAACGTGCTGATCAACAGCGTCGTGGGCGCGCTGTCCAACAGCCTCAAGCAGCAGCTCGTCTACTCGGTGCCCGTGGCGGCCCAGCACACGGTCCACGACCTCGTCGGCGGGGAACTGCAGGGCGCTCCCGAGCGCATGCTGGTCGCGACGACCGACTTCACCATCGACAGCCTCCACCTGGACGGATCGATCACGCTCCTGTTCCAGGTCGGCTCGGTCGAGGCGCTGATGGAAGCGTTGGACACGATCGGCTTCGGCGGGTAGGAAGCCCGCCCGGGGTCAGTGCAAGGTCACGAGGCCCCCGGCCGTGAGCAATCGATTCCGCAGGTCCTCGCTGACCGCGACGCCGGGCCCCACGATGGAACCCCTGACCGTGACGCCCGGGTCGATGCGGCTGCCCGCCAGCACCACGCTGTCGCGCACGCGCGCCCCCAGTCCCACCGACGCCCCGGCGGCGATGAAGCCGCTGCCCGCGGCGAGGGTGATGCCCGGACCCGGCAGGCGCAGACCGTAGCGCGGCGCGGCGGAGGGCGCGCACATGCGGTGCGCCGCCAGGTAGCGCTCCGGCGTTCCCACATCCACCAGGGGCGGATCGTCCGGCATGATCCAGGCGCCCAGCCGGCCGGCCGCGATCAGCTCATCGAATGCGTCGCGCAGATCGCAGAACCCCTCCACCGGCAGCAGATCCTGGAACTCCGGCGACGCCAGGCAGCACCCGGTGTAGGTCAGGCCGCGCGGGTGCACGCGGTCGCGCAGGATGGCGGTGACGCGACCGTCTTCCACCAGCACGTTGGGGTGGACCGACGACGGCGCCAGGACCATCGTGGCAGGCAGGCCCCGGGCGCGATGGTGCGCGATCGCATCGGCGCCCGGCAGCGGGAAGAGCGCGTCGGTGTTGAGGACCAGGAACGGGTCGCTGTGCAACCACCCGGCGGCGCGGCGGATCGCCCCGCCGGTGCCCAGGATCTGCGGCTCGTGGGAGAAGGCCAGGCGCGCGCGGTGCGCATGGCGCTCGAGGTGCTCGCGCAGGTGCTCGGCCAGGTGGTGGCCGTTGACCACGACCCGCGTGGCACGCACCGCGCTGCCCGCGGGGACGCTCGCCGCGCCGCCTTCCCGGGCGCCCGCCACGCCGCCTTCCCGGGCGCCCGCCGCGGCTTCGGCCGGTGCGCTCGCCTCGGCGCCCGCCGCGGCTTCGGCCGGTGCGCTCGCCTCGGCGCCCGCGGGGCCGAGCAGGCGGGCGATGTGAAGGTCGAGGAGCGGCACGCCGTAGAGGGGCAGCAGCGCCTTGGGGATCTCCAGCGTCAGCGGCCGCAGGCGCGTGCCGAGCCCGGCCGCCAGGAGCAGCGCGTCGAGCTGCATCAGGGTCTCTTCTCCATCTGCGACCGACCGGCCGCGGGAAGGCTCCCCGGGTGCGGCGGATCCATGCCGGACCTACTCCCCGTACAGGTAGAAAGGCCGAACCCGTTCGTTGTACGCCGCGACGTCAGTCTCCCACGACGCGGCGATCTCATCCGGGCGAGCGCCGCTCTCGAGCGCGGCCCGCACACGATCGGTCCCGAAGATCAGGTCGATGGCGGGCCGGTCCCTTTCGTATTCGTAGGGCGGCTCGCGCCAGGCGAATGCCGCCGGATGGGCGCGCCGGATGGCGTCGAGCATGGTCACGAACGCCTGCACCGGCCGGTAGCGGCAACGGTCGGTGACGTGCAGGTGGAAGCCCCGCACCAGTTGCCCGGCGTACTTGTGGAACGTGGGCTCGTAGTGGATCTCGCGCAGCACGACGCCGGCGAGCGCGGTGTCATCGGGCCCGAAGACGACGCCTCCGGGACGCGATTCGGTCGTGAGAGCGCCGGCGGCGCCGCCGCGGGCCAGCTCGGCGGCAACGGCCGCCGGGTCCACGTACGGCGCGCCGAAGATCTCGAAGGGGCGAGTCGTGCCGCGCCCCTCCGACAGGTTCGTCCCCTCCAGGGCGACCTGGCCGGGGTAGACGACGGCCGATTCCAGCGCCGGCAGGTTCGGCGAGGGGACCGTCCACGGCAGCCCCGTCTCGTCCAGATACTGCGAGCGCCGCCAGCCTTCCAGCGGGACGACGCGCACCGGACCCAGGTCGATCTCCTCGGCGCCGCGGGCGCTCGCGGGGCCACGGGCGCCGGGGAGGGTGCGGGTCCTCGCGCGTCCACGGTCACCGGCGAGGTCGCGCGTGCTGGCGCGTCCACGGTCACCGGCGAGCGCGCGGACGGCGCCATCATCCAGGACGCCCGCCCGCCACGCGCCGTACAGGCAGAGTTCGCCGAGCGTCAGCCCGTGGCGCAGCGGGACATCCACGTGGCCGACGAACGAGCGGAAGCGCTCCTCGAGCACCGGGCCCTCCACGGCCCCGCCGATGGGATTCGGCCGATCGAGCACGATCACGGGCACCCCGGCCCGGTGCGCGCCCTCGATCGTGAGCAGCGCCGTGGTGGCGAAGGTGTAGACGCGCGTGCCGACGTCCTGCAGATCGACGAGCACGGCGTCCAGTCCCGCGAAGATCTCCGGGCGCGGCGCGCGAACATCGTGGTAGAGGCTGTGAATGGGAATCCCCAGCCGCGGGTGGACGCCGTCGGGCGACTCCACCATGTTGTCTTGCTTCTCGGCGGCGAAGCCGTGCTGCGGCGAGAGGATGCGGTCGACGGCCAGGCCCGGCACGGCGAGCAGGGCGTCGACCGTGGGGACCCACGCTCCCGAGACCGTGGTCGCGTTGCAGAGCACGGCCACGCGGCCCCGGCCGGGGAGCCGCAAACCCGAGCGCGCGACGCGATCCAGACCCGTGGCGACCGTGGCCATCTCGAGGCCCTCGTGATCCACCGCAACCCCATGACCACCCTTGTGACTCTAGGGTGAGGCCGACCGGCGGGCAAGGATGGGATCGGACCGTGGGATCGGGCGGTGGGATGGCGCGGCGGGATGAGGCGGAAGGATGAGGCGGAAGGATGAGGCGGAAGGATGAGGCGGAAGGATGAGGCGGAGGCCGCGCGCCGGAACCCGGGCTCATCGCACGGCGATCAGCCGGTGCGTGGTGCTCCGGTCCCCCGAGGCCAGCCGGAGGAAGTAGATGCCGCTCGGCAGGGGGCGGCCATCGTCACCGCGGGCCGTCCATGTCACAGCGTGCTCTCCGGGCGCGAAGCGCCCGGAAGCCAGCCTGGCGACGCGCCGGCCCAGCAGGTCGAACGCCGTCAGCTCGAGGTCGCGCGGCCGGTCCACGCGGAGCTTCAGGACCGCGCCGGCCGGCGCCGGATTGGGCGTCACGAGCCGCCACGCCTGCCCGTCCGGCAGCGAGCGGATGAAGCGCGCGGTCACGGCGTAATCGCCCGTGGGCCTGATCTGCGCGCTGCCGCCGGTCGCAAGCGCGGAGTCCGACCAGGCCAGGAACTCGTAGCCCGCGGCCGGCACGGCCGTCAGGGTCAGGGGCAGATTGCGGAAGTAGACCCCCGTCCAGCAGGTGTCCACCGCCACCGTGCCCAGGTGAACGGCGCCGGCCCCGGGCGGGTCGATGTCCAGGCTCACCTGGAGCGTGTCGGTCAGGTCGAACTGCGCCATGAGGTGCGCGCGCGCGATCGCGGGCCGCCGGCGGAGAAAATCCCGCGCCAGGTCGTTCTGCGCCTGCCAGACGGCTGGGTTGCGGTCCCAGCGCCGAAACTGGCGGGGCATCTCCCCGGCGATGTCCGCGCGCATCCGGTCCCACTGCGCGAGCGTGTTGCGCGGATGGAGCAGCGTGTTGAGCAGATCGGCGTAGCGGTTGATGAAGGCCACGCAGAAGCCGTGATTGCGCGTCAGGCTGCGCAGCAGGAAGGTCGACCACGGGGCGTTCTGCCAGCTCCCGCTGTTCGCCCTCAGGGCCCATGCCAGCGTGCGGTGCTCGACCCCGTCCCGATTGATGCCCAGCCCGATCTCCGTGTCGTAGACGATCCAGCGCCAGCGGCCGTCCAGCTCATCCGAACGCCAGTAGCGCAGGTTGTTCGCCGGCCAGTCGGTGTTCGCGCAGAAGACGCGCAGGATGACGTAGTCGATGTAGTTTGCGACATCCATGCGCTCGGCCACGTGAGCGAAGGCCTGGTCGTCCGCCAGGTCGTGGCTGTGCAAGTAGTCCAGAAGGTCGTTGTACTGCTCGGCGCTGCCCGCCAAGACCTCGGCGTTCAGCTCGAGCAGGTCAATGCCGCCGGGCGTCACGCCGTGGTTCTCGGCGAGGTAGTCGGCGTCGATGAGCTCACGGATGTTGTACACGCCCCAGTCGTCGCCATTGAGATAGACGTGCGCGGGCCGGTAGGCCTGGTAGTCCAGGCCCAGGCGGGCTGCCAGGCGATGGACGAAGCCGTCACGCATATGGGCGAGGCACCAGTCATTGCCGGCATTGCGCAGGATCAGGCGCCGGAACGCGGGGATCGGCTTCTCCGGGAAGACCTGACATGGAATCTCCTCGGGGCCGTAGCCGCCGCGGGGCACGAGGCGGAAGGACTTCTGGGGCAGGGCGCGCGTCGTGCCGCCGTGGATCTTCACGCCCAGCGGCAGGTTGCACCCCCCGCCCTCGGGGAGGAAGAGCTCCGCGTGCCCCGGGCGCTCCCAGTCCATCCAGAAGTTGGCCTCGCGGTAGGGGTAGGTCGGGTCGGCGTAGGGCCCGAGCGCATAGATTCCGCTCTGCTCGTCCCACAGGTCGGACGGGTCGACGACCAGCGAGACGACCGCGAGCGGCGTGTCATCGTCGAGGATGTAGCTCTGCGTGCTGATCGGACTCGGCGCGCGCCCCGGCTCGAAGGCGCGGGCGCGGACGACGACGGTGGACTCGAGCGTGAGCGGCCCCGTATAAGGGGGCGAGCTCTCGCGCGGAGCGGACCCATCCAGCGTGTAGGTGATCGCGGCGTTCGGTCGCGGGGATGAGATCGCGACGGTGAGCCGTGGCCCCGAGTAGCGTCCCCCCGGCAGCGAGAAGTCGGGCGCCGCGGCGAACTCGTCGTCGAGCCCCATCGTGTTGGGGGCTTCCGGGGTCGGCGCCGGAAAGAGCATCCACGTGGCCGCGCCGTCCGGGAAGCGCCCGCGGGAGTAATCGGCCGGCACGAACCGGCCGGCGGCATTGTCCACCAGCGCGCCGCGCGCGTCGTGGAGGAAGAGATCCTCGTTCGCGTTGTCCAGCTTGAAGCTCGAGTGCAGGTGCGGCAGCCAAAGACGGATGTACGCCGATGGCCCCGCCGCGCCGGCCGGGGGTCGATCGTACCCCAGGGAGAGGAAGGGGATCGCGCTCAGATCGTCCAGCACCGGCTCCCCGTTGTGCACCGCGATCGCCAGGATGTTCTCGCCCTCCCGGAGCAGCGAATCGTGGCCCGCGATCGCGTAGAACTCGGCGTTGCCGCCGCGATGGAGCTGGGCCTCGTGGAACAGGACCGCGGGGGCGTCCCACGGCGGGGCACCCGGCGCGCCTGGTGTGCCGATGGCGTAGCGGGCGATCTCGACCCCGTTGAGCCACGCGACGAAGCCGTCGTTGAAGTCGAGGTGGAGGCAGGCCCCGCGCACGCGCTCGCGGTCGGCGACGCGGAACGTCGCGCGCAGGCACACCGAGCGGCAGAGGTCGATGACCGTGGCGTCGTCGCCGTCGCCGTAACCGATCCCGCTGGGGCCGCGCGCCCAGTCGCTGTCGTCGAAGCCGGGCTCCCACCAGCCGTCCGGCGGGGCGGTGAGGTTGGCGCGATAGCGCCACTCGTCGCCCCAGTCGATCACGGTCTCCCAGTGCGGGAGCCACTCGCGCCGATCCTTGCCCGAAGCGTAGATGAGCAGGTGGCCCTTGGCGGGGAGCACGACGCTGGGGAAGACCCACCGGTGGGGCCGATCGGCGCGATCGGTCAGACCGTAGCCAGTCAGATCGACGGAATCGTCCCCGCGGTTGAAAAGCTCGATCCAGTCCGAGGTGTCCCCGTCTTCGTCGCGGATGCAGCCGACGTTCGAGGGTTGGTATTCGTTGATGACCACCTGGGCGCCCACGGGAACGGCGTGCAGCGCGAGCAGCAGGAGCCACCAGAGTGCCCGGCGCTGCGGCCGGGGTCTGGAAGCGCGACCGTCATGACTATGGCGATGAATATGGCGCCGGAATGGCATCCTGCCTCGCCCCGTGCCGCGTTGATTCCACCGAAGGCCTGTCGACGGCGCCCCCTGATCTCCAGGATAGACAGCGGCTTGCCGCCTACGCAAGCGAGAGGGGGGAGAGGAG
>CAZRWW010000020.1:0-70403 GCA_964603725.1 uncultured bacterium
GCGGCCGCGAGTGGCGCCCGGTCCGCGGCCGGCGCCGCGGCTGGCGCCGTCAGGGCCAGGAACGAGTAGCGGCGTCCGAGCGACCCCGGGTGCTGAGGCGCGAGAAAGGCCCTCAGCGGCTGGTTCAGCCGCTCCGCCGTCCACGCCACGTTGCCCGCGCGCCAGTCGCCGGCGTGGCCCGCGAGCGCGTAGAGCACGTGATGGCGGCCGAGATCCTGGGAAGCCTGGTCCTTGATCCAGGCCCAGCGCTCGTTGACCGCGGGTGTCCGCACCAGGGTCAGGCGCAGCGTGCGGCCGTCCGGCTTGTCCCAGCCGTAGCGGCAGTCGTTGAGCACGGCTGCGCCGAAGGAGCCGCTCGCGTCGGTGAGATCGGCCCACGTCTGGCCCGGCACCTCGTAGAGCTCCTGGCGATTCGTGCCGCGCTCGATCGTGCCCAGCCCGATATCGTAGGTCGCCCGCTCGTTGCTCGCCGCCAGGGGGAAGGCCGCCTTGAGCAGGGTTCCCGGGGTGCGCCAGTCGATCCGGGTGTCGATCTCCACGCGGTCGCCCGCGCCGCCCGCGCCCAGACGGATCCGCTGGGTGAAGATCGATCCCGCCGCCTCGCGCACGACCTCGAGCGCGACGCGCGCCGGGCCGTGCTCGATGACCTGGACCCGCGCCGGGACGCCCACCAGAGCCCGCGGCGCCGCCATGAGGTCGTCGAAATCCACCTCCCATGCCGCCCAGTCGCGCGGGCTGTCGTCGAGCAGCTCGAGCCGCAGCGGCCCGGCCAGCAGATCCCGCTGGAGCGCGAGGTCGCGCACCGCCGCAATGTCGCCCTCGAGGCTCAGGCTCACCTCATAGCGCCGATTGGCGAGCGCGCCGGTGTCCGCCCGCAGCCCCGTGTCGAGCCGGCAGCCGGTCGCCGACGGCCGCACGTCGTAGACGGCGAAGCCGACCGAGGGCACGCGCGCAAGGAAGGCGATCCGCAGCCGACCGCTCTCGCGCTCATTCACCTGGGCGGGGACCTCCGTACCCTGCGGATCGAAGACTTGCACGAACTCCGAGGACGCGTCCTCGCAGGCGATCTCTACCTCTACGATGTCCTCCCGTTCGATCGACAGCGGGTTGTACACGACAATGGGAACGCCTTGGACCTCGGTGTCGAGGGCCCGCGCGACCGCGCCCACCGCCTGGGTGAGGACGTCAGCGAACTGGTTGCTCGCGAGCGCCTCGTCGTTCCACGAGAACTGGTAGGCCTCGGGGATGCTCGTGCCGGTGAGGTCGTCGTGGAACTGGTGCCACAGGAAGCGCGTCCAGGCCTCGCGCAAGGTCTCGCGCGGGTACTCGAGGCCGCCCAGCCAGTGGGCGATCACGGCCGCGCGCTCGGCCGCGTCGGCCAGACGCTCGTTGCGGCGGTTCCAGCGCTTCATCGCCGACTGCGAGGTGTAGCACCCCGCGCCGTGGTCGGTCATGAGCAGCTCGCCGCGGTAGCGCGGCAGCCCGCGCAAGGGACCGGCGTGCGGCAGCTCGCCCATGCCCGGCCGGATGCCGAGGGCGAGCCCCGGCGCGGGCCCGGCGCCGCTGCGCAGCGCGGGCGGCGGACCGCCGGCGCTCCGGCCCCGCATCGACCCGCCCGCGCCCGCCCCGGGACCGGCCGCCAGCGACGCCGTCAGGCCGTTCGCCAGCCAGTCGGCCCCGGCGGGCACGACCCGCAGAGGGCCCCCGCCCTGCAGGCTGCGCTCCAGCCACATGACCGAGCCGTCGGTCGGCGCGCCGCCGGTGTCGCCGGTGCCGAAGTACTTGTAGCCGGCGCAGACGCCTGAGCGCTCCGCCTGCGTGCGGATGGTCGCGACCCAGGCCGTGTCGGCGCTCAGGTCGCTTTCGATGCGCGCGACGTAGGAGCCGGGATTGAGCGCGGCGACGACGCTCGCGCCGTCCACGCCCTCCCACAAGCCGAGATCGAAGGGAACGCCATAGGCCGAGCCCCAGGTCAGCTTCTGGGTGGAGAAGCCGAGCAGGCCGCAGTGGGCGGCGATCGCGGGCAGCGCGTAGGAAAAGCCGAAGCAATCGGGCAGAAACACGTCGCGGCTCGTCAGGCCGAACTCGCGGCGGAAGAACGCCTGCCCGTAGAGCGCGTGGCGGATGAGCGACTCGGCCGCGGGGATGTTCGTATCGACCGCATCGAGCCAGCTCCCGATCGGCACCCAGCGGCCGTCGCGCACGTGGCCCTTCAGCCGTTCGTAGGCCTCGGGGTAATACTCCTGCATGAGCTGATAGCGGAAGGCTCCCTCGAAGCTGAAGACATAGTCGGGGTACTTCTCGAACAGCGCGAAGTTCTCCTCGAGCGTGCTGCGGAGGTACTCGTCGATCGTCTCCTGGATCGTCCAGCGCCACTGGGTGTCCAGATGGGCGGTGGCCACGGTGTACAACGTGGGCTCCCCGGGCCAGCAATCGCGACTGCTCGTGCTCTGCGCGCCCGCCTGGGTTGGAACCGCCGCGGCTCCCATAAGCAGCCCGGCCACGACGACCAGCCGCGATCCCCACTCTGTCCGTTGCATCCCTCGCCCCTCCCAAAGAGCCGCCTGTGCCGTCCGATCGCCGAGGGCCTCCGGGACTCCCCGCCGTCCGGCCGCCCGGGCCTCCCGAACTGCCCGCCCCGTCTAGCGCCGGCCCCCACCGCGCGCGCGCGCGCGTTGCCACCAACTCCGATGCTTGAGCCGATCGAGCAGTACGGCCCCCAGGATAACCAGCCCCAGCACGACCTTCTGTGTATAACTCTCGACGTTGGTCAGGTTCATACCGTTCTGGATGACGGCAATGATGAACGCTCCGATCAGCGTACCCAGGATGCGCCCCTCTCCGCCGCTCAGACTGGTGCCCCCGACAACCACGGCGGCGATCACGTAGAGCTCGTACATCAGGCCGTACGTCGGCGCGCCGCTCTTGAGCTGCGAGGCCATGATGACGCCGCCCAGGCCCGCCAGCAAACCGCAGGTGATGTACACGAACATCTGCACCGCCTTGACGCGCACGCCGGCCAACCGCGCGGCTTCGGCGTTGCCGCCCACGGCATAGATGTAGCGGCCGAGCACGGTGCGGGCCATCAGCAAGTGGGCCGCGATGTAGATCACGACCATGAGCAGGACGGCGTAGGGCACGCCGAGCCACGGATCGGAGGCGCGGCCCAGCGCGACGAAGCTCTCCGGAACCTGATAGATGGGCCGCCCGCGCGCGAGGATGTAGGCCACCCCGCTGGCCACCTGCATCATGCCGAGAGTGGCGATGAAGGGCGGCACGGCGAAGCGCGTGATCACCGCCCCCGAGAAGGCCCCGATCAGCCCGCAGACGACGATGGCCGCACCGGCCGCCGCGCACATGGCGCCGGCTGACGCCCCCTCGCCGCCCAGGTTCTTGATCAACCCGGCCGTCACGACGGCCGCCAGAGCGATCAGACTGCCCACGGACAGATCGATGCCCCCGGTGATGATCACCATCGTCATGCCGACGGCCAGAATGGCGATGACCGCGATCTGGTTGGCGACGTTGAGCAGGTTCTCCGGCAGCAGAAACGTGGGCCACCGGTGGGACGGCGGCGTGAAGACGCGGATCTCGCACCGGGCCAACCGGGGCAGTGAGGAAGCCACCGTGCGCACGACCGGCGCGAAGCTGTGGTCGGTCGCCACCACGATCCGGGCCGGCAGCGGCTCCGGCAGCCCGGCGAGCGCCGCGCGCAGCTCGGACGGATCGCCGTTGACGACCGCGGCGGGCCGGATGTGCGACTGCTCGAGCTGAAAGGCCGCCGCGCGCGTGAAGCGCAGGTCTTGCTCCCCGGCGCGGGCGGCGACGATGTGGGCGTCGCGCCGATCGAGCTTCGGGCGCAGCTCGCCCATGAGCGCCTTCGCCCCGGCCTCGCCGGTCGGGTGCTGCTCCTGGAGCGTGAGCAGAGAGAAGAGCCCGCCGAGAATGATGAGGACGCCCAACATGCCGTACTGGGAGATGAAGCGCGAGAAGAGCGGAGCCGCGCGGGCCTCGGCACGCTTGGCCCGGCCGGCTTGTTCCGCGCCCGGTGACTCGCTCGTCTGGTTCAGCTTGCCCATCACTGCACCGCCATGGCGAGCACCTGCTCCTGCGTCGCGGCCGCGACCTCGCGGATCTCGCCCGTGATCCGGCCGTCGCGCATCACCAGGATGCGATCGCTCAGACCCAGGATCTCCGGCAGCTCGGAGGAGATCATCACGATCGCCTTGCCGCGCGCTGCCAGTTCTCCCATGAGCAGATACATCTCGTACTTGGCCCCGACGTCGATGCCCCGCGTCGGCTCATCGAAGATGAGCAGCCGCGCGTCGTTCTCGAGCCAGCGCGCGACCAGAAGCTTCTGCTGGTTGCCGCCCGAGAGGTGCCCGGCCGGCTGGTCGGGGCCGGCCACCCGGATATTGAGCCCTTCGACGAAGCGCGCAAAGGCGCGCCGCTCGCGCCGCTGGTCGATCCAGCCAGCGCGCGACCAGTGGGCGAGATTGCCCAGCGCGAAGTTGTCGCGGGCGCTCAGCATGAGCACCAGGCCCTGGCCCTTGCGGTCCTCGGTCAGGAGCCCGATGCCCGAGCGGATGGCGTCGCGCGGCGAGCGCACCTTGAGCGGCCAGCCGGCCAGGAACACCCGGCCGCTCGTGGGGCGATCGGCTCCGAAGATCAGGCGCGCCAGCTCCGTGCGTCCCGCGCCCACGAGGCCCGCGATCCCGAGCACCTCCCCGCGCTTGACCGCAAAGGAAACCCCGTGCACTCCCGCGCCGTGCAGGTCCTCGACGACCAGGAGATCCTCTCCGAGCTTGACCTTGCGCCGCGGGAACTCCTGATCGAGGGGCCGGCCGACCATCAGCTCGATGAGGCGCTCGCGCGACAAGTCGGCCCGCGCCCAGGTGCCCAGGGTCTCGCCGTCGCGCATGACCGTGACGCGATCGGCGATGCGGAGCACCTCGTCCAGGCGGTGGCTGATGAAGAGCACGCCGCGGCCCTGGGCGCGCAGGTCGGCCAGCACGCCGAACAGCCGCTCCACCTCGCGGGGCGTGAGCGCGGCGGTCGGTTCGTCCATGATCAGCAGCCGCGCGTTGGCCAGCAGCGCGCGCGCGATCTCGACGAGCTGCTGGTGGGCCACGTGCAGATCGCGCGCCTGAGCCTCCGGGTCGATCTGCGCATCCAGGCGCTGGAGGATCGCCCGCACTCCTTCTCGCTCCTCGCGCGGCCGAGAGAAACCACGCTGGGCCGGTTCGCGCCCCAGGAAGATGTTCTCCCGCACGGTGAGCGCGGGCACGAGGTTGAACTCCTGGTAGATCGCGGCAATGCCCGCCGCCAGGGCATCGCTCGGGCGGCCGATCCACGCGGCCCGTCCATCCAGCTCGATGCGGCCCGCGTCGGGCTGGTGGGCGCCGGTGATGACCTTGATCAGCGTGCTCTTGCCGGCGCCGTTTTCGCCCACCAGGGCGTGGATCTCCCCGGAGCGGACATCGAGATCGGCCGATCGAATGGCCTTGACGCCCGGAAAGGACTTCTCGATGCCGTTCAGCCGCAGCAAGACGGGGGGGTCATTCGTCGCGGCCATGCCTCACCGTTCCGGCGCGCCCTGTTCGGCTCGCGCGTCGGCTTGTCGGAACAACTCGCAGGGAATCAGGATCTCGCGCGGGACCTCGCGGCCCGCCATGTAGGCGGCGATGGCGCCGATCGTGGTCGTCCCGATCCGCCGGGGCTGCTGGATGACATCGGCGTAGATCTTGCCGTCGGCGATCGCCTTGCGCGCCTCGGGAACCGCGTCGAACCCGATGATCTTGACGCGCGCTTGCCGGCCCGCCTTCTCCACCGCCGCCAGGGCCCCCAGGGCGCTGTCGTCGTTGATGCCGAAGATCGCGTCGAGATCCGGATGGGCCTGGAGAACATCCTCGGCGGTCCGGAAGGCCATGTCCTTCATCCCGCGCCCGGTCAGCTTGGCCACGACGCGGATGTCAGGCATGGCGGCGATCTCCTCCTCGAAGCCGCGCACGCGCTGGATGACCGATTCGACCTCGGGATGATCGATGATCGCCACCTTGCCGTGTCCGCCGAGCGCCTCGCTCACTGCCTGCGCCGCCAGGCGGCCCCCGGCCACGTTGTCGGAGGCGACGTGGCAGACCACCTGCGCGCCCGGCGCCAGGACGGCGATGTCGGCGGTGAAGACCGGGATGCCCGCGCTGTTGGCGGCCGCGATCGTCGTGCCGATCGACTTCGAGTCGCAGGGGCAGACGATGATCGCGCCGACCCGCCGAACGATGAAGTTCTCGAGCTGGTCCTTCTGCTTGGCGACGTCGAACTCGCCGGCCTGCACCACCAGCTCGTAGCCGTGCTCCGCGGCGGCGTCCAGGAGCCCGCGCTCGAGGTCCTGGTAGAAGGGGTGGGTGCGCGTCAGCAGGGAGACGCCGATCACAACCTTGGCCGCCGGCGCCCCGGCCTGCCCGGCGCCCGCGCCGCTCGCCGCGGGCGGCAGAGCCTGGTCCCCGCCGGAGGATTGCCCCCGCTGGCCGCTGTCGCCGCCGCAGCCGGCGGCAAGGACCAGCGCCAGGGCCGCCACCCAGACCCGCAGCGCGGCTCCCGGCCGCGCCATCCTGCCGTGCCCCCCGATCGCGTGCGCCACGCTGCACCTCCCTGTGTCGGTTTCGGCGGCGATTCTAGCGCCTGGGGGCGCGCGGTCCAAGGGTATCGTGGGGCCGGATGTTTCGCTGGACTCCCGGACGCCGGCCGTGCAAGCTGCTGGACGATGCAGCGCCTGCGTCCGGATCCAGCCCCCCGTCAGCACGGAGCACCGTGATGCATGTCTACGTCCTGTTCGCCCATCCCAGCTCGAGCTCATTCTGCCGATTGGTGCTCGAGGCCTTCATTCGGGGGCTCACGGATGCCGGACACACCTTCGAGGTAGGCAACTTGTACGCGAGGAGATCATGAAACCCGGCTGCACCTGGTTGTTGGGCGCATTCGTGGGCGTGGCTTGGTCAACGCTGGGGTGTGAACAGATGAGGACGGAGGCCGTCACCGTGCCGATGACGCTCGATCACAACCGCATGCTGGTGGACGCCGAGATCCAGCGCCTGGATGGAAGCTGGCGCCCCGTCCGGCTGTGGGTCGACACGGGGAATCCCGAGTTCTTCATCAGCGAGGCCCTGGCGCGCGATCTCGGCCTCGACCTCTCGGCCGCCGGCGATGGCGCCGCGACCGGAGCGCTGGAAGTGGCGCCGCCCGCGGGCGTGCGGCTGGGCGGGATGGCGCTGGATTTCCAGGGTGTGACGTCCAGGGTGCTGTTCGAACCGCGCTGGCTGTTCGGGACCATGCACAACGACGCCAATCTGCCCTCCACGGTCTTGCAGCGCTATCACGTCGTCTTCGACTACCCCCAGTCGGGTCTCACGATCGCGGAGCCCGGCCGCCTGCGGCCGCAGGGGGTCCGTGCGCCCGCCAGTGTCAATCCCGCCACCGGCATCGTTCAGCTCGACGCTCTGATCGATGGCGAGCCCTTCAGCTTCGCGCTGGACAACGGGGCCTCGTACAGCTTCGCCTCCGACGAGCTCGTCCGGCGTCTGGCCGAGGCGCACCCCGACTGGCCGCGCTGCACCGGAGCGGTCGGCTGCGCGAACATCTGGGGATGGTGGCCGCGCGAGGGCGCCTGGCCGGTCCTGCGCGTGCCCGAGCTCGACTGGGGCGGCGTGCGCCTGACGGGCGTGGGCATCGCGGGGCTGCCACCGTTCTTCCAGGGCGGCTCCACGGTGGGCGCCTGGTACTCGCAGAAGACCGCCCACCCGGTGGAAGGCTTCCTCGGCCCGAACGCCTTCAAGGCCTTCCGCGTCGAGATCGACTACGCCGGCGGCGCCGTCTACTTCGCCCCGGGCGCCCGGGTCGGCGACGAGGCGCAAGGCACCAGGCCGGGCGACGAGGTGCAAGGCACCAGGCCGGGCGACGAGGCACAGGGCACCAGGCCGGGCGACGCCGCGCGGGCTGGCTCGCACGACATGGACCTCGTGGGCCTGACGCTGCGCCTGGGCGCCGACGGCCGCTACCTGGTGATCGGCGTCGCCGAGAAGAACGGGCAGCCGTCGGTCGCGGGCGTGGAGCCGGGCGACGTGCTGCTCGAGGTGGGGAATCTGATCGCCAACGGCGCCACCATGGGCGCCGTCGTCGACGCGCTCCGGGGCGAGCCGGGCGAGCTGCGCAGGCTCGTGCTCGAGCGCGACGGCGCGCGCATCGTCGTCGACGCGCGGGTGGAACGCCTCCTCTAGCGCGCACGCTCGGCGCCCGGGCTGTAGACGCCCCCTTGCGGCCCCGCTATCATCCCCACGTGTGTCGCCGTCCCGCCGTACGATCCGCCGGGACGCGATGAGCTCGGATCACCCCACCCCCGGGAGGCCAGCACGCCCATGCCGCGGCGCGCCCGACCGGCTGCAGCCAGAGGGAAGTCATCGGCCTGCGGTCGCGAGCCGCGCGCTGCGGGCCCGCTGCTCGCGTCGCTGGTTCTGCTCCTGATCCTGACGGCCTTCTGCGCATTCACCCGCTGGGGCGGAACCTACCCCCGGTTCGCCTCCGGCAGTTGGGGAGCCTGGCGGCTGTCGCGCGGGATGTCGGCCGATGCACGGCGGCTCGCGCTGTACGATGACACCTACCCGCTGCTGCTCTACCTGCGGGACTACCTGCCCGAAGACGCCAGGGTCCTGCTGCCGCCCATCGACTTCATCCGGAGCCGCTACGGCCGCGAGATACCGCTCTTCGCCAGCGCCACGTCCACCTACAGCTTCATCTACCCGCGCGTCCCGGTGCACCACGGGCGGCCGTCGCCTTTCATGCACGACATCACGCACCTGCTGGTCTGGGAGCACTGGGGCCTCGACTACGTCGCGAGCGGCGAGCCACGGACCGAGGGCAACCGGATCATGATCTACGAGTGGCCGCAGGGCCTGGAGGTGTCATGGTAGGGGCGGGCACGGCAGCCACGGGCGCCGCCGGCGGGCCGGGATCGATCGCGGCCCTGCTGATGGGGCTGCTGGTGCTCCTGGCCTCCGGCGACGGCTTGCTGCGCTTACTGGGACGCGCCGGGCTGGTGCGCGCCGCGGGCGCTGCCGAGGGATTGGGCCTGCGCATCCTGCTCGCGCTCGCCTCCGTGCCGTGGTGGTGTCTGATCCTCGACCTGGCGACCGTGCCGATCACGCGGGTGACCTTCGGCCTGCTCGCGCTGGCGCTCGCCGTCGCGGGCGGCTGGGTCGATCGCAGCGGCTGGATCGGGTTGCTCCCGCGCGCCGCGGGGGGCGCCGGCCGGCGGCCGGACGAGGGCGCCCGAGCGGGCGGGCGGGCGAGGTCGAACGAGCGCCCGCGGTCGGACGGCGCCCCGTCACCGGCGAGGCTGCGCGCGACAATCGCTCGCGCGCCGGCGGCCGCCGTCCTGGCGCTGGCCGTGGCGGGCATCGTGCTCTTCAGCCTCACGCAGGTCGGCCTGTCGGCGCCGCGCGCCTACGACGCCCTGGTCGGCTTCGATGCGGTGGGCAAGCTGATGGCCTACGAGGGCCGCCTGCGCTCGACGCTCTTCACCCACATCACGTACGATCCGCAGTGCGTCTATCCGCCTTTCACATCGTGCAACCAGGGGTTCTGGTACCTCTTCTTCCCGCCGATCCAGCGGCTCTGGGTTCCCCTGCTGGCGGCCGGATTCCTGCTGGCCTTCTGGGGCTGGATCCGGCGCTGGACCGCGTCGGCCACCGCGGCGGCCGTGGCCGCCTTTCTCGTGCTGCTGCCTCCCGAGCTGGCCTTCCATGTGACCGAGGGGCAGACCGATCTGCCGAGCATGATCTATACGACGATGGCGATGCTCTCCGCAGTGGCGTGGTTGCGGGGCCGCGGCGGCGCGGGCCCGGTCGCGCTGTACATGCTCTGCGCCACGACGGCGCGCAGCGAGAATGTGCTCTTTGCGGCCGCGCTGGCGCTGGCGGGCGCCATCGGCGCGCGCACGCGGCGCTGGACGGCGCTGTGGGTGGCGGCGGCGCCGGCCGCGTTCTTCGTCTTCTGGAACCTCATCTTCGTCAGGGGCTTGCTGGGCTACGATCCCGCGGCCCACTTCCGCCACGACGTGACGTTCGACCTGGCCCGCCTGGCCGAGGTGCTGGATCTGGCCGTGACGATCTTGTGGTCGCACGGCGCCTTCGGCGAATTCGCGTGGGCGATCCCGCTGGCGTCGGGGCTGTGGCTACTCGGCTGGTGGGCGCGGCGGACCGGCCGGCTCGCCGCCGCCCAGGATCCAGGGGTAACGGGCCCCCTACTGCTCCTGGTGGGCCTGGGATTTGTCTTCTACATGCCCTTCTTCTACATGTGGGACGACGTGCTCAACCCGCTGTGGACGATGGCGCATACGTACAAGCGCGGCGTCTTCCGCTTCATCCCGCCGGTGACGGCGGCGCTGGTGGCGGCGCCGCCGCTGCTGGCGCTGCTGCGGCGCTGCGAGCGCCCGGCCGCGGAGCCGGCGCCGGGCAGGGGAGCTGCGGAGCCGGGCAAGGAAGGTCCGGCGCCCATCGGCGCTCAGTAGCTCTCCTCCCCCAGCTCGACCTTGCCGGCGAAGACCCGATGGATGTAGATCGTGTAGGCGATCACGATCGGCATGCCGATGAGCGCGATGATGAGCATCGTCGTCAGGGTGCGGGGCGTCGAGGAAGCGTTGGCGATCGTCAGGCTGTGGGCGAGGTCCGTGAGCGACGGCACCAGGAGCGGGTAGAGGCTCGCGCCGACGAGGCCGATCTGGGCCGCGATCGCCGCCGATGAGACCACGAAGCCCAGCGCCGCCCGGCGGGCGCGGATCGCCACCGGCAGATAGAGCAACGCCGCCAGCAGCAGCGCGAGCAGCGCCCAGGCGATCGGGTTGCCCCGGGCCCCCGCCAGGAGCCATGGCGAGACGAAGCTCGTGAGCACCGTGGCGATCGCGTAGAGCGCCACCCAACCGATCCAGGCGCCGGACGCCCAGCGCAGCATGCGCTCGCGCAGCTCGCCCTCGCTCTTCTGCGCCATGTAGAGCGCGCCGTGACAGGTGAACATGACCAGGCCCAGCAGGCCCACCAGCAGCGCGTAAGGATGGAGCAGCCCCGGGAACGACCCGGTGAAGCGCCCGTGCGCGTCGAGCGGCAGGCCGCGCAGGATGTTGCCCACCGCCACGCCGAACAGCGTTGCGGCGACCAGGCTGCCCAGGCCGAAGCCCCAGTCCCAGAAGGACTGCCAGCGCGGGTGCTCGACCTTGCCGCGGAATTCGATCGACACGGCCCGGAAGATGAGCGCCACCAAGAGCAGGATCAGCGCCAGGTAGAAGGCGCTAAAGACCGTGGCGTAGACGACCGGGAACGCCGCGAACAAGGCCCCCCCGCCGGTCAGGAGCCACACCTCGTTGCCGTCCCAGACCGGCCCGATCGCGTTCAGGTAGAGACGCTTCTCCCGGCCCTTGCGCCCGAACAGCGAGAGCACGCCCACGCCCAGGTCGAATCCGTCCAGGATCGCGTAGCCGATGATGAGCACGCCGAAGAGCAAGAACCAGACGGTCTGCAGAGCGGTCGGTTCCATCGCGCACACCTCCTAGGCGTTGGCCGGGGCCGGCGTGTCCTGGTCCGGATCGTTCCGGGCCGGGCGCCCGCGGGCGCCCGCCGGCGCCTCGGGACCGGCCTGGATCTTGCGCCGCAGCAGGTAGACCCAGACCACGCCCAGAGCGAGGTAGATCAGCCCGAACAGGATGATCGAGAAGAGCACCTCCCCGGCGGATACCGTCGGCGAGACCGCGTCGCGGGTCCGCAGCAGCTTGTACACGATCCACGGCTGGCGGCCGACCTCGGCCGCGATCCAGCCAAACTGGCAGGCGATGATGGGCAGCGGAATCGACCAACTCACGAGCTTCAGATACCAGCGCGTCTCGAAGAGCCGGCCGCGCCGCCACAGCCACAGGCCGAACGCCGTGGCGCCGACGAAGTAGAGCCCCAGGATCACCATGTTGTGGAACGACACGAACGAGAACCACAACTCGGCCCCGCGCGGCACCTGATCGGGCGGGAAGTCGCTCAGCCCGCGGATGGGGGCGTGGGGATCGCCGAATGCCATCCAGCTCAGCAGATTCGGCACCTCGATCCGGGCCTTGAGCTCCGGCGGGTCCGGATCGGGCAGCGCGAAGAAGACGAGCGGCGCGCCGGACTGCCCGACGTAGAGACCCTCGATCGCGGCGAACTTCTCGGGCTGGGTATGCGCCACCTGCCGCGCGTGCTCGTGGCCGAAGGGGAAGATCACCAGCACCGCGGCGATCAGCCCGCCGGCCAGCGACAGCGGGAGGGTCCGGCGCGCGACGTCGGTCCCGCGCTGCCGCAGAAGCAGCGTCGCCGAGATGCCCGCCATGAAGAACGCCCCGGTGACCAGCGCGGCCGTGATGGTGTGGAAGAAGCGCACGCCGGTCGAGGCGTTGAACACCGCGGCCCAGAAGCTCGTCAGCTCCGCGCGTCCGAGCGCTTCGTTGATCTGGTAGCCGGCCGGGGTCTGCTGCCAGGAGTTGGCCACCAGGATCCAGAAGGCCGAGATCGTCGCGCCCACGGCGACCATCAGGCAGGAGAACCAGTGGGCCCCCGGCGACAGCCGCCGGCGGCCGAAGAGGTAGAGGCCGAGGAACCCCGACTCGAGGAAGAAGGCGAAGATCCCCTCGGCCGCGAGCGGCGCGCCGAAGATATCGCCCACGTACTTCGAGTAGCTCGCCCAGTTCGTGCCGAACTGGAACTCCATGACGATGCCCGTGGCGACCCCGACGGCGAAGGTCAGCGCGAAGAGCTTGGCGAAGAACCGGCCGGCGCGCTGGAAGACCTCATCACCCCGGCGCCAGCCCAGCCACTCGACCACGACCAGCAGCCAGGCCAGCCCGATCGTGATGGGCGGAAAGATGAAGTGGAACCCGATCGTCAGCGCGAATTGCAGCCGGGCCAACAGCACCGCATCCATGCGCGCCCCCCTCGTGGCTTGCCGGTCGCTTCCGGGACCCGCCTTGGTCGCCGGCCAGCTTAGCAGCGCCGCGAAGGCCGCGGAAGCCCCGGCTGCCTCGACTCCGGCTGCTCGGCCCTGACCGCCTCGACCCCGGCTGCTCGGCCCTGACCGCCGCGGCCCCGGCTGCAGCGACCCTGACCGCCGCGCCCGTGGCTGTGGCCGGCCCTGCCCCGGATCGCTCGGCCTACGCCGGCGCGTAACTCCCGCGTAACGGCCCTGTCGTCTACTGCAGTACGGTAGCCTTGGAGGCTGCCGTGAGCACAGGGCCGGTCTCCCAGCCGTGCTGGGACCAGAGGAGGAGGTGGCGGATGAATCGAACCGCGCTTGCGTCCCGCCTGGTGGTGGTGGCGCTGGCAGGCAGTCTCGGCGCGCTGGCCGCATCGGCGGCGTCGTGGCCGATGAAGCAGCGCGACGCTCAGAACACCGGCCGCGCGGATTACACCGTGCCGGTCGAGCGCCTGAACGACAGTTTCTTCAACGTGTTTCGCTGGCAGAAACCCTCGCCCGCCTCGCCCAACGAGAGCGGCTTCGGCGCCAGCACGATGTCCTTCTTCGACGGCGCCGGCCCGGGCGGCCAGGACATCGTCGTGGGCACCTACCACTGGCCCAAGGGCCTCCAGGGCATGGACCGCCACACGGGCGCTGCTCTTTGGTCGGGCCTGCCCGCCGGGGGCGAGACGATCGGCAGGATCACGCCCGCCTTCTCGAACGACGGCGCGACGATCTACGTGGTCAACGACGCCACTCAGAGCGGGTCGTATCCGGGCGGCCATCCCCTCATGGCTTTCCTCACGAGCGCCGGTCCGAGCACATTCTGGCACAACGGCGACAACCCGGACCCCAGCCATCTGGAGATGTCGTCGCCCACCCTCGCCGCCGATGGCCGCATCTTCCTGCACGGCTGGGTCGATCGTCCCTATGCGGGCAGCGACGATGGATCGACCATCACCGAGGTCTGGGGCGCCGCCACGCCCGCCGAGTGCGGCCTGAGCGATCCGGCGCTCTACGAGGACGAGGACTCCCTGCGCGTGGTGATCGGCTCCCGCTGGGGCCTGATCTTCTGCTACGACGGCAACAGCGGTGCCGAGCTCTGGTCGGTCGCCGCGGGCGGGCTCGTCGACGCCAGCGCGACGATCGATCCCGACAACGGCAACATCTACGTGGGCGCCGGCGACAACGACATCTATGTCGTCGGGCTCGACCAGGAAGGCAACCCGCTCTGGACCGTTCCCGCGCTGCGCGTCCACGAGTACATCCCGGGAACGAACAACCCGCAACGCGCGCAGGCGACCGGCGCCCTCAGCTTCGACGGCGCCACCTACTACTTCCAGACCAGCAGCGTCGAAGGCGATGGCCTCTTGTACGCCATCAACACGTGGGACGGGTCGATCAAGTGGACTTTCCCGACCGGGAGCCAGGGATGGGAAATGGAATCCTCCTCACCGGTCGTGACCGAGAACGGCGTGATCGTGATCGGCAACAACCGGGGAGACACCTACTTCGCGATCCTCGATGAGGGCACGAGCTGCACGCTGCTCGACATCCTGAGCGTCAATCCCGACCAGTGGGGGACGGACCAGAGCCACGCCGTCTCCAGCGCGACCATCTCCCCCGAGGGCGATTTGTACCTGCCGCTGCGCACCTACTGGACCACCGGCAACGGCGACGGCGATGTCCCCACTGGCGAGGTCGCCAACGTCTACACCGCGATCGACCTGCGGCCCGACGCCGTCACCGTGCTCCCCGGCCCCCCCTGGCAAGCGGCCTATGCGCTCAACGGGGCGGTCCAGCTCGCCTGGCAGCCCGTGTTCGACCCCCAGGAGGTGTTCGACCACTACGCCGTCTATCGCGACACGCAGCCCTTCGCTTCCGTGGCCGGGATGATGCCGATCGGCGCGGTCTATGACCGCGAGCAGATCGAGTACCTGGACGACTCGGCCCAGAACGGCACGAGCTACTTCTACGCCGTCACCAGCGTCACCAGCCAGGGCGGCGAGTTCACGGCGGTCCAGCCCATCGGCCCGCGGACCCCGTTCGACGAGACCGACCTGCAGGTAGTCTCGATCGCCCGCACGCCGCGGTTCCCGCGCTACGATCCGCACTACACCCTGCTCGAGATCACCGAGCCGAGCGGCTTCGGACCCTACTACTGCTCGACGGCCACCGGACTTGGCAGCGGACAGACCGGTGACACGCAGCGCTGGCCCCAGATCGGGGACCCGGTGACCTACATCGCCACCGTCCGCAACCGCGGCACCAACACCCTGTACGAGACGATCACGGCCGTCTGGAGCGTCGACGGCGTCCCGCAGGAGTTCCCGGGGCAGATGGCCTTCCTCGAGCCCAACGACACCTGCACCTTCGAGTTCATCCGCGCCTGGGACGGCCAGTCGCATGAGATCGCCTTCACCCTGGACATCACCGACGACCGCCCGGAGAACAACTCGCTCGCCATCGACACCAAGTCGGTCGCCTTCCTGAGCTACATCGATCGCACCCGGATGGAGGAGTTCCGCGAGGAGACCGTTCAGTATCCCTCGCCGGCCACCGACGACTTCATCGACTGGCTCAATCTTCACATGACGCGGTTCAACGCCATGTTCGCCGACTCGGGCTGCGCCAAGCGCGTGCATTTCGACGTGCTCGCGGTGCTCGACGACCACGCGGACGATCCCGATGTCGAGCGCATCCTCTGGGCGATCTTCCCGTTCCGCTACTACCGCGGTGAGGGCAGCCTGCGCCTGTCGGGCTACTACGCCCCCGACGATGACCTCGACTACGGGCTGCTCCATGAAATGGGTCACCAGCTCGGACTGATCGACATCTATCAGCTCGACATCCCCGCCGAATGCAATCTGGTCACCGGCACGGCTTACACGGCGACGGATTGTCTGATGCGGAACGTGGCCCACCACCTGTCGCGCCACAGCGCCAATGCGATGAATCACTGGCAGGACGTGGCCCACGGCTACTACGGCCAGTACTTGTACAGCCTGCCGGAGTTCGTGCGGCTGCGTCTGGTGGGCCTGGGCGGCGCGCCCCTCGACAGCGCGCAGGTCACGGTATACCAGATCGCCGAGCGTCCGGGCCTGGGCAAGGTCATCACGGACCAGATCAAGGCCCAGGGCGTGACCGACGCGCAGGGCGAATGGACCCTCCCCAACGTGGATGTCGATCCGGCGCTCGTGCCGCCGACTTTCGCCGGGGACGAGCTGCGCGACAATCCGTTCGGCTATGTCCACGTCGTCGGGACCAACGGCGTGCTGCTGCTGAAGGTGGAGCAGGGCGGCTACACGGACTACGCCTGGCTCGACATCACCGAGGTGAACAACGCCTACTGGGCCGGCCAGACCGGCACGGCGGTCGTCACCCGGCGCCTGCGCCTGGGCGGCGAGGTCCAGTACACCCCGCCCGCGGAGCTGACGGAGCTCAACGCCGCAAGCTGGTATGGCGGGGCGGAGGGGGCCACGCTGACCGTGACCGACGACACCGGATTCAAGCAGGTGGGCGCGGGATCGATCCGCATCGACACCGACGGCGGCTTCGACACCTGGGCCGGCTACCCCGGCGATCGCCTGGCGCTGTGGGATCTCACTCGCAAGCTGGCCATCCGCCTGTGGGTCTACGCCGCGAACCAGCACACCTTCCAGGGCTCCAACCCCTGGATCCGGCTGCTGTGCCGGAACGGCCGCTACGAATACTGGCCGACCGACGACTTCCTGACCGGCGCCATCGGCCAATGGGTGGAGCTGGTCATCCCGCTGGCCGGCGACGCGACCTGGATCCGGAGCGAGCACGGGTCTCCCAGCCTGGAAGCGGTGACCGGGATCGAGATCCACGCCGACACATGGGACAACGGATTCACGCTGTGGCTGGACGGCCTCATGTTCGAGGACGATCCGGCCGCCGTGGGCGACGATCCGTCGCGGCCGGTGACGCTGAGTCTGGCGCAGAACGCGCCCAATCCCTTCTCGGGCGGCACGCGCATCGGCTTCAGGCTGCCGGCGCCTGGTCGGGTGGAGCTGCGCGTCTTCGACCCCGCGGGTCGCGTGATCCGGACGCTGCTGTCGCAGAGCCTGCCCGCGGGCGCGCACCAATGCGCCTGGGACGGGCGCGACCAGGCCGGGCAGCCGGTGGGGACCGGCGTCTACTTCGCTCGACTCGCGGCCGGGAATCGGACGCTCGAGCGCAAGCTGGTGGTGCAGTAGCCAGTGGCGTGAGGTCCCGTGGCGCCGTGGTTACAGGGTCCGGCTGCCCTGTGGCACGTGGCGCCCTGGTATTAACGAGCCAGCCTGGAACGGCGTGGAACGGGCCCGTGCTCGCCGCGAGGTGGGCGCGGGCCCGCTGCATCCTGCCCCGGACTCCCGCCGTACATCCCGGCACGCCCCCTGCGACGGCGCGCCCCCGCGACGCCAGACTGGAGAGACCCCATGGAGTTGCGCAATCCGGCGGGCCGGGAAGCGGCACGGCCGGCCGCCGGCTGTGCCCGGCTGGTTTTTCCGTGCCCTCGGCCGGCTGCTTGGTTTGCTCAGCCGGCGTCTCGGCCCCAGCCGCAGCCGTTTCCCCGAAGGAGCCTCTCGGTCATCATCCTGGCGAGCCTCCTCGCGGGCTCGCTGCCGGCGGTCCGGGCTGGCGGCTGGGCCTGGGCGGGCAACGAAGTGAACCCGCGGCCCGCCGCGGGGCCTAGCCCGATTCCCGCCGATCGCATCGAGGCGATCCGGCTGCGCGAGCCGGTGCGGCTCGACGGCATCCTCGACGAGGCGATCTGGCAGCGCCCCACGGCCGCGCCGCTGATCCAGAACGAGCCGGACAACGGCGTGCCGCCGCGCGTCACGACGGATTGGTGGGTCGCCTATGACGACGACGCCATCTACGTGGCCGCGCGCCTGCACGACGCCGCGCCCGAGTCGATCATGTGCAATCTGGGCCGACGCGACACGTACCCCAACTCCGACTGGCTCTACATCAACTTCGACACCTTCAATGACGATCGCACGGGCTACACCTTCGCCCTCAGCCCCTCGGGCGTGCAGATCGACGGGGTGCTCTACAACGACGGCTGGGATGACAACGCCTGGGACGGGGTCTGGGACTACGGTGTCAGGATCGATGAGCAGGGTTGGGCGGCCGAGATCCGCATTCCATTCTCGCAGCTCAACTTCCCGGACCGAGACGAGCAGGTCTGGGGCATGAACCTGAGCCGTCGCACGCGCCGCCACCGCGAGCGCGATGACGTGATCTTCCTCCCCCGCGGCGAGGCCGGCTACATCCGGCGCTTTCCCGATCTCGTCGGGATCTCCGGCATCAGGTCCCGCCGCCCCCTCGAGGCGCTCGCCTACGCCGCCGGCAAGGGCGAGTTCCTGAACGTGGCCGCCGGCGACCCATTCCGCGATGGCTCGGACTTCTCCGGCAACGCGGGCGCCGATCTGAAGTACGCCCTGGCCAGCAATCTCATGCTCAACGCGACGTTCAATCCCGACTTCGGGCAGGTCGAGGTCGATCCCGCGGTGGTCAATCTGAGCGACTACGAGACGTTCTTCCCCGAGCGCCGGCCCTTCTTCGTCAAGGATGCCAGCATGTTCAACTACGCGGAGGAGGGCACCAACAGCAACTGGAACTTCAACTGGGGCGACCCGCAGCCGTTCTACAGCCGCCGCATCGGGCGTGCGCCTTCGCTCGGCCTGGGCGATCACGACTACGCGAATATCCCCAGCGCGACGACGATTCTGGGGGCCGGCAAGCTCAGCGGGACGATCGGAGCCACGACCGTGGGCGTCCTGAGCGCCTTCACGTCGGAGGAGGAGGCCGAGCTGGACCTGGATGGACGGAGAAGCCGGCAGGTCGTCGAGCCCTTCGCCAACTACTCTGTGGCGCGCCTGAAGCGCGCCAGCCGGGACGGCCGCCGCGGCCTGGGGATCATGACCACCGGCGTCTGGCGGGACTTGTCGGATGAGCACAGCCGCACGGAGCTCACGCGCAGCGCCTTGAGCGGCGGAATCGATGGATGGACGAAGCTGGACGACGATGCCGTCTGGGCCTTGCGCGGCTACGCGAGTGCCAGCCATGTGGCGGGTGAAGAGACGGTGATCGACGCCATCCAGCGCTCCTCGCGCCACTACTACAAGAGACCGGGCGCGGATCACCTCGACTACGATCCGGCGCGCACGAGCCTCAGCGGATGGACCGGCCGCCTGATGCTCAACAAGGAGTCGGGGCGCGCGCGGCTCAACACCGCTCTGGGAACGACGTCGCCCGGCTATGAGATCAACGATCTCGGATTCCAGGGGCGCGCCGATCTCGTCAACTGGCATCTGGCCACCGGCTGGCGCTGGCTGGACCCCGGCAGGACCTTCCAGTTCGCGTCGGTCGACGTGGCCGGGTATCGCTCTTGGGACTACGGCGGCAACCCGGACCAGATCGGCGCCGGGGTCTTCTACAACGCCACACTGACCAATTGGTGGGCCTTCTGGGGCAACATCTTCTACAACCCGGAGCATGCCGGCCTGCGCTACACGCGGGGCGGTCCCGCGGTCGTCTGCCCGGAGCGCGTGGAGGCGGAGGCCTACCTCGACAGCGATGGCCGCAAGAATGTCTATGGTATGGTCG
This sequence comes from uncultured bacterium, assembly GCA_964603725.1. GTDB lineage: Bacteria > Eisenbacteria > RBG-16-71-46 > CAIMUX01 > WJJG01 > CAZDKK01. The sequence continues at coordinate 19,633 of CAZRWW010000020.1, forward strand.
GCGGCGATGCCGCCACGGCCGACGACGGCTCGCGCAGCGCCAGCGGACAGGTGTTCCTGCGGGTCAATCCCCGCAGTTCGCTGGAGCTGAGCATCAATCCGCGGATCTCCTGGTCGCATGACCGCTGGCAGTGGGTCGCCAACGTCGACGATCCATTGATGGCGGCCACGTCCGGCTTGCGGTGCGTCTTCGGAGAGCTGGACTACCGGACGCTCAGCTTGACGACGCGCGTCGACTGGACCTTCACCCCCAAGCTGACGCTGCAGACCTACATCCAGCCCCTGCTAGCCGCGGGCGAGTACCGCGATCTGAAGGAGCTGGCGCGGCCGGCCAGCTTCGACTTCAGCCGCTACGGCGAGGATAACGGATCGACGATCGCTCCCTCTCCCGAGAGGGAGAATCACTATCGCATAGACCCCGACGGGGATGGGCCGGCACCCTACTTCGATCTCAGGAACCCCGACTTCAACTTCAAGTCGCTCAAGGTGAACATGATCCTGCGCTGGGAGTACCGCCCCGGCTCGACGCTCTACTTCGTCTGGACCCAGAACCGCACGAACCACGACGATCCGGGGGACTTCGACGTCCCCCGCGACGCCCGCTCGCTGTTCGATGCCCCCAGCGAGAACGTGTTCATGGTCAAGGCGACGTACTGGTTCGAGATCTGAGCGGCCTCGAATTCCCGCGAACCGCGCCGCACCGCCTCATAGGCGCAGCGCGACGGCGGTCCCAGCAGCCGGCGCTCACGCTGGAACAGGCCGCGCCCGGGACGGCGCCGATCATCGCACGAGCAACAGGCGCCCGCCCGCCGCCGCGCCGTCCGCGGTGCGCGCGTGAACGAGGTAGATCCCCCCGGGACATGGGCGACCGACCGCATCACGGCCATTCCAGACGAACTCGCCCGCCCCGTACCCGAGCCGCCCCTCGAACAGCCGGACGATCTCGCGGCCGGCGGGATCGTGCACTGTCAGCCGCGCCAGACTCGAACGCGCAAGATCCAGCGTGATGAGCGCCCGGTCGCACGTGACCTGCGGCGCGATCTTCAGACGCAGGCCGGCCGGGATGCTCGCGGCGGGCGCCGCGTCCGCGGGTCCGCTGACGATCGTGAAGCTGTAGCATCCCGCCGGCGCAGTGCGGGGCAACGTCTCGAAGCGGCCGGAGTGGTCGGCAGCCGCCAGGTAGTACTCGACCGTGGTGCCGGGCACCTGCCAAGGGATGACGGCGACGAAGGAATCGACGCCCGCCGACTCCAGCAGCGGCGCCCTGCCCCACTCTGGTTCGCCCGCCCGACGCCACCACAACGCCAGCTCTTCAGGAATCAGCCCGGCCTCGCTGCGGTCGTCGATCAGCGCGGCGATGCGATAGTCTGGCGCGAGCGCAACCTCGGCCTCCATCCGCCGGTGCCAAATCCGCAGCATGTGGCGGTCGAAGATGCCTATCGTGCGGCAGTGCAAGGCGTCATAGTAGTACCAAGCGCCGCTGTAGACCCCGATCACCTCGTAGCCCGGCATGGCGTCTCGGTAAACCTGCAAGGCTGGGCCGTCCGACGCGATTCCGAACAGCGGCACCAGCACCTTGCGGTTGAGGATGAGCGAGTTCGTATAGGCCGCCACCGAATTGCCCGAGTACGACCCGCTGAAGACGCGCACGATCCGATAGGGCCGCCCGTAGCAGTTCACCCTGGCACTGATCTGGTCGACCAGCCGCTCGATGCACGCATACTCGGGATGGCCGGGCACAACCTGTTTGACGATCACGGTCTCCTCGTCCAGGAGCTTGGCATAGCAGTCGATATGCTGGATGCCGTGGACCTCGGGGTCATCGAGGATGTGATAGTCCTGGATGCCCAGGTACTCACGGGCCAGTTGCCGAGATTGCGCCTCGGTCCAGAGTGCCGCATTCTCGTTCACCATCCTGCGGGTAGAGAATGCGATGCCGTGTCCGTCGCACATGATGTTGCCGCCCGTGCAGTAGGCCGGCATCTCGTGGAGCGGGCAGCCGAACTCGGCGGCGAGCACCGCGTTGACCGCATCATCCTCCTCATAGCCACGCAATCCCGATCGCGCCGAGGCCACCGCTGGCAGTGGTCCGGCGCCAGGCTCGAGGAAGCAACCTGACACCCACGGGTAGCCATTGAAGATGGGGTCGGTGATTCCGTACACCCCTTGACCGTCAAAGACGCTGTGCGGGCCCCAATCGCGTGTCCAGTGGGAGTAAGTGTTGGCGCGAATGAACCGCACGTGGTTCAGATTGACCCCGTAGGACGCGAACGTCGCGCGCGCCTGGCTCTCCTGGCCCGCGGTCTCGACCAGCACATAGACGCTGTCATCCTCGGCCAGCTCGGCCACCAGCGCTCCGGGAATCCCCAGCGGCCAGCGGATGAGCGTGCCGAAGGCCGGCTCCCACTCGGCGCACATCCGTACGGGCTGAATCGGGCCTTGGGCCGCGCCGGTCGGAGGAGACGGCAGCGCCTGCAGGGCCAGCAGAGCCAAGACAGCCAGCCGGGCCAAGGTCGTCCCTTCCCCGCCCGGCGCCGCGGGCCGAGCCGCGCCCGGCCGGGCTACCCCCGCCCTGCGGCACCGAATCACACTCTCGAAAAGCTTCATGCGTCGCTCCCGTACGAGCCGCCCGAGCGTAAGAGTCGCCCGAGCGCGGCATGCGTGGAGAAGGCGAAGCCGGGGGCTTTCCGGCACAGGGCAGCGCGCCTGTCTCGCGTGTCGACAAGTATACCGCATTCGCTCGCCATAGGACACGGAGCCAGCGCGCGATCCGGATTTCCCGCGTGCCCCGCCGGCAACCCCGAGGATAGAATCCCCCCGCGGGCCATGCGCCCGGAGGCGCGACGTCCGCGGCCCAAACGGCTTCGCCTGATTCTGCACTATGTGTGAGCCAAAGTGACGGAGGGTCCGCGGAACACATGAAAGATGCGCTCGACCTTGTTGTCGTTCGGGCAATATGGCGGCAGGAACTGCTGACTGATCTTGGGCAAGTTGCGCATCGCGGCCTGCACCACCAAGCTCTTGTGGATGAGGTAGTTGTCAAGGATCACCTGGATCCGGGTCGCCCAGCTGTAGGCCGAGCACAGGGCGCGCAACAAGTTCAGGAACAGCCAGCTGACCTTACGGTCGCCGGTGACGTAGACGAAGCGATTGCGGAGCGGGTCGTAGGCGCCAGCGATGTGGTGCTTGCGGTTCTGGCCAGGCGTCAGGACATGGCGGCGATGACCTGTGAGCATCCAGTCGCGGCCGATGCGCGGGTTCAGGTGGATGTCGACCTCGTCGGCGAAGACCACCACGGCGCGCGGTCCGGGTCGCCGCGCCAGGCGCCGGAGATAGGCCAGGCGCCGCTCGCGCAGGGCCGCTTTCCAAGGGCATCCGACGACGGGGCGGGGGTCGCCCGCCGAACGTCACTCAACACGAATCAGAGCCAGCGCCCCGGGCTGTCCGATGGGGAACTCGGCGAGCGGGCGCGCCAGGTAGACGCCCCGGCTGACGCTGTGCCCGTGGCGATCGCGGCCGTCCCAATGAGCCACGAGGCGTCCATTGGGCGCCGCCATCAGCGGGAGCCGCGTCACGACCCGACCGGCGACGTCATGGATCGAGAGCATGACCGGCGGGGGGCCGCCGCTTCCTCGGAGGCCGGGCATGACGGGCGCGCATGGGTCATGCCCCTGTACGGCCACGTAGATGGTCACCGCGCCCCTGGAGGGGTTGGGAGCGCACCTGGCATGGTAGGACAGCCCCACCGGGCACCCACCTGGTTGCTCCACAGCCGCGCTCCATTCACAGCCCACCGGGCAGGCGCCGATGAGCCCGCACTCCGGGCTCTGCTCGGGTGCGCAGGGCGAGCTGCCACGCAATGTGAGCGGCTGCTCGGGGTTCAGCTCGAGACAATAGAGCGGATCCAGGCACAGGTTTCCGTCCTGGCCGAGCTGGCTGCTGATGTGGCCGGTCCAGTCACCCCCGGCATTCCCGAAGATGTCGCAGCACTCGAAGGTGGGAATGAACGCTGGAACATCGCAGTAGACCGCCCCTCCCTGTGATCCGAAGGAAACGATCGTGTTGCGCATGACCGGCTGCGAACCGAAGCGGCAGGCCAGGCCGCCACCCACGTAGGCTCCGTTCGCGTGCAGCGTGCATCCCTGCAGGATCGGGGAGGAGTCGACGCAGTAGATCCCGCCCCCCATCGAGATCGCGGTATTGTCACTGATGATGCAGTCGGTCAGAAGGGCGTGCGAGGCCTGCCCGCAGTAGATCGCCCCACCTTGAATGGCCACGCCTCCGGAGATCCTCGACCTCTCGACCACGGGAGATGAGAGCGAATAGCAGAAGATGGCGCCACCCGTCTCGTAGGCCTGATTGCCCTCGAAGACGCAGTCCTCAAGGACGGGCGATGCCGCGATGCACGAGAGCGCTCCGCCGGCCCACTCGAGTGCCTGGTTGCTCACGAACACGCACTCGCGCAGGATGGGATTCGAGGAACCGTCGCAAGCCACCGCTCCTCCCTCCGCGGCCACGTTGTTCGCGAAGATGCAGTTGCTCATCGCGGGCGAGCTGCCGTCGGTGCACAGGATCGCCCCGCCGCGACACCCAGGGCACGGGGCCATCGCCCGCCCGTTGACGATCCGCAGCCCCTCGATGCGGCTGTTCGAACCCTCGCCTTGCCCGAAGTAGAATCCCCGGTGGCAGACCTCCGGGTCTCCATCGCGCGCCGTGCAGTCGATGATGCACCGCGTCGGATCTCCGGATTGGGAGCGCACCACCACGGCCTTGCCCAGAAAGTCGATGTTGTGGTTGTCGTCGCCCACGAAGGTCCCATCGGCCAGGAGAATCGTGTCGCCGTGGGTGGCGGCGGCCATGGCCTGGCGGATCGTGGGGTAGTCTCCCGATCCGTCCGGAGCCACGTGGAGCGACACCGGGTGCGCCGCACCGGCCGCGCTGAGGAGGATCAGCCCGGCCGCGACCACGACGCGCCCCGCGCCTGTCGAGCTGGCGATGCTCCTCATCGCAACACCACCAGCGTCCGTGATGCGGCGTACGAGCCCGCAGTCACCCGACACGCATAGACCCCGGCCGGCAACGCGGGCGTGATGCCCGCGACCAGGTCCAGGGTCGCCTCCCCGCGGCCACCGGGCCCGAGACGCACCGCGCCGCGCCACGCGCAGCGCCCGCAGGCATCGTGAATGCTCACCGACGCGGTCGCGGCGATCGATCCGGCCGGAAGGTCGAGCACCAGGCGAAGAGATTCCCCTCCGCTGCGCAGCACCGAGGGCTGGATGCGCAGCCCATCCCCGTCCCTCGCCCAGGGCCCGGGCGTCACCGCCTGCCAGCTACACCCCACGCCCCAGGAGCCGATCAGACCGCAGCCCGGGGTCATGCCCGGCGCACACGGGGAGTCGTCGCGCACGGCCCAGGGCTTGTCCGGGTTTTGATCGCCGCAGAAGAGCGGGTCGGCGCAGATGTTCCCGTTGACGCCGTATTGCGGCGCGATCGCCCCGACCCAGTCGCCGCCCGCGTTGCCGAAGATATCGCAGCACGAGAGCGTGGCGGCCGCGCCCTGTTGGCAGTGGACCCCCGATCCGGCCGTGCTGAAGGCCATGATGCTGTTGGTGATCGTCGGACAGGTGCCCGCGTCGATGCAGCAGATGGCCCCACCGTAGTAGAAGCCGGCACCATCCACGAAGGTGCAGTTGTCGATGTGCGGCGTGGATCCGCCGTAGGCGAACACGCCGCCACCCCCATACGCCTCATTGGCTACGAACGTGCAGTGACTCACCAGGGGAGAGCCCTGGGCGATGAGCACACCTCCGCCGTAACGGGCCGTGTTGTTGATGAATAGGCACTCGATGATGGTCGGAGACGTCACAGAGCAGAAGACCCCCGCGGCCCAGACCGTTGAGACGTTCTCGGAGAACACACAGCGCTTCAGGGTGGGCATCGCGTAGTTCGCGCAGATCACCGCGGAGCCCACCGAGGAATACCCGTGCGCCACGGTGACGCCCTCGAGCGTGGCTTGCGGCAGCTCGCCCGAGTCGAACACGAAACCCCGTCCCGCCCCCTGGCAGTCGATCACGCACCTGGCGGGATCGCCCCTCTGCGAGCGGATCGTGATGAGCTTGCCCAGGAAGTTGATGTTGCGGTTGTCGGGTCCCTGGAAGATGCCATCGGCCAGCTCGATGATATCCCCGCTGTGGACCGCCTGAACCGCGGCGCGGATGGTCGGGAAGTCGCCGGTGCCGTCGGGCTTCACCAGGTAGGTCGACACGGCGGCCCCATCGGCCGCGGCCCAAACACCGGCGGCGGCCAGCAGCAGGAGAAGGATGTGTCTCATGTCGGTACCCTCCTGTTACCAAGCGCTGGATCGCATGTCGATTCTCCGTCTTCCCTCAATCCTCTGACGCGGGCACCTTCTCCTAAGCTGCTATGGGCAGTTGGATTGCTTCACCGAGGTTCCCGTGGCTGGACAATCCTCCGGGCAGAGCATCACCACCTTGTACTGGTATCCGGCAACGCAGCCGGCTGCCGACGAGTCGACGTAAGTCATGCAGATGAAGTCACCCCAGGGATCTTCACATTCCTCAGGTTCTCCGTAGTACTCAACGGCGATGCGGACCCAATCGTCATACTCCGTACAGCAGCGCCGGTATATGTCGAACTTCACGTCGCCGCATCCGGGAGAGATATCGAAGCACCACGTGATCTTGACCCCTCCCCCGGGATTGGGGTCGATGACGAGCGGGCAGCCTCCAAACTCACAGACCCTTGCTTGACAGATGTCGGGCGTGAGGAACAGCAGCAGGATCAGACAGACAGACAGACAGACAGACAGCACGCTACTGGTTCTGGACATCACTCGCCTCCTTCAGTGTGGGCACAAGAGTGACCGAGAATCCTGCACATGCGATCCAGTTGCCTTCAAGTGTAGTCTGGGGGCCAGGGGGTGTCAAGCAGTCCATGGCGGCGGTCATGGGCATGGTCGCAGCCATGTTCGCCTGGCTTCCCCCATCGCGTGGGGACCCGTCCGGAGAGAGAGCCTGCCACATCTCTAGCCGGATCGCGTTTGCATGCTCCCCGGTCCCTTTCGCATGTCCTGCGGTCCCTCTGTTGCTTTGGCTCACACATCGTGCAAAATCAGGCGAAGCCGTTTGGGAGGGGTGCGAGTTGAACGCCAGGAAGTCCGGACAGCCTCTGCAACGTCGGGTATGCCCCCGCTGGGGTCGCTCCCGCTGGCCATCTCTCCTGCTGCTCCTCGCCCTGGCCGCCGGCTGGTCCTGCGGGCCCGGGGACGAGGACGCGATCGCGCGGATCCAGCGCACCGGCGTGCTGCGGATCGGCACCGACGCCACCTATCCGCCCTTCGAGTCGGTCGACCCGGCCACCGGCGAGCTGTCGGGCTTCGATGTCGACCTGGTGCGCGTCATCGCGGAGCGCCTGCGCGCCCGGGCGGAGTTCATCGTCGTGCCCTTCGACGGCATCGTGCCGGGGCTCAAGTCAGGCAAGTACGATTTGATCGTCTCGGCCATGACGATCACGCCCGAACGCGCCCGGCAGGTCCTGTTCACGCAGCCCTACACGGTCGCGGGCCAATCGATCGTCGTGCGCAGCTCCGAGGCTTCCGTCTCCGGCGCGGGCGACCTGGCGGGCAAGCGCATCGGCTGCCAGCTCGGCACGACCGGTGAGATGGAGGCCCGGAAGATCCCACGCGCCCAGGTGGTGAGCTTCGACGCCATCGGAGCCGCCTTCCGCGACCTCGAGAACGGCAATCTGGATGCGGCGATCGCCGACACGCCGACCGCGCGCATCTTCATCCGCGATCACGCCACGCTGCGCCTGGCCGGCGAGCCCCTGACCCGCGAGGACTTCGGCATGGCCGTGCGCCCGCGGGACGCCGGCCTGGCCGAGGCGATCAACGAGATCCTGGACGCGCTGCGGGCCGATGGAACGATGCGGCTCATCGAGGAACGCTGGGGAATCGCCTCCCCCGGCGAATCCCCGTGATCCGCGCAGCGAGCTGAACCCCATTCGGGAGTGTGCCACGATGGATCAACTGTCCCTGCTGGGTCGCATCGCGCTGTTCCTTCTGCCCACCGTGCCGCAAACGATCAAGATCACGATCATCTCCTTCGCGCTGGCATTGCTGCTGGGGCTGTTCGTCGGGGTCTTGCGGATCGCGCGCCGCGCGCCCTGGACCTGGATCGGCCGCTTGTACGTCGATGCCATCCGCGGCGTGCCGCTCCTGGTCTGGATCTTCTTCATCTACTTCGGGCTGGGTCGGATCCTGCACCTGCCGCAGTTCCTGGCGGGCGTTCTGGCGATCGGGATCTGCTACAGCGCCTACGTGGGAGAGACGATCCGCGCCGGCATTCAGGCCATCGCGCGCGGGCAGTGGGAAGCGGCGGCCTCGCTGGGCCTCTCGCGCGGGCAGACCATGCGCCACATCATCCTGCCCCAGGCCGCGCGCGTCGTCGTGCCGCCCGTCATGAACGACTTCATCGCCTGCCTGAAGGACTCCTCCCTCGTTTCCATCATCGGACTGCGGGAGCTGACCCGGGCCGGCCGCGAGTACTCCTCGAGCACGTTCGTCGACTTTCAGACCTGGCTGATCGTCGGCCTGCTCTATCTGGCCATGACGATCGTGCTGACCAAGTGCTCGGCGCTCCTGGAAACCCGCCTGCGGCGATCGGAGGTCGCGGCCTGACGCGCTCGGTGAGGATCCGCGGATGATCAAGGTCGATCAGGTGAGCACGCGTTGAGGAGCCCCGGATGATCAAGGTCGATCAAGTGAGCAAGCGCTTCGGCGCCCACGTCGCTGTCGAGGCGGTCTCCTTTCACGTGCCCGCATCGACCGTCACGGTGCTCATCGGTCCCTCGGGGTCCGGCAAGAGCACGGTGCTGCGGCTGATCAATGGCCTGGAACACCTCGACTCGGGGACGATCATCCTCGATGGTCTCCCGCTCGATCCCGCCGGCAGCAACCTGGAGAAGATCCGCGCCGAGACGGGGATGGTCTTCCAGCAGTTCAATCTCTTCCCGCACCTGCGCGTGATCGAGAACCTCACGCTCGCCCCCAGGCTCGTCCGGCGCCGTCCGGCCGGCGCCGTGCGGGATGAGGCTTGCGCCCTCCTCGAGAAGGTCGGCCTGGCGGACAAGGCCGAGCGCTATCCGGCGCAGCTCTCCGGGGGGGAGCAGCAGCGTGTGGCCATCGCCCGCGCGCTGTGCATGAAGCCCAAGGTCATGCTGTTCGACGAGCCCACCTCATCGCTCGATCCCGAGATGATCCAGGAAGTGCTGGAGGTGATGAAGTCGCTCGCCCGCGAGGGCATGACGATGGTCGTGGCCACCCACGAGATGGGGTTCGCCCGCGAGGTGGCGCACGAGGTGCTCTTCCTCGACCGCGGCCGGCTGATCGAGGCTGGGCCGCCCGAGCAGATCTTCACGCGGCCGCGCGAGGATCGCACGCGGTCGTTCCTGGCGAAGGTGCTCTGACGGCGCCTTTCGTGGCTGCAGCGGCAGGTGCGGCGGATCCGCGCGGCGGCAGGCCGCCCGCGCCCCCCCAGACGCGAGCGACCCCCACCGCTCGAGCGACTCCGAATGTCCCGGGTAGCTCCCTGCCTATCCGACCACCGTGAGGCGATCGGTCAGCGTGACGGAGCCGCTTGAGAACCTACACAGGTACACGCCGGCCGCCAGGCCACGCACGCTCAGACGGTGCTCGCCCGCGGAGAGGAACCCATCGGCCAGGGCAGCCACGCGCCGCCCGGTCGCGTCGTACAGGTCCAGACTGACGCGACAGGACTCCGGCAGCGACAAGCGAACCTCCCCTTCTCCGCGGGCCGGGCCGGGCACATGCAGCCCGAAGCCGCGGGCACCGGATTGCGCGCCGTGCGGACCGGCGGATGCCGATTCCCATGACAGGCGAATCTCCTCGAGCACGGGCGATACGGATGGGTCGCCGGTGTCGAGCAGGACCTTGTACTGCAGGTAGCGTCCGAGCAGGTCGCTCACCTGGCCGGGCGATGCCAGCGGCACCGACCAGGGGCCCAGCTCCTCGGGATCCTCGCCGCTGCGCAGGCACACGCCCAGGCTCGTTCCGGCCGGTGTGCGCGCGCTCCAGCCGACGTCAACGGACGGCGGCGCCCCGCACAGATCGAGGACGGTGCCGGTCAACTCGCCGGCCGACTTGAACTGCGCCGCCCGCCACCAGGCGAACTCGCCAGGCAGGCGGGAGGTCGCCAGCAGGTCGAGTGCGCCATCGCCATCCACGTCGCCGGCGCGGATGTTCATCGGATTGGGCCAGCTCGTCGTGAGATTGTGCTCCTCCCACACGAGCGGGTCGCCGCCCGCGTTGCGCCACCAGGCGACCGTGCTGTCGTAGTAGGCCGTGGCCATCACATCCAGACGACCGTCGCCGTCGACGTCGCCGGTCCAGACGCAGTGCCCGCCGTTGAACGCGGCGTCGATGTCCTGGCGGGTCCAGGAGAGCGGCTCGCCGCCGTCATTGCGCCACCAGGTCACGTGATTCGCGAAGGCGGTCGCAACGACATCCAGCCGGCCGTCGCGGTTGATGTCGGCGACGTGCACGGCGCGCGCACCAGCGAAGCCCGAGGCGATGATGTGACGTTCCCAGACGATCGGATCGCCGCCCTGATTGCGCCACCAGGCCACATAGTTGTGCGTTCCGGCCGCGCCGACCACGTCCAGATCGCCATCGTCATCGAGATCGATCGCATACGCGTCGTGCGCGCCGCCGAAGTTGCCGTCGATGACTTGCCGGGTCCACGTGACCGGCTCGCCGCCGTTGTTCCGCCACCAGATGACGTCGCCGAGGCTCCACGACGTGGCCAGGACGTCGGGCCGCCCGTCGCGGTTGATGTCGGCGGTGGTGATCGAGCACGAGACGGGGCAGTAGTTGTCGAGGACCTGGCGGGTCCAGGTGATCGGCAGGCCGCCGTCGTTGCGCCACCAGGCCACCTTGTTGCCCGGGGTCTCGGCCGCGGCCACGATGTCCAGGTCGCCATCCCCGTCGATGTCGTCTGTGTGCACGCCGCTCGCGCCCGGGAAGGCGGCGTCGACGAGCTGCTGCGTCCAGCCCGGGGGAGACTGACCGTCGTTGTACCAGAGCGCCACGACCTGCGCCTGGCCGGCCCCGCCGATGACGTCGATGTCACCGTCCTGGTCGATGTCGACCGGGTGGACTCCGAAGGCGACCGCCAGCTCCCCGGCGATCGTGTGCTTCTGGGGCACCGCCAGCGGTTCGCCGGCCAGGGCGATCTGCCCCGGCAGGGCGAGCCAGGAGACGTCCTGGCAGGCCGCGAAGCGGTCGGTCCACTCCGTGACGGGGCCGATCTGCCCGTCCCCCTGACACCAGTCGGTCTGGGCGGCCTCCAGAGCCAGCGCCGCGCCCGCGAATCCGCAGCAGGCTCCACTCACGAGCAGCATGAAACCTCGGACCATCGATCCGTAACGCCTGTTCATCTTCGATCTCCCTCCGATGACCTCCGACTCCTCTCCGGCGACACGCAAACCCCGCGCCCCCTGTGAAGGTAGCCCGGAGCCATTGCCAGCGGCCTCACGGAGGGCTAAGGTTTGCCTCAGGATTCGCTCAAAGCAGCGCAGGGCGACGAACAGGCGGGGTGCTCACCCCCTTACGGCGACAGCCGGGAAGGTCCCATGGAGCGTCACGCCCCCGGAAACTCATTGCGATACAACGAGTTCAGGCTTCGGGATCGTGTCATCCGACCCGATCTGAACCGCATCGAGCACGGCGGCGAGTCGGTGCCAGTCGAACCGCGCGTCATGGACGTGCTCGTCTATCTGGCCGAGAACTCCGGGCGGGTGGTCTCGCGCGACGAGCTGCTGGACCGCATCTGGGGTGAGACGGTGGTGGTCGAGCACGTGCTCACGCGCGCCATCTCGGAGCTGCGCCGGGTCCTGGCCGACGATTCCGAGCGGCCGCTCTTCGTGGAGACGATCCGCAAGCGCGGGTACCGGCTGGTGGCGCCCGTCGTGCGGCCGCCGGAGGCGGAGCGGGCCCACGCGTCGGTCGCGGGGCCGCAGCCTGGGCACCCTTCCGGGGGGCCTCCGGAAGCGCTCCCCGAGAATCGCCCGGAGGCGCCCCCCGCGCAGGGCGGCGCCCAGCAGGAGTCGGCGCGGCGCGATGGCGTCCCCCGGTCGTCGCTGTGGGGACAGCTCGTCTGGCCGGCGATCGTCGTCCTCGTCGCGGCGCTCGTGTGGAACATCTGGCGGGACCACGCCCCCGGCCAGCGGCCGGTCGTGCTCGCCGCGACGCCGTTCACCTCCTACGTGGGCGACGAGCGCAATGCCGCCTTCTCGCCCGACGGCACCCGCATCGCGTTCACGTGGGACGGACCGCAGCGCGACAACAACGACATCTACATCAAGCAGCGCGATACCGAATCGCCCTTGCGGCTGACCGACGACCCGGGCATCGACGACCATGCCGCCTGGTCGCCGGACGGCAGCACCGTCGCCTTCGTTCGTTGGGACGGTGAAGTCGTGACGATCCGCAGCGTCCCGGCGATCGGCGGCGTTGAGCGGGCGCTTTATCAAGCGACTTCATGGGTCCCGGGCCTCGACTGGGCCCTGGACGGGCGGCGGATAGTCTTCGCGGAGCGCCCCGACGCCGAAGCCCCCTATCGGCTCCGCGTGCTCGATCTCGAGACGCTGCAGGCCCAGGACCTCGGCCCGACACCTGTACAGTGCAACGACACCGACCCTTGCGTATCGCCCGACGGACGCACCGTGACATTCATCCGCGAGGATCTGGCCTGGCGCCAGCAGATCTGTACGATTCCCTTAGAAGGGAATGCCGAGCCGCATGTGCTGAGCGAGCCGTTCTTGATCATCCGCGGTCTCGCGTGGCGCAGCGACGGACGGGAGATCATCTTCACCTCGGCCCCCACGGGCCCGGCGAGCCTTTGGTGCCTGTCGCTCGGCACGCGTTCGGTCACCCCGCTGGTCGTGCGAGACGAATGGGTCGGCAGTCCGAGTTGCCCTCGCCGAGGAGGCGGACTCGTTTACGAGACCTGGCGTTGCCAGTCGAATGTCTGGGAAGTACGGCTGCAGGCTGATGGCAGCGCGGTGGAGAATCCCGAGCCCCTGATCCAGTCCATGCGCTGGGATGGCCATGCGCGCATCTCTCCCGACGGCGCGCGCATCGTCTTCGCCTCAGCGCGCAGCGGGAGCGCCGAGCTGTGGGTCTGCCGCCGCGACGGCCGCGAGCTCGTCCGCCTGACCGGGCTGGGGGGACAGAGCCTGGGGTCGCCGTGCTGGTCGCCCGACAGCAGGTCGATTGCCTACAGCGCCTGCCCGGACGGCTATGCCGCCGTACACGTGATCGATGCGGCCGGGGGCCGACCGCGGCGCCTGTCGTTGGACCGGTGTCACGAGATCCCTTGCGGCTGGACGAGTGACGGGCCGTGGATCTACTTCGCCACCGACCGCGGAGGGGAGTGGCAGATCTGGAGGATGCAGCTCGACGGCACGGGCCGCGCGCAGATCACCCAGGGCGGGGCGCTCGAGGGGATGCTCTCGAGCGACGGCCGATGGATCTATTACATCAAGCCCATGGGTCAAGGAGTCTACCGCACGGCCGTCGCCGGAGGAGCCGAGGAGCAGGTCTGGACAGAGCTGTCGCGCGGCAATCGCACGAACTGGACGACCGACGGCACCTGCATCTACTTCTTCGCCCGCCAGGACGGGGGCCCGCAGCTCATGGGCTACGACATCGCGACTGCGGCGGTGCGTTCGCTGGTGCCGGTGCCGGGCTGGGGCGGGCCCGGAATCGCGGCGGCGCCGGACGGCCAAGCGGTGCTCTACGCGCGCACCGACGACGCGTTGATGGACCTGATGCTGGTCGAGGGGTTCCGGTGAGGCAGACGGGCGAGCTCGGATTCGCCCCGATGGTCCGGAGCTGCCCCGTGGCCATGGAGTGCCGACCCGTTCACGCTGACGATGCCCGACAACCGCTACTGGAGCGCGGGCGAGGAGCTCGGACGAGCGTGGTCCGTGGGGAAGGAGTATCGGGGAGCCTAGCTCGGGGATTTCGGTCCGTCTTCGCCGACAATGTCGGGCGTTGGCCTTCTTGTTCTAGATCAGGTCATCGCGGCCGATGATCGACACCTGGATACCCTCTGTGTCCACCTCCATCCGCCTGGGCCATGCCTCCTCGAAGGTCACGCCGTCGATTGCCGTGAGGACATCGATCCGACGGGGAGCGACGCCGATCTGGAACACGATCCCGGCGGAGCAGAGATCCTGTTGGGTGAGATCCTGCAGCGGGGCGCCGACAATCATGTATTCAACTCGTTCGTCGTAGAACGCGGACAACATGTCGCGGTAGTCGGGGTTCAGCAAGGTCCGCCCCTCCCTTGAAGGCCCAGGCATCCAGCGTGAGCTGCCACATGATCGCCAGTCGTTCTGCCGGTGTGAGGGAACCGTAGTCGGTTCCCGACCGCGAGTCGGCGAGTCTGACGACGCGCACTTGGGTATCACGCTTCTTCATGGTGCGAGAGTAGCACGTCCGCCTGCCGCGCAATACGGCCGGCCTCATCGAGGCAGGTCATTTCGCCAGGTCACTTCGCGATGATGCCCCCGCCCACCACGAGGTCGCCATCGTAGAAGACCACCGCCTGACCCGGCGCGACGGCGCGCTGCGGCTCATCGAAGCGGACGACGACGACGGCGGGCCTTCCAGGTGCGGCGGCACCCGGAGGCCCTGCATCATCACCCGGAGGCCCGGCAGCATCGCCCGGCGCGACGGTATCCGCCGGCGCCACGGTGGCCTCCGCCGGCGCGTGCCGGTAGCGGATGCGCGCCTGGATGCGCAGCGGCTCGCGCAGCTCCGGAATCGCGATCCAGTTCAGATCGCCGGCCTCCAGATCGGGTCTCAACAGGCGATCGCCCGGACCCACGATGACGGCGTTGCGCTGCTCCTCGATTGCCAACACGTACAGGGGCTCGGCGTGGGCGATGTTCAGGCCCCGGCGCTGGCCCACGGTGTAGTGCTCGATGCCGCGGTGCTCGCCGAGTCGACGGCCGCCCTCGTCCAGGATCGGCCCCGGCCGCCCTGGACTCGTGAAAAGGGCACCATAGCCTCCCGACACGAAGTCCTGGCTTTCAGGCTTCTCGGCCACCGGAAGGCGCAGATCGGCGGCCCGCCGGCGGATCTCGACCTTCGTGTGGGACCCGAGGGGCAGCAGCGTCTGCGCCAGCAGCTCTTGCGTGAGCTGGTACAGGAAGTAGGACTGGTCCTTGGCCCGATCTCTGCCGCAGCGCAGGATGTAGCGACCGCGACCCTCGTCGCGCTCGATGATCGCGTAGTGACCCGTCGCGAAGCGATCGAACGCCACGCCCATCTCGCGGAGCCGCGCGGGAATCAGCTCGAACTTCATCGCGCGGTTGCAGTGCACGCACGGATTCGGGGTCAGGCCGGCCCTGTACTGGCGGGTGCATCGCTCGAGAACGAGCGCGTTGTACTCGCCTGAGAGGTCGAGGACATGGAGCGGGATGCCCAGATGGGCCGCGATCCGCTCGGCCTCGGCCACGTCCTCGATCTCGCCGGGCCCGTAGCAAGCGTGGCGGCCGGGTTCGCCGGCCAGCGGGCGGCCGTCCCAGATGCGCATGATCGCGCCGATGACATCGTGCCCCGCCTCCTTGAGGAGGGCCGCCGCCATCGCGGAATCCACGCCGCCGCTCAGAGCCACGACCACGCGCATCGTTTCCGCTCCATCTTCCCCAGCCAATCTCGTATCCGACCCCGGTGCCGGCGCCCGATACCCCCGCCCGGATGCCGCCTTCGGCCGGCGGCCCGGAGCAGGCCCGGCGCTCAGTATAGGGCGAGCGCGGCAGCGGCGTGAGAGGTTCCCTCTTCGCTGCCACGCCGGCTGGTGCTAGGATCCTGCAGTCTTGTTGCCGGCCCTCCTGCTCAGCGGCAGGAGGGCCGGACCGGCGCAAGGTGGTCCTTGGAGGGTTCGCGCATGTCGCGTCTGCATCGCTACCTTCCCCCCCTCAACAGCGTTCGGTTTCACATCCTCTTGGGCGCCATCGCCATCCTGATCCTCGGCCCCCTGGGCGGCATCACCGCCGCCTACATGAACTTCTCCCTGGGGTTCTTCATCGGGGGACAGGTGCTGGCAGGAATCCTCGGCAGCGTGGTGACCTACGGCTACGGCTCCGAGGGCAAGCACGGCGCGAACTACATGCAGACGATGGCCGCCTCGGTGGCCAGCCTCTCGGGCATGGCGGTGCTGATCCAGGCCATGACCTGGCTCGGGCTACCGGAGCCGGCGGTCTGGAAGCTGGTGCTCTATTTCCTGTGCATCGGCATGTTCGGCGTCGGCGTGGGCATGCTCTACACGCCGATCCTGGTCGACCGGATGCAGCTCGCGTTCCCGTCGGGCTTCGCGGTCGCCAACATTCTGCGCGCGCTCACCGATCTGCGGATCCTCAAGACCTCGATCGCCAAGCTCGGCGGCGGCGCGCTGGCCGGATTCGCCGGCGGGCTGGGCGCGAGCCTGACGGCACCCATCGCCGCCACGGGCTTTTCCTCCTCCACGCTCGGGGCCGGGATGATCGTCGGCGTGCGGATCGGATTGCCGGCCGCGTTCACCGGCGCGATCGGCCTGTGGCTCACGCCGTGGCTGCGGGCCAACGGGTGGCTGGGACCGCACGATCCGTTTCGCAAGATCGCCTTCATCGCGGCGCTCGGCATGATCCTCGGCGCGGCGCTGGTCGACATGTCACTCCTGGCCGTGTCGGCCGCGCGCAGCTTCAAGGGGTCGCGCGGCAAGGCGTCGCCCCCGGCCGAGGACTGGAAGCGCACCGACAGCCGCATGCTCTGGATCTGGGTCGCCTTCTGGGCCGCCTGCCTGACCCTGGTCGCCACCGTGCTGCTCCAGCAACCACTCGGCTTCGTGCTCGTCGGCGTCGGGCTGGTCTTCGTCTTCCTCCTGGTCAACGGGATTTCGCTCGGCATCTCCGACAGCAACCCCATCTCGAGCGCGTTCGTGATCACGGTCTTCATCCTGGCCGCGCTCGGCCTCAAGAGCCCCATCATCGGCCTGATGTGCGCCGCGATCCTCCTCGTCTCCACCTCGGTGGGCTGCGACATGCAGCAGGACCGGTCCACCGGCTGGCGGCTGGGGACGAATCGGGTGAACCAGTTCCGCTACCAGGTCATCGGCGTCACGATGGGCGCCGTCATGAGCGTGCTGTTGGCGCGCCTCTTCATGAAGGCCTACCCGATCCTCTCGATCAACCAGTACGCCCACCCGGACACGCCCGGGATCGAGAAGTGGCAGTCGGCGATGACCTTCAAGTTCGTCGGCGCCCTGGATGGCCTCGCCCACCCCAATCCCAAGGTCATGACCGCGCTGGCGCTGGGCATCGGCCTCGGCGTGCTCATCGAGGCGATCCGCAACATCCTGAAGAACCGGGCCGGTTACCGCCGGTGGACCACGGAAACGCGCCGCGGCCGCGTGACCGGCCTCATCCTCGATTGCAGCCTGCTGGCCAGCCCCTTCGCGTCGTCGTTCGGCGGGTTCGTCGACTTCCCCGTGGCGGCCTGGTTCGCGGGCGGAAGCCTGATCGCCTCGGTGTCGCAGTGGTTCGCGTCGCACCGCCCGCGCAAACCCGAGGAGAAGGATCTCCCGGAAGACATGAGCACCGTCTCGCTCGTGGGCGGCGGGCTCATCGCCGGCGACTCGCTGGCGGCGCTGGGGCTGGGCATCCACGGGCTGGTCAGGACGGTGCTGTGATGCGGATCGAGCGCGGGAGGTTCTCTGTGAGCGGGCGTGAGCGCGGGAAGTCAACCGTGAGCGAGGGCAATCCGTCATGAGCGCAGTTCGCCGCCGCTGGATCGCGCTCCTGCCGGCGCTGCTGCTGGCCGGCGGAATGTGGCTCGCGCAGGGTGCGCCCGCCGCAGCCGGAGGTTCCCTGGCCGCCTCCCGTGGCGGGGCGAACGGCGAGCGACCCGTGGCGATTCTCGGAGCGTTCGCCGACGAGACCCGCCCGATCGCGCGCGCCCTGGCCGACCCCGAGACCCTGAGCGTGCTCGGGCTGCGCTTCGTGCGCGGACGGCTGCATGGCTGCCCGGTGATCCTCGCCGAGACCGGTGTCGGCAAGGTCAACGCGGCGGCCGCGACCGCGCTCCTCCTGCTGCGCTTCGAGCCGCGCGCGGTCATCTTCACCGGCATCGCCGGAGGGCTCGATCCGGACCTGCATCCCGGCGACATCGTGATCGGCGCCGCGACGACGCAGCACGACTTCGTGCACGCCACCGATGACAGCTTGATGCGATTCGCGCCGCGCAATCCCGTGGATGGATCGCGCAATCCCCTCCATCTGCCGGCCGATGCCGGGCTGCTCGAGGTCGTGCGTCGCGCGGCGGCGGGCACTGAGTTCCTGCCGGTGCGGTCCTCGGCCGGCGAAGGCCCGCCGCGCTGCGTCGCGGGTCTCATCGCCACGGGGGACGCGTTCGTCGCCTCGGAGCGGGTGAAGCGCGAGCTGCGCGAGAGCCTGCGGGCCGATGCGGTAGAGATGGAGGGCGCCGCGGTGGCCCAGGTGTGCCATCAGAGCGACACGCCCTGCATCGTGATCCGCAGCCTCAGCGACAGCGCCGACGCGGCGGCCGCGGAGGACCTCGAGCGCTTCTATGCGGTCGCCGCAGAGAACTCGGCCCGGGTGGTCGGCAGCACGGTCGCGCTGCTGGCCGCGGAACCGGACTCCGGCCGGTGATGCTCCGTTCGACCCGTAATCCGCGCAGACTCGGCACGTGTGCCCGGGATGCCGCTTCCCCCGGCCGTGCTAGCATCCTGCCCCATGCGCACACTCATTGTGGCCCTTCTCTCAGCCTTGCGCGCAGCCCTGAAGTCGCCGGCGCGGCGCTGGCCCGCGAGAACACAGCACTGCGCCAGCAGTTGGCCGCTTACGTGCGGATATCGCAGCGCCTCCCCAGGTCTGCTGAACGAGCGCCACCCGAGGCGCACCCTCCACCCGACCTCCTTCCTCTTGTGAGCAAGCCCCGCCCAAGCGACCCTAAACCCTTGAGATCTAGCTGCTTCCCGGATCTGCTCTGCTGGATATTGACGGGCGTTTCGTCATTTGTTATGACATTTGACGATTTAGGTGACGCTGAGCTAACAGGAGGCTTCGATGGACGTTCCGCGCGACCTGGATCTGCGCGCTTTGCTCGCCGACAAGTCCCACTTTCTCCTCGGTCCCCGCCAAACAGGGAAGACCTACCTGATCCGCAACACGCTTCAGGACGCTCGCATCTACGACCTTCTCGATTCCTCCGTCTTCCTCGCCCTCAGTCGCAATCCCGGTCAGCTCGGGGAGGAACTCACCCCTGAGGACCACCTGGTGGTCATCGACGAGATCCAGCGTCTGCCGGAGCTACTGAGCGAGGTCCATCGGCTCATCGAGTCGCGGGGCACCCGCTTCCTGCTCACCGGATCCAGTGCCCGCAAGCTGCGCCGCGGAGGGGTCAATCTGCTGGGTGGCAGGGCGCGCACGCGCCTCCTGCACCCGCTCACATGCCATGAACTGGGCCGCGAGTTTGATCTTGGGCGCGCGGCAGAGCGTGGCCTGCTGCCCTCAATCTACTTCTCCGACGATCCCGCCGCAGATCTGGAATCCTACGCGGGATCGTACCTCCAGCACGAGATTGTGGCCGAGGGCGTCACCCGCAACGTCCCTGCGTTCAGCCGCTTTCTGCGCATTGCGGCGTTGTGCAATGGAACCATCATCAACTACACGAACATCGCCAACGACGCGCAGGTGCCAAGAACCACCGTCTACGAGTACTTCGAGATTCTGAAGGACACTCTCATTGTACACGAGCTTCCTGCTTGGCGAAAGACTTCGAAGAGGAAGCCCCTGGCTTCTTCGAAATTCTACTTCTTCGATGTTGGAGTCGCCGGCGCCCTGCAGGGGCGGGTCTTCAAGCTCGGGACCCCCGAGTTCGGGCAGGCCTTCGAGACCTACATTCATCATGAGTTGCGCTGCTGCAGCGACTACGCTTCCCGTGAACCTTTGAGCTACTGGAGGTCAACCTCGGGATTTGAAGTCGATTTCGTCATTGGTGACCACACCGCGATCGAGGTGAAGGCCAAGAGCCACGTGACCGCCAACGACCTCAGGGGACTACGCGCGCTGGCGGAGGAGAAGAAGCTCAGGAGACTCTTGTGCGTCTGCCTGGAACCTCGCGCTCGGGTGGTCGACGGGATCCGGATACTGCCCTGGGCTACTTTTGTGGATGCTCTCTGGGCCAATCGATTCGAGTAGCGTGATTGGGCGCGCAGCCACCTCATGGACCTGGCGCGCGTTCCTCAGGAATCACATCAAGAACATCATCGCCGTCGACTTCTCCGTCGCACCTATCGTAAGGAATCAGATCCTGTTCGTCTTCCTCTCCCTCGCCCGCCAGCGACGGCGTGTCCTGCATCGTTATCCGCGGCCTGAGCGACAACGCCGCCGCACCCTCACCGCAGGCGCTCCTTCAACCACGCGATGCGGTCGGCCGGCCCTTCCAGCTCCGCCGGCCAGTTGGGGCCGAGCCGCTCGGCCGAGTGCAGGCAGCGGATGGTGACGACATCCGTGATGGTGCGGAACGGCTTGGCGGCGCCGTACTGGCGCTCGAAGAAGATCGGATAGTTGTAGCGGGCTGAGAGCTCCACCATCTCCTTGGGCTGGAGCTTGTGCAAGACCGAACCGGTCAGCGCCGTCTGGTGCAGGAAGATGCGCTTGCCCTGATCTGCCTTGCACATGGCGGCCAACACGCTGTCGCTGCAGAGCGTCTCGAAGTCGCGGGCCCATTGCCGCAGGATGCCCTTCTCCGGCCGCACGGCGAGCTGCCCGCAATGGAAGTAGGCCCGGATCTTCTGCTCGTCGGCCGGCGTCACCATCGGGAAGAGCATGTCGTCTGAAAGCCCCAGCCTCTCGTAGATGCGGCTCCAGAAGGGATTGGGTTCGACGCCGTAGAGCGTGCCAGAACGGTTGTGCATGACAGGGCAGTACGCGAGGCTGACGCCGGGCGCGAGGTCGAACTCGCGCGGCTCGTCGAACACGACGGTGTCCTCGTCCAGCCAGACGAGCAGGGCGAACCGGCCCGCCGCCGCCTCTTCCGCCGCCGCGGCGGCGAACGGCTTGCCGCCGTAGAAGAACCACCGAGCCGCCTCCGGCGTGGTGCTGGTGCGCGCCTCCGCGGCGAGGCCCCGGAGCCTCGCCCGCGCCTCGTCACTCTCGATGGTCGCGTCCGCGGGCATGTACACCCACACGGGGGCATCGCGCCAGGCGCCGCCGAATGCCCGTAGGCTCTCCGTCAGGCGGCTCGCGTTCGAGAGCTGAGCCGCCGACTCCACATAGGTCCCGAATACGACCGGCGTCATCGTCCCTCCAGATTCATCCGCAGGGGTGGCGAGAGCCCGCACGGGCACCGGGCCCAGGAGCCCCGCACCCAGAACCAGACCCAACGCCGCGGCGATTGCGAATTCGCTCCGCTTCATGTCGCTCGTCCTCTCTCGGGGGGATTCGAACCTCTCCGCGGGGGTGCGGGCCGCGCGAAGCATAGGGCAATCGAGCCCGGCCTGCCAATGGCGAGCCGCCTTGTCTCTTTGCTGGGCCAGGCGGTAGAATGGAAGCAGTTCGAGTGATCGTGGCCGAAGCGCGCTTCGCTGGATGCACGTAGCGTGGGGCGTCCCCCCCCCAGGCGCCGCGCTGCGCGCCATGATCGAGGCTGTGTAGCCGGGCGATTGGGGCGGTTCAACGCCCCCACGCTCACGGAGGTCAATCTCATGCGACGCCTGCACTTGTACTCGAGAGCCTTTGTGATCGCCAGTGTCCTTGCGCTCGGACCTGCAGCCGCGACGACCTACCTGGTCAGGCCCGATGGAACGGGGCAATTCCCCACGATCCAGGAAGCCATCTGGGCTTGCGCCGGCGGGGACACGGTTCAGTTGGCCGATGGGACATTCACCGGAATGCTCAACCGCAACATCGACTTCACCGGCCTGGCGATCGTGGTGGAGTCCGCGAGCGCGGACCCGGCCGCTTGCATCCTCGATTGCGAGGGGGCGGCCGGGGAGGTGCGGCGGGGATTCCTCTTCCATTGCGGGGAGGGGCCGGCTTCGGTCTTGCGCGGCGTCACGATCCGCAACGGCCTGGCGTACGCCAGCTGAGGGTCGGAGGAAGGCGGCGCGGTCTGCTGCCGCAATGGATCCTCCCCGACGATCGCCAACTGCCTGTTTGTCGAGAACGAGGCCGTGGGGCCCGGTGACGCCGTCTACTGCCACACCGCCTCGCCCCACTTCATGAACTGCGGCTTCCGCTTCAATGGAATGACCTACAGCGAGGGGGCCGCACTGGCGTGCGACTCGCTTTCGTTTCCGGTCTGCCAGAGCTGCGTCTTCTCCGGAAACGTCGCGAGCGTCGGCGGAGCGGCCTATGCAATGGAGACCAGCGGACCCAGCTTCATCGATTGCGAATTCTCAGAGAACACCGCTGCCTCTGCCGGCGGGGCGATCTATGTCTGGCGGGCAGCGCTGACGCTCGTCGGCTGCACCTTCAGCGGCAACTCCGCGACGCATCAGGGAGGCGCGCTCTGCGCCGGGTACAGCTCGCCAGAGATCCACGCCTGCCTCTTCGAGAACAACACAACCTACTCCAGCGTTGTCAGCTGGGGCGGCGCGCTGTGCTTCAGGAACAGCTGCTCACCTCAGATCACAGACACGCGCTTCATCGGAAACACGGCCGGAGGTCCGACGACATTGGTCGCGGGCGGTGCCGTCTGCTTCGCGCACGGATGTGCTCCCGCCTTCCAGAGGTGCACATTCAGCGGCAACCGCCTTCCGGGTGGAGGGGAAGGGGGCGCGGTCAGCTCCAACATGTCTTCGACTGCCATGTTCGAGGAATGCCGATTCCATGACAATTCCGCACTCTTCTATGGCGGGGCCGTGTGTCACGGGAACAGCGCCGGGGTCCTCGAGTTCGTGGGCTGCGAGTTCTCCGGCCACAGCGCGGAGTGGGGCGGCGCCTTGGACCTGGTCGATGGTGTGGCCGTCTCGAGCGCTGCACCCTGGTTGACAACGCAGGCCAGAATGGGGGCGGCATCGCTGTCGAGGGAAACTCCGCGTGCGAGCTCGTGAACACGATCATCGCCTTCGGCAACCAGGGACCCGCAGTTTTGTGCGCTGGATCCTCAAACTGTACTCTGTCCTGCTGCGATCTTTACGGAAACGCGGGCGGCGACTGGGTCGGCGCGATCGCCGGACAGCTTGGTGTGGACGGCAACATCTGCGCCGATCCCCTCTTCTGCGGCGCCCAGAACCCCGAGATGCCCTATTCCGTGAGCGCGATCTCGCCGTGCGCTCCCGATTACAATCCGGAGTGCGGCCTGATCGGCGCCTGTCCGGTCGGGTGCGGTCTTTCCGCGGTGCGTGCCGTGGAACCATCCCAGCAGTCGCGGCTGAGCCTGGAGCTGATCGCCGTCGTGCCCAACCCGTTCATCGCGTCTGCGCGTATCGTCTATCGGCTCGGGGACCTGGTCGATGGCACCGTCACGCTACGGGTCCACGACGTGGCCGGGCGGCTCGTGCGGTCGCTCTGCCCCGTGGCGCAGGATCCGGGCGATCACTCCCTGACCTGGGACGGGCGTGGGACGGACGGCTCGCCTGTGGTTGCCGGGACGTATTTCCTGGAGCTGGCCGCGGCCGATCGGCGGGTCGTGCGGAGGGTCATCATCACGCACTGAGTCGCGAGGCTCTCATCCCCCCAGCATGAGCGTCACGATCGCCTCGAGCCCTGATACGTCCTCGGCCGTGAAGGCCGCGATCTTGTCGGAGTCCACGTCGAGGACGCCGGTGACGCGACCGTCCCGGTCGCGCAGCGGCACGACCACCTCGCTCTTCGACCGCGCGTCGCAGGCCACGTGACCCGGGAAGGCGTGCACGTCGGGGACGAGGATCGATTCGGCGCGGCGGACACAAGCCCAGCAGACGCCCTCGGGCCCCGGCAGCACGGCGCACGCCACGGGACCCTGATAGGGGCCGACAATGAGCTGGCCGTCCAGGAGCCGGTAGAAGCCCGTCCAGAAGAAGTGCGGCATCTTGTGGTGGAGCACCGCCGCGACCGTGGCCATGCGCGCCACGGGGTCATCGGTCTTCAGGAGCAGCTCGCGGAGCTGTTCGCGGATGCGGGCGTAGCGCTGCGCGCGCTGTTCGGACGCCGGGGCCGGCATGGCTGATCCTCCCTCGCAACGGATGCCGCATGGACACGGCTCGGCCCGCGACTCAGCGCATGATCACGATCCGCCTCGCGCATCGCCCGTCCTCAGTCTTGAGATTCAAGTAGTACACCCCGCTGGAGACTCCCCTGGGTGTCCAACCCCGTTGATGGTGTCCGGGGGCCAGCCTCTCTCTTTCCAAGCCCTCTACCTGTGCCCCCGTCACGTCATGCAAGGACACCCGGACGTCTTGCCACGTGGCCAGGTGAATGCTGAACCTGAGCCTTGGCCCCATCGGGTTCCCCTCGACTGTCAAGCTGGCGTTGCCGGCGGGCACCTCCGGGCTGCGAACCTCGGATTCGGGGCAGCCGATCCACAGCGGGCCGATGAGCTCCGAGCACGGGCTATTCCAAGGCAGGCAGGGAGAGTCGCTCCACAGCATGTAATCCGCAGGATCGCCGACGAAGAGATGGGGAGGGTGCTGATGGCAGAGAAGAGGATTCTCAAAACTGCTCTCACCCTCAAAGACGACTCCGAATCCGGGCAGTCGGGTCGAATCAAGGCAGCAACACGAGACCGTGAACAGCCCCCCCGAACTGATTCCAATGTCTCGGTCTTGGTTGCCCCAAACAATGCACCGGGTCAAGACCGGAGTCGCCCCACCCTTGGCCCATACTCCTCCCACTGGAGGCGATCCATCGGTTACGCTCAGATTTCCCGAAATCGTGCAATCCGTAATCAGCGGTGAAGCGTTGTACATGCAGGCAATGCCGCCGCCGTTCCCGTTGAGCAAACCGGCCGATCTGTTTCCTACAATCACACAGCGGGAGATGGTTGGTGACGAATTCACGATCGTCAGCGCGCCACCGTCTCCATCGCTGCGTAAGCCCGTCAGGGTGAAGCCTTCCAGGACTGAAGCACGACTCAAGCCAGCGCAAAACATGAAGCACGGTCCGTCACTGAGATCTCCATGCAGAACCGTGTGCGCGGCACCACTCTGCGACCGAATCACGAGGTTACGCTCAGCAAGCGTAATGCCGACGAAATCATACCCGGTGTAGATACCTTCCGCGACCAGCACGGTGTCGCCATCACTCGCCACTGCGATAGCCCCACGAAGCGTTGGGTACTGAGACGTTGGGACTCTCAGCGTGGCTGCCCCGGAGGATGCAGGGACGAGGAATGGCAGCAGAAGCGCCAGGCGGCGTGCCAAGGACCAGCTATCTCGCGCGGGACGGTTGTGCATCACACCCCTCCGCGGCAGTGTCAGGAGCTGCGCGCGTGCGCGCATGCTGCGAGGGTCCGCACGGATGCAAGTCTAGCTCCTCGGATTGCGAACGGGAAGATCGAAGTCAGGTCTCCGGCAGGGTCGTGGGTGTCTATCGGATGAAGGTGCTTCTAGACCGCGCGTCGCAGGCCACACAGGCCACGAGGGCGTGGGCGTCGGGGCTCCCGCATGGACACGGCTCGGCCCGCCGGGTCCAGTCGCGAAGCGGGCGATCGGACCCAGCGGGCCGGAGGAGGATAGCCGTTCTCGATCAGCGTGTGAACTGAGCCTTGATCGCACCCCAGGTGCAACTGCTCACCGGCGCCATGCCGCAGGCGCAGTCGGGTAACACGCCCGAGAGCTCGCCGGTAACCATGTTCGGGCCTGCCTTGAGCGCCAGGAGCTCGTTGGGCGCAGCGACCGCCACCGGGGGCCAGTTGGAATAGAAGCAGAAGGTCGCTTCGCCCACCGGACCGGGCTCGCACTCGCCCTGCGCCACCGGCTCGAGCTTGATCAGCGGCAGGCCGATCCCCAGCGACGGATCGCCGGCGCAGGACCACTCCGCCTGGTAGAAGACCAGGCACACCTCGCCCTGGCCGCCCTCGCCCGTCGAGACCCCCGCCGGGTCCTGGGCCGCGAACGGAAACTCCTCGCACACGCACGGGCACGCTTCCAGGCCGAGCAGCAGATCGAGGTGGCTCAGGCCGTGCCGGCCCGTGTTCCAGCTCACCTCCACGCAGTACTTCCACGCCCCCAGGGCGGGATGGTCCGGATTCGCCACGGCGCTGCACTCGCCCACGAGGTAGCTCTGGTCCGCGCTCGCCAGCGGCAGGCTCAGCGCGATTGCCAGTGACATCATGCCAATCGTCAGCAGCTCTCTCGTCCAACGGTGAGGCATCGATTCCTCCTTTAGGGGCGCATCGCGCCCTGTTGCGACGCCGCGGCGCCGCTCGGTAGTGATCCAGATCAGGGAGCTCAGGGACTTGATTCGACCCCGCAACGGCCGCCCACATTCACATCCGACACCCGTCCCACCCGGCTCATTGCGTTCGCAAGGAGAGAATCATATCACAGTCGTGAGTGTGGAATCAACGGTGATCATCGCTGGGTGATGCGAATGATCGAGGAAGCAGCACATCGATTGCTCGCGGCCATCGCTTGTGTACAACTCATGTTATACACACTTGGCTCAGAGCATGCAGACACGTGTGGCTGGTTTCAGCCACCTCGACGCCGTCAGTGCGCGGGCGTGCGGGACCGCGGCTCAGGGTGCGCTACGCCGCTTCCTGGCTCACCTGCAGCGTCGGCCCATCGGCGGTCACGTTGGGCGTGAGGAACCTCCAGCCGGCCGGGTCGCGCACCAGGAATCGCACGCTTTCACGCGCCCAGGCCCCGTCGGGCGCGCGCAGCGTCACGACGAGCGGGATCCCGCCGCGGCGGCAAAGCTGCAGGAAGGTCGCCACCTCGCGGGACGGCTCGACATCGACCACGACCGACTCCGGGTGCCAGCGCTCGAGCGCTTCCTGGGCCCGCGCCGGCCCGGCACCAGGGGGCACGATGATGTGCAGGATGCGCTGGCCGTCGCCGAGATCGTGGGTCGGCACGCCCGTGACGTAGAGCACCTGAAACCCGTCGGCGGCTTGCGCGGTGGCCAGGAGCGCGGCCAGCAGGCTCTTGCCCGCGCCGGTCGGACCGAAGATCCCGACGGCGGTCGCGCCGCACAGCATTGTCTCCAGCGCCTCACGATCGGGTATGTGCTTCTCGACCACCGGCGTGGGATAGGGGCGCACGATCCGATAGCCTTCTTCGCCCCACGAAAGGAAGAGACGCCGGCCGCCCTCGGACAACCACTCGTTGCGGGGCGGGCCCTCGATCGCGCGGCCCAAGACGCGCCCGGGGTCCGGCGTCAGGGAAGCATCGAGCTGCTGGGCGGCGCCGTCCGCGCCGACGCCCATGAGGGGAAAGCCCGCCAGGTGCGCAAGGCTGCGCCCCGGCGCCTGCAGCAACCAGCCGCAGGCCGTGCCCGCGGCGCCGGGCGTGGTCGAGGCGGCCTGCGCGGTGATCGCGGCGAAGGTGCGCCTGAGCTCGTCGGCCGCCTCCAGGCTGGCGGCGACCTTGCGCTCGCCCTGGCCCGATTCGTCCATGAGCCGCGCGGTCTCGAGCAGCAGGTTCTCGGTGCCGAGGTCGATCTCCTCGGACGGCGGCACGGGCTCGGCCACGAAGTGGAACTCGCCCTCGGTCCACTTGAGCATGTCCATCGCCGCCGCCTGCCCGTTGGTCAGATCGGGCCCGGCGGCGGAGACGATCTGCCCCTCCAGCACGTGCAGCTCGCCGCGCTTCTCGCCGCTCGAGAGATGCAGCACGCCGGTCTTGCGCCCCAGTAGGAGGAACTGCCCGAGCTCGAAGGGCGAGGCGAACTGCAGGCGTCCCGCCAGGCCGGCGCCGCGCGGCAACTCGTGCGAGTTCACAGGCTCCTCCTGGACACCATCCGGTCGTCTCGCGCTCCTCGCGCTGAGCCTTGTCCGGCCTCCGCCACGGCATCCCGCCGCGCCAGACCGTCACAGGCGCCTGACCTAGGCCGCCATCTGCCCCGGCGCGCTGTGATCATCAAAGCGATCCCGGTGAGACGCGTGCCGCTGGGCCTCGAGCGCGTCGATGACGCCAGTGCGCAGCAGCTCGGCGATCGAGTCGTCCATGAGTTGCATGCCCAGCTTGCGCCCGGTCTGCATGGCCGTGGGGATCTGAAACGTCTTGCACTCGCGGATCATCGCCCGCACCGGCGGCGTGCCGACCAGCACCTCGAGGGCGGCGATGCGCCCCTTGCCGTCCTTGCGCTTCAGCAGGCGCTGGGCGACGACGCCCTGCAGCGACTCCGAGAGCATGGTGCGGATCTGGGCCTGGCTGCCCGCCTCGAAGACGTTGATCAGCCGGTCGATCGTGCCGGCCGCCGAGGCGGTGTGCAGCGTGCCGAACACGAGCTGGCCCGTCTCGGCCGCCGTGATCGCGAGCGAGATCGTCTCCAGATCGCGCATCTCGCCCACCAGGATGATGTTCGGGTCCTCTCGCAGCGCCGACCTGAGGGCCGTGTCGAAGCTCTTGGTGTGGCGCCGCACTTCGCGCTGGTTGATCAGCGAGAGCTTGTTGTCGTGCACGTACTCGATCGGGTCCTCGATCGTGATGATGTGCTTGCGCTTGGTGCGATTGATGTGATCGATCAGAGCCGCCTGGGTGGTCGACTTGCCGCTCCCGGGGGGGCCGGTCACGACGACCAGGCCCTTGGTGACGTTGGCGAAGTTGCGCACGGCCTCGGGCAAGCCGAGCTGGTCCGCGGTGAAGATCTTGGTCGGCAGGATGCGAAAGGCGCCGGCAATGCCGCGCCGCTGGCGGAACACGTTGCAGCGCACCCGCAGGACGCCGGGCACTTCGTAGCCGAAGTCCGCTTCGCCCTGCGATTCGAAGACCGCCCAGTCCTCGGAGGCCATCATCTCGCGCAGGAGATCGGTGAGGGTCTCCTCCGAGAGCGCGTCGTACTCGACGGCCTGGATCTCGCCGTCCACGCGCAGCATCGGCGACGAACCGGTCGTGAGGTGAAGGTCGGATGCGCCCCGATCCCGCACCAGCTTGAAGATCGCATCGATACGCGCCAAGAATGCCTCCCCGCGGCAGCGGCCCGGCCGCCAAGTTGTGGTCTACCAGTAGGATCGACTCAGCGGATGGCCAACTTGAGGGGCCGGCGGAGGCGGCCGGCGCCCGTTCTGGAGCGGCAACTCATTGGAAATACTACGATTGCCGGAGATCACCAGGAGTTCGCGAGGCGGGACGACTCCGCGCCGAAGGCGAGCGCCAGACCCAGACCGCGCGCGTCGAAGGGATTGAGCGTGCCCGACGTTCGCGCCGCCAGGTCCACGGCCACGGGGCCGAAGGCGCAGCCGACGCTCGCCCCCAGCCGCGTGCCCTGCACGCCGCCCGCCCCTCCGGCCAGGCGCAGGGCCAGCCAGGGCCGCGGCATCCAGGCGGCGCCGAGCGACAGGCCCAGGCTCCCGCGTCCGAGCGGCCCGGTGCGCAGCGGGGCATCGAGGGCGGCGCAGGTCGCGGCCCGGCGGGTCAGCCGGCCGGCGCCGAGCACCACGGTCGCGGGCAGACTGGCCGCGAACGCGCCGGTCCGGGCGATCACCGTGCCCGTCTGCA
Source organism: uncultured bacterium (assembly GCA_964603725.1). GTDB lineage: Bacteria > Eisenbacteria > RBG-16-71-46 > CAIMUX01 > WJJG01 > CAZDKK01. The sequence goes on from CAZRWW010000020.1 coordinate 49,328, forward strand.
CGAGATCCTCCTCGAGATCGCCCAGGTTCATCTGCGGCACCGTGAAGAAGTCGGTGCGCTCGCGGACGCCGCGATTCCAGTGGATCCGCCCGATGAGGTCTCTGGCCGCCAGCGAGGCCACCCACTCGCGGCCGAGGTACCCCGAGACGCCCAGGTCGAGTCCGTAGCCCCAGCCGCCCGTGGCCTGGCGGGTCTTGAGCGTTCCGCTGCCGGAGATCGTCTCGGCGGTGGTCGTCACGCCCCCGGCGGCCTCACGCACCTCGGCGTGGCCCCAGCCGCGCAGGAGCTTCACCGATGCGCCCGCGTGCACGTGCTCGAGCGGCAGCGCGGTCGCGCGCGCCACCCCCGCGAGCGGACGCGCGCCGGAGAGCCGGAACTCGGTGAAGGCGAGCCCGCCCCCCTCGGCGTCACGCAGCGCGAAGGTCTCGCCGATGGTGTTGCCCTGCAGCATCAAGCGCAGCAGCTCCTTCGGCACGCGTAGGCGCGACAGCACGCGCGTCTCCGCGCAGGCGGCCAGGCCGTTCCAGGTGACGCCCAGCACCGCCGCGCTGCCGGACCCGGCCATCGTGACGTGGTCCGATCTGACCTTGGCGAGAATCTCTTCCTTGTCTTCTTCGTTCCAGTAGGCGCCGTTGAAGCGGTTGTACTCGGCCAGCGAGTAGGCGTTGTTCCCCAGGGCGGCGTCGATCGCCAGCCCTTCGATGCCGTCGCGCGGCAGCAGGCTCAGGTTGGCCGGGTTGTACGCGAGGGCCCGGGAACCGGCGCTGACGGCGGCGAAGGCCGGATCTCGGTCGGCTAGCTGCACGTCCGCGCGGGGAACCGTCCCGATCAGGAACGCCGCGCTCAGAACGGCCGCCCACTTCATCGCACGCCCACTTCCAGCGTGGCCACGCCTTGAAACTGCAGATAGTCGGCGCCGCTGAACTCGACGGGGTGTTGGCCCCCGAGCAGATGCACCACGATGGCCCCGTGCAACCGCTCGGCGGTGAACAGATGAATCTCGCCCGCCACCACGGCCAGGCTGACGGAGGTGACGCGGCTGGCCGTCACGCGGCCGCTCAGGGGATCCACCTCGCCCGCCGCAACCCACCCGGTGCGCAAGACCAGATCATCCGCGACGAGGAGATTCTCGGCCGCGAGCGCGAAGTGCACTTCCACCTCTGCGCTCACCGGGAAGTGATTCTCTATCTCGGCCTCGAGCACGAGGGCGTCGAGGTGGCCGCCGATGCGCTCGCGCACGTTCTGGGCCAGCTCCAGCTCGAACGGCTCACCCGTGTGGCTCGTCGCCGGCAGCACGAAGCGCAGCGGAGCCACGACCTCGTAGCGACCCTCGACGCAGTCATCGGCCCGAAGACCCATCGTCGTTTCGCCATCCCCGACCAGCAGCATCCCTCCGACCGCGACGCTGTCCGGGCGCAGATCGATCAGCTCGAGGATGCTGGAGTTCGCCTCGTTCAGCTCGAGCCGGGTGTGGGCGGGGCGCCCCGCGGAACCGGCCGGGATGTCGATCCGCATCGGCAGGACGACTTGTCGTTGCGCGGCGCGGCCGACCACGGTCAGATCGGCGATCCCGCCGGCAGCCGAGGCGTTGTACAAGTCGATCGCCAGGGTGGCCGCCTGGAACGCGGCGCTATCGACCTCGGCGGGAACCTCGACGGCGATTCGCACGGGGGCGACCACCAGTTCCGTCGCCTGCAGCACGCCCGCCACGGCGCGCAGCTCGATCGCCGCGGGTTCCAGTGCGGCCATGATCCCGTCCTGCGAGCTGAGGCTCACGATGCCCTCGGTCGCCTCCGTCTCGACCGATATCTGCCAGTCCAGCGGACCGTCCCCCCACGCCTCGAGGCGCTCACCGCCGAGATCGAGCACCACGCGGCGAGTGGCGCGGGGATCGACCCGCACCTGGGCCGCCAGCGGCAGGCCGGTGGAGGCGACGATCAGGCCCGGCAGCTCGACGCGGGCGACCGCGGCGACTGGCAAACTGCTCGTGAGGCGCCACGCGAGATGTCCGCGCTCCACTTCGGCCCAGTCCAGCGCGGCGACCGGGGACAGATCGAGCGTGCCGCGCACCTCGAAGCGCTGCGGGCGAGCAGGGGCTTCGAGGTAACTCACGCGCAGATCCGAGAGCGCCAGGAACAGGTCGAGGCCATCCGCCGGTCGGATCATGATCGTCTCGCCGCCGCTGCCGGGAGATCCACCCTGGATCATGACCGCGAAATGGTTGCCCAGCGCCTGGCCGGCGAGATCCAGAGCGGCGCCGGCGGTCTGCCCCGGCGCCAGCGGCCTGTCGATCACCCAGACTCCGATGGTGCGCGCGGGATTGCGGCTGATGTCGCGCAGGACAATGCGCAGGGAGTGACCTGAGGACGACGGCCCGGACAGCGTGACGGGCAGGCGGTTCGTGAGGCTGAAGCGCAGCTCGCCCGAGGCGATCTCGACGCGCACGAAGTCCTCGATCACGCCCATGTCGATCGGCCCGATGCTGAAGAGGAAGGGATCGATCTGCGCGAGCAAGCCCTCCGACCCGACCGGGAAAGGCAGCACCTCGCCGGGCCGGAAGCGCACGGTGTCGGCATACGGCGCATCGAGCGCGATCTGTGCGAGCACGCCGCGCGCGTTCAGGGGGGGCACATCGAGCGCGAGCAGACGCCCCAGCTCCACGCGGCCGAGCGAGCCGCCGAAGCGCAGCTCCAGCGGCCCCGTGCCGGCGGAATCGGCGTGGATCAACGGGCCCAACGAGTCGGCCAGATCGACGCCGGTGATCCGTTCCTGTCCGATCGGGACCTGCAGCCGCGTTGTGAACTGCGGCACCTGCGGCATCTCGACGAGGCAACCAGGTTGCAGCCAGAGGAACAAGACGGCAGCAGTCAACGGGACGAGCGCGCGGGGGAGCGCCACATGCTGAGAGCGGCCGCGGGCGGCGTTGCTGCTTGCATCCACGTTGGACCTCCCCGCGGCGGCCGGCGCCAGGGTCCCACGCTGCGCCGCCACCGGCGATTGACCAGTGCGCGCAGGGCCACCGGCCGGGCACCACGAATTCTACCTCACCACAGCCCGGCGGTTCCGCCCCCATCTGACGCCTGACTCAAGAAGCTCCGCCCGGGTCACGATGTAGGTCAGGAGAACTTGGACCGGGGAGGATTCGAACGTGTGCGAATGGTGCTTCTGAGGGTTGCGATCGCCATCCCACACCATCCAGCGATGACGAAGGGGGTTTCGCATGCCTTTGATCGAATGGAGTGACTCTCTCAGCGTGCAGATCGCGGAGATCGACGCCCAGCACCAGCAACTCGTGGGCATGATCAATGAGCTGCACGACGCCATGAAGGCCGGCAGGGCGCAGCACAGCCTGGGGAACATCGTCACCCGGCTGGCCTACTACGCCGAGACGCACTTCGCCACCGAGGAGCGCTACTTCACCGATTACGCGTACCCCAGAGCGTCGGCGCATACGGCCGAACATCACGCCTTCATGGAGAAGGTGAAGGGCTACGAGCGCGATCTCACCGCCGGGCGCCTGATGCTCTCGATGGATGTGATGAAGTTTCTCGGCGACTGGCTCGTCCGCCACATTCAAGGCGTGGACCAGCAATACACCGAGCACTTCCGGGCCCGCGGCGCCGCCTGATCGACCGCTGCATCGGTGCGGTGTGGCCGCCCGGCTACGTGTTCCGCGCGTCGAGGACGGCTCGCATGGCGCGGATGTGCTCGGGCGTGGTGCCGCAGCAGCCGCCGATCACGACAGCGCCCGCGTCGATCAGCTCGCCCACCCGCTCGGCCATGAACTCGGGCGTCTCCCGGTAGACGGCGCGCAGGCCCTCGGTGTGCGGCAGGCCGGCGTTGGGCTGGAAGATGAGCGGGCGGGCGCTGGCGGCGGAGAACGCGCGCGCCAGCTCGATCATCTGCTCGATACCGCAGCCGCAATTGGAGCCGATCACATCCGCGCCGGCCGCGGCCATGCCCGCGGCCGCCGTGGGGACATCGTTGCCCATGATGGTGTAGAAGCCGCGCGGCGTGCGGTTGAACGTCATGCAAGCCATGACGGGCAGCGTCCCCGACACCGACCGGGCCGCCTCGATCGCCAGCCGGCACTCGGCCAAGTCCATCATCGTCTCGACGATGAGCACATCGATGCCGCCGTCGATGAGCGCCCGGATCTGGCGCGCGAAGCTCGCCCGGACCTCATCGGGGTCGGCGTCGCCGTACGGCTTGAGGGTCAGCCCGCAGGGACCGCAGGAACCGTAGACGTAGGCCTGGCCGCCGGCCGCGCGGCGCACCGCCTGCGCCGCCGCGACGTTGATCTCTTCGGTCCGGTCTTCCAGCCCGTACATGGCCAGCTTGATGGGCGAGCCGCCCAGCGTGTTCGTCTGGATGATGTCCGCGCCGGCATCCAGGTAGAGACGGGCGATCTCCTCGAGTAACGCGGGCCGCTCGAGATTGACCAGCTCCGGGCACGCGCCGGCCGCCAAGCCCCGCTCCATCAGCAGCGTCCCCATGGCGCCGTCCGCCAGGAGCACCTTGCCGCCCTGGATGCGTTCAAGCAGTGGGACCATCGCCTCATCCTCCGCGGATCGCCCGGCGAACGGGCGCGGTCAGCCGCGCGCCCTGCGCGCAGCAGGGCAGGGCCTGACGGTCAAGCCATGAGCGCCTTGACGCGCTCGACCGCATTGGCCGCATCGTAGGCGTAGCCATCGGCGCCGATCTCGCGCGCGAACTCGGCCGACACCGGCGCCCCGCCGACGACCGTGCGCACGCGGCCGGCCAGCCCCTCGGACGCCAGTAGCTCGACGACCTGCTTCATCACCGGCATCGTCGTCGTGAGCAGCGCCGACATGCCGATCACCGTGGCCTGCGCATCGCGGGCCGCCTCGACAAACCGGCGCGGCTCGACGTCCTTGCCCAGGTCGATCACCTCGAAGCCCGCGCCCTTGAGCATGATGCCGACGAGGTTCTTGCCGATGTCGTGGAGATCGCCCTTGACCGTCCCGATGACCACGCGGCCCGCCATCGGCACGCCCTCGCCCGCCAGGAGCGGCTTGATCACCTCCAGGCCGGCGTACATCGCCTTGGCCGCCATCAGCACATCGGGCAGGAAGATCTCGTGCGTGCGGAACTGCTCGCCGACGACGTTCATGCCGGCGAGGAGCCCTTGATCGAGGATTTGGCGCGGCGCGATCCCCTGAGCAAGCGCGTCGCGCGTGAGGGCGAGCACGCGCTCATCGTCACCAGCCTGCAGGTTCCGGGCGATGTCCTTCAGGATTTCCATGATCCTTCCTCTGGGTTGTGGCGCCCCGTTCATCCTCCGGGGTCAGGGGGACCGGGGCGGCAACTGGGCTAAACGTACACAGTTGCAGGGGTACTCGTCAATGGGAAGCGATCGCGTGGGGCGTACTGCCGCGTTGCCCGATGCGGGCGCGCCTTTCGGCGTCGCCTCCGCCGGACGGCGCCGGGCGTCACGAGGCGACCCACCGCAGGAGACCGGCGAGGCCGCCGCCGGCGATGAGCCAGGTCGAGTTCACCCGATACCGCGCAAGCAGGACCAGGGCGGCGAGCGCGAGGCCGATGGTCAGCGGATCGATCAGGGAGATCGCCCCCAGGTGCCACATCACGCCGGCCATCAGGGCCAACGACGCGGCGTTGATTCCATCCAGCAAGCCGCTGAGCCACGGCGAGCGCCGCAGCCGCGGGATGAAGGGATTGGATGCGGCCACGAACACGAAGGACGGCAGGAAGATGCCCAGCGTGGCGATCAGCGCGCCGGGCGCGCCGCCCAGGATGTAGCCGATGAAGGTGGCCGCGGTGAAGACCGGCCCCGGGGTCACCTGTCCGATGGCGACGGCATCCAGAAGCTGCTGCTCCGTCAGCCACCCCAGGCGCGTGACGAAGTCGGCGCGCAGGAAGGCGAGCAGCACATAGCCGCTGCCGTAGAGCACGGAGCCGATCTTGAGAAAGATCAGGAAGAGCTGGGGCAGATTGAAGGGGACGGCCGCGGCCACGGGCAGTCCGACCGCGGCCAGCGGCAGTCCCGCCAGGCCGGCCAGATGCCTCCCGGGCCGATGGAGATTGTTCGCCAGCATCACGAGCCCGCCGGCGGCGAGCAGCAGGGCGATCTCGTTCAGGCCCGCGAAGTAGCCCGCCAGCACCAACCCGGCGGCCGCGATCGTCAACCGACCCTTGAGGGCGGTGCGCCCAAGGCTCCACAGGGCTTTGGCGATGATCGCGATCACCACCGGCTTGACGCCGTACAGGAGCCACTGGGCCTGAGGCGTCTCGCCGAACCGCACGTAGACCGCCGCCAGAACAAGCACGATGACCATCGATGGAATGATGAAGCATGCTCCGCCCAGAACGAGGCCGCGCCAGCCGGCGCGCAGGAATCCCAGGTGGATCGTCATCTCGGTCGAGTTGGGACCCGGTATCAGGTTCGTGGCCCCGACAAGGTCGAGGAAGGACTGCTCGCTCAGCCAGCGCCGCCGTTTGACGACCTCATCGTGCATCATCGCGATGTGGGCCGCGGGGCCGCCGAAGCCTACGATCCCCAGCCGGAGGAACAGGCGCACGACCTCGAGCAGTCTCGAGGGCGAACGCGCGCCCGGTGTCGCCGCCGTCCCGCTCATCGCGCTACCCCCACCGCGCTGCCCCACCGCGCTGCCCTCACCGCGCCGCCCTCACCGCGCTGCCCCCTAGTGCGCCGCCTGGTAGAGAAACACGCGCGTGTTTCCCGGGGTGAGCGGCCGGCGGCGCAGGTCGGGCCGGCTGGAGACCACGAACTCGGCCGTGCTCTCGTTCTCCTGGAAGTAGTTTCCCGCGAGATAGAACCCCACCGCATGCTGGGCGTTCCCGAGACCGGCGTAGTCGCCGTCGACATGGAGCGTGCGCCCCGTGCCCACGCGATCGGCGATCCGCTGGAAGTCGGCCACCCGCGCCGCTTCACCAGGATCGGTCCCCGACACCTTGACGAGCGCGAGATGGAGACTGGAGAGGGAAAAGAGGACCACGGCCGCGATCGCGAAACCGATGCCGGCCGCCCGAGCGGACTTCTGTACAACTTGCGCCAGCGCGCAGAAGAACATCAGGGTTACCCCGACGTAGAACATGCACTGGAAATCGTGAAAGGCCACGAAATGGCGCATCGGCAGCGCCCAGCACAACGCCGACAAGACCAGGCTTCCGGTCAGAATCCGGGCCCGCGAGAGTCTGATCCCGATCAAGGAGGCCAGCAGGACGCATCCCCCCAGCAAGGAGAACACCGCGCGCGACTCCGTGTAGTGCACGAGGATATCGGGGATGGACATGCGGCCCAGCCGGTACACCTGATTCCCGAGGAAGGCCGGCCAGCTCAGCGTCTCGGCATAGGGATCGTAGGCCTCCGCGGCGCCGAGGCCAATCCGCCACAGCATCGTGCGGACGGTGGGCAGCTCGCCGAAGGGCGCCTGGACGGCCAGATGTTCGCCGAGCAGGTTGCTTGCCAGAATCACCGCTCCGAATGCCAGCGACACGGCGCCCAGGACGAAGAAGCGGCTGCCCACGACGCGCCGCAACGAGCGCGTGGCGCGCAGGTCTCCCAGACACCCCAGGGCGACGAAGGGCAGCAAGAGCGCGTAGACCTGCCACCCCAGCAGGAGCGCGGCGGCGCTCTTGATGATAAGCTGCCTGAACCGCCCTTCCTGGACGAAGACCACCATGCCGTGGAAGACGAGGAGGATTCCGAAGAGCGCGGGGACATCGTTGAAGACCATGTCGCTGTAGTGGAGGCAGTAGTAGGAGGACAAGGCGAGCAGGGTCGCCGCCAGCGCGACCCACCGACCGCGGGCAAGCTGCTCGCTCGCGCCGTAGGGTTGCCCCGCTACGCGGGAGGGTTGCCCCCCGGCGCGGGAGCTTTGCCCCCCCGCGCCGGAGAATCGCCCACTGGCGCCGGAGGATCGCCCAGCCGCGCCGGTGAGCCGCACCAGCGAGAGGTAGGCGCAAACCGCCGCCGCCGCGAAGAAGGCGCCCATCAGCAGGCGCGCCGCCAGAAGCTGTAGCCGCAGGTCGCGGCCGAAGGGCAGAATGACGAGCTTGATCGCGGCGAAGGCTCCGGGCGGGAAGCGGTTGTACGCCTCGTAGCGCACGGCGCCGTCCGCGTCGCGCCCCATCTTGTTGAAGAGCAGGAAATGGTGCTCCGGGGAGAGATTGGCCGCGAGCGCCATGCCGTGCGACGACAGGTAGCCGTGGTGGCGCGGCAGGAACCCGTGGCGTTCCCCCTGGAAGGCGAAGATGGTGGCAAGGGCGAGGAGCAGGAGCAGCGCCGGAGGCCCCGCTTGTTCGCGGAAGCGGCGGATCGGGTTTCGGCGTCCGGACTGCGCCATGCTCCTCCCCGTCATCCGTGGTCCTGCGGCCTCCGATTCACGCGGGCTCCGGGTCGCCTGCGGAACGGCCAAGGGATGGTAGCATGGCGCGAAGCGGGGACCAACTCGGGCGGCGGCCGGAGTGCCGTAGCCCGCGCTCTCGTCGCGGCCCGCCGCGCCCCTTTGTCACAGGCAATGCCACGGCAAGGCGATGATCTTCTCGTGCAGTCTCAGAGGGCGGGGGCAACGACAGATGATGTACCCGCAGCGGGCCTGGCGGGGATGCTCGTCCAGGAACGTCAGCAGGTGACGCGCGGCCGACAGACCGGGGTTCTCGGTCCACTTGATCTGAATCGGCGTGAGTGACGCGCCGCGCTCGATGATGAAGTCGATCTCGGCGCCGTCGCGCGTTCGCAAGTAATGCAGCGATCCGTCCCCCAGGTACTGCAGCCGCTTCCACAGCTCGATTCCAACCCATTGCTCCAGCAGTGGGCCCGGCGTGGCTCTCACCAGTTCCCTCGCTGGGGCGAGACCCGCGGCGGCGTGCCGCACGCCAAGGTCGAAGAACAGGAAGCGGGGCGTGGACAGCAGATTCTTGCGGGGACTGCGGGCGAACGCTGGAACCCGGAAGCCCACCAGCATGTCTTCGAGGAGCTGGTAGTAGCCCTTCACGGTGGGCTGGGACACACCCGCCTCGCGAGAGATGGCCGCGTGGTTGAGGACCTGTCCTGACTCCTGAGCCGCCAGTTGCAGGAATCGTACGAACGCGCCCCAGTCCCGCACGATCGATTCTCGGCGGATCTCTTCTTCCAGGTGCACGACGGAGAACGCCTTGAGCAGATCCCCCCGGTCGCGCTCTTCGCTCGCGACAATGCCGGGGAGGGCACCGTAGGCCAATCTCTCCTCCAGGTCCCAAGCCGGGAAGGGGTCTTGGGGACCCATCCCCTTCGGCCAAGGAAATGGAAGCGGGGACAAGGCGTCGCCGCAGAGGGCGTCGCCTGAGGTTGGCGTCGCCGGGGGATGCTCGCTGAGGGTGAGCGGATAGAGCCGGTGTAGGAAGCTGCGTCCTGGGAGGAGATTGGCGCCGGTCGCGCGCAGCTTGCGTGCCGAGCTGCCGCACAGGATGAATCGCCAGCGCTTCTTTTCCCGATCGTAGAGGTGCTGAACCCCGTCGAAGATGGCAGGAACGGTCTGCACCTCGTCGACGAACACAAAGTGCCCGCCGCGACGGGTTGGAAGCGCTCGGCAGGCCTCGACGAACAGACCCGGCCGCGCCAGGAGACGGGATCGCTCGGCGGGGTCCGCTAGATCGAAGACCGTGGCGTCATCCGGTAAGAGGCGCCTGAGGAGCGTGGATTTCCGGTCTGCCGCGCCCCGAAGAGAAGGTGCACGAAGGGCCGTGCCAGTTTGTCGGCCAGCACATCTGAATACCAACGACTGAACATGCCGAGATTCTACCTCTAAAATCACAATGTCGCTTCACTTTTATCGCCTTAATGCGATGTCGACTTGATTCTCTGCCGTTCCCGGGGGTCGATTGCTGTAGCACGCTAAGAAAAAAACACTTACGTCACAGAGGGTGACCTGCCGCCGCCGATCTGCGCTGCTACGGGTCGGCCGTTACGAGCACGACGGCCAGCCCATCATGACCCTTGCGGCCGACGGTCTGGAGCGCCACGGCGCTCGCGCGCGGCTCGGCCGCGACGGCCTCGAAGAACCGGCGCACGCCGCGGACGTCGGGGTCGCCGCTGCCGCCGTCCACGACGGCCCCATGGCGGACGACGTTGTCGACGAGAATCAGACTGCCGCGCCGGGAGAGTTTTACGGCCCAGGCGAAGTAGTCCGGGATGTTCGCCTTGTCGGCATCGATGAAGACCAGGTCGAAGGGACCATGCCCCTCCGGCGCGAGCCGCGGCAGCGTCTCCAGGGCCTGGCCCAGGCGGAGATCGACGACATCGGCCAGGCCAGCTCGCTCGATGTTGGCGCGCGCGACCTGGGCGTGTCGCGGATCGGCCTCCAGGGTGATCAGGCGGCCTCCGTCGGGAAGGGCTCGCGCGAGCCAGATCGTGCTGTAGCCGCCCAGGGTCCCGATCTCCAGGATCGCCCGCGCCCTCAGGGATCGCGCCAGCAGCCACAGCAGCTTGCCCTGCAGCGGCGAGACCTGGATTGCGGGCAGCCCGGCGGCGGCGCTGGCCCGGAGGGCTTCATCGAGCACACGATCGGAAGGAACGAGGACTTCCTCGAAATAGCGGTCTACTGTGGTCCACTGATCTTGTGTCATGGATCTCAAGCTCCTGGCAGCCACCCCTGGAAACCCAGCGTGGCGGCCCTGGACGCGCACCATGCGACTCGCGGCCGGTAGCCGGGTGCGCTGAGTTCCAACACATCGCCGCGAGGACGTTGGCCCCGGATGACATCCCCGCGAACAGGGCTTCCTCGCGGGCGAGGCGTCTCGTCATGTCTTTGGCTTCTTCGGTTCCGACCGGGAAAACCTCGCCCACGAACGCCGGTTCCCAGAGCGGAGGTGTGTTGCCGATGCCGACGCCCTCGATCTTGTGAGGCCCGGCCGAGCCCCCGGACAACACCGCGGACTCCGCGGGCTCCACCACGACGATCCTGACACCCGGCTTGAGCCGCTTCAGCACCGTGGCGACCCCGCGCGACGAGGCAGCCGTGCCCACGCAGTGCACGAAGGCGTTGGAGGTGACGATCCGGATCCGGTATCCCCGGGCGGCGCAAACGAGCGCCAGCGATGCGCCCGTGCCGCCACCCGTGTATTCGACGACGGTGTCTCCGGGCCTCAGCCGGCCGTCTTGCTCGGCCCGTGAGACCACCGCCAGCGCCATGCGACTCAAGGTGCCGCGTCCGTCTGTCCGGCCAGAATCACCATCTCGCGGCACCCGTGCCAGAACACCGATTGCCGCACGACCGCCGCTCCCAGCCGCGGATCAGTCAGGATGCCACTGATCCCTCCGGCCGCGAGATAATCCGCAAAGGGACGATAGTGCTCTCGCCCACCCGATGCCTCCACGACTCGGAGCGCGATACCGTGTAGATTCCTGGGAAGAGGCACGAGTGAATCGACGGCCACGACCAGGCGAGCGACTCGCAAGGCCTCTTTGAGGACCGCGATCTGCTTCTCCCTGGGCACTTCGTGCAGGAGGAAGAGGATCGTGGCGTAGTCGAAGACGCTCGGCTCCAGGCCGGTCAAGTTCGCCGCGTCGCAATGATAGAGCCGCACGGTGTCGTGTCGATTGCGCTTCCGGGCGAAGTCGATCATTCGCCTCGACAGATCAACCCCCACAACCCTACAGCCCTTCTCCGCTGCCAGCGCGAAGCACAGCTCGCCCGTGCCACAGGCGATGTCCACGACCGTGGCGCCCGGGGGCACGAGGTCGACGACAACCCGGCGAGCCTCCGCGAGCGGCGGATCAAACAACGCGTGGTAGACGCGTCCGTATGTGGGTCGGCTCGTATCCGTGACGACACACCTGCGCGGGCTCACCCTCAACGGCGGTCCCGGCTTACCCGCCCAGCTCCTTCAGTCTCGCGCGGCAGCTCCATTCCCGGCACCGCGCGCAAAACGGATAGTCATTCGCGAACCTGTGGATCGCGGCGGGGCCGGCGATCAGCACGCCGCTCACCGACTTGATCGGCCGCATCAAGCAGCTCTCGCTGAGCGTGATCCCGACCGCTTCCGGTTGGAGCGCCCGAAACAGCGCCCGCTGCCCGCTGACGTTCCATCCGCAGTAGCCGGGGCTGTAGCGCAGGGCCCGCAATTCGCCGCCCGCCGCGCCCATCGCGGCCTCCCACCGCTCCTGCACCACGCCCGCCGCCCGCTCCGCTCCCTCCGACGCCGTCGCGTCCAGCACCGCGCCGAGCGGATACTCCCCCGCCTGGAACAGCTCCCCGATCCGCGTGGTCACCGCCTCGCCGGCGGTCACCGCGAAGAGCGCGAGCCGCTCCGCGCGCGGGAAGATCTCCTCGAGCGGCGTTTCGGGCTCGTTCCCGCCCTCGCCGCGGTAGACGCCGGCGAACTCCTCGCGCGTCACATCGCGCCACAGGCCCGCCGGCTGCGCCAGCTCCAGAAACAGCGCGCCGGCGGCCGCCAGCAATCGGGATAGCCGCTCATCGGGCGCTGGCGTCGCGCCCCCCGCGGTCCGCGCCGAGTCCGGCGCCCGGCCCGCATCCGGGGGCCGGCCCAGCGCCCGCAGCACGTCCTCCGCGCTGGGAATGATCGCTTCGGCCGCGATGGGGACGATCTCGCTCACGCCTCCCGCTCCGGCAGCGGCTCGAGACCGTACTTGCGCGCCTCCCGCGCCATGACCTCCTCGATCCCTGCCCGCACCGCTGACCCCAGCCGCGGCGGCTCCCAGGCGTCCAGCATCCGCGCCACCTCGGAGTGCGCCCGCGCCCGCAGCGTGCTGCTGCCCTCGGCCTCCCAGCGCGCGCGATTGGCACGTTCGATGACGGGCCCGGGGTAGTAGTGCTCGGTCTTCAGGTGCTTGCGCGTGTGCTTCGAGATCAGCAGGTGCCCCTCGGCCAGCATCTCCTCGAAGCGCGGCAGCGCGGGGAAGTCCTCGCGCGGCGTGATCCCGCGAGCAATCCGCTGCGTCATCCCGACGATCTCGTTGTCGACGACCAACTTCTCCAGGCTTATACAGCTCTCGAAGTCGAGCATCCCCGGGCCCGATACGCTGTTGATGCCGGAGAGGACCGCCAGAGTCGCGCCCATCGACGACTCGAGCCCCGCCTGCGCGTCGAGCTGCTTGGCGTCGCTCAGCGAGATGTACGCCTGGGTGGGGAGACCCAGGTGCTTGCCGATCTCGTTGTAGGCGCAGTCGATCATCATCGTCTCGGCGGCGCCCATGGGGGTCGTCTCGAAGCGGATGTCGAACGCCGCGGGCGAGCCGCCGTAGAGCACGGGACACCCCGGCCGGGCGAGCTGACTCATGACGAGGCCGCTCAGTGTCTCGGCCGTATGCTGCACGAGCGAGCCGACCAGCGTGACCGGGCCGATAAAGCCGGCCAGCGGCATCGAGATGTACTCGACCGGGATCCCGGCGCGCGCGCAGTCGAGCAGATTCTGCGACGTCACCTCGCTCCACTTGAGCGGCGCCGTGGGGCAAACCGAGAAGATCGTGAGCGGCTTGGCTTTGAGCTCGGCTTCCGTGCCGCGCACCGCGACCTGCAGCGACTTCATCGTCTCGAACGACGGGATGGTGAAGGCGCCGGTGACAATGGGCTTCTCGCAGTGGAGAAGGCTCAGGTAGAGCCGGTAGCTGTCCTGCATCGGCTCGGGCACGTCGAAAGCGATGAAGGCCGTGCTCTGCGCGGGAATGTGATCCAGCTGGCTGACGAGCTTCGCGTAGCGCACGTAGTCGACCGTGTGCGGGGCGCGCATCTGACCTGTGTGATGGTCGAGCACCGTGATCCCACAGGAACCCGGCGTGAAGTAGACATTGTCGCCCTGGAAGTCGTGGGTCTCCTGTCCGAGCACGTCGTACAACTTGAACGAGCGGGGCGCGGCGGCGATCGCCCGATCGATGAGCGCACCGGGGAAGCGCACGCGGCGCGTCGCCTCGTCGACCTGCGCGCCGTGGTCGGCCAGGAGCGCCCGGGCGCGCTCGTTCTGGATCTCGCACCCCAGGCGGTGCAAAACGTCGCGCGCTTCGTCCAGGATCCGGGTGATCAGCTCGTCGTCCAGAAAGCGCAGCTTGGGTCTCACGTCTCCTCCCCTTCTGTCGCTGGCCACCCCAGGGCCCCAGCACGCGCACGGCGGGACCGGCCCCGGGCTTCAAGCCCAGGAGCCTACCATCCCCAGCCCCCGCCGCGCTATCCGGCCCGCCCTCCGGCCGATAGCCGGCCGCACGCCGCGGCTCGCCCGGCCGCGGGCGGCCCGACCGTCCGCCCGAACGGCCGCCCGACCGGCCGCCCAGCCTCGCACCGTGCGCCCACCCTCGCACCCCGCGCCCGCCCTCGCACCCCGCGCCCACCCTCGCACCCTGCGCCCGACCGCTGCCTGAGTCCGCTCGCACCTGGGATCTGCTCAAGGCCCCGGCCTCAAGCTCCGACCATTCATACAGAGGCCCGGTCACCACCTGGGCGACCACCCGGGCCCGATCGAGCCCGGCGGTCTCTGTGTGACCGGCCGCGACCACGGCCTCCACTGGCCCGTCATGACCGGCCGCGGCCATGGCCTCGGCGGCCTCGCCGTGACCGGCAGCGACCGCGGCTCCAGCGGCGCTGGCAGCAGGCAGGAGAGCAAAGATCATGAACCCTGAGACCCCTCAGCGCGACCCTGGGCAGCCGAAGGTCCACCCCCCGGCAGAGAATCCGTTTGGACTGCCTCGCGCGCAGGCGGCCCGGCCTCCCATCCAGGACGTCGACGAGCTGAAGGCCTCGTGCTCGCTGCCCGGTCCGCTCTTCCGCGTGCTCAACGCCTTGTCCGATGATCGCGGGACGAAGTTCACCGTGGCCCGCGCGCTCGAAGAGGACCCCGATCTGGCCGAGCGCGTGCTCAAGGCCGCCAACAGCCCGGTCTACCTGACCTACGAGGATCACATCGGCGAGGCGGGCGCGGGCATCACGAACTTGCCCACCGCGGTGCTGCGCATCGGCCTGTCGGCGGTGCGGAACCTGGCCTACACGCAGGGCGTCTGCCAGCTCGCCGGCGACGGCGGCAACCTGGGCCTGGGCGTGCTTGCCCACCTGCTGGTCGTAGCCGAAATCGGCTGGGCGCTGGGCAACCGCGTCAGTCGCCCGTACGCCGAGGACGCCTATCTGGCCGGCCTGCTGCACGACTTCGGGAAGATAGTCCTGCTCAAGACGCTGCCCGAGGACTATGCCGCCATCGCCGCCTGGTGCCGCCAGCATCATCGGCCGACGCGCGAGGTCGAGGTCGAGTGCTTCGGCCAGCGCCAGCCGTTCCTGCTCGATCACGTCAAGACCGGCTCGGAGCTGATGCGGGCGCATTACATCCCCGAGCAGGTTCTGTTCACGGTGGAGCACCATCACGATCCCCACATCCTGGAGCTTCACGGGCGCAACCCGCGGCATCTCACCGCCACCGTGATCGTCGCCAATCAGATTGCCCACGCCTTCGGGCTGGGAGACGGATTCGGCGCGCCCGGCGCCGACTACCTGACGGCCGAGACGCTGGCGGAGTTGATCGGCAGGGAGCCGGAGTGGCTGCGGACGCTGGCGAAGGAGGCCTTCGAGCGCGGGCACGAGGCCGTCCGGGACTTGCCCCGGCGCGAGGCGCCGGCCGCCCTCGAGCTGATCCGCGGCGGTCACACTCCCGTGACCGCGGACGCCGCCGGGGAGCTGCCCCAACCGGTGAGCCCGGACTATCGCGCCTATGAGAAGCTCATCGGCTTCGCGCGGGCGGTCACGCGATTCAGTCTCCAGGACGCCCATGCGCACACGGCCATCAACACCACGACGCTCGAGGACCTGCTCGGGCGGCTCGAAGACAAGGGCTTCTTGAAGCGCGACCGGCGGCACACCTACGTGCAGGTCTATCGGGCACTGCCGCCCTTGCAGCGATCGTCGGTGCAGGAGATCCTCTCGACCATGGCGGTCGACGGCTGGCGCCGCCCTGGCCGCCCGCGCGCCGCCTGATGTTGATCATCCCGGCACTCGGATGATCTTGGGCCCGCCCATCTGGCCCCCGTATAATCACAGGCGCAAGTAGGCAGCCTTGGCTTCGGGCATGCACCACGGGGGACTCGATGTCCGGCAAGAAACTCATCCTGCTCAGCCTGCTGTTCTCGACCATTCTGCTCGGCCCGCCTGGCTCGATCGCGCGCGGCGCGGAAACGTCGCTCTCGGGGCCCACGCCGCTCCCGGCGCCGATCCCTGAGCGGGCAGCGCCGCTCGAGCGCGCGGCCGTGCTCGAGCGCGCGGCCGTGCTCGAGCGCGCGGCGGTGCTCGAGCGGGCGGCGGTGCTCGAGCGCGCGGCGGTGCACGAGCGGGCGGCGGTGCTCGAGCGGGCCCCCGCGCCGACGCGATGGATGGCGCCTCCCGGCGTCGAGCGCGCGCCGCACCAGCCGTGGCAGGCCAGCGGTCCCTTCGCCATCAGCGAGCTTCGGTCCTGGCCGGCCGAGGGCGCCCGCGAGCAGGGCCGCGTTGCCATCGTCGTGGAAGCCGTGCTCGAGCCGGTGATCGGACCGGCGGTGACGCAGTACGGCGCCGACCTGGCCGCCAGGGGCTACGGGCCGATCATCTCGGTCGTGAGCGGCGGCACGCCCGCGGACCTGCGGGCCTACCTGATCCAGCTCCACACCGAGCCGGGCGGGTTGGCCGGCGCCATCTTCGTCGGCAATGTACCCTACGCCATCTACGAGCTGGAGCAGCACTGGGACGCCGGTCCCGGCGACGGCCGCGAGTACGAGGACTTCCCGTGCGACATCTTCTTCATGGACATGAACGGCTCGTGGTTCGACGACGGCGCCGGCGGCACGGTCCCGGCCGGCAACGGCAAGTACGACCGCTGGATCGATCCGCAGCAGCGGATCGAGATCTGGGTGGGCCGGATGCGGGTCGACACGCTGAGCCAACTGGGGTCGCCGCCCGCGATTCTGAACGCCTACTTCGCCCGCAATCACCTCTACCGCACCGGCCAGCTCGTGTCGCCGATCCCGCCCGCGCGGGCGCTGGCCTACGTGGACGACGACTGGGGCTACATGGTGCCCGGAACCGGCGGCGACGCGTGGTGCCTGGGGCAGGTCTACGCGGATGTGACCAGCGTCTATGACGTCGGCAGCAGTCCCGGCAACAACGCGACCTCCCAGAACTACCGCGCGGAGCACCTGCCGGCCAACTACCAGATGATCCACGTGCGCTCTCATGGAAGTCCCCCGGCGCACGGCTTCTACGAGAACTACGGGGGCAGCTTCAACTGGGTCTACGGCACGCAGTACTTGAGCATCGATCCCCCCGCGCAGTTCTTCTCGATGTTCATCTGCTCGGGGTGCGACTACACGGCGCAATACGGGCAGTACACGAGCTACCTCGGCGGGGTGGCCGCCTTCAACGAGCACGCGGGACTCGCCGCCTGGGGCTCGACCAAGACCGGCGGCATGTGGAACGACGCCGACTTCTACTCGGTCCTGGGGCAGGGCCGGTGCCTGGGCGCCGCGTTCGTTCAGTGGTTCAACGCCTGCCACGCGGCCTGGCCGCAGTATGCCCCGCAGTGGTGGTACGGGATGGTCCTGATCGGCGATGCGGCTCTCGTGCCCAACGGCGACTACTTCGCCCCCGCGGCCCCGACCGGGCTCACTGCGGTGGCTGAGACCGACGGCGTCGCCCTGAGCTGGAACGCCAATACCGAGCCCGACCTGGATCGCTATCACCTCTACCGCGCCGATGGCCTGCAGCCAAGCGAGTGGATCGCGGCGGTCGACGCCCCCGGCACGACCTACTGGGACACCGATCTGCTCGGCGGTCACACCTACACGTACTGGCTGACGGCCGTGGATCACCTCGACAATGAGAGCGCACTCTCGGAGCCCGATAGCGTAACCTTCGGGGTCTTCTCTGCGGCAGAGCCCCCTGCGGCGGTCGCGGCCGCGATGCTCACGGCCCGTCCGAGCCCGTTTCACGCCGAGACGACGTTCATCATGACGCTGTCCCGATCGCGGGCGCTGACCCTCGCGGTCTACGACGCCGCGGGCCGGCGCGTGCGGACGCTCGCCCACGGCCCGGGCGGCCGCGGTGCGCACGCCGTGAGCTGGGACGGACGCAGCGATGCCGGCACCCCGCTGGACGCCGGCGTCTACTTTGGCCGGTTGACGCTTCCGGACGGGCGCGCGATCACGCGGCCGGTTCTGTTGGTCAGGTAGCCGACGCGGCGACCGCAGGCCCGGCTATGGCGATCCGCGGCGATCCGCGCGCGGCCGCTACGGATCGATGATCAGCACGCCCACGGCGCACACGGGCGGTCGCTCGCCCTGCCACACGATCGCCGTGTGATAGTAGTTCCCGGGCAGAACCGCCGTGCCCTCGACCATGACGCCTTCGGGCGTCGAGATGCTGTCTCCCACGGTCACGCCGTCATCGCCGCCGGAACCGGTGAACCGGATCCCCATCTGCTGCGGCGGCGCCACTACCACTCTCATGCTGTCACCTTCGGTCACCCAGTGAATGATGTCCCGCACATGGACGCGATGCGAGTAGGGTTCCATCACCGCCGTGCCTGCGCCGATGATGACGTTGAACGTGACCGTCTGCTTGGACTGTCCCATGGGTATCCTCCCCCGGTAGGTGTCACTGCGCTACTTGTCCCCGTGTTTCACCGTCGTGTCCGTCACGACGCCCGCGAAGCGCGGGTCGGCCGCGAGCCCGGCCAGCGCTGGCTCCTGGCTCCATGAGGCGGCCGGCCAGCCCGAACGCACGGCCCGCGCGACCGCGCCCAACGCCGCTTCCCGTTCACCAAGCCCCTCGTACACCGCCGAGGCGTAGTAGAGCACGTCCGCCCGGTCGGGGGCGATCGCCAGGGCCTTCGCCAGGCTTTGCCGCGCCCCGGGTTGATCACCCAGCTCGACCTGATACTGCGCCAGCAGCGAAAGCAGCTCGGGGTCGTTCGGATTGACCGCCAGCATCTGCTCCGCCGCCGCCCGCGCCTGCCGGAAGGCGCTGTCGGCCTCGGTGGCATGCCCGGGCAGCAGGCGGCACGCGGTTGCCAGGCTGCCCCACACCCGGCAGTCGCGGGGGTTGATCGCGAGCGCCTGCGCGTACATGCGGGCGGCGTCTTCCAGGCGCCCTTCGTGGCGATAGGCCAGGGCGAGGTTGTTGTACGCTCGGTAGTTCGGCTCCAGCGCGAGCGATCGCTCGAGTGCCGCCACCGCTCCGGCGGCGTCGCCCGCATGCATGAGCGCCGCCCCCAGATTGGAATAGCCGCGCGCGTTGTCAGGGGTTAGCACGACCACGCGGCCGAAGGCCGCCGCGGCGTCACCATAGCGGCCGCGAACGGCGTAGAAGCCGCCGAGCTTGCTGTGAAAGGACCAGTCGCCGGGGCGCATGCTGATCGCCTCGAGAAACGTCTGCTCCGCGGCCTGGTCGTCGCCCAGATCCTGCTGCGCCTGCGCCAGACCCAAGTAGCCCGGCGCGCTGCGCGGATCGCGGGCGATGGCCGCCCGAAACTCCTGAGCGGCCTCCGACGGGCCGCCGATGCCCCGCAGGATCGTCCCCAGCGAGATGCGCGCCTCCGGCAGATCGGGGTTTTCGTTAACCGCCTCACGGGAGACTTCCTCCGCCAGCCTGGCCCACTGCGCGTCCTTGGTCTCTTCGTAGAGCTTCCAGTAGGCCTCGCCCAGACCGGCCAGCGCGAGCGTGAAGCGGCCGTCGAGCGAGCGCGCCTGGCGAAACAAGTCCGCCGCGGTGCGCAGGTGCGCCTCGTCCCCGGGTTGCTGCAGATACCCGCGCGCCTGCAGATAGCAGTCGTAGGCCGTGACGTCCAACGTCGGCCGCGCCGCCGCGATCGGCAGGGCGGCCAGGTCGAACTCGCTGGCCAGGGCTTGGGCGACGTCGCTCGTCACGACGTCTTGCAGGGCGAACAGGTCGCTGGCCTGCTCCTCGATCAGGGAGCCCGCCAGAGTGACGCCCGTGCCGCGATCGACGAGCCGGTAGGTGATCCGCACGCGTTCTCCCGAGCGCTGCACCGCGCCTTCGAGCGCCAGCTTGACGCCCAGGTCGTCCTTCGGCTCGACGACCTGGATGCCCGCGAGCTCGGCCAGCCGAGCGCGCACCGCCTCGGTGAGGCCGAGGGCCAGGCGCTCGTCCCGCGCGTCTCCGCCCAGACTGCGAAACGCATCGACGACGAGATAGGGCACGTGGGCGGCGGCCGCGTCGTTCGCCGGCAGGAGGCGCGTGATGTACCAGCCACCCGCGACGACCGCGATGGCCCCGCCCAAGACCGCCAGCGCCCGCCGCCGGCGGGTGAGGCTTGCCGCGCGCCCGCCGGCCCCGGATCGGCGCTCGGCCAGCAGGCGCAGATCGGCCAGCAGCGTCTGGGGGGTCGGTGGGCGCTCGCGCGGGTCCTTGGCGAGCATGCGCAGGACGAGGCGGTCGAGGTCGCGCGGCACCGCGCCATTCCAGCGGCTGGGCGGGGCCGGGGCGTCGCGGGTCACGGCGACGACCGTCGCGGCGGCCGTCGGTCGGAGGAACGGGTGACGCGCGGTCAACATCTCGTAGAAGACGACGCCGAGCGAGAAGATGTCGGATCGCGCGTCGGGCGCTCGTCCGGCGAGCAGCTCGGGCGCGAAGTAGCCCGGGGTGCCTCGCAGGCGCAGGCCATCGGCAGTGCGCGTGGCGTCGTCGCGCGAGTCCGGGGCGCGCGGCACGGCGTCGGGGGTGATGCTCGACACAGCGGCGCGCGGCGCCGCGTCGGGGGTGATGCTCGACGCGGCATCGGCGTGGACCGGCGGACAGAAGAAGTGGCGCGCGATGCCGAAGTCGAGGATGCGCGCGCGGCCGTCTTCCGTGACGAGGATATTCTCGGGCTTCAGATCGCAGTGGATGACACCCTCGACCGCGGCGACCGCCAGAGCGGCGAGGCAATCGTCCGCGAGCGTGTAGAAGGCATCCAGCTCGAGTGGCCGGGCCAATCTCTCGCGCAGCGGCCGGCCGTGCGCGAGCTCCTCGATCAGGAATGCCTCGCTGCCGTCGCGGACAACGTCGTAGACCTTGACGATGGCGGGGTGATCGAGCGCCGAGGACGCCCGCCCCTCGCGCAGCAAGCGCTCGTA
>CAZRWW010000021.1:0-2560 GCA_964603725.1 uncultured bacterium
CCGCCGCCACGACCGCCTGCTCCGCCGCCGCGCCCGGGCCCGGCGGCGCGGCGGTGGTCTCCTGCGCCGCCGGCGCCGATCCGTGCATCGCCTGGCCCGCGGCTCGGGTCCGCTGGGGCTCGACCTCCGGCCGCCGCTCGTCTTCCCGCTCAGGGCGCGGGCCGGCGGGGCCGGGCATCACGAGCTGGAGCGCATCGCAGCGCGGACATCTGACCCGCGCGCCGTAGCGCGGCACGCCGCCCGCATCGATGCGCGTGTTCCACCCGCACTGGCGGCAGTGCACGTCGATCGCGCCCATGACCGGCCTCCTACCCCACCCCGTACAAGCGCATTCTGTCACCAAAGCGCGCGAGCAGTCTACGGCCGAGGGCGGTGCCGAGCAGCTCGGGCACGGCCAGCGATTCGACCAGGGCGAAGGCCTCGGCGCGGGCCAGCTCGAGCAGGCCCGGGTCGGAGATCGGGTCGGCCACCTTGAGCGGCGGCAGGCCGCTCTGCTGGACGCCGAAGAAGTCGCCCGGGCCGCGCTGGCGCAGATCCTCCTCGGCGATGCGAAACCCATCGCTCTCGCGCACCAGCACCTCGAGCCGGCGCGCCGCCTCCTCACCCACGCCGCCGCGGTGCACCAGGAAGACGTGGGCGGGTTGGCGGCCCCGCCCCACGCGCCCGCGCAGCTGGTGGAGCTGGCTCAGGCCGAAGCGCTCCGGATGCTCGATGACCATCAGACTGGCCGCGGGGACGTCGACGCCCACCTCGATCACGGTCGTGGCGACCAGGTAGCGCACATCGCCGGTCGCGAAGTCGCGCATGACGCGCTCCTTCTCCTCCGACCGCAGGCGGCCGTGGAGCAGCGCGCCGGCGAAGCGCCCCAGGGCCGGCGACGCGGCCAGGCGCTCGTGCAGCTCGGTCGCCGCCGCCAGATCGCTCTTCTCCGACGCGGCGATGAGCGGACAGACGAAGTAGGCCTGCGCGCCGGCGGCGAGCTCGCGGGCGATGTAGCCGAGCATCTCATCGTAGCGCGCCTCGGCCACGAGGTGGGTCCTCGGCGGTCGCCGCCCGGGCGGCTTCTCGTCGAGCACCGCCAGGTCGAGATCGCCGAACAGCGTCAGGGCCAGGGTGCGGGGAATCGGCGTCGCCGACATGATGAGCGCGTGCGGCGTGCTGCCCTTGCCCAGCAGGCGCGCCCGCTGCAGGACGCCGAAGCGATGCTGCTCGTCGACGACGACCAGCGCCAGCGCCGCGAACGCCACGTTCTCCTGAATGAGCGCGTGCGTGCCCACCGCGATGTCGACCGCGCCCGCCGCGATGGCCGCCCGCACCTCCTGCGCGCGCGCGGCCGGCAGCCCGCCGACCAGCAACGCCACCCGCACGCCCAGCGGCGCGCAGAGCCGCTCGAAGGTGCGCGCGTGTTGTTGGGCCAGAATCTCCGTGGGCACCATGAAGGCGGTCTGTCCGCCCGCCTCGGCCGCGTGCAACGCCCCGGCCAGCGCCACGAGCGTCTTGCCGCTGCCGACGTCACCCTCGAGCAGCCGATGCATCGGGCAGTCGCGGGCCAGATCGGCGCGGATCTGGGCGATCACCCGCTGCTGCGCGCCGGTCAGGGCGAAGGGCAGCCCGCTCAGCAGACGCTCGATCAGCCGGCCGGCGCTCGCCAGCGGGCGGGCGGTCGCCGGGCGCTGGTGCACCTTGCGGCTCACGGCCAGGAGCGCCTGCAGATCGAAGAGCTCCTGGAAGGCGATGCGGCGGCGGGCGGCGTCGAGGGCGGCGCGCGAGGGCGGCCGGTGGATGTCGCCGTGCGCCTGGCGCCAGCTCGGCAGGTCGAGCCGCGCGAGCACCTCGGCCGGCATGAACTCCTCCAGGTGCGCCGAGGCCTCGTCCAGGGCCGCGGCCGTGAGCCGGCGCATGACGTGCTGCGCGACGCCCGCCGTCAGCGGGTAGACCGGCACGATGCCCGGCGCCGCGGCCTGCTCGGGCGCGCCCGCGGCGGCGCCGGGCGCCTCATCGGCCGCGAGCAGCTCGAACTCGGGGTTCTTGAATTGCAGGCGACCGAAGAGCTCGACCGGTCCCGAGACGATCACCCGTCGGCCCGGCGACAGGACGTGCCTCAGGCGCGGCTGGTTGAACCAGACGCACTCGATGAAGCCGCTGTCGTCGCCCAGCAGGACGTGCAGATTGCGCAGGGGACCCCGCGTGCGGCGGATCGCGGCCTGGCGGATCGTGCCGATCGAGGTCGCCGACTGCCCGGGCTGCAGGCGCCCGATCGGCGTCAGGCGCGTGCGGTCGAGGTAGGCGCGCGGATAGTGCTCGATCAGATCCTGAATGGCGTGGATGCCCAGACGGGTCAGACGCTCGGCCCGCGCCGGACCCACGCCTTTCAGAAACCGCACCGGCGTTACGAGATCCATGCCTGCGTCCCGTGACCGTCCCGCGGCCCGGCCCGTTGCCCCGCGGCCCGGCCCCGGACCCCCGCGGCCGGCCGGGGCGGCCGGCCGGCGGCCAGTCTAGGCGGGCCGGGCGATCGCGACCAAGGGCAAAACCCGGCGCGGGGGGCGCGGGGGGAAAC
>CAZRWW010000021.1:2570-24078 GCA_964603725.1 uncultured bacterium
AAACGCCCCGGGCGCCGGCGCTTGACTTCCGTCCCCGCGGGCCGATAGAATGACAGTTCTGTTTCTTGGGGGCGCCGTCCCGTCGCCAGGGGGGGAGCC
Organism: uncultured bacterium; assembly: GCA_964603725.1. Classification (GTDB taxonomy): domain Bacteria; phylum Eisenbacteria; class RBG-16-71-46; order CAIMUX01; family WJJG01; genus CAZDKK01. The sequence goes on from CAZRWW010000021.1 coordinate 2,670, forward strand.
ACGTCGGCCGGGGCGACGGCGGGGCCGCTGCGAAGAACAAGTCGGGCCGGGGCCGTTCAGGCGGCTGATCGGAGCCGCGGCGCACCAGGGTCCGGGCCATTCCGGAGTCAGATCGGAGGAGGAATCCATGTCACGGATTTGCTCAGTCTGCGGCAAGGGGCTGCAGCGCGGCAACCGGGTCAGCCACGCGCACAACGTGAGCAAGCGCATCTGGCAGCCCAACCTGCAGAGCGTGCGGGCCATTGTCAACGGCCAGCCCAGACGCATCCGCGTTTGCACGAGCTGCCTCAAGAAGGGTCTGGTGATCAAGAACAGCCGGCAACGCCGCCCGGCGGAAAGCGGCACCGACTGATCCGACCCGCCCCGCTGGCTCGCGCGACCCGCTCAGCCCCGGGTCCCGACCAGCGAGAGCCATTCGCGCTCGAGCGCCTCGCTTTCCTCGCTTCCCGACAGGTAGGACCACGGCAGGCCTGCCCCGACCCGGACGGGGCCGAGCAGCGCCGCGGCATCCGGCTCCGCACCCCGCAGCACCCCGTTGACGCTGGCGCCGCCGGCGGCCAGTCGCGCGAGGCGCGGCCCCCAGGTCACATCACCGCGGGCGAGCAGGGCCTGCAGCCAGGCTTCGCGGAAGCTCTTGATCCGCAGCGTGACCCCGCGCGGGGCCGCTCGCCGCGCGAGCGCGGCGCGCTCGCGCAGGAGCGGGCGCGGCGCCATGGGCGCCCATTGGAAGGGCGTCCCGGGCTTGGGCACGAACGCGTTGACCGTCGCGCTCAGCGTGCAGCGGGGCGCCAACCGCTCACGCAAGCGCCCCAGGAGCGCGCCGATGCCGGCCGCGTCCGCGTCCTCCTCGAAGGGCAGGCCGATGATGAAGTAGGTGCGCAGGTGTCGCAGCCCCGCCTCCGCCAGCGAGCCGGCCGCGCGCAAGATCGCCTCGTCGCTGATCGGCTTGCCGATGAGCGCCCGTAGGCGCTCGGTGCCCGTCTCCGGCGCCATGGTCAGGGTCCGCGTGCCGCTGGCGATGAGCCGGACAGCCGCCCCGCGGCGCGCGAAGCTGGCCGGCAGACTGGAGATCGCCAGTCGCACGTCCAGGGCGGCCAGCCCTTGCGCGAGCTCATCCAGCCCGCCGTAGTCGCCCGCCGACAGCGACAGGAGCCCCACGGTCTCGCCCGGGAGAACCGCGCCGCGCGCCAGGTCCAGCAGTCGCTCGGGCGGGGTCTCCCGCAGCGGCGCGTAGATGCGGCTCGCCGCGCAGAAGCGGCAGCGGCGCGGGCACCCGCGAGCCAGCTCGACCACGTAGGATTGGCCGACCCCGGCGTCCGCGGGCAGCCGCATCGCGCTGCCCTGCCGGGGGAAGTCTTCCCAACTGGCCCGCCGCACGCGGCGATCCGCCGCGACGGCCGCGGATCCGGCCGGCCCCTCGCCCGCGCACGCGTCGGCGAGGCCGCCGGCAGTTCGGGCGTCGCCGCCTGCCGCCGGCGCACGCCACTCGGGGCCGCCGGGGAGCGAGACGAGCCCCCGCGCGGCCAGGCCTCCCGCTTCCGCGCCCCAGATCCGGTGCGGCCGGCGGCCGGGCGCCAGCGCCCACGGCAGGCGGTCCTCGAGCGCCGCCAGAGCCTCCCCGCGGGGCGCGCGACGCCCTGCGGCCCACGCCGCAAGAAACGGAATCAGAACCTGTTCCGCCTCGCCAATGAGAAAGAGGTCGAAGAAGGCGGCCAGGGGTTCGGGGTTGATCATCACCGATGCGCCCCCGCCGACGACCAGCGGGTGGCCCCGGCGGCGTTGCGCGGCGAAGGCGGGCAGGCCGCCCGCCTCCAACATCGCCGGGACAGCCGGCGCATCGCCCTCGTAGGAGATGCTCAGCAGCACCAGATCGGCGTCGGTGAGCCTGAACCGCGAATGGGGCGGGAAGAAGAGCTCGACGCGCACGCCGGCGATGCCGGCGAGCAGGCGGGACAGAATCTGGAAACCGAGGTTGCCCGCGGCGATCGCCCGGGTATTGGGATACCCCAGCGCGACGGCGATCTCGCCGGCGCCCCGCGGCAGAATCTCCTCGTTCACCGCGTCAGTCGACCTGGCGTCTCCTCAAGAACGAAGGCACGTCCAAGCGATCCCGGCGCAGCACCCGCTGCCAGCGGCTCGACATGGTCGGCGACCACTCGCGCCCGCGCAGGTTCTGCTTCCAGACGAGCGGGACGACGTTCTCGGGGATCTCCACGCCGCTGGGCGCCGTGGCCGCGGTCGCGCTCGCCGCGCCGGCCATCATCGTCCCTGCCATCGTCTCGCCGGCCATCGGCGCGGCGTAGCCGGTTGCCGGCGCCGGCGTCCGGGAGTCGGGCGCGGGCATGGTGGCCGTGGCGGCCGGGCGGGTCGCGACGGCCGGGTGGGTCGCGACGGCCGGGGCTGGCCCCGCGGCCGACGCCGGCTCGGCCTCGGACATGGGGGCCCGGCGCATCGGTCGCGCGGTGCCCACGATGCCGTCGTCGAACATGGCGTGCGCCGGCTCGGGCCGCGGAGTGGCGGCGGCCTCGCGCGGCGAACCCACGGGCAGCGGACGCGCGGGTAGATCGTGCACCCGCGGGCGCGTCACCGACGGGCGGCCGCGCACCAGGGTCGGCACCTCGCCCACCGGCACCTGCTCCTCGGCTTCCTCGGCCTCATCAGCTTCATGACCCGCATGATCGCCGCCGTCGCCGCCGGGCAGGCGGCGCAACATCTCGGTCAAGGGCACGCGCCCCTTCGCCGCCACGCCCTGGCCGCGGAACTCCTCCGCCAGCACGCGCTCCGCTTCCGCGGCGGCCGCCGTGGCGGCGGGGCTCGCGGCCACCTGCTCGGTCCGCGGCAGGCCGAAGCCCGTCGCGATGAGCGTCACGCGGATCTCGTCCTTCAGCCGCGGGTCGATGACCGCGCCAAAGATCACGTTGGCGTCGTCGCCGGCCGCCTCGAGGATCGCGTTGGAGGCCTCCTCGACCTCGGCCAGCGTCATGTCCTCGCCGCCCAGGAAGTTCACCAGGATGGCCTTGGCGCCGGTGATCGCGATGTCCTCGAGCAGCGGGCTGGAGATCGCCATCTGCGCGGCCTCGCGCGCCCGATCCTGGCCTTGCCCGAAGCCCATGCCCATCAGCGCGTTGCCCATCCCGCGCATCACGCTGCGCACGTCGGCGAAATCGACGTTGATGAGACCGGGCACGGTGATGATCTCGGAGATGCCCTTGGCGGCGTGAGCCAGCACGTCATCGGCCACGCGCAGGGCCTCGTTGAGGGGCGTGCGGCGATCGACGACGTGCAGCAGGCGCTGGTTGGGAATGACGATGAGCGTGTCGACCGACCCGCGCAGCTGCTCGAGCCCCTCGTCGGCCTGACGCATGCGCCGGCGCCCCTCGAAGTTGAAGGGGCGGGTTACGATGCCCACCGTCAGCGCGCCCAGCTCGCGGGCGATCTGGGCGACCACCGGGCTGGCGCCGGTGCCGGTGCCGCCGCCCATGCCGCAGGTGATGAAGATCATGTCGGCGCCTTCGAGGTGACGGCGAATCGCCTCGCCGTCCTCCTCGGCCGCCTTGCGGCCCACGTCCGGATCGCCGCCCGAACCGAGGCCGCCGGTGATGGCCGCTCCGATCTGGATGCGGTTGGCGCAGCCGGACACGTTGAGCGCCTGAATGTCGGTGTTGGCCACCAGGAACTCCACGCCGCGAATGTCGCTCTGGAGCATCCGATTGACGGCGTTGCCCCCGGCGCCGCCGATCCCGATGACTTTCAGGTTAGCCGGTGAGTACGTGGTCTCGTTGACTTCCACGAGCATCCCTGCTCCCTCCACGGACGTGAAGTCGGTCCCGCCTGCCTCGCTCTAGCCCGAAAAGGGCATGTGAGCCTTCACCCACTCGCGCCAGCCGCCGTCGCGCCCCCGCGCCGACGCCCCGCGCCCATGCCACTGACCGGCCCCATAGCGGACCAGTCCGACGCTGGTCGCGTAGCGGGGATCCACCGCCAGATCCCCCATGGCGCCCACGCCCAACGGCACGCCCACGCGCACCGGCATCTCGAACACGTGCTCCGCCATCTCGGCCACGCCGCGCAGCGCCGCGGTGCCGCCGGTCACGACAATGCCGGCGGCCAGAATATCCGTTCCTGGCAGGCGATCAACCTCAGATCGCGCCAGCGTGAGAATTTCTTCCACGCGCGGCTCGATGATCGCCGCCAGGACATGCCGGCTGACCGCCCGGGCCGTGCGGCCGCCGACGCCGGGAATCTCCAAGGTCTCGTTGCGCCCGACCAGCGCGGCCATGGCGCACCCCTGCGAGGTCTTGATCTGCTCAGCCGCCTCCAGCGGCGTGCGCAGACCGATGGCGATGTCGTTGGTGATCTGCGCGCCGCCCATGGTGATCACGGCGGTGTGGTGGACGCTGTTGTCGAAGTAGACCACGACATCGGTCGTGCCGGCGCCGATGTCGAGCAGGATCACGCCCAGCCGGCGCTCGTCCTCCTCGAGCACCGCCCAGGCGCTCGCCATCGGTTCGGCCACGAGCCCGTCGACGCGGTAGCCCGCCCGGGTGATCGCCTTGGCCACGTTGCGGACCGCCGTCGAGGAGGCGGTGATGATGTGAACCTCCGACTCGAGCCGCACCCCCGACATCCCCACCGGGTCGCGGATGCCGGTCTGGTCGTCGACGATGAACTCCTGCGGGATGACGTGCAGGATGTCGCGGTTCGAGGGGAGGGCCACCGTGCGCGCGGCCTCCACGACCCGCTCGACGTCGTCGGGGCTGACCTCCCGTTCGCGGCCCGAGATGGCGATCACGCCGCGGCTGTTGGTCGAGCGGATGTGGTCGCCGGCCACGCTGGCGTAGACGCCGCGCACGCTCACGCCGGCCATCTGCTCGGCCTGCTCGACGGCCGCCTGGATCCCGGCCACGGTCGCTTCCAGGTCGACCAGGTTGCCCCCTTTGAGGCCGTACGAGGGCCGCTCGCCGATGCCGATGATCGCCACGTCTCCACTGGGGGATGCGTCCGCGATGACCACCGCGATCTTGGTGGTGCCGATGTCGAGCCCGCTGACGATGCGTGTGGCGCCCATGGTGTCCCCTGTCCTATCCGGTTGCTCCGCTGGGTGCGCCCGCGTCGACTTCCGGCAGCCGCACCAGGATCTGGCCGCGCAGGCGCAAGTCGACCACCGCGTCGAGATCACCGCGCTGGCGCAGGTCCTCCATGACGTTGGCCCACGCCCGCAGTCGCACGGGCGAGACCTCCCCTCGCCCCCAGATCACGGTCGGGGCGTTGTTCCAGTAGAGCTCGTAGCTGCCGTCGCGCTGCAGGCGAGCCTCCGAGATCCCCGCCCACAGCCGCGGGTAGGCCCGCTCGAGCGCGCTCAGCAGGTGCAGCACCTCCGCAGCGCCCGGGACCGCCAGCGGTCGCCCCACCTCAGGCCAGAGGCGCGGATCGGCCCCTTCCCAGCTCAGGAGCGGCAGATCGGCCAGGGTCTCGCCCTCGGGAACCATCACCACGCCATCGCCCGCCACCTCGAGGGTTTCGCCGTCCGGCGCGACCAGCATGGCGGTCGCCCAGCGCTCCTGCACGTGAACGTCCAGTCGATGGAACCACCCGTAGGAGAGGCGCGCCCAACCCACCCGCGGCAGCGCCTGGACCCGCGCCAGCGCGGACCGCCAATCAATTCCCGCAAATGAAGTTCCGGGCGCAAGATCAAGTTGTTCACGAACAAGCTCGGGGGTGACCGCCCCGGGCCCGTCGACCGTGACGCGCACCTCGCGGATGCGCAGGAGCGGATCGACCGAGACCAGACCGGCCACCAGGGCGGCCCCCAGCAGCCCCACGGCCGCCAGGGCGGCCGCCGCGAGGCGCAGCCGCGCGCCGCCGCTCCGCTCGCGCCGGCACACCCGGCACTGGCTCAGGCCCCGGCGCAGCATCTCGCGGTAGACCTCGGCCTGGTCGGCCGGCATGTCTTCCCACCGTTTCACGTCCGGCTCCCGTGCGGCGCCGGCCGGCGCTCGGCCAGGCGCTGCATGGCGGCGTCGCCCCACCGCCAGACCGATCCGGCGCCCAGCGTGAGGAGCACGTCCCCCGCCTGCAGCGCCTCGCTCACGGCCGTCACGGCCGCCTCCTCGGTGGGGGCGTAGATCACCCGGACTCGGCTGCCCACGGTGATCTGGTCGCGCAACACCTCGCCGGTCACGCCCTGGATCGGCATCTCGCCGGCGGCGTAGATGTCGGTCAGCACCACCAGGTCGGCGTCCGCAAACGCGCCGGCGAACTCCGCGTGCAGCGCCGCCGTGCGCGTGTAGCGGTGCGGCTGGAACAACACGACCAGCCGCCGCGTGCCGAAGACCTCCCGCGCCGCCCGCAGCACGGCGCGGATCTCGGTGGGATGGTGGCCGTAGTCGTCGAGGTGGGTCACGCCGGCTGCCTGCGCCCGGGTCTCGAACCGCCGCCCGACCCCCTCGAAGCTCGCCAGGGCATCGCGGATCTCCTCGGAAGGCACCTCCAGGAAGAACGCCACCGCGATGCAGGCCAAGGCGTTCAGGATGTTGTGCTGTCCGGGCAGGGGCACCTGGAACTCGCCGATCTCCCGGTCGTCGACCCACACCGCGAAGCGCGACTGGCGCCCGTCGCAGCGCGCATGCGAGGCGCGCACGTTGGCCTCCGGGCTGAACCCGTAGAGGATCACCGGGCGGTTGACCTGGGGCCGGATGGCGCGCACCCGCGGGTCATCGGCGCAGAGCACGGCCGCGCCGTAGAAGGGGACGCCGGCGATGAAGCTCAGGAACGCATCCTGGATGGCGTCGACGTTGCGGTAGTGATCGAGGTGCTCGCGGTCGATGTTGGTGACGACCGCGACCGTGGGCCGGATCTCGAGGAACGAGCCGTCGCTCTCGTCGGCCTCGGCCACGAAGATGTTCCCGCCGCCCAGGCGGGCGTTCGACTCGAGCGAGCGCACGCGCCCGCCCACGACCACGGTCGGATCGAGCCCGGCGCAGAAGAGCACGTGGCCGATCAGCGACGTCGTGGTCGTCTTGCCGTGCGCGCCGGCGACCGCCACGCCGTACTTCAGGCGCATGATCTCGGCCAGCATCTGCCCGCGCTTCAGGATCGGCAGCCCGGTTCGGCGCGCGGCGACGACCTCGGGGTTGTCGGCGGCGATCGCCGAGGAGATGACCATCAGATCGGCGCCGGCCACGTGGCCGGCGTCATGTCCGGCCGAGACGCGGGCGCCCAGCCGCGTGAGCCGCTCCACCGCCTCGGTGCCCGTGGACAGGTCCGAGCCGGTCACGTCGTAGCCGAGCGTGAGCAGGATCTCCGCCAAGCCGCACATGCCGGTGCCGCCGATGCCCACGAAGTGGATCTGTCGGATCGTCCCCTGGATCATGACGACCGCCTGCCCCTCTGACCGCGCCAGCGCCGCCCTTCCCCGCCGGCGCCGTCGGCGACTGCTGCCCTGGCCCCGTTCGCTGTCGCTGGGGATCGGCCCGCACCGTTGACCGCGCCCTCTTCCACCGCGCCGCCGTAGCGCAACAGCGCGGCGGCGATCTTGTCGGCGGCGTCGGGCCGCGCCATGATCAACGCGTTGTTGGACATTTCGCGCAGTTTTCGAGGTGTGTCAATCAACTTCGCGATCTCGTCGGCCAGGAGCTGGCTGTTCAGGTCGCGGTCGAGGATCATCAGCGCTGCGCCCGCCTCGACCAGGTCACGCGCGTTGGCTTCCTGGTGGTTGTGGGTGGCATGGGGGAAGGGCACCAGGATCGACGCCTTGCCGCAGGCCGAGAGCTCGGCCAGGGTCATCGCCCCGGCGCGCGCCACGACGAGATCGGCGAGCCGGTAGAGGTCCCCCATCTTCTCGATGAACGGGCGGACGGCCGCCGGCGCCTTGAGGCCCCGCAGGCGCTGCTGGGCCCAGCGAAAGTCGTGCTGGCCCGTCTGGAGCACGAACTGCAGATCCCCGCGGTGCTGGAGCCGCTGGATGGCCCCCACGGCGGCCCGGTTGATCGAGCGTGCGCCCTGGCTGCCGCCGAGGATGAGCACGGTAAGACGGTCGCGCTCGAGGCTCAGGTCCTGGCGCGCGCGCGCGCCGTCGCCTTCGAGGATGCCCCGCCGCAAGGGGCTGCCGCTCAGCTTCAAGTGGCGGCGGCGCGGGAAGTGCTTGCGGGCCGAGGCGAGATTGAGGTGCACCTCCCCGGCCACGCGCGAGAGCAGGCGGTTGGTGATCCCGGGCACGCTGTTCTGCTCGTGCAGGACGAGCGGCTTGCCGAGCAGGCGGGCGGCCAGGGCCACCGGCCCCGAAACGTACCCGCCGGTGGCGAAGACCACATCCGGGTCGAACGCCTGGAGGCGGCGATAGGAGCTGAGCAAGCCGCGCCACACGGTCCACAGCGCCATGGGCAGGGCGAGCGCGCGCTTGCCCAGGAGCCCGCGGGCCGGCACCGCCTCGAAGCGGTAGCCCGCGGCCGGCACGGCGGTGGCCTCGAACCCTTCGGCCCCTCCGATGAAGAGCACCTCCGCGTCGCGCGCCTTGCGCAGCACGGCTTCGGCGACGGCGATGCCGGGGAAGACGTGCCCACCGGTGCCGCCCCCGGTGATGACGATCCTCACCATCGCTACCTCCCGCAGACCGGCTCGCGCAGGATCACCCGCGGCCCGTTCTGGAACGGCTCGGCGATCTGCGCGCAACGACTCGCGATCGAAAGCACCAGGCCGAACCCCATCAGCTGCGCCACCAGCGCGCTGCCGCCGAAGGAGACCAGCGGCAGCGGCACGCCCGTCGTCGGCGCCCACCCCAGGCACACCGCGGCGTGGGCCAACATGCCCAGCAGCATCTGCAGGCCCACGCCATAGCAGAGCAGCTCGCCGAAGGGCGATTGGCTGCGCAGGGCGGTTTGAAAGGTGCGAGCCACGACGAACCCGGCCAGCAGGAACAGGACGCCCATGCCGACGAAGCCGGATTCCTCGACCAGGATGCTCATGATGAAATCGGTGTGCGGATCGGGCAAGAAGAAGTACTTCTGCAGGCCCTCGCCGATGCCACGCCCGAACAGGCCGCCCGAGCCGATCGTCAGCACGGACTGCTGGGCCTGATAGGCCAGGCTCCCGCCGCCCTGCGCGAAGCTGCTGAGGCGATCGAGGTGGTAGCCGCCGCCGCGCGCCCAGGCGACCGCGGCGGCCACGACGCCGCCGGCCAGCCCGAGCACAGTCACGCGCCACACGCTGGCGCCGGCCAGGAAGACGAGCAGCACGCCGGTCGCGGCGGTGAGCATTCCCAGACTCATGTGCGGCTCGGCCGCGATCAGCACCGACGTGGCGCCGACGATCGCCATCGGCGGCAGCAGACCGCGCCACGTCCGCAGTCGCAGGCGGTCGCGCGCCAACATGCCGGCCAGCGTGACGATCATGGCCAGGCGGGCGAACTCCGAGGGTTGGATGATCTTGCCGCAGACCTTCAGCCAGCGCCGCGCGCCGCGCACCTCGATCCCGGGTCCCGCGGGGATCACCAGCAGGAGCAGCAGCAGGGCCGCCGCGCACCACAGGGCCAGGCCGATGCGGCCGCTCAGGAACCGCGGGTCCTGGCGCGCGAGCGCGAGCAGCAAGGCCACGCCGATGAGAAAGCGCACGAACTGGCCCTGGACATAGTGGAGGTCGTTGCCCTTGTCCTGCACCATCGCCAGCGCGCTCGAGCTGGAATAGACCATCAGCAAGCCCCCGAGGGCCAGGATCAGCACCGCGGCCAGCAGCCAGCGGTCCGTGCCGCCGTGCTCGCCCGCCAACCAGCTCGCGGCGAAGTCAACAGCCCGCCTGGTCATCGTCCCCCCCCCTCGCGCGCCCGCCCCGCGGCCCCGCCCGCGCGCTTCTGGACCAGGGCGCGAAAGAGGTCCCCGCGCTCCTCGTAGTTGCGGAACATGTCGAAGCTGGCGCACCCCGGGCTGAGGAGCACGACCGCTGTCCTGCCCGCCGCCGCCAGCGCGCGGTCGAGCGCGGCCTCGAGACTCTCGGCGCGCTCGCTGGGCACGGCCGGCCACGCGGAGCGGATCCGCTCGGCCGCCTCCCCGATCGCCACCAGGCGGCGCACGCGCGCGCCGGCCAGCTCGGCCAGCTCCTCGAACGGCCCGCCCTTGTCGCGGCCGCCCGCAATGAGGATGATCGGCTCAGCATAGCTCTGCAACGCGACGCGCAGCGAATCGACGTTGGTCGACTTCGAGTCATTGACCAGTCGCACGCCGCCCAGCCGACCGACCTCCTCGAGCCGGTGGGGCAGGCCCCCGAAGTCGCGCAGGCCGGCCACCAGCCGCGTCGGCTCCGCCACCAGCGCCGAGGCCAGCCCCGCCGCGACCATCGCGTTCACCAGATTGTGCGGTCCCGGCAGCGATAGCTCCTCGGCGCGGATCCAAGGGTGGTCGGAGGCCCCCGTGCGCCTGCGCACCCAGCCGTCCTTGAGGTAGAGCACGTCGTGGTCCCGGCACCCCTCTGGTTCGCAGCGCAGCACCCGGGCCCGCACGATCGCGCCATCCGGGATCCGCAGCCCGGGGCCGAGGACCAGCAGATCCCCCGGCTCCTGGCGGGCGGCGATGCTCCACTTGGTCGCGCTGTACGCCGCCAGGCTCCCGTGGCGGTCGATGTGATCGGGCGTGATGTTGAGGATCGTCGCCGCGCGCGGGTGGAAGTCGGGGCTGTCCTCGAGCTGGAAGCTCGAGACCTCGACCACGAAGATCGTGCCCAGCGGCTCGTCGAGGACCGCGTCGGCCAGCGAGCGGCCGATGTTGCCCGCCGCGACGGCGGGCAGGCCCGCGTGACGCAGGACGTGGGCCGTCCAGGCGGTCGTGGTGGTCTTGCCGTTGGTGCCGGTGATGGCGAGGATGGGGGTCGTGACCGTCCGGGCCGCCAGCTCCAGCTCGGAGCGCACCGGCACGCCCCGGCGGCGGGCCGCCGCCAGGATGGGCGCGGTGCCCGGAACGCCGGGGCTGCGGATGAGCAGATCGCAGCCCTCGAGCGCCTCGGCGGGGTGCGGGCCTTCGATCAGCTCGGCGCCGGCGGCCGCGAGCGGCTGCCAGGCGGCGCGCTGCTCGTCGCTCAGACGCAGCTCGAGCGCCCGCACCCGCACGCCGCGGCGCAGCAGGAGGCGCGCGGCGCCGAGGCCCGAGCGGCCCAGGCCGAGCACGACCGCCCGCCCCGCGCCGCCGTCGATCTTCTCCCAGAAGCCCCCCTCCACGCCTGACCCCCTACTGCAGCTTGAGCGTCGAGAGGGTCACCAGCGCCAGCAGGATCGAGACGATCCAGAAGCGGATGACCACCTTCGACTCCGGCCAGTTGCCCAGCTCGAAGTGATGATGCAGCGGCGCCATGCGGAACACGCGCCGGCCGGTCGCCTTGAAGACCGCCACCTGGATGATCACCGAAAGCGCCTCGGCCACGAACAGCCCGCCCACGATCACCAGGAGCAGCTCGCGCTTGATCAGGACCGCCACCGCGCCCAGCGCGCCGCCCAGGGCCAGGCTGCCGGTGTCGCCCATGAAGACCTCCGCCGGGTGAGCGTTGAACCAGAGGAACCCCAGGCCCGCGCCCACGAACGCCGAGCAGAAGACGGTCAGCTCCCCGGCGCCCTGCAGGAACGGTATGTTCAGGTACTGGCTGAAGCCGGCGTGGCCCGACACGTAGGCCAGCGCGCCGAAGGCCGAGGCGGCCGGCACGACCATGCCGATCGCCAGGCCGTCGAGACCGTCGGAGAGGTTCACCGCGTTGCTGGCCCCCATGACCACCAGGGCCACGAAGGGCGCGTACAGGGCCCCCAGCGAAAGAAACGTCTCCTTGAGGAACGGCACCGCCGTGCGCGTGGTGAGGTCCCCGTAGGGAAGCGCCCAGCGGATCGTCAGGCCGACGAGCAGGCCGGCGGCGAACTGCACCAAGAGCTTGTAGCGGCCCAGCAGGCCCTTGGGCTGTTTGCGGACGACGTGCAGGTAGTCGTCGAGGAAGCCGAGCACCCCGAGCAGCACCGTGACCACCAGCACGAGCTGGATCTGCAGGTTGGTGAGGTCGGCCCACAGCAGGGTCGGCACGACGATAGCCGTCAGGATGAGCAAGCCGCCCATGGTCGGGGTGCCGGCCTTGGCGAGGTGGCGCTGGGGGCCGTCGCTGCGCACCTGCTGCCCCACGCGCCAGGCGCGCAACCGCCGGATCAGCCACGGGCCGAGGACGAAGCAGAGCACGAGCGCGGTCACGGCCGCGTAGGCGGATCGAAAGGTCAGGTAGCGGAACACATTGAATCCGCTGAAGTACTCGCTGAGCGGGTAGAGCAGGTGATAGAGCACCGCCTACACCCCCCTCTCGCCGTAGGTCGCGTCGATCACCTGCATCTCGCGGGCGACCTGCTCGAGGCCGGCGGCGCGCGCGCCCTTGAGGTAGACCGCGTCGCCCGGGCGCAGGTACTTGCGCAGGAACTGCACCACCTCGCGAATCTCGCTGCACCACAGCACCTGCTTTTCGCCGGCCTTCTGGGCCTCGGGCGCGGCGATGCGCGCCTCATCGCCCAGGAACACGCCGGCATCGCAGAAGCCCGCGGCGGCCCCCACGCGCCGGTGCTGAGCTTCGGTCTCACCGCCCAGCTCGCGCATGCCGCCGAAGACGAACACCTTGCGCCCCCGCACCGGCACCTGCTCGAAGAATCCGAGGTTGGCCAGGGTCGATTCGGGTGAGGCGTTGTACATGTCGAGCAGCCAGGTGACGCCGCGGCTCACCCGCGGATCCATGCGCCCCGGCAGCGGCGCGACCCGCGCCAGCCCCGTCACCTCGGCGCACGGGCTGCCCAGGACGCGCGCCACCGCCAGCGCGGCCAGAGCGGCGCGCACGGCCCCCTCCCCCAGCAGGCGCAGCGCGAGCGGGCTCTCCTCGTCCGCCACCGTCACGCGCGACCCCTGCAGCGTGAGCTCGGCCGCGGTCGCCCGCACGTCGGCGCCCGCCCCGCGCCCGAAGCGCAGGATTCGGCCCGCCCATCGTTCGCGGGCGGCCGCTTCCAGCTCGGGGTCGTCGTCGGGCAGGATCAGGACGCCGTCGGGCGCGAGCCCCGCGACGATCTCCAGCTTGGCGGCCAGGATGCCCGGGCGGCCTCCGAAGAGGCCCGCGTGGGCGTGGCCGACGCAGGTCACCACCGCCACGTCGGGCCGCGCGATGGCCGTGAGCCGGGCGATCTCGCCGGGATGATTGGCCCCCATCTCGACCACCGCGATGCGCGTGCGCGAGCGCACCGCGAGCATCGTCAGCGGCAGGCCGATCTCGTTGTTGTAGTTGCCCGCGGTGCCGACCACATCGCCGCGCCCGTGCAGGAGCGCCAGGATCAACTCCTTGGTCGTGGTCTTGCCGCTCGACCCGGTCACCGCGATCACCTTGGGCGCGACCGCCCGGCGCAGCGCGGCCGCCCACTCTTGCATGGCGGTGAGCGGATCATCGACCAGCAAGTGGATGCCCTGGGCGCGCGCCGCCTTGCGCCGGCTCCACCAGGCGCGGCGCGCGACCACCGCCGCCGCCCCGGCCTCGAGGGCGTCGTTGATGAAGTCGTGCCCGTCGCGCCGGGCGCCGGGCAGGGCGATGAACACCTCGCCGCCCCGCACCGTGCGGCTGTCGATGGCGACGCCGGCCGCCACCAGCGGCGAGATCAGGTGCCAGTCCTCGGGCGCGATGCCCGCCACGGTGGCCCGCGTCATCTGGGCGATGGCTCGCAGCGACCAGGGGTGGCCCGGGGAATCGGTCGTGGGCTCGCGGCCGCCGTCGTCGGCGCTCGGTTCCGGGACGGCGGTGTCGTCGGTATGTTCGTTCACGCTGTAGTCCCCCGTGTGGCTTGGTGCGCCAACAGCTCGCGCACCACGCGGCGATCGTCGAAGGCCGCCACGTGATCGCGGAAGATCTGATACTCCTCCGATCCCTTGCCCGCCGCCAGCACCACGTCGCCCGCCCGGGCGAGGGCGAGCGCCCGCGCCAGTGCCGCCCGCCGGTCGGGGACCGCCTCCCAGGTCGCCGGACCCGCGGCCAGGCCGGCCGCCACCTGCCGGGCGATCTCCTGCGGATCCTCGGAGCGCGGGTTGTCGGTCGTCAGCACGACGTGGTCGGCCAGGCGCGCCGCCACGCGCCCCATCGGCTCGCGCTTGCTGGCGTCGCGATCGCCCCCGCACCCGAAGACGAGGATCAGCCGGCCGCGGCCGACTTCGCGCGCCGCGGGCAGCACGCGCTCGAGCGCATCGGCGGTGTGCGCGTAGTCGACGATGACCGCGAAGTCCTGGCCGGCAGCGATCGCCTCGAAGCGTCCGGGGATGGATGGGACGGTGGCCAGCGCCCGCAGGATCTGCTCGGGCGCCAGGCCCGCCGCCCGGCCGATGGCCGCCGCCGCCACCAGGTTGTCGGCGTGGAAGCGGCCGAGCAGCGGCACGCTAACCGTCGTCGCCTCGCCGTCCAGCTCCAGGTCCAACCGCTGTCCCCCCGGTTCGCTGCGGTGGGCCGCCAGGCGCACCCGCGCCCCGCGCGCGCGCCCGAAGGTCCAGCACTCGCCCGCGCACCGCTCCGCCAGCTCGCGGCCCAGGGGCTGGTCGAGGTTGATCGCGGCGCGCACGGACCGCCGCTCGAGCGGACCGCCGCGGCTGTCGCGGTCGAAGAGGCGGGCCTTCGCCGCGAGATAGGCCGCCTGCGTCCCGTGGAAGTCGAGATGGTCCGCGCTGACGTGCAGAAGGGCCACAGCGTGGAACTGCGTGCCGAAGATGCGATCCTGGGCCAGGGCGTGCGATGACACTTCGGTCACCACGTCCTCGACGCCCTCCTCGCGCAGCCGCGCCAGCGTGGCCTGGAAGTCGGTGGCCTCGGGCGTGGTCGGACGCCACAGGCGATGCGCCTCGCCGAAGGACCGCCCGTCGGGCGAATCGCCGGCCCAGGCCGCGAGCGCCTCGCCGTCGCCCTTGATGCCGAGCGTGCCGGCGGCCACGGCGCGCCGGCCGCTTGCCGCCAGCAGGTGGCGCGTCAACCAGGCGGTGCTGGTCTTGCCGTCGGTGCCGGTGAGGCCGAAGACGCGCAGGTGCGCGGCCGGCTCGCCGTGGAAGAGCGCCGCCACGATGCCCATCACGCGGCGCACGTTGCGCGCGCGCAAGACGACCGCTCCGGAGGCGGGCACCACGGGATCGCCCTCGACGACGACCGCCACCGCGCCGCGCGCGAGCGCATCGCCCGCGAAGCGCAGGCCGTCCGTGCGCGCCCCGGGGATGGCGAAGAAGAGGTCGCCGGGGACTACCGCTCGGCTGTCGTGGCGCAGGCCCTGCACGCGGATCTCGGGGATGGCCGCGGGCGGCCACGCCCACAGCGACTCCGGAACCGCGCGGAGCAGATCACCAAGCGTGACAGATGAGTGCATCCTGCTGGAGCGCCTCCTCGCGCGCTCGCGACGTGTCCGCCGAGGCCCGCGCCATGATGAGAGAGCCGCGGGCCACCAGCGCGCCCGCCTCCGGCACTTGCGCGACCACCCAGCCGGAGCCGCCCACGCCGGCGCGCAGCCCGGCCTCGTTCAGCAGGCTGACCGCCCGGCGCAGCGACAGGCCGCGCACTTCGGGGACCTGCACCGTATCATGGGCCAACATGCCCCCCAAGGCGAGATGCACGACGTGACCCGCCGGCACCGCCTGATAGGGAGGCGGCGAGACCGCGGCGACCCGGCCCCCGGTGCCCGCCAGCACGGGCACGAGCCCCACGCGGTGCAGCGCCGAGCGGGCCGACTGCGGGGCCAGACCGCGGACGTCGGGCACCTGGACCAGCAGCGTGTCCTGATCGGCCTCGAGCGCCGGGGTCCACTGGTCCTCCTGGATCAGCCAGACCAGGTCCTTGATGATCGCCGCGAAGACGGGCGCGGTGACGGCCGACGCGGTCTCGTTGCCGCGGCAGCGCATCACCACGACACAGGTCACGCGCGGGTCATCGTACGGGGCGAACCCGGCGAAGCTCAGCACGTGATCGCCCGCGGCGTAGCGGTTCGTGCGCGGGTCGATGACCTGGGCGGTGCCGGTCTTGCCGGCGGTGGGAAACCAGGGGACTTCCGCGGCGCGCCCGGTGCCCCCCGTGACGACCCCGCGGAGCAGCTCGCGCAGCGTGTAGGCGGTCTCCGGGCTCATCGCCCGCCGCACGCGCCGCGGGCCGCAGCGCTCCTTGATCCGCCCCTCGGCATCGAGCTCGGCCTTCACCAGGAGCGGGTGCATCAGCACGCCGTCGTTGGCGATGGCCGCGAACGCCAACGCCAGCTGGAGCCCGGTGCAGGCCACCTCCTGTCCGTAGGCGGCGGTGATCAACGAGCGCTCCGACCAGCGATCGGAGAGCGGATGGGGCAGCGAGCCCGCCGCCTCGCCACCCAGGTCGACGCCGGTGGCCTGCCCGAACCCGAGGTCCTGCGCCATGCGGTTGAAGCCTTCCCAACCGACCCGTTCGGCGATGCGCCCGGTGCCGATGTTGGACGACTGGGCCAGCACGTCCGCGGCGGTGAGATGCCCGTAGGGGTGATGGTCACGGATCTTGGCGCTGCCCAGGACCCGCAGTCCGTTGCCGCAGAAGATCGTATCGGACGGGGAGATGACGCCCGCGTCGAGCGCCGCCGCGAAGGCGACGATCTTGAAGGTGCTGCCGGGCTCGAACTGGTCGGTGACGCAGGCGGCCTTGAGCAGCTCGCCGGGGGGCATGCCGATGGCCAGCGGGTCGAAGTCGGGCTCCTCGTGCAGCGCCAGGATCTCTCCCGTGCGCGGGTCGAGCAGGATGACGAAGCCCCACTCGGCACCGCTCCGGACCATGCCGGCGTGCAGATGATGGCGCACGACCTGCTGCATGCGCGCATCGAGCGCCAGCAGCAGGCCACCCCCGGGCCGCGGGGCCACGAGCTCGCGCGGCGGCGGCGCGTTCTCGACCAGCCCGCCGCCCGTCACGAACTCCAGGATCTGACCCGGCTCACCGGCCAGGAGCCGGTCACGGCGCCACTCGAGGCCCGAGAGGCCGAGGCCGTCGCAACCCACCACGCCCACCACGTCGGGCGCCACCGCACCCGCCGGGTAGTAGCGTTTCATCTCGGGCACCGCCAGGATCTCGCTGAAGCCGGCCTGGGCCTCGGCCAGCCGGTGCTCATCCACCCACTCGCGATTGACATAAGCGAAGCCCAGCCGATCGGAGCGGCGGATCTCGTCGGCCTGCTCGCGCGAGCACAAGGCCGCCTGCTCGAGGACCCGGGCCAGGCCCCGGCGGTCGCTGTTCGCGGTCAGGTTGAGCGCGACCGAGGGGTTCCGGAGCGTGCAGGCCAGCGTGCGTCCCGCGCGATCGAGAATGACGCCCCGCTGGGCGGGAATCGTGCGGATCTGGGTCTGCTGGCGCTCGGCCTGCTCGCGCAGCTCGTCGTGCCGGACGAGGGTGACGTATGCGCCGCGGCCGAGCAGCAGCATCCACAGCAAGGCCGCCGTGCCCAGCAAGAGCGCCAGGCGCACGCGCTGGGTCCGGCTCATCGCGTCCTCCCTCCATCCGACTCCAGGCCGGGCCGCGGCGCCGCGTGCTCGCCGCCCTCGGACCGCTCGAGCCCATGCGCCTCGGCCTGAGCCGCCGGCGGACCCAGGAACTCGACCAGCCCCGTCACCAGGCGGCCGGCGAGGTCCGCAGCGGGCTCATCGGCCGCCGCCGGGCCGGTCGCCGCGGCGAGCACCTGCTCGCCGCGGGCCGGCTGCAGGCCACGACCGCGGACGCCGGGGTCGAGGCGGGCGAAGTCGGTCGCCGCCGCCAGGCCGTGGCGCAACTCCTGCACCCGCCGGCTGAGCAGCTCGATCTGCTCCTGATCGGCCGCCATCTGCTTCTGCAGCTTCTGGGCGCAGAGATCCTGGTACACGCTGACGAAGAGAATCAGAAGGACGAACGGCACCAGCCACAGGAGCCCGACGGCGCGCCCGCGCGGATGGACGCGCCGCGGCGGGACGCGGCGCCTCAGGAACTGGCCGTCGCCGGACCGCGGCGAAAGGCCCTCAGCCGTGCCGAGCGGGCCCGGCGGTTGCGCCGCGCCTCGTCGCAGGAAGGGCCCAGGGGACGGCGCGTCAGGCTCTCCATGACAAATGACGTGCCGGTAGCTGGGTCGGTGAGCACGGCCCGACGCAGAGCCTTCACCCGCCGGTCTTCCTGCGATTGATAGGAAAGCACGCACAGCACACCCCCGGTCTTGAGCAAGGTCGGCACGACTCGCAGGGCCTCTTCCAGGTCGGTCAGCTCATGGTTGACCTCCATGCGCACCGCCGAGAACACGCTCGCCAGCAGCTTGGGCGTCGCCCACCGCCCGAGGGCCGCTCGCAGGCATTGCACGAGGTCGCCCGTTGTGGCCAGCGTCCGCTCTGCCCGCCGCGCGAGCACCGCGCGCGCCAGCCGGCGCGGGTCGGCCCGCGAGGTCCCCTCGGCGAAGATGCGCGTGAGATCCGCCAGCGACAGCCGCGCCAGCAGCTCGGCCGCCGACTCCCCGACCGACGGATCGAACCGCATGTCCAGCGGCCCGTCGGCCTGGAAGGTGAAGCCGCGCGCGGGGTCGTCGAGCGCGTCCGAGCGCAGCCCCAGATCCAGCAGAACCCCGCTCACCCGGCCATGGACGTCGGCCGGCAGCAGGGCCGCCAGATCGCGGAAATTGCCATGGATGAGCCTGGCGCGTTCGGCCCGGGAACCCAGTTTCGAGGCCGCGCTCCGCAGGGCCTGCGGATCACGGTCTACACCGAAGAGGAAGCCGCCGCCGGCCAGCCGATCGATGATCAAGCCGGCGTGCCCGGCCTCCCCCAGAGTGCCATCCACATAGAGGCCGGCCGGGTCCCAGACCAGCAGGTCCAGCACCTCGGCGGCCATGACCGGTTCGTGCGTCACCCCGGCATGCCCCGGCCGGCGGACGGCGGGAAGCGGGGGGCTCCCGAGAAGGACAACCGGCAGGGAGCTCACAGGCCGGCGATCCCAAACCCCCCGCTTCGTCCCGCCACACACCCGCAGGCCAACGGGGCCGCAGTCACGACCCCGGTTAGTTCCAACTCATCTCCATGAACTCCGCCAAGGCGGCCAGAGGCACCCGGCGCAGCGTCACCGCGCCAAAGGGCAGAGCACGCCGCGCGCGGGGCCGGCGGCCCGGCCGCAAGGCAGGCGCCGCGGGCGCCGCGGCCCCCAGCGAGCGCATCCAGCGCGCCACCGACTCGGACGCTCGCGCCCGCACGCCGGCACGGGCGTCGGACCTGGCCGGCGGCTCCGGGCGGAGCCGCGCGGCGCCGCCCTCGACGTGGCGCTCGAGGAACTCGCGGCCCTCAAGGGCCCCGCCGAAATCGACGATCCGGCCCAGGTACGGGCTCAGGCCCACGACGCGCAGCGACCCCTGACGGCTCTCCACGCAGGGCCCCAGACGCACCAGGTGCGGCACGGCCCGGAAGTCGAGGTGATCGATCGCCGAGAAGTCCAGGATCACCTGGCTGCCGGGAGGCAGGGCCAGGGCGCCGATGCGCGACGCCAGCCGGTCGAAGTTGGCGCCGGCCCACTGCCCGCGCAGCCGCGCCCACAGGATGAGCCCCTCGGCCGTGTTCATGGTCTGCAGGTCGATCACGGCTGCCCCCCTCCCGTTCCCAACCGCGTCCCCATGTGGCGCATGATGCGCTGGTCGTGCTCCGCCGTGTCGGCGATGCGCGGATTGCGGTTCTCGAAGAGCTCCGGGTTCCAGATCTCGATCAGCGTGTAGTTGCCGAAGACGACCGCTTGCCGGTCCAGGCGCGCCACCTTGGTCTGCTCGTCGGTGAGCGTGATGCGCCCGCTGTTGTCCATGCGGCAGAGATTCCCGTAGCGCGCGAAGGTCGACCGCAGCTGCACCGCATCGGTGTCGCTCTGGAAGGCCGAACGCAGCACCGGGGGGGTGAGGTCATCCCATCTTGCGTGCGGCACCAGGTAGATGCATCCTCCGAAGCCGAGGGTGGTGACGAGGTAGGGGGACTCCTCCATGGCGAGCAGTTCGCGGAACTTGGCGGGCAGGGTGAGCCGACGCTTCTCGTCGATCGTGCACACCGAGCTGCCGAGAAAAGGCAGGCGCATCAACTCCGCTCCCCGGGCGCTTCACTCGCCCGCTGCCCACCGCGCGATGCCGTCGTCCGTCCACCGGGCGGGTCCCGAGGCTCCCTCTCGCTGCCGGGCCCGACCCCGTGCGGCTCCCCCACCGGAACCACTGGTTGGCCCCTTTTGGACCCTTATGAACCATTTCGGTCCATTTTGCCCCACGCGCCAATCTACGTGCGCGGGCCCGCGGATGCAATGGGAAATTCGGCCGGCAGAATCTACGTCGTAACCAACTGTGATTCTATTGATTACAGGATAGGCTGGCGGGCTGTCCCGACCGGCTCGCGGGCGGCGGCAGCGCGCCGTCCGTGATCAGCGTCCCACCAGGGCATGGAGCATGCCGCCCAGGCGCGCGGTCAGCGCGCGCCGCTCGAAGCGCGCGAGGTCACGGTCGGTCAGGCGGGTCGCCGCGGGCCCTCCGCGCTCGAACTCGCCGAGGAGTCGGCTCAGCAGGCGGGCGGCGCCCTCCGTGTCGCCGGTCCGGCAGCAGTGCCCGGCGCCGAGCTCGCTCACCAGGCGCCAGGCGGCGCCCGGCGGCACGAGCCCGAGGATCGGGCGCCGCGAGCGCAGGTACTCGAAGATCTTGCCCGGGAGAATCAGCCCGCCGCGCTCGTCGTCCTTCTCCATCAACAGCAGCGCGTGGCTGCGCAGCATCTGCGTGATGACCTCGCGGTGCGGGCGACCCGGTTCGAAGGCGACCACATCCGCGAGCCCCAAGGCCTGCGCGTCCTCGACGTCGCTCCGGTAGCAGGCCCCGACGAAACGCACGCGCAGCCGTTCGCGCGCCCGCGGCGTCTGATCGATCACGCGTCGCAGGGCGAGCAAGAGCGGGCGCGCGGGCCGCTCGGGATTGAGCTGACCCGCGTGCAGAATCTGCATCCGGTCGCCCGCCGGCCGCTCGTGTTCCAGGCCCGTGAAATCGGCCTCGTCGAAGCCATTGGTGACGACCTGGATCTTCTCCGGCGCCAGCTCGGGATAGCGGGCGAGATAATCGTCGCGGGTCTCCTCGGCCGTCACCGTGATGAGCGCGGCCTCGGCCAGCACGGCGCGCTCCAGACGGCGATGCCAGACGTCGTGCCACGCGGTGGGGGGGTGATAGGACAGCCTCCGCGTCCACGGGTCGCGGAAGTCGGCCACCCACGGCACGCCCAGGCGGCGCGCCAGGCGCCGGCCGATCAGGTGGGCGCTGTCGGGCGAAGAGGTCGTGTAGATCGCGTCGAGAGGTTGCCGGCGGTGCGCGGCCAGCGCCGCGCGCCGCGCGGAGGGCATCCCGCCGTCCTTGGCGTCGGGCCCGCGCGCCCAGCCCGGCCGCGCGCGCCGG
>CAZRWW010000021.1:24088-69810 GCA_964603725.1 uncultured bacterium
CCACCCTTAATCGCCGCCGGCCCCCGCCCCCCCCCCCCCCCGGCCCGCCATGGCCCCGGGGCCCGGGGGGGCCCGGGGGGTGCGCCGGGGGGGCGCCCAGCCGCGGGGCCAGGGGCCGCAGCAGGGTCAGTCCGGTCAGCGAGCCGGTGCGGGTGACCTCGACCGCCGAGCCGATCTCGCGGGCCAGCGTCGCGTCCGTCATCCAGTAGTCGCGCGACCGGACGGTGATGACCGTGGGCTCCCAGCCCTCGAGCGGCAGATAGCGCGCGAACTTCAGGCTGCGCTGGACGCCCGCCCCCCCCAGCGGCGGGAAGAAGTAGGCCAGCATCAGGATCCGTCGGCGTCGTTCCACGCGTGCACCCTCGCTCCGCGGCGGGGCCGATCCCCGCTACTCGCAGGGCAGATCCAGCACGGCGATGCGTCCGGTCAGCCAGCCCCGCGGCGTCGAGGCCCGCACGACGTACATGCCGGGAGCGACGCGCCGTCCGGCCCGATCGCGCCCGTCCCAGAAGGGCTCGCCCTGCCACACCTGGGCGAAGCGCGCCACGACGCTGCCCGAGACGTCGACGATCACACCCTCGCGCGCGCGCCCCGGCAGCTCGACGAACGTGACCGCGCTCTCGCAGCCGGGGTTGAACGGATTCGGGTAGACGTCGAGCTGGCCGGCCCGATCGGCGCCGGCGGCCGGGGTGGGAACGAAGTGCGAGAGGCCCTGCGCCGTGCTGATCCAGACATCGCGTCCACTCGGGCCGCGGATCACGTTGCGCGTGAAGGGGCTGACGAGATCCGGTGGGGTGAAGGTCTCGAAGACCGACCAGGCGCCGGTCGCGGACCGCGAGATGCGGGTGACGCCCACGCCGTAGACCGCGGCCCAGGCGGCCCCGTCGTCGGTCAGCGCCAGGTCGTTGATCACGCCGGCGGGCAGCGGGCTCGACGAGCTCTGGAACGTCCGCCACACCAGGCCCTCGCGCAGGGAGATCCCGTTGTCGGTCGCGATCCACACCTCGCCGGGGCGCGTCTCGATGTCGGCGATGCGGTTGCCCGCCAACCCTTCGCCCGCGGCGAAGGACCTCCAGGCGCCGGCGTCGGCCACCGGCGGCAGGCCTTGCGCGTCGAGCAGGACGCGGTGAACCCCCTGGCTGGCGTAGCCGATCCAGAGCGTGTCGCCCTGCACCGCCACCGCGGCCACGGCGTTCGAGAGCAGGCGGCCGCCCGTGCGCGCCATGTCGTAGTGGCGCCACTCGTCGGTGGCGACGGTGTAGTGAAAGAGCCCCTTCACCACCTCCGAGTACTCCTCGGGGTTCTCGCGGTTGGAGGCGAACCACAGGTTGCCGCGCGCGTCGAGAGCCGAGGCAACGATGTTGATGAGCGAGTCGTGCACCGCGGCCGCGTTGCTGCCGATCGACCAGTCGTCGAGGAAGCAGCCGCCCTCCGGCACGGTGCAGCAGCAGTGGCCCAGCCACATGCGCTGCCCGAGAACGCGGATGTGCCAGCCCCACCCGATGCTGAGGGGGGCGTTCTGGTTGCTGTAGAAGGCCCAGTCCCCGCCGGCAAAGGACATGATCCGCCAGCCGCGCGGGAAGCTCCCCGCCGACGCGGCCCAGATGCGCCCGCTGTCATCCAGCGAGAGCCCGCGGTAGTCGGCCACGGGATGCGGCCCGTTGTGCCGGTGCTGCACCCAGGTCTCCCCCACCAGCTCCCACAGCCCATCCTCGTCCTCGTTCAGGTAGGGCACGCTCGTGCTCCAGCCGGCGCTGGCGCCCGCCCAGATGATGCCGTCCGCCCCTTCGGCCACCGTGCAGCAGCCACGCAGCCGCTTGCCCGCCAGCCGCTCCCAGCGCTCCGCGGGCGCGTCCCAGTAGAACGGACCGCCGTCAGCGCCCCAGGCCGCGGCCAGCAACCGCGTGGAACCCGCGTGGAGCTGCCGCACCTGGGCCGACAGCCCGGTCAGCCCGGCGTTGCGATCGACCCAGCTCGTGCCGTTCCAGGCATACACGCCCGCCGTCGTGACGCAGTGCACCATGCCATCCCAGACGACCAGATCGACCACGTCGCCCGGGGTCGCGATCCGGCCCCACGAGCCGAGGTTGTAGTTGAGCCGGGCGATCCCGGCGCCGCCGGTCCCGTCGGTCGCCGTGCCGAACCAGAAGTGGCCCTGGAACCACAGGCCGGCCGTGACGTCCCAGGAGGGCAGAGCGCAGGGATCGACCTGATACTGGCAGGTGATGCGCGTCTGGCCGTTCTCCTGCACCAGCACGCCGCCCCGCGACCCGATGATGCGCCAGGGCCCGTCCTCGCGCACGAAGCGCACCTCGTCTCCGGCCAGCGGCCACGTCAATGCGGTGTAGGCGAACCAGATGCCGGTTGCGGGCTGGTAGACCGAGACCCCCGCGCTCGCGGTGGCGAAGGCGATCTGGCCGTTGGCCAGGACATCCGCATCGACGAGCGAGTCGCTGGCCGGTCCATCCTGACCGCGATTCCAGGAGGAGAACCGCGAGGAGCTGAAATCGAAGAAGAGCGCGCCGCCGTTCGTGGCGCACCAGACGCCCTCGGGCGCGACCGCGATGCGGCGCACGTTGTTCATGTAGAGGTGCGTGGTCCAGGTGCCGCTCGTCGTGGCCAGGGCGCCGGTCGCGGCCAGGTGTGCCAGCAGCCCGAGGGCTGCCGCGAGCCTCCAGCCTTTCACGTCGTTCCTCCTTCGGTCTTCTTGCGGTCCGCCGCGGCGGACAGCAAGATGCGCAGGTCGCCACCCAGACTCCACGAGAGCAGATAGCGGCGATTGCGGGCCACGCGCTCCTCCAGGTCGCCGGTCGCGCGCGCCGGGCCGGCGTCGTCCTGCCCTCCCTCGGCACACACCCCTCCCGCGCGAATCGGGTCCAGGCAGCGGGCGGCGCCGGCGGGTTCGGCGGCCAGCCCCACGGGCGCGTCCGGCGGATTCAGGCGGTAGGCCGCCTCCGCCCGGTCCCACTCCTCGGCGCGCAGCGGCGCGATGCCGATGAAGCTCAGGTCGCCCGCCACGATGTTGAGCAGCGCCGGATAGAAGCGCAAGAGCGGCAGTCCGCGGACCAGCCCGCGGGTCTCGCGATAGGCGCGCAGCGCGAAGACGCGGCCGCGCCGGCCCACCAGCGCAATGCGCCGCAACGGGCGCGGCCCCAGGATGAGGATCTGGCCCAGGTGCAGCGGCAAGCCCAGCAGCAGCAGCAGGCTGGCGAACAAGAGGTCGAGCCCGCGCTTCAGCCAGCTGCGCACCGGCGCCGGCGCACCGCCCAGCGTGACCGCGCCGAAGCCCATGAAATCGCCCAGGCGGTGGGCCTCGAGCAGGAGCGCCTCCGCCCGCGGCACGTAGCTCACCGGCACGCCCGCCGCCAGCAGGCGCGGCACGAGGCGGTCGACCAGCTCGCGGTCGGCGATGGTCTCGAAGACCACCGCCTGCGCGATGCGCTCGTTCTCGATCAGCGCGATGCGCCGTTCGACCGGGTCGCCGGCGCCCGCCCGCGGATGGAGGCGCTCGTCGTCGTGGGCGACGTAGATCGGCTCGAAGCCGAAGGTCCCGTACGCGGCGAAGCGGCGCGCCAGCGCCGCGATCTGCGGGCTGGCGGCAAAGACCGCCAGGCGCCGCAGGTGGATGCGCCGTTCGCGCGCCCCGGCCACGACCCGCCGCAGCAGCTCGCGCGCCAGTCCCACCAGCACGAGACCGAAGGGGAAGAAGAGCAGCACCGTGAAGCGCGACATCGGCCGCGTCGTGAACAGGAACGTCGAGGCCATCACGACCAGAGAGGTGATCATGATCCCTTTGGCGAGCTGGACGAACTCCCGCCACCGGTTGCGCCACACGTCGCCCCGATAGAGGCCCAGGAAGTAGAAGGTGCCCACCGCCACCAGGTCGGCGAAGACGACGAAGCGCCCGTAGACCCCCAGGGCCAACACCGGCTTCTGGTCCGCCCAGGCGGGGATCACGAAGCCCAGCGCGTAGCGGGTGAGGTAGGCGGCCAGGAAGGCGGCCGAGAGCCAGATGAGATCGGAGACGAGCGTCCCCAGGGCGCGCAGCTCGGTGGACTTGCGCTTCCAGAGATAGAGCACCGCGCTCCATTTCTCGTAGAAGCGCAGGGCGGACTCGATGTGGACGCGCTGGCCGCGACTGAGGAAGCCCCGCGCGCTGGCCCGCTGGTGGGCGTGGATCATCTCGGCCTGCGGGACATAGACGACGCGCCAGCCCCGCCGGTGCATGCGGCTGCACCAGTCGACGTCCTCGAAGTAGAGGAAGAAGCGCTCGTCCATGCCGCCGACGTCGTCCACCGCCGCGCGGCGCACGAGGATGGCCCCCCCGATCACCCAGTCGACGTCGCGCTCGTCGTTGTGGTCCCAGTCCGCCAGCAGGTGCTCGCGCAGCGCGCGCGCGCGCGGGAAGAGCCTCCCGAGGAGGGTGCGTCTGAGCAGGATGGTCCACAGCGTGTAGAACGTCCGCGCCGAGTACTGGAGCGTCCCGTCCGGATTGAGGAGCTTCGGCCCGCAGATCCCGACCGCGGGGCGAGCCTCCTGGTAGGCCACCAGCGTCTCGACGCTGCCCGCCCGGACTTCCACGTCGGGATTGAGAATCAGGAAGTAGCGCCCGCGGGCGGCGGCCATGCCCTGATTGACGGCCGGCCCGTAGCCCACGTTGCGTTCATTGACCAGCGCGCGGGCGCCGTGCTGCGCGGCGATCCGCGTCGCGGCGTCGTCCAGGGGCGCATTGTCGACGACGATCGTCTCGTGGGCCAGCGCGATGCGGGCCGCCGCGATCCGACCGAGACAGTGCGCGAGGAGATCCGGCGAGCGGAAGTGGACGATGATGATCGAGAGCACCGGCGGCGAACCGGTGTCCGCGGGCGCGCGCTCGTTCACGCTGGCTCCCCGCCGCGGGCCCGGAGCGGACGCGCCTGGCGCTGCACCGGCCCGCGCAGGAACAGATGGGCGAGCGCCAGCCGCCAGACCATGAAGACCGCCTCGGCGATGATGCGCCGGTTCATCTTCGAGATGCCCACGCGGCGATCGACGAAGATGATCGGAATCTCGCGGATGCGGAAGCCCCGGCGCCAGGCCAGGTAGGTGGTCTCGATCTGGAACGAGTACCCGTCAGCCCGGATGCGATCCAGGTCCAGCGTCTCGAGGACCTCGCGGCGGAAGCACTTGTAGCCGCCGGTGGCGTCCTTCAGACGCATGCCCGTGATGATCCGGGTGTAGAGGTTGGCCCCGTAGCTCAGGAACAGCCGGCTCAGGGGCCAGTTGACCACGGTCACGCCGCGCAGATAGCGCGAGCCCAGGATGAGGTCGTCCTCTTGCGCGGCGGCGACGAACTCGGGGATGGCCTGCGGATCGTGCGAGAAATCGGCGTCCATCTGGAAGATCAGGTCCGCCCGCGTGTTGGCCAGCACCCAGCGGAAGCCCGCGACGTAGGCCGAGCCGAGCCCCAGCTTGCCCGCCCGGCGCATCAAGTGCAGGCGCGGCTCGCGTCGAGCCACCTCGGCCACCGCCTCGGCGGTGCCGTCGGGGGAGGCGTCGTCGACGACCAGAACTTCCACATCGAGCGGGAGGGCCAGGATCTGGGTCACCAGCGCGGCGATGTTCTCGGCCTCATTGTAGGTCGGCACGACCACGCAGCACTTCACCGCCACGGTGGCCACGGCGGCCGCGGGCTGTGCGCCCGCGGCCGTCGCCGGCGCTCCGCCGGTGGCCGGGTGCGGTGACGCTCCCCCGCGGCGCTCTCCGGCAGCGGCCGCATCCTCGGGTCGAGCAGGCGGTTCGCAGGTCATCGTCGTGCTCTTCGTCGGCTCCATGCTGACTCAAGCTCCCACGCTACATCGTCTGGCGAAACCAGTCGATGGTCATTCGCAGGGCGTCGGCCACGTCCACCTCCGGCCTCCAGCCGAGCAACTCGCGCGCCAGGCGGATGTCGGGCTGGCGCACCTTGGGATCGTCCTCGGGCAGCGGCCGGAAGACGATCCGGCTCCGGCTCCCGGTCAGCCGGATGATCGCCTCGGCCATCTCGAGCAGCGTCATCTCCTGCGGATTGCCGAGATTGACCGGCTCCACCCGCCGCGCCTTGAGCAGCAGGTCGATGCCCCGCACGAGATCGGTGATGTAGCCGAAGGAGCGTGTCTGGCGCCCATCACCAAAAACAGTCAGATCCTCGCCCCGCAGTGCCTGGTTGATGAAGACCGGCACGGCGCGCCCGTCGTCGCGCCGCATACGCGGGCCGAAGGTGTTAAAGATGCGCACGATGCGCGTGTTGACCCCATGGTAGCGATGATAGGCCATCGCCAGCGCCTCGCCGAAGCGCTTGGCCTCGTCATAGACGCCGCGCACGCCGGTCGGGTTCACGTTGCCCCAGTACTCCTCGGGCTGGGGATGGACCAGGGGATCGCCGTAGACCTCCGAGGTCGAGGCCAGCAGGAAGGTCGCCCCCTTGGCCTTGGTCAGGCCCAGCGCCCTGTGCGTGCCGATGGCGCCCACCTTCAGCGTGTGGATCGGCAGGCGCAGGTAGTCGATCGGGCTGGCCGGTGAAGCGAAGTGCAGCACGTAGTCGACCGGCCCATCGACGTAGATGTAGTTCGTGACGTCGTACTCGATGAAGGTGAAGCGCGGATCGCGAATGTGACTGATGTTGCTGATCGATCCGGTCAGCAGGTTGTCCATGCAGATGACCTCGTGCCCCTGCGCCAGGAAGTGATCGCACAGATGCGACCCGATGAAGCCCGCCCCGCCCGTGATCAAGATGCGCACGCGTTCTCTCCTTGGTGACGCCGCCCTCCGCCCGGCTGACCGCTCGACCCGCCTGACGGCCGCGCGCCGGTCGCGGCGGCTAATGCTCCTCCGGCACTCTGCGCCCGACGAGGTTCTCTTCCTCCTCCCGGTGCGTGCTGACGACGATCTCCGCCAGCAGGCCCATGGAGATGAACTGGATGCCGAGAATGACCAGGATCACCCCGCCGATCAGCAGCGGCCGCACGCGCAGGGCCGATTCGTGGATCCAGATGCCGAACATGTAGAGACACAGGCCCAACCCCGCCGCCAGCAGCAGGCCGCCGATGCGTCCGAAGACGTGCAAGGGGTTCCGGCGCGACGTGCCGAGGAACATGACGGTGGTCAGGTCCAGCAGTCCGTTGACGAATCGCGCCGCGCCGAACTTGCTGCGACCGAACCGCCGCGGCCGATGGCGCACCTCGCGCTCCGCCACCCGAAAGCCGAGCCGGTCGGCCAGGACGGGCATGAACCGGTGCAGCTCGCCGTAGACCCGCACCGTCTTGACGACCTCGCTGCGGTAGAGCTTGAACCCGCAGTTGAAGTCGTGCAGCGCGAGCCCGGAGACGCAGGCGGTCAGCCGGTTCCAGACCCACGACGGAAGCGTCTTGGTGAACGGGTCGTGCCGCCGGCGTTTCCAGCCGGAGATCAGGTCGACCTCGTCCCGCTCCATCTGCTCGAGGAATCCGGGGATCTCCTCGGGGTCATCTTGCAGGTCGCCGTCCATGGTGAAGACGAAGCGCCCCCGCACGGCCCGGAAGCCGGTCGCCAGGGCGGCCGACTTGCCGAAATTGCGACGCAGGATGATCGCGCGCACGTGGGGGTCGCCACCCGCCAGGCGGTCGAGCAACGGCGCCGTGCCGTCGGTCGAGCCGTCGTCGACGAAGAGGATCTCATAGGGCCGCCCGAGGCGGCTGAGCACGCCGGTGAGCTGCTCGTGCAGCAGGCTCAGGCTGCCCGCCTCGTTGAAGGCCGGCACCAGCACCGAGATCTCCACGTCGCTCATGGCCGCCCCTGGTTCCCTTGCTCCGCGGACAGGATCGAGGCCATCCAGATCATCATCTCCCGCAGGCCCTGCTCGAGCCCCACCCGCGGGCGAAACCCCAGCGCCTCCCGCGCCCGGGTCGTGTCCGCCTCGGTCGAGCGCGGATCGCCCGGCTGGCGGGGTCCCCACACGATCTGGGCCCGCCGCCCGGCCAGCGTCTCGAGGATTGCGATCGCGTCGCGCACCGAGGCGGGCGCGCCCCCGCCGATGTTGTACACCTCTCCCGGCCGCCCGTGTTCGAGCGCCAGCAGATTGGCCGCGACGGCATCGGCCACATAGGTGAAATCCCGCACCTGCCGGCCGTCGCCGTAGACCTCCAGCGTCTCGCCCAGGGTAATCGCCCGCGCGAAACGATGAAAGGCCATGTCGGGCCGCTGGCGGGGCCCGAAGACGGTGAAATAACGCAGGCAGACGATCGGCAGCTCGAAGTTGGCGTGGTAGGCGGCCGCCAGCGCCTCGGTCGCCAGCTTCGAGACGCCGTACGGCGAGACCGGCCGCCGCGGGGCGTCCTCGGGGGTCGGGCCTCCGGCGGCCTGCCCGTAGACCGAGGAGCTGGAAGCGATGACCGCCTTGAGCGCCGGTCGCGCGCGCAGCCCCTCCAGCAGTCGCTGGGTGGCGGCGACGTTGGCGCGCACGTAGACCTGGAAGTCGGCGCCCCAGCTGCTGCGCACCCCGGGGCGCGCCGCCTGGTGGAAGACCCGGTCGGCCCCGTCGAGGAGCCCGCCCAGGTCGGTCTCGAGCAGGTCGGCCTCGCGGAAGGCGAAAGCCGGGTGCGCCCGCAGGCCGGCCAGGTTGGCTTCCTTGAGACGGCGGTCGTAGTAGGGGTCGAAGTTGTCGATCCCCCGCACGAGGTGGCCTTCGGCGAGCAGCGCCGCGCAGAGGTGCGAGCCGATGAATCCAGCCGCCCCCGTGACCACGGCGACCCCCATCAGCGCGCTCCTCCCCCGGCGCCGACCGCTCGCCCCGCCGCCTCCGGCGCCTCGCCCTCGCCGGCGGGGGCCCCCGGCCGGCGCCGGCCGCCGCCCGGGGCGCGCAGCTCCTCGAGCGCCCGGCGGGTCTGCTCATCTTGCGGGTGGCGCTCGAGCCAACCCTCGATCAGCTGGATCGCCTCCTCCTTGCGGTCCTCGCCCCACAGGAAGGTGAAGAGGTACCGATAGGTGTCGAAATCCTCCGGGTTCTGGCGGATCGACTCGCGGTAGACCTGCTCGGCCTCGTCCGGCCGGTTCTGGCCGGTCAGCGCCTGCGCCAGCAGGCTGTAGGTCTCGGGCGTCCGGTCGCCCACCGCCAGCAGCTGCCGGAAAGTCGACTCGGCCCGGGCGTACTCCTGCCGCTCGAGCCACAGGTAGCCCTTCGTGTAGAGCACGCCCGAGAAGGCCGGATTGATGCGGCCGGCATACTCGAGGGCCGCCAAGGCGCGCTCGTCGTCCTGATGGCGCAGCCAGTGGTGGGCGCAGCGGACGTAGGCCGCGACGTAGTTCTGGATGAGTTTGCGGGCGTTGTCGTCCTTGTAGACGCTGGTGTCGTAGTTGCCCTGGGCATCGAGCAGGCCGCGATAGAGGAAGACCTCGCGCAGGTTCTTCCAGGTCTTGTCGACATCGATGCGGTCGACCTCGCCCTCCTCGTCGTCGACGCGGAAGACGAGCCCCTCCATCACGAGCTGTTTTTCGAGCCCCATCTGATCGGGGACCGTCACCGCCAGGTAGATGGTCCGCTCCCGGTTCACCTCCAGGATGTGGTCGACCATCAGGTCCTTGACCAGCACGATCTTGCCGTCCGGCGTGTAGAAGCCGCGCAGCATGTCGATGCGATCGTCCGGCACGGTGATCTTCACCTTGGGGTTGTCGTCGCGCAGTTGGCGGATGTACCAGGGCGTGTTGAGCAGACTCAGGTTGACCACCCGCACGTCCTTGCGGATGCCTTCCACTTCCTGCAGGTACCAGAGCGGGAAGGTGTCGTTGTCGCCGTTGGTGAAGAGGATGGCGTTCGGTTCGAGCGGCACCAGCATGTTGTGAGCGTAGTCGCGGGCGACCAGGAAGCCCGTGCGGTCGTGCGTGTACCAGCCATGGCCGATGGGCAGGACCGACAGGACGCACAGGACCCCCACCGTGCCGAGGCCGAACAGGCTTCCGCCCGGCGGTTCGATCAGGCGCCCCTCCTCGACCCGCGGCTCGCCCCGCAGCCAGGTGGCCA
Source organism: uncultured bacterium (assembly GCA_964603725.1). Classification (GTDB taxonomy): domain Bacteria; phylum Eisenbacteria; class RBG-16-71-46; order CAIMUX01; family WJJG01; genus CAZDKK01. The sequence goes on from CAZRWW010000021.1 coordinate 34,101, forward strand.
GCGTCGCCGCCCCCAAGCCGATCCAGACGGCGAAGAACTGGAAGCCGGCGACAAAGAAATAGTCGCGATCGCGCACCTCGTCGGTCTTGAAGTTCAGATAGAAGACAAGAAAGATCGTGGTCATGAAGATCAGCGTCAGCATGAGAATGAAGCGTCGCCGATCGCGGAACGCCTGGCCGACCGCGCCGACCACGCCGATCATGAACGGCAGCATCATCCCCAACCACGCGGGCCGGATGCCCAGGTGGTACTGGTCGTACCAGTAGCGCCAGAAGTGCTTGGTGAACTGCACGCTCCAGGGCGCTTGGCGCACCTCGAAGGGGTTGGCCGGCTTGTACTGGTCGCGCGAGAGCACCAGCCACAGATCCTGCCAGGTGGCCGGAGCGGCTTCATTGATCGGCGGATGCATGCGCGCCCGCACGAGCAGGAAGAGCTGCACCGATAGCCCCACCAGCGCCAGCGCCAGCATCCAGTAGACCAGGTTGTGCGAGCGAATGAAGCGGCGGGCGCTGTGCTGCCGGTGCAGGACCAGCGGGGCGATGTAGACGGCCGCCCCCAGCACCAGCCCCAGCTCAGGCGGCGCACCCAGTCCGGGCGTGACGATGAAGAAGGTCGCCAGGGCGGCGCCGAACCAGACGACCGCCCGCAGCAGATCGCCGTTGAGCACCGTGCCGGCCGAAATCAGCAGCACGAAGATCAGAATCGGCGGGCCGACCAGGAACGTGCCCATGTGGATGCCGATCGACACGAAGAGCAGGTAGCCGATGAGGAGCAGCAGGTTGTGGTTGTGACCGCGGGAGCGCCCGGCCGCATCGGGCCGGCCCGACTCCTCCCACTTGAGCACGAGCCACACGCACAGGACCATCACCAGCGAGCTCAGGGCGTAGACCTCGGCCTCGACCGCGTTCTCCCAGAAGGTGCGCCCGAAGGCGGTGAAGAAGGCGCCGGTGACTCCGGCCCCCACGGCGATGAGGTCATCCAGCCGGCCCTGCGGGCGCCCGCGCCACCAGGCGCGCACCAGCTTGACGATCACCAGGAAGGTGAAGAGCGCGGCCAGGCTGGAGGCCAGCGCGGAGAGGTAGTTGACGCGCGCCGAGATCTGGCTGATCGGGAACATGGTGAAGATCTTGCCGATCAGCACATAGAGCGGCGTGCCCGGCGGGTGCGGGATCCCCAGGACGTAGGAGGTGGCGATGAACTCGCCGCTGTCCCAGAAGGGCGCGCTCACGGTGAGCGTCAGCAGATAGACGATCTGCGTGACGACGAACACCAGCAGGCCGCCCAGCCAGACCGGGTCCCTGAGCCGCTCGCTCCATGAGGTCTTCAGCGCGCTTTCCATGCCGCCATGATCTCCTCAGCCAGCGCCAGCGTCTCGCCGGCGGATCGCTCCCAGGTGAACCGGGCCGCCCACTCCTGCCCGCTGCGGCCCATGCGCCACCACAGGTCATCGTTCTCGAGCAGCCGCGCGATGCGGTCGGCCAGCGCGCCGACGTCGCCGTGCGGCACGAGGTACCCGGTCTCCTCCGGGCGCACCGATTCGCGCAATCCCGGCGCGTCGCTGGCCACGCTGGGAATCCCGAGGGCCGCCGCCTCGATCACCGACAGACCCCAGCCCTCCTTGGGCGAGGTGTAGACCAGCACGCGCGTCTGCGCGAGCGTCTCGTACTTCTCGGCGCCGCCGCGATAGCCCCAGAAGCGCACGTGCTGCTCGAGGCCCCGCTGCGCGACCAGGCGCCGCAGCGCGGGCAGGTGGTCACCGTCCCCCACAATCCAGTACTCGGCCTGCGCCACGCGGGCAAGGATTTCCGGCATCGCCTCGATCACCAGATCGATGCGCTTGTACTTCTTGACCCGCCCCAGGTAGAGGATCACCGGTCGGGGCGCTTGACCGCCTCGTTCGGGCGGCCGATGGAAGTCGTGGTCGAGCCCGCCGCGGATCACGCGCATGCGCGCGGGCGCGATGCCGCGCCGGCGCAGGTCCGCGAAGGTGGTGTCGGAGAGCACCGAGAACCGGCACCGGCGGTAGACGAGCGGGATGAACCGCTCCCAGAAGTAGACATAGCAGGCCAGCGGGAAGGCCGCCTGCTGGAAGACCGTCGTGCCGAACAGGTGGGGCACGACCGCCAGGACCGGCGCGCGCCGCTGGTAGAACGGCGTGAAGAAGGGGATCTTGTTGACGTCCTCGACGACCAGGTCCACGGGCTCCCGGGCGAGCAGGCGCCCGAGCATGCGGGGCGCCACGAAGTTGAAGGTGTACTGGTTGCCCCCCCGCACGATGCGCATGCCCTCGATCTCGTCCTCGCGGGGGGCTCCCGGCCAGTGCCCGGTGATGAAGGTGACCCGGTGGCCGGCGGCGGCGTAGCGACGGAAGATCTCGTAGAGGATGACCTCCGCCCCGCCGAATTCGGGGTGCCGGATGTCGCGGTAGCTGATGACCGCAAAGCTGTAGGTGCGCTTCGTCACGCCCCCGGCCCCCCTTTCCGCGCACTCGCCGCCCCCGCCTGAAGGACTGGGCTTGGGGGACGCCGTCCCAGGGCGTTCACCATGGCGAAGGTGAGGGGGCCGAGCCGCGTGTCGCGCAGACGCGCCCGCAGCCGCCGCAGCAGCGCTCCGACCAGGGGCACCTCGGGGGGCTGCAGGGGCAGCCGGGCCACGCGGGCGCGCCTCAGCCCGTAGCGCAGCGACCGGTACCAGAACCCCGGCACCATCCAGTCGCCCCCGATGCGCCGGATCTCGAACCCGGCCGAGCGCATGAGCCGCGCGAGCTCGCCGGGCGAGAACTCCGTCTCCCAGCCTGCGAACCAGCGGTTGAGCCCGATCAGCACGTGCTTGACCGCCGTGTAGATGTGGTACCGCTGCGGCACGTCGATCAGGCAGTGCCCGCCGGGCCGCAGCACCCGGTAGTTCTCCCGCACCAATGGCAGCGGATCGCGAAAGTGCTCCATCAGCCCCTGGTGGAAGACCAGGTCAAAGGTCTGATCGCGAAACGGCATCCGTTGGCCATCGGCGCAGACGCACAGGATGCCGACGGCGGCCGCCCGGGCCTGCTCGCGCACGACGCCCAGGGAGCTCATCACGTAGTCGACCACGATCACCCGCGCCCCGCGCCGGGCCAGGGCCACCGAGTCGCGGCCGCTGCCCGCCCCCACCTCCACGACCAGCCGTCCCTCCATCGGCAGATCCGTGAGCTGGGAGAGCAGGCGGTCATCGTTCGAGTAGGTCTCCTCGACCTCTCGGTGATCGCGCCACCACCTGTTCCAGTGCTCCGGCGTCGACGCCCGCATTTCGCTTCCCTGACCGTCATAGAACCTAAATTCGACGAAGGTTAGCACACGCCCTCCCGGGGGTCAACGCGGGGGGGGGGGGGCCGCTGCCCTGGGAAGGCCTCTCGCTGACTACAACGCCCCAACGGCCAGGAGCGATCGGCGCCCCCGGCGGGGTTGGCGGGGTCAGACGCCCTGGGCGCCTTTCGCCGCGCGCGTGCGCCCGGCGGCCTTGAGCTCGGCGCGCCGCGCGCCGTGGGCGATCGGGTCCAGCACGCCGTTCACGAACGAGGCCGCGCCCTCGTCGCCGTAGCGGTGGGCCAGGCGCAGGGCCTCGTCCAGCACGACCTGTGCGGGCGTCTCGCGCATGAAGAGCAGCTCGGCGGTGGCCAGCCGCAGGAGCGCCCGCTCGATGTAGCCCAGCCGCGCGAGGTCCCAGTTCTCGAGCTGGGCGCTGATGGCGTTGTCGATCCGCCGGCGGTGGCGCAGGCAGTGATCGACCAGCGCGGCCGCGTGGTCGCGGCCGTCCTGCGTGAAGCGGAAACGACCAAAGGCGTGCTGCAGGATCTCACCGGCGTCGTCGCCGGTGATGTCGGCCTCGTAGAGGACGCGCATCGCCAGGTCGCGGGCCTTGGGGCGCCCGCCGCGGCGCTCGGACGGTGAGCTCACCTTGCGCCCCCTAGCGCCGGCCCGCGCGCTGAGCCCGTCCCCGGCGCCCCGCGTGCCCGGCCTGCCCCGCGGCCGGCGCCGGCGTCGCGCGCTCACCCGCGGCCGCGCCGCGGCGGCCGGTGCGTAGCAGGTGGACCATCTCGATGCCGGCCTGCGCGGCCTCCCAGCCGCGGCCCCCGCCCTTGACGCCGGCCCGCTCGATCGCCTGTTCCATCGTCTCGGCGGTGATGACGCCGAAGATGGCCGGCCGGCCCGTTTCCCAGCCCACCTTGGCCACGCCCATCGAGACTTCCTTGGCGATGTAGTCGAAGTGGGTCGTGTCGCCGCGAATGATGCAGCCCAGGCACAGGCCGAGGTCGTAGTCGCCGGTCGCCAGACGGTGCCGCGCGACCAGGGGCAGCTCGAACGAGCCGGGGACCCAGAACAGGTCCACCTCGCCCGCGGGGCAGCCGTGCTGCGCCAGACACTCCAGCGCGCCCTCGACCAGGCGCTGCGTCACGACCTTGCCATAGCGGCTGGCGACGAGGCACACGCGCAGGCCGCGCGCGTCCAGTGGTGGCAGGTACTCATGGACCATGAACCGACTTCCTCCCTGTTGGCAGCTCGCGATTGCGCATCGCGAGCCCGCATCTCAGTTCCGAATCCTAAACGTGATCCGCTTCGAGCCGATGACCGAGCTTGTTCTTCTTCGCCGCCAGATAGCGCTGGTTGTGCTCATTGGGCGCCACCACCAGCGGCAGGCACTCCACGATCTCGAGCCCATGGCCCTCCAACCCGACCCGCTTGGAGGGGTTGTTGGTCAGCAGCCGGATCTGGCGCAGCCCCAGCCAGCGCAGGATCTGGGCCCCCACCCCGTAGTCGCGCTCGTCGGCCCGAAAACCCAGCCGCAGGTTGGCCTCGACCGTGTCGAGGCCCTGATCCTGCAGATGGTAGGCGCGCACCTTGTTGGCCAGCCCGATGCCGCGCCCCTCCTGGCGCATGTAGAGCAGCACGCCGGCGCCCTCGGCGTCGATGCGCTCGAGCGCCAGCCGCAACTGCTGCCCGCAGTCGCAGCGCAGGCTGAAGAGGGCGTCCCCGGTGAGACACTCCGAGTGCACTCGCACCAGAGCCGGCGCCTGGGCGCCCACCGTGCCCCGCACCAGAGCGATGTGCTGCTTGCGGTCGACCTCGCTCTCGAAGGCCAGGATCCGGAAGGTCCCGAACGGGGTCGGCAGCGAGGCCTCGCCCGCCAGGCGCACGAGCGTCTCCGCGCGGCTGCGGTGGGCGATCAGGTCGGCCACCGTGATGATCGCCAGATTGAAGCGAGCGGCAAACTGCCGCAACTCGGGCAGCCGCGCCATCGAGCCGTCAGGATTGAGGATCTCGCACAGCACGCCCGAGGGCTCAAGGCCGGCGAGCCGCGCCAGGTCGACGCTCGCCTCGGTGTGTCCGGCCCGCCGCAGGACCCCGCCCGGCGCCGCGCGCAGCGGGAAGATGTGCCCCGGCCGCGCGAGGTCGGCCGGCCGGCTGGCGGGATCGACCAGCGCGCGCACCGTGACGGCCCGGTCATGCGCGGAGATGCCCGTCGTGGTGCCGGCCGCGGCGTCGACGGACACCGTGAAGGAAGTCTGCAGCCGGGCCGTGTTGCGGGTCACCATGAGCGGGATGTCCAGCTCGGCCAGACGCTCCTCGGTCAACGAAACGCAGATCAACCCGCGCCCGTGCGTGGCCATGAAGTTGATCATCTCGGGCGTCACCCGCTCGGACGCTCCGATCAGATCGCCTTCGTTCTCGCGCGCTTCGTCGTCGACGACGATGACCAGCCGTCCGGCCCGGATCTCTCGCAGCGCATCCTCGACGCGGTCAAACCCCCGGGGCCCGTCGGGGCCCTCGCGCGACTCGATCACATTGCCTCCCTCTCCCGGGCCGCCGCCGCACGGCGGCCGGAAAGCGACTCGACGTACTTGGCCACGAGGTCGACCTCGACATTGACCCGGGTGCCCGGCCGGTATCCGGCCACGAGCGTCCGGGCGAGCGTCTCCGGAACGATGTAGAGGCGACACAGGCCGCCGCGCAAGGCGCCCACGGTCAGGCTGATGCCGTCGACGGCCAGGGCCCCCTTGGTCACGACGTAGCGGCGCAGCGCTTCCGGGATCGCGATCGCGAGCACGTGGTTGCCCCGCTCGGGCCCGGAGCGCACCACCCTGGCGACGCCGTCCACGTGCCCCTGGACCAGGTGACCCCCCAGGCGGTCCGTGGCCAGCAAGGCCCGCTCCAGGTGCAGGCGCGTCCCCCGGCGCCACCCGCTCGCCGTGGTGCGTTGCAGCGTCTCCGGCACGGCGGCGGCGGTGAAGGTTCCCGCTGTCGCGTCGACCGTCTCGGCGGTCAGGCAGACGCCGCTCACCGCCACGGAGTCGCCCGGGCGGATCTCGGAGGCCATCGCCGCCGCGATCTCCAGGCGCGTCCCTCCCGCGAAGGGCCGGACGCCAACCACACTCCCGATCTCATCGATGAGACCCGTGAACATCGTCACTTCTCCGGGGCGGCCCCGGCGCCCGCGCCCCGGTCACGGGCGGCGCCGACTGGACAGCTATCGCGATCGGCGCTGCCTCGGACCGGCAAGTCCTTCCAGCCGCCGGCCAGAATCCGGGCCGCGGTGGGGCTCAGCGCCTCCAGAAGCGTGTCTTTCCCCACCTGCCGCGACCGTGCAAGAACCAGGCGGGGCGCTTCGTCCAGGGTGCGGAAGCCCGCGTCGCCCAGCCATCCGCCGGGCCCCCCGAGCACCATGGGGGCCACCACGATCCGGTAGCGGTCCACCAGATCCTCGCGGCAGAACGAGGTCGCCACCGCGGCTCCACCCTCGACCAGCAGGTCCGGCAGTCCTTCGACCGCCAATCGGGCGGCCAGGGCCCGCAGATCGACGCCGCGGGCCCCGTGACGGATGGGGAAGCTCCAGCACCGCAGGCCCGCCCGTTCGAGCCTCCTGCGAGCCGCCAGCGAGGCGCGCTCATCGCACGCGATCAGCCACGGCCCCCCGTTGGCGCCCGCCATGTGGTCGAGGAGATCCTGGTCGCCGGCCACGGCTGCCCGCGAGTCGAGCACCACCCGGACGGGCTGGTGGGGCCAGGGCGGCAGGGATCGCGCGGGCCGGCCGACGGCAACCGCCCGGCGAAGTCGGCGGAGCCGATCGCGCACCGGCCGCGCCGTAAGGCGCGGCCGATCGGCCTGGAGCGTCCCGCGGCCGACCAGGATCGCATCGCAGCCGGCGCGCCAGACATGCGCCAGCTCCCGGGCGATCGACCCGGAGATCCACTGGCTCGTCCCGTCTGGCGCCGCCAACCGCCCGTCCAGGCTCGATGCCACCTTGAGCGTCACGAACGCGCGCCCCTCGAGCAGACGCCACAGGAAGGGCGCATTGAGCCGCGCCGCGCTCCGCTCGAGCAGCCCGATCTCGACCTCGATGCCGGCCGCCCTCAGCAGGGCGAAGCCGCCGCCGCTCACGAGCGGATGGGGGTCCGGCATCGCCACCACCACCCGCCGGATGCCCGCGCGCGCGATCGCCGGCGCGCAGGGCGGCGTGCGACCCACGTGACAGCACGGCTCCAGCGTCACGTAGAGGGTGCTCCCCTGCAGCGCCTCGGGATCGGCCCGCCGCAGCAGGCCCGCCTCGGCGTGCTCGTCGCCGCAGGCCATGTGCGCCCCGACGCCCACCACACGCTCGCCCTGCGCCGCTACCGCGCCCACGCGCGGGTTCGGGTGCGTCCAGCCGGTCCCGAGCGCCGCCAGGCGCAGCGCCAGCCTCATGTGCCGCCGATCGGCCCCGCTCACTTCCGTCGCGCCCTCGTCAACCCCGGCTCCCCTCGGAACGCGCAAACGCCACGCCTCCTGCTCGCTGGGAGGAGGAGCGTGGCGTCCCCGGTCGTGGGGTCCGACCAGCGCGCGCGGCGCCGGCTCGCACTCCACCGCTCCTTCTCCCATCCAGACTGTGACTGTCGGCTTCCGAATTCCACGGAATCGGCCCCCCGGTTCCCGAGGAGCTCGCGGGCTGTGACCGCCGGTAGGGATTTCCACCCTTCCCCGAAGGAGAGCCTATGTTCATCCGCCCGGCCGCGCTTGCCGGCCGGCAGAGCGGTCTATTATACCCCCCGCTTGCCCTGCGGTCTACCCCGTCCTCCCGACCTACCCCCCTGACCGCCGCGCTCGCGAGACGCAAAGGGGCGCCGCGGGGAGTTCCCGCAGCGCCCCTCACCATTCCATTCGAAGGAGGTCCTGGACTCAGATTCACGAGGCGGACCGCCGGCGACGGCGGCCGCCCGCCGCGAACTACGGAATCAGATGGAACTCGGTCCTCCGGTTCCGCGCCATCCCGGCGTCAGTATCGTTCGTGTCGATGGGCTCCGATTCGCCCTTGCCCACCGCCTGCATCCGCTCGGCAGCCACCCCTCGCGCCGCCAGCAGGGACCTGATGGTCTCCGCCCGCCGCCGCGAGAGGTCCAGATTGTAATCGTCACTTCCGCGGGCATCGGTATGCCCCTCGATCCGCAGCTGCACATCCGCGTTCTTCTTCATGAACGCCGCGATGTCGTCCAGGATCGGCAGCGGGTCTGCCCCGCTGATCTCGGCGCTGTCGTATCTGAAGTTGATGTTCGCCATCGCCATGTGCGCCGGGATGTCGTCGGGGCACCCGTCGGTGTCCTCATACTTGTTGAAGGTCTCGGGCGCATTCGGGCACTTGTCGTCCGCGTCCAGAATCCCGTCGCCGTCATTGTCGACTTCAGGACACCCATCCTCGTCCTCGAAACCGTCGAAGTCCTCCGCGCGGTTCGGGCACTGGTCCTTCACGTCCAGGATGCCATCCCCGTCGTTGTCCACGTCGGGGCATCCATCGGTGTCCTCAAAACCGTCGAAGTCCTCCGCCGCGGTCGGACACTTATCGGAGGCGTCCGGTATTCCATCCTGGTCCCGGTCGCGCAGCGGCGAAACGCCGCCGGTCGTCGGCCGCGGCGCCATCTCAAAAGGGCACTCGGGATCTCCCAGCTTCAGCGTGACCCCGATGCGATGGCTCTCGCCCAAGAAGTCCTCGGGCTCATCCATGTACGCGTAGGCGAACTCGACCATCTTGACCATCACGCCCAGGCCCAACGTCAAATGGTCATTGTTCAGCCCGAGCCGAATCGCCCCGCCGAAATCGTCGTTGATCGGCAGCGCCGCCTCGGCGCCCGCGTGGTATTTCACGTCCTCGTCCTGCGTGTGGTCGATGTCGAATGCGAAGGTGATCCCTTGCAACGGCATCACCGCCACGCCCCCCCGCAGGTTGAACGGCACCGTGTCGGCATCCTCGTCGCCGCCGATCGAGCTGGCCACGTCGCGCGCGGCAATGCCCAGCCGCACCCATTCCACGGGCTGCGCCGCCGCGCCGAAGTCGAAGCCGATGCCGCTCACGCCGTCCGTCGCCACGTTGGCGTCCAGCCCCTGGTGCAGGTACTTGAACGTCGCACCGAAGGAAACCATGTCCCACGCGTACGCCCCGTGGAGCATCAGGGCCAGGTCGCCATAGTCGAACGTGCCTGTCCGCAGCCCCGTCGTCGCGTCGCGCTCCTCGATGTCGGACATGCCGGCGGTGATGAAGTTGGCACCCAGGCCGCCCCACTCGAAGCGGTGCGAAGCGCCCACCGAGCTCATCCTGCGGTCTGCCTCCATCCCCAGAGCGTGCATCGCGCCAACCTGCGTGCCGCAAGCCCAGCCGAGCATCGCCGGGTTGTAGTACGCGCCCGTGGCGTCATTGCTCGCCGCCACTCCCGCGCCGCCCATCCCCAGGGCGCGCGTCCCGATGCCCATCCGCAGGATCGGCATCAGGTGATTGCTCGTGTCCTCGGCAAGCACGACTCCCGGCGTCGCCAGGAAGATGCCAAGGGCGAGGAGCACACCCAGACAAGCGGCCCCCCTACTCCTTCTCAACATCGCCGTACCTCCTTCGTTGAATCGAATGGTCGCCCAGAACTACTAACGTCTCTCTGGAATGGAACCGTGTCGGGGGGACCGGACCGCCTGGCCCGATCCCCCCGCTGCTCACTCGCTTAGTCCTCCCGCCAGATGACGGCCTTGATCGTCGCACCCTTCTTGCTGTTCCCGTCCTCGGCCTCCACCCGAATCAGGTAGGCGCCGTTACCCAGCTTGGTGCCGGCGGCCGTCCCGTCCCAATGGAAGCTGACCGGACCGGGGTTCGCATGCCACTCGTTGTGGATCGTCGCCACGTAGTCCCCGGCGAAGTCGTAGAGCTTCGCCGTCACCTGCGCCGCGCGTCCGAGCACGAGCCGAACCTCAGCCGCGTGGTCGTTCGGATTGAACGGGTTCTGGCTGATGTACGCGTCCGTCACCGACAGCGTCGCCTGCTGCGCGACCAGCGGCAGGCTGACGATCGCGCGGTTGCCGGCCAGGTCAGCCCCGTTGACCATCACCGTGTAGTTCCCGAACGGCAGGCCGTCCTCCAACGTCGCACACCACTGGCCATCGCCGTAGGTGAACGTGACGTCCCCGACAGCCACCCCGTCAGGCCCGATGAGCTGGATCACCGGAGCGCCCTGACCACTGGTAGCGACGCCCGCGCCGCGGTCCTCGACCACCACGCAGATCGCCGTCGCCTCGCCGGGCACCGGCGGCAGGCTCACGAGCCTGGCCGTCGGGCCGACCATGTCCACGACGAAGCGCTGCTCGACGAACTTGGAACCGCGGTTCCGCGCGTAGTCGAACAGCCCGTAGTTGTACACGTGCATCTCCTGCGACCGCCAGTCCATGAACGACTCGCCGTACAGGAGGATCTGCTCGCCGCCAATGTAGACCGTATCGATCCGAACCCCGACAAACATGCTGTCCGAGTTGGCCTCGATCGTCTTCGTGCTGTAGATCACCACCTCGACGATGTCCCCGTTCTTGATCAGCCCGCCGCCCATCACCGGCAGCCCCACCGTGAGGATGTCCTCCGGCGTGTAGTACTCCGCCGGCGGATCCTCGGAGCTCGCCATGTACAGCGGCGGCGTGCAGTACGGGATCACCTCGTCCGCAGTGCCGGTGTGCAGCAGCAGGCGCTCCTCGATCTCGTCGATGTCGCCCTGCTCGTCTTCGCCGCGGTCGTGCTGGACCAGCCACAGGTCGTACTTGAAGCCGTAGTCCACCTCGACCCAGCAGGCCTGCGGGTTCTCACCCGTCGCATACGGCCAACCGCACGCGTCGTCCTGCCACATCGCGTGACGCGGATCGGGCGGCAGGTTGTCCGTGCAGTCGACGTCGAAGATCCACTCCGGATGGTCCGGCCGCATGTAGATACCGGACTCCGCATCGTAGAGCTCGACCTTCAGCATGTTCTGCGTCGCCGCGGGGCTCAGGTACCCGGCCACATTCCTCAGGACCGGACTGCTCACGAAGCCACCGTTGAAGGTGATCTTCGGAGCCGTGTTGTCCACAAAGAACCGCGCGCCAGGCGCCTCAACCGGCAGCTCGTACCACGTGCCCTGGTCGGTGTCGTCCTCATAGACGATGTTCAGCGTGTGCCAGCCCGGTCTGAGCTGGTCTTCCATCCGGTACGAGTGGCGGTAGGCGATCTGGTAGATCGTGCCGCTCTCGTTGGCCCGCGTGTACTCGAACACGCCAGACCCCCTCGCGCCGTAGTCCCAGCTGCTGCCAGCCGCCGCCCAGAGGACGTCGTCGATCCAGAGCTCGATCGAGTTCGTGCGGACCGTCGCCGGCCCCGGGCAGTTCAGGTACGCCACGATGACCGGGTCGGAGTCCGTGTAGTTCCACCGACCGTACCGCACGCTCCCAGGCGTGAAGCTCGACACCGTCACCGGCGCCGTCGCCTTCGGCGCGAAGATCGCGAAGTACGGCTGCGTGTAGGCATTCGTGCGGGTGGCATCGAAGCCGTCCACCCGGAACGTGATCTGGTTAGCCTGCGTGTCGACCGAGATGTCCGAGATCGGCATGCTGTGCCAGATCTTGTCCGTGCCCGAGCTGCCGTCGTGGTCGCCCCAGCACTTGACGGTCAAGAACGGCTCACGAGCCGCAGCCTCGGTCGCGGTGCCGAAGACCTCCAGCAACGCCGCCTCGTCGTACTCGATCGTCACGTACGGATAGAACCCCTGGTGGAAGCTCGCATCGTCCGTCGGGTGGCCGATGAAGTAGGCCGTCCGCGGGACCATCGTCATGTACCGCTGCTGGTCGCCGTCAACCAGCGGCGGATCCACCGGGCTCAGGAACAGGCAGCTCATGCCGCCCGCGCCCGGCGGGACGTTGACCATCGCCTTGAGGTAGACCGTCGTCTCCTCAACCTCCACCGTGTAGCCCGTCACGGTTGCCCAGCCACGCGTGCCGAGCTCCGCCGTGACCTCGTAGGACCAGAGGTTCGTGCGGTAGATCTGCAGGTTGCCGTCAGCGGTCATCGCCGTCGCGAAGACCTCGTAGCGCCCGCACTCATCCGCGTCCATGTTCTCGTGGCCGAGCCAGCTGCCCTCCGTCCCCGGGGTGATCTCACGCTGCATCACAATCTTCTCGGCATCCGAGCAGTACCCTCCGTCCGGAGTGTCCGGTCTGATCAGCAGGACATGCGGCTGCTGCGTGGGCTCGGTCAGCATCACGTGCACCTTGGCCTCGAACAGGTCGCCCTCGCCCGGGATCAACTCAACGTGCGGACCCGCGAGCAGCGCGTTCTCTCCGTAGGCCATCGGCATGAAGTCCCACATGCCGACCCACAGGCCCTCGGTGTACTGGTACACATGCACCGTCACCTCGGGCGGATTCTCGTCGATGTTGCCCTGGTCGTCTGTCGCGATCGCCCGCAGGGTGATCTCGTCGCCGACCTCGAAGTTGCTCTCCTTCAGATCGATGTCCGTGTACCACAGGTAGTCGACCCCGTGCGGATCCCCGTGCTCCTCGCCCTCGGCGATGCCGATCGGGATCCACTGGGTGCTGCCCGCCAGGTGGTACTGGAACTGGACCTGCTGGATGTCCTCGTCGCTGTAGGCCAGCGCGTAGAGCCGGACATACGCGGCGCGGTCGTCGCCGTGCGGCAGCACGCAGGGATACCAGCCCGCGATCCTCGCCCGGGCGGGGATGTTGTCGTTGATCCGGAGCTCCCAGGCGGGACCTTCCGTCTCGTTGCACGCCTCGTCCTTGACGACCACGCGGGCCCAGACGGTCTCGCCGTCTTCCTGCAGGTCAAGGCCGGTCGTGTTCCACTCGAGCTGCGCCGTGCCCTCGACGAACAGCGTGCCCGTGGGCGGCATCCACTCGCCGATCGTGCGCCAGTCGCTGTCACCGTCCCAGCGGACCTGGAACAGCACCTCGGCCACGCCCGTCTCGTAGGTGTCAGGCAGCTCGGGCTCATTGTCGCCCACCGTCGCCACGAGCGTGATCACATCACCTAGCGTGATGTCGACCGGCTGCGGCGTCGTGTAGATCGTGCCGTTGGCCTCGATGCGGCTGATGTTCGCGATGTCGGGATCGGTGGTGTCCACCACCATCTTCTCCGCCACGGTGCCCTGGAAGAGGTTGCCCGCTTCGTCGTACACCGTGAGCTGCCAGTCGTAGAGGCCCGTGTCGACGTCGTCGACCTCCCAGTAGTTCGTCCAGGTGCCGGTCTGCGAGTCGAATACGCCGTTCGGGGTCCAGGCCACCGCCTCGCCGTACTCGGGATCCGTCGACAGCTTCCACTGCCACAGGACCTGATCGTGCCACACGTCGTACTGCGTGTAGCTCTGGTCGAGTCTGAACTGCAGCAGGTAGTACTCGTCACCATCGATCTCTCCGCCCATCAGCGACGGGCACTTCTTCTGGCCGTCGACCGGCTCCACCACCGCCAGGACGGGCGGATCGTAGTCGACGTAGAGCTTGAAGGGCTGCGACACGACCGGCCGCCCGGTCGTCGCGTTGAAGTCCACGTTGCCGACGTCATCGCGGCCGACCGCGAAGACCCACAGCGTCTTGCCGGCCAGCGTCCGCAGGTCCCAGTTCGGGTCGAGCGTCCAGACCAGCCCGTCGCCGGTGCTCTCCAGTACGCCGTCGATCAGGACGGGCGTCGTCGAGCCCTCCTCGGCGTACATGAAGTCCACCTGGATGCAGTCGCTGTCGAGCCCGAGCAGCTTGGCCTCGAGCCAGTCGAGGTCGCGCGCGTGCACCACCGTCATGTCGGCCGGGAACGGAATCGGCTCGGTGTTGCCCGACACCCGCGCGATGCGGGTGATCGTCGCCACCGGCGCCTTCGTGTCCTGGACCGTGAAGGTGATGTAGCGGCCCGCGTCGAACTGCGCGATGTGGTCGGTCTGGTTGCCGACGATGTCGGAGACAGCCGTCACCATGTGATAGGTCTCGCCCACCACCACGGCCGGGTTCGCCTTGTCGAGATCCCAGTCGTACGAGTACGGCCGGGTCTCGTCGGGGTTGAGGTCGCTGTCGTCCACGCCCTCGCCCACCGCCAGGCTGGCCGGATGGTTGTAGGCATCGCCCAGGTTCAGGTCGCGCGCCCGCTTCCAGTAGAAGTCGACGATGTCGTCTTCGCGCGGATTGTCAGTCTCCGCGAACATCGTCATGAACTCGTTGCGCTCGACCGTCAGAGTCGTCTGAATGCCCGCCGTCATCGGGTCCGCATCCGCCGTCGAGGTAGGCGCGGTGTTGTCCACGTAGAGGCGAGCCTTCTCCGTGTTCGCATCCAGCTCTTCGTAGTTGCCCTCCCGGTCCATGGCCCGCACGTAAATGTCGTACCAGCCGTCCGGGAACCGCTGCTGGCCGGTGTGGTCGAGGTCGGTCTCCGTGCGCCAGATCACCTGCCACAGCGGGCCAACCCCGGCCGTCCGCAGGCCGCCCCAGTTGGGCGTGCAGTCGTCGACGCCGATCAGGATCGGAGCCTCCGTGCTGCCCACCTTCTGGGCCCAGAACTCGACATACTCGATGCCAAGGTCGGGGTCCTGCGTCCTCGCCACCAGGGTCACGTCGTTCGAGACGATCTTCTCGTTGGTGCCGTTGATCTCGTTCTCATCGATCCAGCGCGGCCAGGTGTTCGTCGCAGCCCCTACCCACCCGTCGGCGCTATCGCCGTCGGCGAGAACGTAGGTGCCACCTCCGAGGTCCTTGCCGAAGTCGATCGGGATGTCGACGTCCGCGGTGAACAGCGTATCCCCGTCGACGTCGACGAAGAAGCCGTCGTGCGCACCGGCGTCGCAGTCGAGGTCCGGCACATTGGCCACCCCATCCGGGTCGTCCTCAAACCAGACCAAGCCCGGCACCATCGTGATCTTGCTGAGATCGGGCTTGATCTCGTCTTCTACCGTGATCTGCGTGTCCCAGACCTGCGGACCCGCCGTGTTCCCGGCGGCATCCCAGTAGGTGACCCGCACGTGCATGTCCTCATCCCAGTAGACGTCCGTCGGGGTCGTCCAGTCGACCTCCGCCAGCCAGAAGGCGAACGGCGTGTCGATCCGGTTGCCCGTCAGCTCGACGCCCTCGGGATCCTCGATCAGGAACCAGGTTTCCCCGCCGTCGCGGCTGTACTCGAAGTAGGCCGCCACGATGTCCGTGTTGGCCGAATCCGGGACCGCGTCGCGCAGCTCGACCTGGAGGTGGACCATACCGCCCGCGATGACCTGGTGGTCCGGCAGGTTGTCGGCCCAGTGGGCCGCGTCCGGCACCAGCGGATCGTCGACGTCGATCGTCCACATCTGCCAGTCGTTGTTCGCGTCGTGCAGGATGTTGGCCCGGCCGGCGTAGTCCATCGCCAGCCCGCGGATGTCGCAGCGTCCGCCGCCGAGACCCGCGTCCTCCCACATCTCCACGAAGTTCGGGACGCGCAGGCGCCAGACGTAGTACGTCTGCGAGTTGTGCGTGAAGTTCAGGTTCGGCTCGTAGTCCATCGCGCCGCCGTCCGGCCAGGTGCGCCAGGCGCCCAGGCCGTCGGTGTGGTAGCGCCACTGCAGCGTCACCGTCTCCAGGTCGCTCGAGGTCGACACGACCATGAAGTAGAGGTCCTTCGAGAACTCGTTCGGCTTCAGGACGTTCGACGTCTGATCGCCCGCCACGCCGTCGTTCTCATAGGTCGCGTACGTCGTGAATCCCTCGTAGAGGCCGGTGATCGGCGCGTAGAGAACGTTCGGGTCCGTCGTGTCGAGGACCAGCGCGATCTCGTCTTCCGCTCCCGGCAGGTACTCATTGCCGTCGATGTCGACCGCCACCGCCCTGACCCGGACGCCGTTCGCGTAGGAAGCCGCGTTGGCTTCCAGCTCGCGCACGTCCCACAGGGTGTTGAGACCGCCGAACGTCCCCATCCGCACGTCGCCCGGCAGCACCGTGAAGTCCGCGGGCGTCAGCACGTCGATGATCGTCCAGCCGCCGGTGGCGTGGTAGTACTCGATCCGCACCGTAGCGATGTTCTCCAGGAGCTCCGGATCCGCCACCGTGCCGCGCAGATCCACGCCATCACCCTGAATGGCCAGGTGCGGGTTCATGATCGACATGAAGTCCGGCCGGCCCGTGCTTTGCACCGCGGTGACCCACGCGCTGGGAGACGTGATGTCGTTGATCAGCACCAGCACCTCGGGCGCGTCCCCGTCCTCGTTGCCGGCGTTGTCGACCGCCATCGCCCGGAAGCGGATGTAGGTGTCGAACTGGTCGATCCACTCCCGGTAGTCCGGAATGTAGAAGGTCACCAGGTACGTTCCCGTGCTTGTCGTCTGCGTGGACAGCACCCACGGATCGTCGGTGTTGTCCTCGGGCGTCGCGTCCACATCCAGCCAGCCGCCCCCCACGTCGAACTGGAAGAGCACGTAGTTCAGGTCCGCCTGCGATTCGGTGATCTCCGCCTCGAGCGTGATCGTCGCATCGTACGGGAAGACCTGACCGCTCACGGGCTGGATCAGGACCGCTTCCGGATCGGTCGAGTCGAGGATGAACTCCTTCATCATGGAGGCGCTGCGGTTCCAGCCGTCATCGCGGGCGAAGACCCGGTACGCCATCGTGACCGTACCCTCCGCCTCCTCGTCGACCAGGCCGTTGCCGTCGTTGTCCATCCCGTCGTTCTCCGGATCCGGGACGTTGAAGGCCACCGCCGCCCAGCCGTCCGTGCGGTCGGTGTCGTAGCCGGCGGTCAGGTTCGCCGCCGGAATCGGCAGCCAGAGCCGCTCCTCCGTGTCGGGGTCGCTGTAGTTCGGCGAGTACTCGAAGTAGACGTGATCGATCGTCACCGCATTGAACGTGCCGGGATCGGTGATCCAGGCCCGCAGCGTCACGTCCACGTTCTCGTTGAAGCGGTCGTGCGTGGCGGTCAGCTCGTTGATCGTCGGCTCCTCGGGGTCGTAGATGAAGAGCTGCGGGGGATACAGACCCTCGTTGCCCTCCGAATCGATCGCCCGGGCGCTGAGCTGCCACACCGCCGTCGTCGTCCCCATCAGCCCGCCCATGTCGAGCTCGGCATACCAGAACGGCGTCGGCGGCACGTTGACCGTAGAGACCCCGCCCACGGCCGTCCGCGGGTCAGCATAGGTGCCGGCCGCGTTGCCGTAGACGTCGATCGTGTACGAGTAGCGGCTCTGCGTCCCAACCAGCAGCATCACGTCGCTGACCTGCCAGATGCCCGCGCTCGTCTCCGTCATCGGATAGGTGTCGTCGACGCTGCCGTAAGGCGGCTCGTCGATGTTCAGGACGACGTTCTCCCACGGATAGTCGATCTCCGTGTAGTCGTCCTCGTAGGTCGTGAAGGTCATCCCGACGTGCGTGTGCGTCGTCGTCACCTCGGTCAGGGAGACCGTCTGATCGCTACGGGTGCCCATGAGGTCCGTGAGCAGGAGGTCGACCGAGACGAGCGTCCCGCCCTGATCCTTGGTCACGAAGACCTCGTTCTCGATGCCGCTCAGCTTCCACTCGTGCGTGCCCTGGCCCATCACCTCGTAGCTGTTCCACGAGGAGTTGCCCGGCCAGTAGGTGTCGTCGGGCTGCGCCACGGGCTCGCTGCCCATGTAGATGTTCACCTGCGGCCCGGTCGTGTTCATGTACGGCAGGATCCAGCCCTCGGTCCTCATGGGCTCGACCGTGTAGCAGGTCGGATCGCCCAGCGTACCGAACTGAACCAGCGCGATCACGTCGAAGGCCGTCGCGGGCTCCGTCGGGGCCCAGACGTCCCACATGCATGTGTACGGCGCGTTGTTGTCCGTGCCCACCTGCGTGTACGCGTCGCTATTGTAGCTGAGGAGGATCACGTCATCAGCGCTCGGCGGCGCGCCGAACGTGATGGCGTTCGAGCCCGCATGGTACGTCCAGTCGAACTTCGTCGGACTGGTCAGCGCCAGCAGGGCAGCCTCGTCAGCATGGTAGGTGAAGCCGGTCGTCGAACCGTTGATCGAGATCACCACGTGGTCGCCCGCCGTCACGCCGCCGCCTTCATAGACGGTCGCCGCCAGGCTCGGCGTGCGGTACGGCCAGCTCTGGCCGATCAGGGCCGCGTTGACCTCCTCGTCCACCACGCGCTCGGCCACGTAGAAGAGGACCGTCGCGTCGGGATCAGCAGTCGTGACGTCAGCCGTCAGCCAGACCTCCTGATCCTCAACCGCCACCGTCGTCGAGGCCGCCGTGATCACCGCCCCGTTGCCCAAGACGCGCAGGGCGTACGGATTCACTGGCGGCGCCGTCACGTTGCCGTTGCCGTCGGTGCCCATCGGGTAGAACTCAAAGGTCCCGTCCCCGACGGCCGCGATCATCTGGGCGAGGTCGAGCGTGAACTTCCAGTCGTAGCCGGTGTCCAGATCGGCCCAGCCCGCGGCGGTCATGCTCGACCAGTTGTTCTCCCACGGATTCAGGCTCGGATGGCACTCCGGCTTCCAGCGCCACATCAGGTCCATCGAGACGATCTCGGTCCCGTCCTCGGCCGTCACGAAGATGTCCAGCGTCAGATCCGTCTCGTCGTCGCCGATCACGTCGACCGGCGTGCCGTCGGAGACCGGCTGCCAGACGTCCACCAGGTTGCCGGCCGCGTCGGTGACCGTGATGACGTCCGTGATCGGCCCGTAGGTCTCGCCGATCAGGATCGTCACCGGGAGCGAATTCGAGACGTTCCCTTCCCGGTCCCAGGAGCGCACGCGGAACTGGACGTTCGTGTCGCTCAGGAAGCTGAAGTCAGCGAAGAAGAAGAGCCACGGCTCGTCGCGGTCGCCACGGACGTCGTCGTCGTCCTCGTTGACCAGCCCGTCGCCGTCGTCGTCCAGCATGTTCGAGTCCGGGTCCTCGCCGATCAGCGGCAGGAGCGCGAACCCGTCCGGCGTATCGACCTCGTTGTTGTCGCCGTCGGACAGGACGATGTCCGTGCCGAGATCGAAGACGAAGTTGCCGTTCACGTCCCGGATGACCTCATCCAGGCCTTCATCGAACTCACCGTTCGTCACGATGTCGGCGTAGAAGTCATTGTCGTCGTTGATGTCGAGCGTGGTCCAGGTCGTCCCGCCGTCGGTGCTCCACTGGTAGAGCACCGAGTCGATGTCCGTGTCGGTGGTCGTCGCTAGCAGCTCCAACCACTTCGTCACACCCGGCACCTCGATCAGCTCGCTGCCCGGCACCTTGGTCGTCAGCGTGCCGCCCTCCATGTAGCGCACGCGCGTGATCGCGAAGTCGGGCGCGGTCACATCGATCGAGTAGATGACGTACGGAATCGGGCTCGTCGTGCCGTCGTCGGTCGCGCCGTACTGATCCGTCGCCACCGCCCGCACCCAGTACACGCCGGTCAGCGAGGTGACGTCCCACGCCACCGTCCACAGGTCCAGCGTGTTGTTGGGCGCCGTCATGCCGTTGTCGCGGAGGACCCACTCGCCGGGGTTGAAGAGGTCGTCATCACTGTCGTCGGTGTGATAGTAACCGAGCGCGGCGGTGAGCCCGCTCAGCGGCGCGTTTGCCGGCGCCGTCCCCATGTGGCCGAGGATCACCGTGTCCCCGTCGGCCGGGTTGAAGATATCGTCGCTGTTCTCGTCCCAGACGATCGGGTCGCGGGAGCTGTACATGCCGTCTTCGTCGGCGTCCCAGTACTTCTCCTGCGCGTCGAAGACCTGATCGGGGTCCGCGAGGCCGGTCAGCTCATCGTACGGGGTCGTGGTGCCGCGCAGGATCAGCACGTCGCCGCGCGTCCCGCCGCCGCCGCCGGACACCCCGATGTTCGTCCAGGTCGTCCCCGCGTCGTTGGAGAACTGGAAGGTCACGTAGTCGATCTGGACGTCGTGGATGTAGTTGAAGGCGTAGAGCGTCCGGGTTGCGCCGGTTCCCACCGGCTCCTCGATGTAGGCCCGCAGCCCGCCTTCGATGACCGTGATGGTCGCCATGTCGGCTGTGTCGATGTTGCAGTTGCCCTCGATGTCGCAGGCGTAGACACGGATGTCGTAGGAGCCCGTGCCCAGCGTCTCGGTATCGATGGTCACCGCCACCGGCCGCGTGAGGTCGATCGTGAGCGTGTCTCCGATCACCTCCCCCGTGTAGGTGGCCAGCTCCGTCCACGCCCCGCCCGAGCCGACCGGCCGGTACTCGAAGACGACCCGGATGACATCCTCCTCGTCGTAGTTGGCGAAGAGGTCAATCACCGGTCCCACCGGCACCTGGATCGGTCCGTATACGTCCCGGAACCAGTAGGCCGAATCGCAGCCGGCGATCGCGCCGGTCAAGTTGTCCTGGGTCCAGATCCTGGTGAACCAGGTGCAGGGCGCGTCGCTGTCGATGACCTCGACGTCAAAGACGCACACCTCGGTCGAGTCGGTCATGTTGCCGAACTCGTCGGTGCCCCAGGCCCGGAACTGGCACAGCCAGGACTGATCGGGCGGCGTGTTGCTGAGGGAGACCAGCGCGTCGGCGTCGAAGTAGCAGCCGAAGGGCTGCGTGACGTCGGTGCAGAGGGCCCCCCACGGCGTCCAGCTGAGCCCGTTGTTGTCGGAGTAGCGCCACTCCATCAGCACCTCGACCGCGTCGCCCTCGTTTTCCACCGTCAGGAGGTAGGTGCCCGTGTCATAGATCTGCAGGCCCGCCTCGAGCGGCTTGACGTCGACGAAGTCGGCCGGACCCGTGAGCGGATTGCCGTCGCTGCAGTCCGTGATCTCGATCTCGTCGGGCGCCGTCAGGTCGATGGTGAACGTCATCGGGTAGGCGTAGGCGGCATTGGCCAGGCCGGCCTGGTCGTAGGCCACCACCCGCATCCGGTAGGTGGTCTCCCCATCCGCCACCATGTCGTAGTACTGGGTCAGATAGCGCCAGTCGATGTTCTCGTTGCCGTGCATGTGGTACCAGCGCAGCTCCTGGCCCTGGGCGGTCGAGTCGCCCCAGGCGTAGGCGGTCGCGACGTCGACGTAGCCGCCGTCGAGGATGCCGTAGGCCCGGTCGGTGAACTCGGTCGTCGCGAACATGTCGTCGTCGCCGAGCGATGCGTGGCGACGCGCGCCGAGGAGCGTCGCCGCCGGCACGTACACCGTGCCCGGCAGGTAGACGCCGCCGGCCATGTGGTTGACGCTGACGACGAGCGCGCCGTCGAGCGTCACCGGCACGGCCTCGCCCGGGATCGTCGAGCTGCCGCTCATGCCGTCTTCGTTCTCGTCGGCGCTGATGTTGTACGTCTCACCGGGCTCGTCGATGTTGTACCAGATGACGCGCTGGTAGACGTTCACGCCGCCGTCGTAGTACGGGTCGAAGATGAAGTAGGCGTCTCCATCGTTGTCGACTCCGTCCGTCAGCGGGTCGGTGAGGGCGGCCAGCACCTCGACGTCCGCCGAGTCCGCCAGCCCGTCGTCGTCATCGTCGACGCCGGCCAGACCCGGGTAGCCGGCCTGGTCGCCGTTCGCCCCGGGCGGGTCGACGCTCAGGATCTCCCAGGCCGTCGCGCCGGTCCGGTTGGTCTCGACCTGCACGACACCGTACAGAACGTCGATATCGGACGGGGTCGTCGCCTCAATGTGCACGAAGCGCCCCAGGTTGTAGACCGGATCGGTGTCGCTGTAGATATTGGGGAAGTCCTGGGTCCCCGGAACCGTCTCCTGCTCCGGATCGGTCGTGAAGCCGCTCGGCCGGCGGATCGTCGTGATCTTCGAGACCGACGGCTCAGCCTCGTCCAGCTTGCAGAGGAAGACCGGCTCCTCGCCCGCGTTGACGCCGTTGTAGACCACCGTCGTGTCCATCATGGCGTCGGTGACCGAGAGAATCACCGGCACGTTGCGACGCGTGCCCATCTGGTTCATCCCGGTCGGGTCGGTCCGCGGATCGCGCAGCTTGAAGCCCTTCACCACGTTGGCGGAGTCGGCCGCCGACGCGGAGAGGCTGATCTGGTAGAACCCGTGCTCGTCCTCGTCGGCCGAGTCCAGGTTCCAGTCATAGGTCAGCCCGACGGGGTCGGTCGCTCCGTTGGCCGAGCGCGGCGCATCGCAGAGTCCGTTGCTGTTGACGTCGATGAACTCCTCGCCCGGGGTGTACCAGCCGTTCCCGTCCTCGTCCTTGTACGGCTCGGGGAAGTCCATGACGCCGTTGCTGGTGCCGAGATTGCCCGGGAAGCCCATCGGCATGTAGTCGTCGTCCCAGTCGCCGTCGTTGTCGATCTGGTCGCCGCCCAGGCCCACGAACGGGATCGCCTTCACCGAGTCACCCGTCGTATAGGTGACGTAGTAATCGGTGTCCGTGAAGTCGGCCGTGATGGTGAGCAGGTCGCTCAGGGCCGTCGGGGTTCCCGGCGTCCCATCGTAGATCATGCCCAGGATGTTGATGTACTCATCCTTGGTGTAGACCTGGTACGGCTGGAAGCGATCCGCGTTGGGGATCACCCCGTCCGGATTCACCATCACCGTCGGGCCTTCGTTGTCGATGATGATCGGGCAGCTAGAGACGCCCGGGTCGTCCGACAACGCTCCCAGCACCGTCTTCGCGCGCAGCCAGACCATGTCGCCCGGCTGCCAGTTGCCCGGCGCGCCCGGCGGCGCATAGAGCGTGATGGGCCCGAAGCTCCGGTCGGTGGAATTGATCAGGCCGCGGCCGATGATGTGGTCCTCGGTCGTCAGGGTGTTGTCGTCGAAGACCAGGAGCGAGTCGCCGCAGGGCGCCGCGCCTGAATCGCCGGTGACCGTGAAGGTGCGCAGGCCCGGCGTCAGCAGCGTCGCCGCGACATGGATCAGGTTGTCGTGGATCGCGCTGAAGTCGATCGGCGGGCAGGGCGGACCGACGATGAACGGCGTCGTGAAGACCAGCGCCGATCCGAAGGGCGCGATCGAGCCGCGCACGTTGGCGGGCAGGACCATGACCTGGATCTCATCGCCGTCGGCCAGCACCGTCCCGTCCGTCGCCATCGAACCCGCCACGATATCGATCTTGCACTTGTGGTAGTGCGTGGTGCTGTAGCTCGTCGGGTGGAAGGTGCTCACCGGAAACGCGTTGTCCGCGTAGTCGTTGATGAAGCTCTGGTTCAGCGTGCCGTTCTGGTTCGTGTAGAAGACGAGCCACTCATCACCGTAGTCAGCGCCGCCGGCATCGCGCCAGGTCATGTACATCTCGTCCACGACGGGGTTGATCCCGTCGTTGAAGTAGAACTTGCCGCACTGCGACGCGATCTCGACCGCGTTCGTCGTCGGCCAGTCGACGCGGTCTTCGATGATCGGGATGACCGGGTCGGTGAACGCCGCGTTGGGCGTGGTCGTGGTGCCCACGACGTTGGCGCCGGTCAGCTTGACCCCCATGCCGAGCGGGAGCCGCGCGCCGTTGATCTCCGGAATGGTGTTGAAGCCGGTGATCGTCATGGTGCCGTGCGGTCCCGTCCCGCCAATGACGTAAGAGAGACCCGCGATCATCGGCGCCGTCCAGTCGCTGGGCACGAACTCGATGTCGGTCATGTCGGGCGGGGTCGCGAAGGTCTCGCTGAAGACGAGAATGAGCTGGTCGTCGGCGTAATTGGTCGGGGTGCCCTTCATGTCGTAGGAGGCGCGAATGAGCGTGATCCCGTTGCCGATCGACACCGCGCCAGGGGCGCCCAGGGCCGTGTTCCCCTGGAAGTCCCGGACAGGTGCCCCGGCGGGCACGATCGTCTCAGTGCCGTCATAGCCGGCGCCCAGGGCGTTCTCGACCTTGATCACGTTGGTGAAGTTCGTGTTGAAGCCCAGCACCTGAGACTGCGTTCCCGACCAGTCCGCGCCGGTGTTCGGCGTCAGGAGGAACTGCGCGGACGGGTCGGCCAGCAGCCAGCCGGTGTCGGCGGCGATGGGCTCGTTGAAGATCAGCCACAGGTTGTTGTTGCCGTCGACCGTCGCCCCCAACAGCACCGGGCCGGCGTTGTCGACGAAGATGCGCTGCTGGTGCGAGTTGGCGACCGCGGCGTCGGTCGCGGTCACCGCGCCGGCGCCCAGGATGTACATCGTCTGGCCGGGCAGGAACCAGCGCCAGTGCTCGTTGCTCGCTCCGAGCGTGACCCAGGCGATCTGCAGCGTGTTGGCGTCGCCGGGCTGGGTGATGTCGATGTCGATCTCCTCGGAGACCTGGAGCATCTCAGCGGTCAGCTTGAAGAGCGCGGAGTCGGCTGCGGAGGCCGGGGCAGGCAGGTCGACATCGCAGTCGAACTCGAGCGCCAGCGTCAGGTTCTCGAGGTCGGTCTCGGTCATCGGCGTCGCGTACCAGTCGTTCGACAGCGTCACGCTGACGAGGTGGGGGCCGGTGCGCAGCGGGATGATCGTGAGGTCCGGGCACGGAATGTCGCCGTTGCCCTCAATGCCCCCGGTCCAGTCCGTGACCGCGAAATTGGAGTCGGGGAACTCGCTGAGGAACTGAGCGACGGTCCGCAGCGAGATCGAGTCGCCCGCTTGCGGCGGATTCGCGGCCGAGAAGCCCCGCAGGGCGATGACGCGCTGGTCGCCCGCGCTGGGGATGTCCAGCAGCTCGACCTCGGTCGGCATCACATCGCCGAACGCGCCACCGGCATCCCACGCGAAACCGTGGGCGCGGAAGTCGTAGTTCGCCTCTGGAACCACCGCGCCCGGATTCTCGATGCTGGTCACATCGAGGTCTTCGCTGAAGATGATGCGAATCTCGCCATCGCCGCCGTCGCCGCTGGGGTCCCAGACGGCGCCGACAATGTACGGCCCTCCCATGGTGGTCGGAGTAGAGGTGGTCCGGCCGAAGGAGGTGTAGAACGACAGCGTCGTCACCGCGCGCTCCTGCGCCAGTGCGTCTGTCGCTCCAACCAGGAGTCCGGTCATCACCAGAGCGAAGACCGTGACGCAGAAAAGGGAAAACCTACCGCTTGAGTACATGCCCTTTCCCTCCCTCACATGAGAGTGCCTACCGCGAAGGAACTCTATACTCGCCGCTAGCGCCCCTTTGCGGCGCCACTTCCTTCTCCTGCTCGTGTCCACCACCATCCTCCTTGGGAATTCCTCGTTCATACCGCTTGGACTATCCACCGCCTTGCTCCCTGGGAATCCCCATTGCAGCGGGTGGAGAATCGACGAAACCTTCTTAAAAACCATCTAGGCAAAATCCCGTCCCTCCTCGCTCTCGGCAACGACCGGGGCCGCGCCGTGGGGGGATCGAGACTGTGACCAAGACTGCTCCTGGGGGTGAGGCGTGGGAGTGATGCGTGACCTCGGGCCGGCACTTCCTTCCTCATCCTTGAGCAAGGCGCCGCGAGTCCGAGGCGCCGGCGGGTGAGCACCCGGCCTCGGCCGGCCGGGCTGAATGATCCCTTGCGACATCCCTGTTCCGCTCATAATCCCTTCAAAATCCCTAGGGTTACCATTCGGGCGGCACTATTGCAGAGGTGCCGGATTCTGTCAACGCAAAATCCGCCAGGTTCCGTGCACCTCGCAAACCAGACCTCGGCTTCGCGCCGCGCCTCCCTTGCAACCCCAGAGTGTCGGGCCCTTTGGCCTCACAAAAAAGCGCGCCCACCCTAGCATGATGCCCGCGATCTGTCAACGCCGGGCGCAACTCGGCGCGCTCCGACAGTGCAGGCTTCGACTGCCTCGCTCGACATCCTTATCCTTTTCGACTTTGCGGCCCACAGGCTGCAAAGAGCCCTCGGCCGCCCGCCGGCTCCGGGGCCGCCGCCGCGAGGCCGGCCGGCCCGGGGCCGCTTGAGCCGCCTGGGAATCGAACCCAGGACCCTCGGCTTAAAAGGCCGATGCTCTACCGACTGAGCTAGCGGCTCGAGGAGCTCCGCTGAACGGACCGCCGCCGCCCCCGGTCGGCAGGGTCGTCCCGCCTCCGGGTCAGGGGCACACGGTCGGGAAAACCCTGAACCATACTACATTGGGCCGCTCGGCCGTCAAGCCCCTGTTGAGAAGACCTGCTCGCGCTCGGGGCCGACTGAGACCAGCGCCACGGGCACCGCGGCTTCAGTCGCGATGCGCTCGAGATACGCCCGCGCGGTCGGGGGCAACTCCGGCAGCGATCGGGCGCATCCCAGATCCCCCTGCCACCCGGCCAGCTCCGCGTACACCGGTTCCCCGTGGCGGTCGCGGCCGATCGCCATGCGCAGGGGATCGACCCCGGCCAGCACATCGAGCTTGGTGACCACCAGCGCATCCACCCCGTTCAAACGCGCGCTGCGCTTGACCAGAAACGCATCGAACCATCCGCAGCGCCGCGGGCGCCCCGTCGTCGCGCCGTACTCGCCGGCCCGCTCGCGAAACTCATCCGCCATCCGGCCGGTGAACTCGGTGGGAAACGGCCCCAAGCCCACGCGGGTCGTGTACGCTTTGACGACGCCCACCACGCGACGGATCCGGCGCGGAGGCAGGCCCAGACCGGTGCACACGCCGCCGATCGATGTGTTCGATGAGGTCACATAGGGATAAGTCCCATGATCGAGGTCGAGCAACGTGCCCTGAGCGCCCTCGCACAGAACGCGGCCACCGGCGTCGTCGGCGTCCAGCAAGAGGTCGGTCACGTCCGCCAGCAGGGGCCCCAGCTCGGCCGCGGCCGCCGCGAACGACTCGACCAGCGCCGCCGCGCTCGCCAGGGCGCACAGCTCCCGCGTGCGCCCGCCGGTGGCCCGCTCGCAGGCCTCCCACAGCTCGCGCAGGCGCTCGGCGAGGGTGCGGGGATCGGCCAAGGCCTCGGCGCGCAGGCCGCGGCGGCCCGCCTTGTCCTCGTAGGCCGGGCCGATGCCGCGCCCGGTCGTGCCGATCGTGCGGTCCTGCTCGCGGACCTTCTCGATCGCCTTGTGCAGGGGGGTGACCAGATGGGCCCGGGGGCTGATCGCGAGGCGCGAGCGCCAGGACACGCCCAGCTCTTCGACCTGGCGCAACTCCTCGAGCAGGGCGAGCGGGTCGAGCACCACCCCGTTGCCGATGGCGCATCGCACCGCCGGCCGCAAGATCCCGGTGGGCACCTGGTGCAGGACCGCCTTGCGGCCGTCCAGGTAGACCGTGTGTCCGGCATTCGCCCCACCCTGGAAACGGGCCACCCAGTCGGCGTCCGCCGCCAGCAGATCGACGATCTTGCCCTTGCCCTCGTCGCCCCACTGGCATCCCAGCACAACGGTGATCGGCATCGCTCCCAGCACTCCCTGCTCTGCCCAGGCGGTCCGGAACGCCCCGGGTTTCTCGTTCGCGCGGCCCGCGCCGGCACGGGTCAAACAGTCAACATACCCCGAACGGGCTGCGGTTCCAAGCGGAATGGAGTCCGAGCCGGCTGGTGGTGACGCGCCAAGGTCCGAGCAGCCCCCGGGATCGAAAGGAGATGTGCCCCGGTCCGGCGGTTCCCGGAGCAGCGCGGGGCCTCAGGCCGCCAGGGGGGGCGCGGCCGGATCGGTCGCGGCGGGCCGGGGCCCGGGGAGGTCGCCGACCTCCCGCCGGGATCCGAGGAGGTCCACCCCCTCCCGCCTCGATCCGGGCAGGTCCGTTGCGTCCCGCCGTGCTCCGGGCTGGGTCACCAGACCGTGGGCCAGCACGTCGTCGACCGTCTCGAGGGTCTCGATGGTCAGACCGGCGAGCAGATCCGCCGGCAGTTCGGCCAGGTGCTCCTGGTTGCCCTTGGGCAGGGCCACCGTGCCAATACCGACGCGCCGGGCGGCGACGAGCTTCTCCCCTATCCCTCCGACGGGCAGGACGTGGCCGCGCAGCGTGATCTCGCCGGTCAGGGCCACGCCCAGGCGCGTGGGGATGCCGGTCAGGGCGGAGGCCATTGCCAGGGCCAGCGTGACCCCGGCCGAGGGCCCGTCCTTGGGCACCGCTCCCTCGGGAACATGAACGTGGATGTCGACGTGGCGGTAGAAGCTCCTCTGCAGGCCCAGGGGTTCCCACCGCGAGCGCAGGTACGAAAGCGCGGCCTGGGCCGACTCCCGCATGGTCTCCCCGAGCTGGCCGGTGAGCAGCAGCGTCCCGCGCCCGGGCAGGACCCCGACCTCCACGTTGAGCACCTCCCCGCCGGCCGATGTCCAGGCCAGCCCGGTGGCGACCCCCACGCGCGAGGAGCGCTCGAACTTCAGGTCCTCGTGGCGCACCGGCCCCAGCAGCCCGCGCAGCTCGGCCGGCCCGATCTCGAGCCCGAGCGGCGCCCGCGGCCCGGCGCCCGCGCGCCGGGCGCCGAGGACCGGATCGCGGCCGCCGGCCTTGACCTTGGCGGCGCGCCGGCAGATGCGGGCAACCTCGCGCTCCAGGTTGCGCACGCCCGCCTCGCGCGTGTAATCGCGAATGAGCTGCGTGAGGGTGGGATCCGCAATGGCCACGTCCCCGTCGACCAGGCCGTTGGCCTTGCGCTGGCGGGGCAGCAGAAAGCGCCCGGCGATCTGGACCTTCTCGCTCTCCAGGTATCCCGGGATGCGGATCACCTCCATCCGGTCGCGCAGCGGCTCGGGAATGGCGTGCAGGGTGTTGGCGGTCGTGATGAAGAGCACCTGGGACAGATCGTAGTCGACCTCCAGGTAGTGGTCGCTGAAGGCCACGTTCTGTTCGGGATCGAGCACCTCGAGCAGCGCCGCGGCCGGATCGCCGCGGTGGTCGCTGCCCATCTTGTCGACCTCGTCGAGCATCAGCACCGGGTTGATCGTCCCGGCCCGGCGCATGGCTTGTACAATGCGTCCCGGCAGGCTGCCGATGTAGGTGCGCCGGTGGCCGCGGATCTCCGACTCGTCGCGGATCCCGCCCAGGCTCATGCGCACGAAGCGGCGGCCGATGGCGCGCGCGATGCTGCGGCCCAGCGAGGTCTTGCCCACGCCGGGCGGTCCGGTGAGACACAGGATCGGGCCGCGCACCTCGCGCGAGAGCTTGATCACCGAGATCTGCTCCAGGACCCGCTCCTTGACCTTGCGCAGGCCGTAGTGGTCCTCGTCGAGGATGCGCTCGACGCGCTCGAGGTCGGTCCGGTCGCGCGTGCGCTCGTGCCAGGGCAGGTGGATCAACCAGTCGAGGTAGGTGCGACAGACGGTCGCCTCGGGCGAGATCACCGCCATCTTGGCCAGGCGGTCCAGCTCCCGATAGGCGCGCTCCTCGACCGCCTTGGGGCAGCGGGCCTGCTCGATCGCCGCCGCCAGCTCCTCGATCTCGTCGCCGATCTCCCCCTGCGCGGCGCCGGCGGCGGTCTCTGCGCCCGCATCTCCGAAGAGCGGGTCGCGGGGACGCATCCGGCCTCGGGCGGTCATCCGCTGGGCCCGGTCCTGATCGGCCAGCTCACTGAGCTGGGCGGCCAGCAAGCGCTGGAGCGCCCGCAGGCGCTCGGTGGTCGTGCGCATCTCGAGCAGGCGCTGCTTGTCGGCCACGTCGAGCTGCGTGTGCACGGGAATGCGGCAGGAGAGGATCCGGGGGTCCTCGACCGCCCGCATGGCCAGCGCCACCTCGGGCGGCACCCGCCGGTTCAACTCGACATACCGCTCGAAGGCGGAGCGGACGCTGGCGGTGAGCGCCGCCAGCTCGTCGTCGGCAGCCACCGGCCCCTCGTTGTCCGCAACCACGGTCGCCCGCGGGAAGGCCGCGCCGGGCTCGCAGCCGGCCAGGCGGGCCCGGGCCAGCCCCTCGATCAGGATGCGCATCGTGCCGTCGGGCAGCCGGAAGAGCTGTAGGACGCGGGCCACGGTGCCCACCGCGTGCAGGTCGCGCTCGAGCGGGTGGGAGGTCTCGGGCTTCAGTTGGGTGACCGCGAAGAGGAGCTTCTGCTCGCTGCTCGCGGCCTCCTCCAGGGCCGCCACCGACCCCGGGCGCCCGACGAAGAGCGGCAGCCGCGCATAGGGGAACACCACCACGTCGCGCAGCGGCAGCAGCGGGAGCGACGCGGGAACGTCGAGCACCTCGGCGCTGTCCCAGATCGTGATGCGGAAGCGGGGGTCCGGCCCCCCGCCGGGGCTAGGCTTCCTTCTTGGACTCACGGTAGTGGATTTCCGGGGGCGTGCCCTTCGTGACGACGTCTTCCGTGACAATACAGGCCTCGGCCCCCTTCCACGAGGGGAGGTCGTACATGATATTGAGCATCGAGTCTTCCAGCACCGAGCGCAGGCCCCGGGCGCCGGCCTTGCGCTGCGCCGCGATGTGGGCCACGGCCGCCAGGGCCGCGCTGGTAAACTCGAGGCGCACATCCTCCATCTCGAAGAACTTCTGGTACTGGCGGGTGATGGCGTTCTTGGGCTTGGTCAGCACTTCGACCAGGGCCGCCTCATCCAGCTCGCTCAGCGTCACGACCACCGGCAGGCGGCCGACCAGCTCGGGAATGATCCCGTAGCGCAAGAGGTCGGTGTTCTCGATCCGCGCGTAGAGCTCGCTCGTCTCGAGGCTCTTGGTGCTGCGGGCCTCCGCCCCGAACCCGATGCTCTTCTTGCCGATGCGGTTGGCGACGATCCGGTCGATGCCCTCGAACGCCCCGCCGCAGATGAAGAGGATGTTCTTGGAGTTGATCTCGATGTACTTCTGCTGGGGATGCTTGCGCCCGCCCTGCGGCGGGACGTTGGCCACGGTCCCCTCCAGGATCTTCAGGAGCGCCTGCTGCACGCCCTCGCCCGAGACGTCGCGCGTGATCGACGGGTTCTCGCTCTTGCGGGCGATCTTGTCGATCTCGTCGACGTAGATGATGCCGCGCTCGGCGGCCTGGACGTTGTAGTCGGCCGCCTGGAGCAGCCGCAGCAGGATGTTCTCGACGTCCTCGCCCACGTACCCGGCCTCGGTGAGCGTGGTCGCGTCGGCGATGGCAAAGGGCACGTTGAGGAACTTCGAGAGGGTGCGCGCCAGCAAGGTCTTGCCGCATCCCGTCGGGCCGACCAGCAGGATGTTGCCCTTCTCGAGCTCCACGTCGTCGTGCGCCGTGGGGGGATTGAACACGCGCTTGAAGTGATTGTACACGGCCACCGAGAGAACCCGCTTGGCCCGGTTCTGCCCGATCACGTAGTCGTCCAGGATGGCGTGGATCTCGTGGGGCTTGGGCACCTCGGCGCGGCCGGTCAGCGGCGCGTGGGAGGCCTCGCCCTCGAGGATCTCGTTGCAGAGCTTGACGCACTCGCTGCAGATGTACACACCGGGGCCGGAGATCAGGCGCGCCACCTCGTCCTGTCCGCGCCCGCAGAACGAGCAGCGGATGGGCTGCGGGGTACCCGTCCCGCCTCCCCCGGTTCGCTTCTTCATGATGTCTCCTTCGCGGCGCGCAAGTCATTGACTGCTTTTTCGTACCGTCCGCTCTCGCCGGTTGGGCGCCCAGCCGCGGGCGCCCGTGGCTGGCCTCATCCACCTATCGGCGGCGGCTACTTCTTCTTGATGATCACCTCGTCGACCAGGCCGTACTCCTGCGCCTCCGCCGCCGACATGAAGTAGTTGCGGTCCGTGTCGCGGCGGATCTTCTCGATCTGCTGGCCGGTGTGCAGGGCCAGGATCTCGTTGAGCTTCTCGCGCAGCGTCAGGATCTCGCGGGTCAGGATCTCCATGTCGGTCGCCTGCCCGCGGCTGCCGCCCATCGGCTGGTGGATCATGATGCGCGAGTGCGGCAGCGCGCTGCGCTTGCCCTTCTCTCCGGCCGCCAGCAGCAGCGCGCCCATGCTGGCCGCCTGTCCCATGCAGATCGTGGCGACGTCGGGCTTGATGAACTGCATCGTGTCGTACATGGCCAGCCCGGCCGAGACGATGCCGCCGGGCGAGTGGATGTACAGATGGACGTCCCGATCGGGGTCCTCCGCCTCGAGGAACAGGAGCTGGGCGATGACCAGATTGGCGGTGATGTCGTCGATCACCGAGCCGACGAAGATGATCCGGTCGCGCAGCAGACGCGAGAAGATGTCGTAGGCCCGCTCGCCCCGGCTCGACTGCTCCACGACGATCGGGACCAGCGAGGCCAGGGCCCGGCGCTCCCGGTCGCTCTGGGGCGCGAAGGCCCCGGGCGTCCAGCCCGCCGCATCGCGGTCCGCGGCCGGCCGGGCCGCGGCGGCCGCGGCGATGCCGGATACGCTGCTCGGGCTCCATCCGCCCAGGCTCCAGAACCCTGCCTGCCCCGCGGCGTCCGCCGGATCCATCGGCTTCTCAGTCATCCGCTGACTCCTTCCCTCCGCTGCTGCCGGGCGGCTTACTGCCCGGACGGTTGCGCGCCCACCCGGGAGGGCACGCTCACCTCGCGAACCTTGATCTTCCGGCCCAGGGCCTCGAACACCCGGCGCTCGAACATGAAGTCGCGGAACCGGTCCAGGTCGGCGATCTCGCCGCGCACCTCCTCGACCTTCCGGCCCTCCTGCTGCGCCAGGCGGGCGATCTCGGCCTCGACCTCCTCCTGCGTGACCTTGATTCCCTCGCGCTCGGCCACCTTCGCGAGCACCAGCTCGCGCCGGTGGGCCCGCTCGATGTGCGGGCGGTAGACCCGCTCGAGCTCGGCCGGGTCGACCGCCTGGCCATCCTCGCGGTGGCGCTGGGCCAGCCGGTCGAGCGCCGAGTGGACCGACGCCTGCGGCAAGTCGAAGGAGTTCTCGTGGATCAGGCGATCCACGATCGCCTGCTCGAGCCGCTCCCGGGCCGCCAGCCGCTTCTCCGACTCGAGCCGCAGCCGAACCTTGGCCCGCAGGCCCTCGAGGTCCAAGTCCCCTTCGAGCTTCCGTGCAAACTCATCGTCCAGCGCAGGGAGGTTCTTCTCGCGAATCTGTGTGACCGTCATCCGATAGCGGCGGGTCTGGCCCCGCAGTTCGGCGTTGCCGAAGTCCTCCGGGTAGGCGACCGACAGATCCCTGACCTCGGCCTTGGCCACGCCCTCCACCGCCGCCCGGAACTCGGGCAGCAGATTGGGCGCCCCGACCTCGATCGTGGCGGCCTCCTTCTCGGCGCCGTCGGCGGGCTCGCCCTCGGCGCTCAGGCTCTGGAGCTCGACGTCGACCAGATCGCCGGTCCTGGCTGGTCGGTCGACGGGCTCAAGGTCCGCCAGGCGCTCGCGCAACCACTCCAGGTACTGGCTGACCTCGGGGTCGGAGACTTCCTCGACCAGCCGGTCGACCTCCAGGTCCTCGTAGGGCCTGAGCTCGAACTCGGGCCAGATCTCGACCTCGACGCTGAAGGAAAGGGGCTCGTTGGGGCGATACCGCAGGCGCGACAGCTTGCCCGGCCCGGCGGGGTGCAGCTTGTGCTCCTCCAGCGCTTCCTCGATCTTGTGCGGCACCAGCTCCTGGTAGACCGCCCGCTCGATCTCGTCCTGGAAGCGGCCCAGGATGACGCTCGCCGGCGCCTTGCCCGGCCGGAAACCCGGGATCGCGTAGCGGCGGCGATAGGCATCCACCAATCCGTCGATGAACTCCCTGACCTCGGCGACCTCCAGGTTGATGTCGACCGCCCGCCTCAGGCCTTCCAGCGCGCGCACTTCGGCTTTCAAGCTTCCTCCCCGGGAACAGACCTCCACCGGCCCGCCCCCCGGCGGCTCTGCGTCTCGGCCTCGGGCGGCCGGGACCCGCTGACCTTGCGAGAGGGGGGACTCGAACCCCCACGATGAATCATCACTGGATCCTAAATCCAGCGCGTCTACCAATTCCGCCACTCTCGCCCATGGCGTTATGGAGCCACAGTAGCCTAGGGGTTGCCCTCCCCCCTGTCAATCGCCGGGCCGGCCGCGCGAACCCGGGCCCCGGGCCCGGCGTCCGAGAAGGCGCACGGATGGAGCGCATAAGGAGCGCTTGTCGCGGCGGAAGGGTCTATCTATAATACCGGCCTTGTATTGGATTCTCCGTCCGAGAAGGCCCGCGCCCGCGCGGGCGCCCTGAATCGCCAGACAGAGCCAGGAGGACCCGGCATGAGCACCGACCCGAGGATCGAGGAACTCCACCGGCGCCGCGAGGAGGTCCTGCAGAGCGGCGGCCTGGACAGGCTCGAGAAGCAGCGCGCCAAAGGCCGGCTGACAGCCCGCGAGCGGATCGAGCTGCTCTTCGACCCGGGCTCGTTCCAGGAGACGGGGGTCTTCGTGACCCATCGCTGCGCCGACTTCGGGATGCAGGACAAGAAGATCCCCGGCGACGGCGTGGTCGCGGGGCGCGGCAAGATCGAGGGGCGCCCGGTGTACGCCTTCGCCCAGGATTTCACCGTCTTCGGCGGCTCCCTGTCGCTGTCGAACGCGCGCAAGATCTGCCTGATCATGGACCAGGCGCTGAAGACCGGCTGCCCGGTCATCGGCCTCAACGACTCGGGCGGGGCACGCATCCAGGAGGGCGTCGACAGCCTGGGGGGCTACGCGGAGATCTTCCTGCGCAACACGCTCGCCTCGGGGGTGATCCCCCAGATTTCGGCGATCCTCGGTCCGTGCGCGGGGGGCGCGGTCTACTCGCCCGCGATGACCGACTTCATCCTGATGGTCCGCGAGACGAGCCACATGTTCATCACCGGCCCCGACGTCATCAAGGCGGTGACCAAGGAAGCCGTCACGGCCGAGGAACTGGGCGGCGCCTGGACCCACAGCACCAAGAGCGGCGTCGCCCATCTGGCCGCCGCCGACGACAAGCACTGCATCGAGATGATTCGGGCCCTGCTCTCCTACATCCCGCAGAACAACATGGAAGATCCCCCCTTCGCCGACACGGGCGATGACCCCGAGCGCGAGGACCCGGAGCTCGACACGCTGGTCCCGGTCGAGCCCGACAAGCCCTACGACATGCGCGACGTGATCCGCCGCGTGGTCGACCGCGACACGTTCTTCGAGATCCACGAGCACTGGGCGCCCAACATCGTGGTCGGCTTCGCGCGGCTGGGCGGCCGCTCGGTGGGCATCGTCGCCAACCAGCCCAAGTACCTGGCCGGCGTGCTCGACATCGACTCCTCGCGCAAGGGCGGGCGCTTCGTGCGATTCTGCGACGCGTTCAACATTCCGCTCGTGACCTTCGAGGACGTGCCGGGCTTCCTGCCGGGCACGGCCCAAGAGTGGGGCGGAATCATCCTGAACGGGGCGAAGCTCCTGTACGCCTTCTGCGAGGCGACCGTGCCCAAGCTGACGGTCATCACCCGCAAGGCCTACGGCGGCGCCTACGACGTCATGAGCTCGAAGCACATCCGCGGCGACGTCAACATCGCCTGGCCGGGCGCCGAGATCGCGGTGATGGGCGCGGACGGGGCCGTCAACATCATCTTCCGCAAGGAGCTGGCCGCCGCGGGCGACAAGCAGGCCGAGCACAAGCGCATCGTGGCCGAGTACCGGCGGACCTTCGCCAATCCCTACGTCGCGGCGGGAGCCGGCTACATCGACGACGTGATCCCGCCGCGCAAGACGCGGCCGTACTTGGTCAAGGCCCTGGCGTTCCTGGACAACAAGCGGCTGCAGAACCCGCCGCGCAAGCACGGGAACATTCCGCTCTAGGCGGAAGTTCCTGCAATCACAACAGCAGATCCTGAACCGCCACCTGAGGTTACGCT
>CAZRWW010000022.1:0-33613 GCA_964603725.1 uncultured bacterium
TGATGCCGGCCGCAGAGCGCCTGCTGGCGGAGCACGGCCTATCGCCCGGGGATGTCGCCGCCAGCGGACCGGGCGGGCGGCTGCTGAAGGAGGATGTCCTGCGACACCTTGGGGGGGCCGGCGCGACTGCGCCCGGGGCGGCCAAGCCGTTCGGGCCGGGCACCGCCGGCGCGCCCGCGCCCGGGGCGGCCAGCGCGCAACCGCCGGCGCTGCCGGCCGAGTCGACGGAGATGCGTCACGAGGAGATCGTTCCGATGACGCCGCTGCGCCGGCGCGTGGCGGAGCGGCTCGTGCAATCTCAGCAAACGGCGGCGCTCCTGACGACTTTCAACGAGATCGACATGAGCGCCGTGATGCGCCTGCGCCGAGAGCACCAGGCGGCGTTCCAGGAGAAGTACGGCGTCAAGCTCGGTTTCATGTCGTTCTTCGTCAAGGCGGCGATCGAGGCGCTCAAGCTGATTCCCGAAATCAATGCCGAGATCCGCGGCCAGAGCATCGTGTATCGCAACTTCTACGACATCGGCATCGCCGTGGGCGGCGGGCGCGGCCTGGTGGTGCCCGTCATCCGCAACGCCGAGCGGCTGAGCTTCGCCCAGATCGAGCTGCTCATCGCCGACTACGGCCGGCGGGCCCAGGAGAGCAGGCTGACGCTGGCCGAGCTCCAGGGCGGCACTTTCACGATCAGCAACGGCGGCGTCTACGGCTCGCTCCTCTCGACCCCGATCATCAACCCGCCGCAGAGCGGCGTGCTGGGGCTGCACGCGATCCAGGAGCGCGCGGTCGTGCGCGACGGGCAGATCGTGGCGCGGCCGATGATGTATGTCGCGCTCACGTACGATCACCGCATCGTGGACGGGCGCGAGGCGGTGACGTTCCTGAAGCAGATCAAGCAGTGCGTCGAGGACCCGGCGCGGATCCTGCTGGAGGTCTAGGGAGGCGCAGCGCCGGCGCCGGTGCGGACACCGCGCGGGCGTGCGCGTGGAAGCAGTCAGGAGACAGCGCATGGCGGAGCGGCGGCACGATCTGGTGGTGATCGGCGGCGGGCCGGGCGGCTATGTGGCCGCCATCCGCGCCGCCCAGCTCGGACTGGCGGTGGCGGTCGTCGACGAGCGCCGGACGATGGGCGGCACCTGTCTCAACATCGGCTGCATCCCCAGCAAGGCCTTGCTCGAGTCCAGCCACCGGTTCGCGCAGGCGCGCGACGAGCTGACGGCGCACGGCGTGAAGACCGGGCGCGTGCGCCTGGACCTGGACACGATGCAGGATCGCAAGCAGGCGATCGTCGCCCGGGTGACCCAGGGCATCGCCGCGCTCTTCTGGAAGTGGAAGATCGAGACTTAGGTGGGCCGCGCGCGGCTGCTGGCCCGGTGGCGGAGCCGGGTGGCGGGCGAGAGCGGCGATCTCGAGATCGCCGCCCCGAGCATCATCATCGCCACGGGGAGCGAGCCGGCCGCGCTGCCCGGCGTGCCCGTGGATGGCGACCGCATCGGGACGAGCACCGAGGCCCTTGACTACCGGAGCGTGCCCGAGCACCTGATCGTTATCGGCGCCGGCGCGATCGGCCTCGAGCTGGGGTCGGTCTGGCGCCGGCTGGGCGCCAAGGTCACTGTCCTCGAGTACCTCGATCGCATCCTGCCGGGCATGGACGCCGAGATCGCCGCCGAGGCGCAGCAGGCGCTCGCCCAGCAGGGTCTCGAATTCCACCTCGGCGTGCGGGTCACCGGAGCCCGCGGGCAGGACCGCGCCTGCGTGGTCGAAGTAGAAGACCGCCCGCCGTTCACGGCCAGTCACGTGTTGGTGGCCGTGGGCCGCAGGCCGCGCACGGAGGGTCTCGATCTGGCAGCGGCGGGGATCACGGCCGATGAGCGCGGGCGGATTCCCGTCGATGGACGATTCGCCACGTCCGCGCCGGGGGTTTACGCCATCGGCGATGTCATCCGCGGCCCGATGTTGGCACACAAGGCCTCCGAGGAAGGCATCGCCTGTGTGGAAGGCATCGTGACCGGCCATGGTCGCGTGAACTACGACGCGATTCCGACCATCGTCTACACATGGCCGGAGGTGGCCGGCGTGGGCGCGACCGAGGAGGAGCTGCGCGCGCAGGGCGTGGCGTATCGCAAGGGCGCGTTTCCGTTCCTCGCGAACGGGCGCGCGCACGCGCTGGGCGAGCTCGCGGGTCGAGTCAAGATCCTGGCGCACCGGCAGACGGATCGCGTGCTGGGGGCGCACATCGCCGGGCCCCACGCGGGCGATCTCATCGCGGAGGCGGCGGTCGCGATCGAATTCGGCGCGAGCAGCGAAGATCTGGCGCGCGCCTGCCACGCCCACCCGACGCTGGCCGAGGCGGTGAAGGAGGCCGCGCTGGCGGTCGATCGCCGGGCGATCCATCTGTAGCAAACCACCTGTCGCAATTCACCTGTAGCAAACCGGCCGGTGGGCCGGCCGGTTTGCTGGTAGAGGCGGTGCTTGCGCACGCGCATGTTGGCATTTTACGGAAAGAAAGGCAGTTCGTTCAGTCGACACTCCTGGTTCCAGGTCCAGACCCGGTTCCAGGCCCAGGTCCAGACCCCGGACCAGGTCTACGGTCGAAATCCCCGGGCCAGGCGCCTACTTCACCGCGCTGGCGACGTCAGCGGCATGCTGCGCGGTCTTGTGCCCGGCGACCATGCGATCAAGCTGCTCGCTCGGTATCTCCACCAGCGTCGGGTTGAGGCGGATGATCTCTCCCTTGCGCATCACGGTGTACCGCACCGTCTTGCCGATCGTGTAGGCGTTGGCCATGAAGTCATTGAGCACCGCGCTGTGGGCCGGCGCGAAGCTGATCCCGCTCATGGAGGTCATGACGTCCCCCGCGCGGAACCCGGCCCGATCCGCGGGGCTGCCCGGC
The DNA here is from genome assembly GCA_964603725.1 of uncultured bacterium. Taxonomy (GTDB): domain Bacteria; phylum Eisenbacteria; class RBG-16-71-46; order CAIMUX01; family WJJG01; genus CAZDKK01. Next base: position 2,888 of record CAZRWW010000022.1, read on the forward strand.
ACGACCGCTGTCACCGTGGGCTCCGCCCGGCCATCGCTCCACTGCAGCTCCACGCCCAGCCAGCCGCGCGTGGCGTACTCGGCGCGCATCATCCGCGCGCAGTCCTCGAAGGTGCCGGTGCACGCGCTCGCCTGAGCCTTCTTGACGCTGGCCGCGCCGCAGGCGCTGGCGCAGGCCGCGCTGCCCGCCTGGATGCAGCTTGCGCTTGCGGTCCGGGTGCAGCCCGCGCTGCCCGCCTGGATGCAGCTTGCGCTTGCGGTCCGGGTGCAGCCCGCGCTGGCGGCCTGGGCGCAATTGGCGCCGGCTTGGGTGGAGCCAGCCCGGATGACGCTGGCCTGGCCGATCTCGACGCCGGACTTCTCGCACCCGGCGGCGGCCTTGGTCCCGCTCTTGTCACAAGCTTGCGCCGGCGCGATCAGAAACGCGGCGAGGGCGAGAGTGCCTGCTATCCAAAGCGCCTTGCCTGTATGCATGATGCCTGCCTCCTGTTTTGGCGATTCGTGCGAAGCTCCTCAAATGCAATCAGATCGCGAGTCCGGTGACCGATTGCTTGACGACCTACACCACGCATCTCTCGGCGAGTTCCCGAGAAAGTGCGGCCCGCGGGCGGCCGCGCTCTCTCGGTGGCGCATCTGCGCCAGTGGGACCCAAGTCCGGTTCCAGCCATACCCCAGGCCCAGCTTCAGGCGTGTAAATGAGCGGCCGATAGATCCGTTGAGGTCGGAACCCGTAGGCGGCACCGTGCTCGAGCCGCATCGCGATGGTGAACGGTCCCGGACCTGGGGAAGGCTGCATGAGCTTCGTCAACCGACTGACGGCCCAAAAGCACATTCGCACGCTCCGGCGAGCGGGCACGGCCGGCGAGCCGGCCCTGACCGAGGCCAAGCAGCAGCTGATCGGGTCAGGCGAGGTCGTCATCGCCCCGCTGCTCGAGCTGCTCAACGATGCCGAGGCGCGCCCGCATGCGGTGGACGTGCTCCGACACGTGGCGACCGACGCCACGCTGCCGGTCTTCGTCGAGGCGCTGGCGGGCGAGACGGCAGCCATCGCGGCCGGGGTCATCGAGATCCTCTCGACGAGCACGGCCTACCGCCCCCAGCTCCTGCTGGAGTTCCTCGAGCTGCCCGGACGGGCGCGCGGGCACATCGAGACCATCCTGGCGGCGCGCGGCGCGAGTATTCCCCCGCGCAAGCTCGTCTCCTCGCTGATCGAGATCAACAAGGAATCGCGGCCGATCGTCTTTCGCCTGCTCGAATCCCACGCGCGCCCGGAGATGGCCGGCAGCCTGCTCGACATGCTGCGCCACGAGGACTGGTGGGTGCGGCTCCACGCGCTCAAGGTCCTGAGCCAGCTGCCGTCCGAAGAGTCGATCAAGGGCGCCATCGCCATGCTCAAGGATTCCAGCCGCAATGTCAGGCTGGAGGCGGTCGAGGCGCTGGGGCGGCTGGAAGCGCGGGTCGCGATTCCCGAGCTGTGCCAGGCGCTGCGCGACACGAACCTCAAGGTGCAGAGCGCGGCGATCGATGTCCTGGTCAAGTTCAACGACGTGGCGGCCGTGGCGCACCTGCTCGATGTCCTCAAGGACGAGGCCGAACAGGCCCGGCGCGGCGCGGTGGAAGTGCTCAACGCGGTGGCCACGACGGCGGCGATCAAGGACCTCGTGCTGGCGCTGCAGGATGCGGACTGGTGGGTGCAGGCCCGCGCCGCCGATGCCCTGGGCACGCTGGGCGGGCCCCGCGTCGTCGAGGCGGTGCTGGGGTTGATGGACCACCCCGACTGCCACGTGCGCCGCTATGCGATCGAGATCCTCAATTCCATCCCCGATCCGCGCGCCGCGCACCGTCTGATCCAGGCTCTCGATGACCCGGACTGGTGGGTGCGGGAGCGGGCGATCGATGCCCTGGCCAAGACCGGCGACGCGCAGGCGGTGGAACCGCTCATACGGCTGCTGCAGAGCGACGCGCGCGCGGCGCCGTTGTGCGCCCGGGCCCTGGGCGCCCTGGGCGATCCGCGAGCGATCGAAGCGCTCAGCCTGGCCGCGGCCGCGAGTGATGGCGAGACCCGCAAGGCCGGCATCGAGGCACTGCACAACCTGGCTCGGGCCGCGCTGCCCGACGACGCGCGCCGCTGCGTGGAGGAGATTCTCAGCCAGGTTGGAGGAAGGCGCGGGACGATCGCCCCCCGGGGGTCCGAAGCCCCCCCGGGGTTCGCGCCCACGCCGCCGCCGGCCTTGGGGGCCCCGGCTCCCCCGGGCTCCCGGACAGCCGCGGGAGAGGCCACCCTGCAGCACGGGCGCAGCCGGATCGATTCCATGCTGTCCTCTTTCCAGCCCGACGAACGGGGACCCGAGACCGCCGGACCCGAGCCGGGGGGGCCCGGTATGACCCTCTCCGAATGGGCTTCCTCGCAGGCCTCCGCCGGTCCAGCCCATCCGGGCGTCGGGGCGACCGGCCTGCAGGACCTGCGGCCGGGGACGATGCTGCTCAACCGCTACCGCGTCATTCGGCGCATCGGCAGCGGCGGGTTCGGCACGGTCTACCTGGTCAGCGACGTGACCGTCGAGGATGAGCTGATCCTGAAGGTCCTCAGCCCGCACATCTCGGTCGATCCGCTGATGATCAAGCGCTTCGTCCACGAGCTGAAGTACGCGCGGCGGGTCACGCACCCCAACATCATTCGCATCTACGATCTCCTGCAGTTCGAGGGCGGCCACGCGATCTCGATGGAGTTCTTCCCTGGCAAGGACCTGGGCGCCATCCTGGTCGAGGAAGGGCGCTTGGAGGTGAACCGCGCGCTGCACATCGCCCGCCAGGTGTGCGAGGGACTGGCGGCCGCCCACGCTCAGGGAGTCATCCATCGCGACATCAAACCGGCCAACATCATGGTGGGGGAGAGCGACCTGGTGAAGATCGTCGACTTCGGCCTGGCCGCCATGACGCAGAGCGCCGGGTCGCGTCTGACGAAGAGCGGCATCCTGATCGGGACGCCGCAGTACATGGCTCCCGAGCAGATCAAGGGCGACGACGTCGACGGCCGCGCCGACATCTACTCGCTGGGCGTGATGATGTACGAGATGCTCTCGGGGCGGCAGCCCTTCTGCGGCGACAGCGCGGTCAACATCCTCTACCAGCACCTGGAAGGCAAGGCCCCGCCGCTCAGTGAGCTCGTGCCCGACGTCCCGGCGGAGGTCGAGCAGTGCGTCGCCTGCTTCATGGCCCGGCACCGCGAGGAGCGACCGCCCGACATCGCCGGCTGCCTCGCTCTGCTCGCGGGGAGGGCCGCGTGAGAGCGGCGCGGGGAGGCTGATGTGGCCCGCATCGACGCGTTCCTGCAATTGGGTCGCGAGCAAGGGTGCTCCGACATCCACTTCGCGGTCGGGCTGCCGCCCCTGGTGCGCCTCGACGGCGAGCTGACGCCCATCAAGTACCGCAGTCTGACGGCCGAAGAGGCCGAGTCCATCCTGGCGGAGATCCTGGACGAGCAGCACTTGGCGGAGTTCCAGCGCCGCGGCTCGGTCGACCTCTCGTACATGTCGCCCGAGGCCGGGCGCTATCGGATCAACGTCTGCCGCCAGGCGCGGGGGATCGGCGCGGTCTGCCGCGTCATCCCCGGGCAGGTCGTGCCGCTCGAGCAGCTCGGCCTGCCGCCGGTGATCGCCAGCTTCGCGCGCCTGAACGCGGGGCTGGTCCTGGTGACCGGCGCGACGGGGACGGGCAAGTCCACCACCCTGGCCGCGGTCATCGACCGCATCAACCGCACGCGCAACGCCGTCATCCTCACGCTCGAGGATCCGGTCGAGTTCCTCCACACCAGCGACAAGGCGCTCGTCATCCAGCGCGAGTTGGGCGCCAGCCTGCGGAGCTACAGCGAGGGCTTGCGGGCGGCGTTGCGCGAGGACCCCGACGTCATCCTGGTGGGCGAGCTGCGCGACGCCGAGACCATCGCGCTGGCCCTGGAGGCGGCCGAGACGGGTCACCTCGTGCTGGGGACACTTCACACTCGCGGCGCCGCGCAGACGATCGACCGCATCCTGGACGCCTTCCCGTCGGAGTCGCACAACCAGGTCCGCAACACGCTCGCCGACAACCTGCGCGCGGTGATGAGCCAGGAGCTCGTCCGGGCGGCGGACGGGCGCGGCCGGCGCGCGGCGATGGAGATCCTGGTCAATGTGCCGGCGGTGGCCCAGATGATCCGCGAGGGCAAGACCTTCCAGCTCCACCACGCCATGGAGACCGGAAAGCGCTTCGGCATGCAGCTCATGGATCGCGAGCTGCTCAAGCTCGTCCAGGCGGGCGACATCGACCCGGACGAGGCCTATCTGCTGGCCGCGGACAAGCGGCCGTTCCTGTCGTTCACCACTGCGACCAGCGGGGCCGAGGCGGCCCTGGCGACGCAGGCCGCGCCGGACGACGACGCGGCCGGGCCGCGGAGGGCAGCGGCATGAGCCGGATCCGAGCGTTCCTCGAGCTGGCCATCCACCAGGGGGGATCCGATCTGCACCTGGCGACCGGGCACCAACCCCGCATTCGCATTCACGGCAGCCTGCACCGCATCCGGTTCCGCGAGCTGACCGAGTCGGACATGGAGCAGATCCTGATCGAGTTCATGCCGCCGCGTCTCGTGGAGGCGCTGCGCGAGCATCTGTCGGTCGACTTCGCCTACGAGTGCGAGGGTCTGGGGCGCTTTCGCGTCAACGTGTACTACCACATCGGCGGCCTGGCGGCCGTCCTGCGCGCGGTGCCATCACAGGTGGCGTCGCTCGACGCACTGGGCCTGCCGGAGGCGATCAAACGGGCCGTCTGCAAGCCCAGCGGGCTCACGCTCGTGACCGGCCCCACCGGCTCGGGCAAGTCGACCACGCTGGCCGCGATGATCGATCACATCAACGCCACCCGCCGCGGCCACATCATCACGATCGAGGATCCGATCGAGTTCGTCCACGAGTACAAGCAGTGCGTCATCACCCAGCGTGAAGTCGGCACGCATGCGCCCAGCTTCGCCGAGGCGCTCCGCAACGCGCTGCGTGAGGACCCGGACGTCGTGCTGGTCGGCGAGATGCGCGACCTCGAGACGATCGGCCTGGCGCTCACAGCGGCCGAGACGGGTGTGCAGGTCATGGGCAGCCTGCATACCAACGGATCGGTGCGCACGATCGACCGGATCGTTAACGTCTTCCCCGCGCGCCGGCAGGAGCAGGTCCGCAACATGCTTGCCGAGTGCCTGAACCTGATCGTTTCACAGCAGCTCGTTCGCAACGTCGAGGGTAACGGACGCCTCGCGGTCGCCGAGGTGCTCCTCAACAACCATGCCGCCGCCACGCTGATCCGGACTTGTCGGGCCCATCAGCTCACCAACGTCATTCAGGCTGGCGCCCGCGCCGGGATGCAGAGCCTGGACGCTCAGCTCATGGATCTGGTGCGCCGGCAAGTGATCTCCGGGAGCGAAGCCCACCACCACGCGATCGAAAAGGGGCGCTTCGAGCACCTGCTGGCCCATGATGAGGCTGCCTGACGAGCGCCCCGGGGCGACGGGCCGCCGGCGAAGCTCCGCGACGGCAGCCGGCCAAGCTCCGCGACGGGCCGCCGGCGAAGCTCCGCGACGGCCGCCGGCCAAGCTCCGCACCGAGCCGCCGCCGTTCAGGCCGCGCGCTCCTGCTCGCCAGGCTCCGGGAAGGGCATCGCGCGCAGCACGAACGAGTCCATCCGGTAGACCGTGCGGGCGATCTCCGGCGTGATCCGCTCGGCCACTTCCAGGACCTGGGCGTCCCAGAGGACGTCACGATCCGCGTTGAGAACCGTCAGCGCATCCGGGAAGGACATGGCCGCCTTGTACGGGCGGGATGTGACCAGAGCGTCCAGGACGTCGGCCACGGCGATGACGCGCGAGAGGAATGGGATGTCCTCACCGCTCAGGCCGTAGATGCCCGAGCCATTCAGCTTCTCGTGATGGTAGGCGGCGATGCGTGGCACCTCCTTGAGGTGCTCCGGATAGCGGATCATGTCGAGCACGTTCTGGGTGTATTCGGCGTGCTCGTTCATCTCCCGGCGCTCCTCAGGCGTGAGCCCGGCCGGTTTGGACAGCAGCTCGATGCGGGCCGCGTGCTTGCCCATGTCGTGCAAGACCGAGGCGACGCCCAACACCTCGAGCTCCTCCTCGCTCAGACCGATCTCCCGGCCCATCAGCAGGGCGACGGAGCGCACGCGCTCCGAGTGATTCGCCGTATCTGGGTCCTTCAGGCTGAGCGACCTCACCAGGGCGTTGATCGTCGACTGCAGGGCGCGCTGCTGCTCTTGATAGAGGCGCAGGTTGTCCAGGACCAGCCCGATGTGCGACGCGAAGAGCGCCAGCAGGTCGAGGTCGCCGCTCTTGAACACGCCATGGCCCGGGGCCCGGATGTCCAGCTCGAGGACGCCGAACGGGCGGTCCTGCCCCTGCAGCGGCACGCACATGGCCTGCTCGATGTTGGCGGCCACGATGCTCTCCGAGGCGCTCATGCTGTTCTGGCCGCGCGTGAAGGCCAGCGACACGCCCTCGCGCAGCACGCGCCCCACGATGGACCGGCTGAGCGGATGGCTGGCGGGCTCGCCCGAACGGCTGCGGAAGAGGAGCGGCCGCAGGGCGTCGCTCTCGTCGGCCCGCACCGCCATGACCATGTGTGTTGATTTGGGAAAGGCCTGGAAGAGAACGTCGCCGATCGCGGCGATGAGACCGCGCTCGTTCTTCAGTCGTGTGCTCGTCTCGCGGACCAGCCGTAGGAACAGGGGCGCCGCCTCGGACTTGGCGGCGATCAGGTCCTCGTGCAGTCGGTCCGGATCGGGGCGAGGTTGCGACAACGTGACCATCACCTCGCCCTGCTCGCCCGCGTCCACGAACACCGGCTCCGCCCCCTCGAGACGGATCGTGTAGCCGTCGATCTGGATGACGTCGCCGGGCCGCAGCGCGAAGGCCTTGGTGCCCTTTCCGGCCAGGAGGATCTTCTCTTGACCGTGCAGGATGGCCGTGCCGTTGGTGCTGTTCAGGTCTTCGTAGATGAGTCCGACTCGCGTTGCGTACAGTCGTCCGTGGTACTTCGAGATGCTGCGATCGGGCAGGCAGATGGCGTTGTCGGGCGCCCGGCCGATGGCGACCGAGTCTTCGTTGAAGAACAGGGCCCGACCGCTTTGGTTGGGGCCTGTGAGCACCAGTCGGAGCATAAGCTTCGGGTCCCCGGTTGCCGGTGACGGGGTCCGCTGCCCGGGCAGCCCAGCCCTACGCCAGGGGCGCGGACCGTGACGATCGAGGTCGCGGGGCCGCTCAGTAAACAAGAACGGCACTGCCGGGAGGATCTTGAGCATGCTGCTGGCTCGGGCCGACCACGCTTCACTTCTCGGCCGCAGCGGCCGATCTTCATGAGGCGGGAGCACCGTGAACGTCGCCCATGACGCCGGGGGGAAGGGCTCAGGCGCTGTGATGGCGCCCGCAACCGCGCCGGTTGCCAACCGCAGGGGGACCGTCATGAATCTGAAGGGGTTGCCGATCGAGCTGCTGCGCAGGATCGCCGGCGCCGGCATCGCGCTGATCACTTTGTACACAATCGCCAACATTCTGTGGGCGGTGTCCGCGGGACACCCGCTGCCCGTGCCGATCCACGGGCTGGCGGTGTTGGTCGCGGGCGTCTCTCTGGGGGCGGCCCTCGGCGCGACCCGTGGTGTCGTGCGCGAGTCATCGCCATCCTGCGGCCCCGACGCGGCGGACTACCTCGAGACGGTCCGCATGCTCGCCGCGGCGATCGACACGGGCGACCCCTTCGCGCTCGGGCGCTCGTATCGCATCGCTCAGTTCTGCCTGCGGGTGGGAGCCCACCTGGGGCTGTCGGCCGAGCGCCTCCGCACGCTGGAGCTCGCCGCGCTGCTGCACGACATCGGGCGCACGGCCATCCATCGCGATGTGCTGCTCAAGCCGGGACGACTCGACTCGGCCGAGCGAGAGATCGTGCGCACCCACCCGCAGATCGGCTATGACATCCTGAAGGGGATCGAGCCGCTGCGGCGGGCCGCCGAAATCGTCCGCGCCCATCACGAGCAGCCCGACGGCCACGGCTACCCGGGCGGTCTGGCGGCCTCTCAGATCCCGATCGAGAGCAGCATCATCAGCGCGGTGGCAGCCTTCGAGGCGATGACGTGCGACCGCCCGTACCGGCGCGCGCTGTCGGCCGCGGAGGCCCTGGAGGAGCTGCGCGAACACGCCGGCAGTCAGTTCCGCGCTGAGGTCGTCGACGCGCTCCAGGGGTTGCACGAATCGGGCGAGCTCTACGCCGGCATGGACCTGATCAGCCTCGAGCGCTACTCGAGCGGCCGGTGCGTGTCGCGCGCCGTCGAGGAACACCTCGCCCGTCACAAGATCCCCTGGGGCGGATGCGGCTGGACAGGGTCGGCGACGCCGCCCGTGCGCGGAGGCGACGGCGAGATCGGCATCGACCTGGTGACCGACGGACAGATCCTGTTCGAGGAAGACGAGGCCGATCGGTTCTCGCCTCCGGCCCGAGCCTCCGGCCAGTAGCGCGGTTGACCGCAACCCGCCGCTGTCTGCACAATGATCCCGCCGTCCGCGCGCAGTCCGCGCGGAAGAGAAGATCAGTCGATGACGGGCGGGCTCGCCGCGCAACGGCGGACTCGCGGCGCGGCGCATGAAGGGGGGCGGGTGACATGGCCGGGGCGACCTTTCGCGCGTTGTGGGTCGAGGAGATGGCGGGCGGCGGGTTTGCGCGCCGGATCCTCGAGCGGACGACCGCCGATCTGCCGCCGGGAGAGGTGCTGATCCGCGTATCGCACTCCTCGCTCAACTACAAGGACGCCCTCTCGGCCACGGGCAACCGGGGCGTGACGCGCACCTACCCGCACACGCCCGGGATCGACGCGGCCGGCGTCGTGGCCGAGAGCGCCAACGATGCCTTTCGCCCGGGCGACGAGGTCCTGGTGACCGGCTATGACCTCGGGATGAACACGGCGGGCGGATTCGGCGGGTACGTGCGCGTGCCGTCGGGCTGGGTCGTGCGGTTGCCGGAGGGGATGTCGCGCGCCGAGAGCATGGCGTACGGCACGGCGGGTTTCACGGCGGCCCTGGGGATCCTGCGGCTCGAGCGCGGCGGCATCGAGCCCGAGCGCGGCCCGATCCTGGTCACGGGCGCCACGGGCGGCGTCGGCTCGCTGGCGGTCGGGATGCTGGCCCGGGCCGGCTACACGGTGGCGGCCGTGACGGGCAAGCCCGAGGCGCACGCGTTCCTCGAGGCGCTGGGCGCGCGGGAGATCATCCCGCGGGCGGCGGCGATCGACGCGAGCCGGCCGCTGCTCAAGGCCCGCTGGGCGGGCGTGATCGACACGGTCGGCGGGGAAATCCTCGCCACCGCGCTGGCCTCGACCACGCCGCGGGCGGTGGTCGCTTGCTGCGGGCTGGTCGCATCACCCCAGCTTGCCACCACGGTCTTTCCCTTCATCCTGCGCGGCGTGAGCCTGGTGGGAATCGATTCGGCGGCATGCCCCATGGAGGAGCGCCTGCGGGCCTGGGGCCGCATCGCCGGCGACTGGCGACTCGACGATATGCGCGCCATCACGACCGAGATCACGCTCGAGGAGCTCAGCGGGCACATCGATCGCATCCTGGCGGGACAGGAGCGTGGCCGCGTCGTGATCGCGCACGGCGCGTGACGGCGCGCGGCAAGGGCGTCACCCGGCCGGCCCGGGCCGTCAGCGGAGAGACGGGAAGCGTGGACGTCTATTTCTACGAGGCCTTCGCCGAGGAGGCCGCCGAGCTGCGGCAACACCTCCCGGCCGCTGTCAGGGCAGGTTTCACGGATCGCACGATCCAGGAGACCGGTGACCTCGCGCCGCCGGCGGGGCTCGTCAGTATCCGCACGCAATCCATCGTCCCCGTCGCCTGGGCCAACGCGCTGCGCGGGGTCCTCTCGCGCTCGACGGGCTACGATCATCTCATCCGCTACCGCGCCGCCTGCGAGTGCCCCGTGCCGTGCGGCTACCTGCCGCTGTACTGCAACCGCGCCGTGGCGGAGCAGGCGCTTCTGATGTGGATGGCGCTGCTGCGCAAGCTGCCCCAGCAGACGGCGAGCTTCGCGACGTTTCAGCGCGATGGGCTGACCGGATCCGAATGCGAGGGCAAGACGCTGGCGGTGGTCGGCGTGGGCAACGTTGGCCACCAGGTCATCCGGATCGGCGCGGGGCTCGGCATGCGGGCGCTGGGTGTCGACCTCCTCGAGCGGTATGACTGGGTGGATTATGTCCCGATCGACGAGGCCGTCGCTCACGCGGACGTGATCGTCTGCGCCATGAATCTGACGCGCGCGAACGCCGGCTACTTCGGCTACGGGCGCCTCAGCCGCGCGCGGCCGCGCGCGGTCTTCGTGAACGTGGCCCGCGGCGAGATGTCGCCGTCCCCGGACCTGCTGCGCCTGCTCGAGGAGGGGCGCCTGGGCGGCGTCGCGCTCGACGTCTACGACCACGAGCAGGAGCTGGCGGTCGCGCTGCGCGCGGGCGCGAGCGATCTCGGCTCGCAGGTCAAGGCCACCCTCGCGCTGGCGAAGCTTCCCAATGTGATCCTCACGCCCCACAATGCCTTCAACACGCAGGAGGCGGTCGATCGCAAGGCCGAGCACGCGGTGCGGCAGGTGGAGCACTTCCTGCGCGCCGGGACGTTCCTGTGGCCCGTGCCCGCGGAGTGACGGCGCGATCCGGCCGCGCACCTCGAGCGGCGTCGACCTAGCGTCCGGCGCCGGGGGCCGAGGGCGCCGCGCGCCGAAACAGGATCGCGAGCGACCACGTCGAACCCGGGAAGGTCACCGCCCACAGGGCGGCGATCCAGATCATCCAGTGCCAGTACATTTGCAGCGCGATGAAGGGCAGCAGCAGCCCATTGGCTGTCAGGAAGCAGCGCGCAACCCGCTCGATTCCCGGGCCGCTGAACACCCTGGCCGCGAAGAGCGTGGCCACGCTCATGAAGCTGTAGCCGAGGATGTCGACGGCGTACAGGAACGAATCGAAAGGCACGAAGAGGAACTGCTCCATCCCCGCGGTGCGCCCCGCCGCCAGGCGGGGGGTCACCCAGGCGAGCTGCACGTAGTAGTTGATGCTGATCAGGACCGCGTACGCGGTGGCGAACGCGACGGCCGCGTGGCTCCAGACCTTCCGGCCGGGCGGCGCCGCCTGGTGGATGCTGACCGCGAGCACGACGAAGGCGGAGCCCAGGAACAGCGAGGGCGTCAGGAGGATGACGAGTCCCAGCGGCGTGCTCGAGCTCTCGGGCCCCCCCGCGGAGCCCAACCATCCCAGCCACTCCGCGATTTGCCCGACGTCGTAGGTGATGCTGAACACGGTGGCGAGGACCGCCGACCAGAATCCGACCGTCCTGGTCGCCGGCGAGATCGCTCCGATCATGCCTTGCCTCCAGTGAACCACCGGCCTCATGTCCCCGGTGCGCCGTGCGCCCGGCGGCCCGCCCGCGGGGGACGCCGCGCGGGCCCCGCGCGCAGGGCCGGTTGACGGGACCTTCACTTCCCGATCGCGCCCCACCCCGCCAGGATCTCGCGGATCATCTTCTCCATCTGGTCCATCACCACCTCCGCCATGCGCGCGCACTTCTCCGGCGTCAGGCGGGCGAAGTCGACCGGGTCGTCGGGGTGATCGTACGTCATGCACGGCCGCACGGCTGGGTAGGTCTTGACGCCCTTGTACACGTAGAAGGAGGGCGTCTTCTTGCGCGGCACGAGGTCGCTCAGATCCGGGCGCAGGCCGAGCAGCGTGCTCATCTCGTCGATGGCCGCGTGACCCATGCCGCCGGGGCCGAAGATCTCGGCGGCCTGCTCCTGCACTTCCCACCACCAGTCGATGACGGCGACGCGCAGGCCCGACTCGCGCGACAGGCTTTCGGCCGCCTCGTGCAGCGTGGCGGTGTTGCCGCCATGGCCGTTGATCACCAGCAGGTTCTGCAGGCCGTTGCGCCGCAGCGAGCGTCCGACGTCGGTCAGGAAAGCCGCGAGGGTCGCGCTCGACAGCGTGCAGGATCCCGGATAGGCCAGCAGCGAGACGGTCAGGCCGTAGGGCATGACGGGCAGGCAAGGGATCGCCAGGCGCTCCGCCAGGCGCCGGGCGAGCGCGTCCGGGATCAGGTTGTCGGTGCCCACGGGCCCGCTGGCGTGCGCCTCGATCGTCCCCAGCGGGAGGAGGGCGGTCTCGAAGCGCTCGCGCGCGTGCTCGTGGGTCGAGAGAAGCTGCCAGTCGAGCAGGCGGGCCGGGCGCGCGGGGGTTCGCCGGCGCGGTCGGGCCGGCGGAGTGCGTTTCGCTGCCATCGTTGTGCCTCCAGCGTAGGATCTTATTGCGTATCTTGTGATTAGCCCCGGAAGTCTAGCGCCGGCCGGCGGCGCCGGCAAGCGCGCGCTGTTGGAACGGGCGCTGGGTCGCCGGACGCCGAGCCGGCAGGGGCCGACCCACCCGGCGCAGGGCCGGTCACGCCCGCGCCGACCCACCCGGCGCAGGGCCGGTCACGCCCGCGCCGACCCACCCGGCGCAGGGCCGGTCACGCCCGCGCCGACCCCGGTTCAGATCATCCCCGCTCCGGCCGATGGAAAGGGGGACGTGGGCCGCTACCCGGCGGCGCCATGGGTTTCCGGCCATGACGGGGAGATGCGACATGAGACGCGAGATCGAGATGCTGGCGGGCCTTGCCGGCCGAATCCTGGCGGGTATGCTGATCGTACTGGTGGTCGGTGGCTGCGCGGCTGGACCTTTCGGACGGGTCAAGGGGTCCAACCTGCAGGTGGTTACCGATCCGGGGAACGCCATCGTCTACCTGAAGCAGCGCATGGATCGCCCGCCGAGCGATCCGGCGTCGCCGCTCCCCATCCGGGGCGAGTACTGGGCCGTCGGGACGACGCCCTATCGCGGCGACATCGACCCGGGCTTCTGGGACATGCGCGTCGAGGCCCCCGGATTCGAGCCGATCGACATCCTCGTGCGGGCGGAAGCCGGGAAGGTCCACATCTATGAATTCCAGATGCAATCGTCACGGGTGGCTACCAGGTAGGAGAACCACGAGGAGACCGGGCCGGAGATCTGCACGGAACGAGGCGCCCACCTCCGCTACGCCGCAACGCCCGAGCCCCTGGCGCAAGCCCGGGGCTCTTCTGTTGGCGGCGGTGGTGCTGGTGGGGCTCCTGCTTCCCGCGGGATGCGCGACGGCGGGCCGGCAGTTCCCGGTCGAATCCGTGTCGCGGATCCGGATGAACGAGACCACCCAGGATGAGATCCGCTCCTTGTTCGGGCCGCCCTGGCGCACCGGCGTCGAGGACGGCCGCGTGACCTGGACGTACGGGCGCTACAAGTACCGGCTCTTCGGGGATTCGGAGACGACCGACCTCGTGCTGCGCTTCGATGAGCGTGGCGTGGTCGTCTCCTACACCTTCAGCACCACCGAGCATCCCGGCTAGCGCAACGCATCGACCGCCCGTTCGAGCGCCTCGTCATGACCGTCGGCGATCCCCGCGATCGTGCGCTTGACGGGCACCGTGGGGCGGATGCCGACGCCGTGCTGGCGCGAGCCGTCGGGCTTGAGCACCTTGGCGCCCGTGAACCAGATCGCGTACCCGCCCGGCAGCGGCACGCGGACGACGTTGCCGCTCGCGCCCGCGGTCGTCTCGCCCACGGTCTCGGCCCACCCGTGGCGCTCCACCATGTTCAAGAGATCCTCGGAGGGGCCCAGCACGCCGGCGTCGATCAGGAAGGCCGCCCGCCCGCGGAGGCGGGGCTCCGCCGGCCGGCGTTGCCAGGAGGCCGGCTCGTACGTCACCTCCTGGCGATCGGGACGCGAGGTGACCGGCACGAGCCACTGCGGGGAGTCGACCGGCTGATCGATGAGGTGGTCGAGCACGGCCGGCGTGCCCGGGCCGTCGCGCAGATCGAACACGACCCCGCGCGCGGCCGCCAGAGCCGGCAGCAATGCGCGCAGCGAGTCCTCGCCGACGCCGCATAGGCTGCAGTACCGAATGCCGACGCCGACCTCGGCGAGCTGCGCGGGCCGCCGCTCCCGCAGGGGCGGGCCGTCCGCGAGTGCTCCCCCATCGCCTTCGCCCGAGAGCGCGCCCATCGACACGTCCGTGTGCGCCCGCGCGAACTCCACCGTGTAGGCCGTGCCGTCGGGGCGCTGCAGGTCGAGGCGCACGGGCTTGCCGGCCGGGCCGCGGGAGAATTCCTCGAGAGCCTGCCGGCGGCGGTGGCCGGGGGTGCCGCCGGCGGCGAACGGCTCGGCGGCGTGCAGCGCCTCCTCGATCGCCAGGTTGTCGATGGCCGTGACGACATCGCCGGGGCGGACCTGGTCGGGCGCCTCTGGTCCCCGGCCAGTGACCGCCAGTTGGCCCTCGACCCACGCCCACAGCAACGGCAGCCGGCCGGAGGGCTGCAGGCCCGCGCACTCGGCGCCGGCCTGGCCGTCGCGCAGCTCCGCCATCATGCGCTTGAGGCTGAACAGAAACATCGTCTGGTCCGGCATCGCCGCGGCTTCCATCAGCATCCGGGCCAGGATGCTCGTCCAGTGCGCCGGCACAACGTCGAAGTAGGGGTAGAAGTGCTGCACGGCATTCCAGGCCAGCGCGACCGTGGCCAGACGGGTGGCGCGGTCGTTGCCGGAGGGCACGAAGCCGGCCCGGGCCGCCTCGCGGGCCTCCGATTCCTCCGCGCGGGCGCGCGGCAGCGTGCCCGCCTCGTCCGCGTAGAGGGCCAGGGGCACGATGCACGAGATGCCGTGCGTGAGGTCGATCACCCACGGGTTGCCGGGATCGGGCAGGCCTCGCCGGGCGACCGGATCGAGCTCGGCGAGCGGTCCCATCCGCACGCGCTCGGACCGGAAGGGCAAGGCTGGCGGACCCGCTGCCGGCGCGCCGAGGCCCGCGGCGTGGCCTGTATCCCGGGCGACGGCCGCGCTCGCATCGAGGCCCAGGTGACGCCACGCCACGACGAACGCGCGGGCGGAGTCGGCCGGCGGTTCCGACTGCGGCAGTTCCGGCATCTCGCCCACGGTCGTGACGACGCTCACCGTGGGGGCGATCGGACGAAAGAGCCGGTTCAGCTCGCCCGCCAGCTCCCCGGGCGTGCCCGCGCCTTCGATCGCGCGCACCCCGTCGATCGCGAAGCGATCCCAGTCAGCCGCAGCGGCCTCATCGCTCGGATGGAAGTAGCGCACGAAGCCGAGCAGCCGGCTGAACGCGAGCAGGTTCTCGAGGCCGCGCCCGGCCAGGGGCCGCGCCGGTTCCCCGCCGGCCCGCGCATCCGGGTCGCTCGGGCCGGCGGCCGAAGCCGCGGGAGGGGCGAGTCCGGCGGCCGCGGCCGCGAGGGGGAAGAACGCGGCGGCCGAGCCGGTGAGAACGGCGGCGGTCAGCGCCGCGGGGAGAGATCGGGATTGGATGCGCATCTGGGCCTCCTGCTGCTTGCGGCGCGCGGGCAGGGCCGGCGGGCGCGAGGGCGCCGGCGACGTGAGGGCCTAAAGCTGCACGGCTCCGGTCCAGACCGCACTCGCGCGCTGCCAGAGACCGGAGCCGCCGCGCTCGGGATACCCAAAGCGTCGTCCCGATCGATTACTTCTTGGCGGCCCTCTTCTTGGTCGTCTTCTTCTTGGCGACCTTCTTCTTGGCCACCTTCTTCTTCGCGACCTTCTTCTTGGCCACCTTCTTCTTCATCGTGTGAGGCTTTCCGCAGGCCATTGTCATACCCTCCATTCAGCGGGTTGATGCGACCAACGCGACGCAGAATAGTGCGCCCGCAAAGTTTGTCAATGGGCTGCTGTGATTTTTGGGTGATTTCGATGTCGGGTCGTCGCGATCCCGCATTCTCCCCCTCCCGGTCCGCGGCGGTCCCCGATCGCATGCAGTCGCCGCTGCTCCGATTCCGAGTCGCGCCGGTCTGGCGGCTGGGCTATCTTCCTCGATCGATCCGGCGCGGGTGCCGGCCCCGCCGCCGGACGCGCCGACCGCGCGCCAAGAACCCCGCCGGCAGGGAGAGCCAAGGTCCATGGAAGCCCTCAGCGTGTTTCTGGCGGTCCTGCCGGTGCTCGTCATCTTTCTGCTGCTGCTCCTGCGGCGCACGGCGGCCGACGTGGCGGGCGTCATCGGCTGGGTCGTCACGGCCCTGGTGGCCGTCTTCTACTTCCGCACCGCTCCGGCCGTGGTGGGGCTCGCCTCGCTCGACGGGATCCTGGGATCGTTCCCGATCAGCCTGATGGTGGCGGCCAGCATCTTCCAGATGACCTTCATGCTCGAGACCGGGGCGGTCCGGCGGATCGTGATCGGCATGAAGGCGGTCTCGCCGCGCAACCGCGTGGCGCAGATCCTGATGATCAACGTCGGCTTCGGCACGCTCATCACCGCCCTCGGGGCGA
Organism: uncultured bacterium; assembly: GCA_964603725.1. Classification (GTDB taxonomy): domain Bacteria; phylum Eisenbacteria; class RBG-16-71-46; order CAIMUX01; family WJJG01; genus CAZDKK01. The sequence goes on from CAZRWW010000022.1 coordinate 19,298, forward strand.
CGCCGGTGTCGATCCTGCCGCCGATCATGCTCGCGCTCGGCTACTCGAGCTTCGTCGCCATCGCCCTGCCGGCGATCGGCTACGACAGCCTCTGCACCTATGCGCTGCTGGCGATCCCGGCGGTCGTCTACACCGATGTCCTCGCCCCGATCGCGCGCCAGGCCGGGGTCGAGCTGACCCTGCAGCAGGCCGGCTTCCTCTTCGCGCGCTACATACCGATCGTGACCGCGGGGATCGCGCTGGGGATGTTCTGGATCGTCGGCCGTGGCCGGATGATGGTGCAGGGGTTCCTGCCCGCCCTCCTCACCGGCGGGATCGCCTGGCTCGTCTGCTACCTGATGGCCGCCGCGGACCTCGTGCCGCTGACGGGCGTCGTGGCCGGAGTGGCCATCATCCTGGCCTTCGCGCTCGTCCTGGCGGCGCGCCGCCTGCCGGTCTACGACGAGGGGGTCTTGACGGCGGAGGACCGGGCGGTCAAGGACGGCATGGGCCTGCTGCGGGCGGTAAGCCCCTGGTTGCTGCTGCTGGCGTTCGCCACGCTCGTCAACTTGAAGGCGCTGCCCTTCTTCGACCTCTTCTTCCGCGAGATCCCGGTCGCCGTTCCGGTCGTCCCCGGCCGGCCCACGCCGCTGCGGGTGCTCTGGCAGGCCTACACCTGGGTGCTGGTCGCGACCCTGCTGGCGGCCGTGTTCCTCAAGCCGAGCGGCGCGCAGTGGCGCGCGATCCTCAGTCGCACCGCCCGGCGCGCGCCCCGGCCGGTCCTGGCCGCGGCGGTCTACTTCGCGATCGCCTACGTGATCAACCACTCGGGGAAGAACGCCGAGTGGGCGCTCATCGACCAGGGCCGCAACATGGTGCACGTCCTGGCCCAGGCCACCGCCGGCGCCTTCGGGTCGGCCTACGGGTTCGCCGCGCCCTACCTGGGGATGTTCGCGGGCTTCATCGCCGGCTCGGAGACGAGCGCGATCGCCATGCTGAGCCGCTTCCACGTCGAGACGGCCGCCGCGCTCGGCAAGCCGATGTCGATCGGCCTGCTGCTGGCGGCCGCCGGCGGGATCGGCGGCGGTCTGGCGTCGGTGATCTCGCCCGCCAAGCTCCAGAATGCCGCCGCCATCATCGACCGGATCGGCGAGGAGGGGCGCGTCCTGCGCTCGACGACGGTGATCAGCCTGGCCATCACGCTGCTGGCGGCGGTGGCCACGCTGATCTGGGTCGTGCGGGGGTAGGAGCGCCGGCGGGCGGAGCGCCGGCGAGCCCACCCGGGTCCGGCTTGCCTGACGCGCCGGCGTCGGCTAGGAGGTCCGCCCGGGAAGGGGCACGACGCCCGCGTGGATCGCCGCCACGCCGAGGGTGCACGGGGTGTGCTCGACGCGCTCCAGGCCGGCGGCGCGCATCAGCGCCGCCAGCTCCGCGGGCGCATGGAAGGCCTCGGTCGAGTCGCGCAGGTGCCGGTAGGCCCACCGATCCCCGCTGATGAGCCGCCCGAGGGCCGGTATGACGTGCCGCAGGTAGGCGCGCGTCATCAGCCGGGCGCGGTGCGCCGCGGGCGGGGCGGTCTCCAGACAGACCACGCGGCCGCCGGGCCGCACGACCCGCACTTGCTCCCGCAGGACCGCCAGCGCGTCGGGCACGTTGCGCAGGAGAAACCCCGAGGTCGCCGCGTCGAAGGCGCCGTCGCCGAAGGGCAGGCGCCGCGCGTCGCCACAGCACCACGCGATGCGTTTCGCGCGATCCGCGCGCCGGCCGACCGCCAGCATGCCGGGCGAGAAGTCGATGGCCGCGATGCGCGCGCGCGCGTCGAGCTTCAACGCCGCGCAGGCGAACTCGCCCGTCCCCGCGCCAACGTCCAGCAGACGGCCGCCGGGCGGCAGCGCCGCCGCGCGAATCGCCGTGCGCCGCCAGGCCCGGTCGCGCCCCAAGGTCATCAGGCCGTTGGCCAGGCGATAGCGTCGCGCGAGGCGATCGAACATCGCCCGGATGCGCTCGGGCGCCGGCGATTCACGCAACGAAGTGCTCCCGCAGCGCGCGGACCATGTGCTCCTGGTCCAGGACGCCGCCGGTCTCGCGGATCGAGTGCATCGACAGCATCGGGCTGCCCACGTCGACGGCGGGGACGCCCAGGCGCGTGGCGGTCATGGGGCCGATGGTGGAGCCGCAGGCCAGATCGGTCCGGTGGACGTAGCGCTGCACCGGGACGCCGGCGCGCGCCGCGCACTGCTCGAACCAGCGGGCGGTCTCGGGGCTGGTCGCATAGCGCTGCTGGGCGTTGACCTTGATCACCGGGCCCCCGTTCAACAGCGGCCGGTGTCGCGGGTCGTGGAAGTCGGCGAAGCTGGGGTGCACGGCGTGGGCGCCGTCGACCGACACGAGCAAGCTGCGGGCGAGCGAGCGGTGCCAATCCTCACGGCCGGTCCCGTCCCGCAAAACGATGCGCTCCAGGGTCGCATCCAAGAAGAGCGAAGCCGCACCGGCCAGCGTCTGCGAGCCGATCTCCTCGCTGTCGAAGAGCGCGGCGACGCACGTGGCCGCCGGCGGATCGTTGATGCGGAGCAGGGCGCTCAGCACGGCGTGCGTGCCCGCCAGGTTGTCGATGCGCGGCGCGAAGATGAGCTCGCCATCCAGTCCGCCACAGGTTGCCGGCTGAGTGTCCACGACCTCGAGGTCGGCCGCGACGACGTCACGAGCGGCGATGCCGGCCTGCTCGGCGAGCAGCGTCAACACCCGCCGTGGATCGAGGGTCTCCTGCGCGCCCAGGCCGCAGATCGGCGGGAGGTGCTGCTGCTTGTTGAGGACGAGGCCCTTGTCGTTGACCTCGCGATTGAAGTGGATCGCGAGCTGCGGGATGCGGCACAGCGGCCGGTCGCCGCGCACCAGCACCGTGCGCAGGACGCCGTCTGCCGCCTGCACGTGCAGCCTGCCGGCCAGGGTCAGGTCGCGGTCCGTCCAGCTCGCCAGCAGCGGGCCGCCGTAGACCTCGACGCCGAGCTGGATGTAGCCGCTGGCCGCATAGGGCGCATTGGGCTTCAAGCGCAGACCCGGGGCGTCCGTGTGCGCCCCGGCGATGCGGAAGCCGGCCGCCGCTGGCGGCTCGCCGCCGATGACCGTCGCGATCACCGAGGTGTGGCGGCGCACGACGAAGTACCGGCCGCCGGGCGCGAGCTGCCAGGCCGCGGCCTCGTCCAGGCGTTGGAACCCGGCGGCGGCCAGGCGCCGGCACGCCTCGGCCACGGCGTGGGCCGCGGTGGGAGAGGCGTCGATGAACTGCAGCAGATCGCGCGTCGTGGCGCGCGAGTCGTCCGGCATCATGATGGCGTGCTCCTTGCCCGGGTCCGAGCCCTGATCGACCGGCCGCGCGCGGCGGGCGACCGGCCGGTCCGGCGCCGACGGCGCGCCGCCGGGACGAAGCGCCGCGCGCCGGCCCGCGCGCCAGCATACCCAGTGGGGGGCCTTCATGGAAAGCAGCGGATGGCGGCGGGGCAGGGGACCGGGAGGCGGATGGCCGTGGACCGGCGCGGCCGGCTCGCCTAATCTCCGGAGCGACATGCACACACGGGCCATCTTCATCGAGCGGCTGGGGCCTCCGGAGGTCCTGGTGGAGCGCGAGGTAGCGCTGCGGGCGCCCGGCACGGGCGAGGCGCACGTGCGCGTTCTGGCCGCGGGGGTCAACTTCGCGGATCTGATGATGCGCATGGGGCTCTACGGCACGGTGCCCCCGCGGCCGTTCAGCCCCGGCTTCGAGGTGGCCGGCGAGATCGTGCGCACCGGGGCCGACGCGGGCGCGTGGCGCTCCGGGGACCGCGTCATCGCCTTGATGCGCCACGGCGGCTACGCACGCGACATCGTCCTGCCGGTGGACCACCTGTTCCCCTGGCCGGGGCGGCTCGAGCCCGCGCAGGCGGCCGCGCTGCCGGTGGTTTTCCTCACCGCCTGGATCTGCCTCTTCCGTGCCGGGGCCGCGCGAGCCGGTGAAACGGTCCTCGTGCTCGGCGCGGCCGGCGGCGTGGGCACCGCGGCTGTACAACTCGCCCGGCGCTCCGGGTTGCGCGTGTTCGGCACCGCCGGAACGCCGTCCAAACGCGACTTTGTCGAGGCGCGCCTGGGAGCGGAAGCCTGCTTCGACTCGGCCGGCGACTGGGAGTGCCAGTTGCGCGCGACGATCGGGCCGCGCGGCCTCGATCTCGCGCTGGATCCGGTCGGCGGCGGGGCGACCCGCGCCTGCCGCCGGCTGCTCGCGCCGTTGGGGCGGGTCGTGTTCTATGGGTTGAGCCAGGCCGCTCCCGGAGTGCGCCGCAACTGGCTGCAGGTGGCCTGGGCCTGGCTGCGCACGCCGCGCATCCATCCGCTCGACCTGGTCGCGCCCAACCAGGGCGTCCACGGCGTGCATCTCCTGCACCTCGGCGCGCGGGAGGGTTTGTTGCGGGAAGCCTATGCGGCGATGCTGCCGGACTTCGCCAGCGGCGCGCTCTTCCCGGTGCTCGACCGCTGCTTCCCGCTCACGGCCCTCGGTGCCGCCGCGGCGCACCGCCATCTGCACCAGCGGCGCAACCTCGGCAAGGTGGTATTGATCGCCGAGGCGCCGACCGCTCCTTGACCTCTCGGGGCCGATCCCTAGAATAGCGCTGGAACCGTGCTATGCTGCCGGTGTGCAGCCGTGGGTCTCGCACAGCGTCCGGCGGGGCGCCGTCCATGGACTACGGAAAGGAAGGGTAATCGCATGAACTCGCGTACACACTACATTCTGGCACTGGGCCTGCTGCTGCTGGCCGTGTTGCCGCTGGGTTGCGGCGGAGACGACGACAACGGCGGCGGCGGGGGCGGCGGTCTGAAGGGCGACTACGAGATCTTCGCGGGCTTCGCGCCCGCGGCCGTGGAAGACGCGGCCACGGAGGGGATGGTCTTCGTGGCGACCGTCGAGCGGCTCAACAGCGCCGATCCTTCGGCGAAGACCGCGGTGGTCACGGTCAACGAAACGACGATTCCCCTCGTGACCAGTGAGAGCACCGACGCGGAGGCAATCTTCCGCAGCACGACGATCGCCTATGAGGCCGATGAGGTCTACGCCGTCTCGATCACGATCGGCGGGGAAACGGCGACCTCGACCATCACGGCGCCTGACTATGAGAGCGTGGTCACGATCACGGCGCCCGCGGAGGGTGCGAGCTTCACGCCGGGCCAGGCCCTGGCCGTGGCCTGGAGCTATACCGGCACGACGCCGACCAAGGCCGTGCTCGAGGTCGTGGGCAGCACGACGACGACCGACGAGACCGTCTACGAGCAAGTCCTCAGCGGCGCCACGCAGAGCGTGTCGATCCCCGGCGCGGAGACGAACACGTGGAGCAGCTTCGCCGAGGTGGCCATCGGCGTCGCGGTCGGCGTGACGCAGACCTGGTCGGGCAGCGTGGCTTCGGAGGGCAGTTACAGCTTCGTGCTGCTCTCGACCGATGAGGTGACCGTCCATCCCGAGGGTGGGGCCGTGACCTGGACGGTGACCGTCACGCCGGCGAGCGCTTCGATCGCCACCGGCGCCACGACGGCTGTCACCGTTGCGATCGAAGACGACGAGGGCGATCCGCCCCCCGTGGGGACTCAGGTCAATCTCGCGGTCAGCCCCACCGGCGCCGCGACGATCTCTCCGGCCAGCGTCACCACCAACGCGGCCGGCACGGCCACCGCGACGCTGACGGCCGGGTCGAATCCCGGCGCCGTGACCGTGACCGCCGTCGTGCCGTCGCTCGGCAACATCAGCGACGCGGCAACCGTGACGATCACCGGAGGCGGCGGGCCGGCGGGAGCCTACGACATCGCGGCCGGCTTTCTGATGGCCGCGGAGTCCGGGGGATACTTCCTGGCGGTCGTGCACCGCGTCAACGCGAGCGACCCCTCGGCGATGCTGGCCACGGTTACCGTCAACGGCACGCCGGTGCCGATGACGCCTGCGCCCGCCAGCGACGACACCTCGGCGGTCTTCCAGTCCGCCAGCATCTCCTACGCGCCCAGCACGCCCTATACGGTCGTGGTGACCCTGGGCGGGGCGACCGCCACGTCGAGCTTCACCTCGCCAAGTTATGAGTGCGTGCTGACCCTGACCTCGCCCGCCCCGATGAGCACATTCACGCCCGGCGTGGACATCCAGGCCGCCTGGACGCTCAACGGCACGAATCCCCCGATGATCCGGCTCGTGGCGGGGGGTGACACCTCCAATCCGGGCGATCCGGGGTACACCAACGTCGAGCTGGCCGGGACGGCGCGATCCTACACCGTCGATACGTCGCAGTGGACGAGCTACTCGATGGCGATGGTCGGCGTCAGCGTCGAGCAGTACTACAGCTTCACGGGCACATTGGCGTCCGCCAACAGCGCCAGCTACGTGAACCTGACGACCGATGCCGTCCTGCTGGTCGCGGCCGGGGGCGGTGACGACTGGTACGTGTCGGTCGGCACGCACAAGGGCATGCTCGCGCCCAACGGCACGGACACGACCACCGTGCAGGCGCGCGTGGAGAACATCCTCAGCAATCCCTGCCCGGACGGCTCGACCGTGACCTTCGCGGTCTCGGGGCCCGGCACGCTCACCGCCACGAGCGCGCAGACGGTGAACGGCTGGGCCACGACGACGCTGGTGGCCGGCACCGAGGAGGGCACGGTCACGATCACGGCCGAAGCCTTTGGAGACACCGACGAGACCTATGTCGAGATCTCGGAGGGAGGCTTCGCGGAGTACTACATGCTTGTCACCTTCCCGGACCTGGATCCGGAGAATCCGATCCTCGCGCCGGGCGGAAGCACGCGGGTGCACGTGAGCCTCAAGACGATCCTGGAGGAGCAGCCCTGCCCGAACGGGACGGCGATCACCCTGTGGTCGCAGACGATCACGGGCGCCACCGACTACCTCACGTTCGGCGCCACGACGTTGAGCACCGTCGACGGCGAGGCGGAGACGACCGTCACGGCCGGGATGGCCGTGCCGCTCGGGAACATGGTCATCGTGCACGCGGAGACCGACGCGGTCGAGTACGAAGGCGGCATGGGGGTGCTGTTGGTCATGCAATGATGCGCGGCGTGACGGGCACGCTCGAGCGCCGGCGCGGTCAGGGCCGGCGCTCGAGCTCTCAAGATCGGATGTGTTGATGATCTTCGCTGCTCGACTGAGCGCGATCGGGCAGGCCGCGGCGGCCGTGCTCCTCGGGGGCGCCGCCGCGGCCGGTCTGCTTACGGGAACCGCGCGGGCATCCGACCCCGAGCCCTTCCCCGTCCCCCGCATCCCCTGGTCCCCGCGCCACTACGTCTGCTGCCGCGCGGCCGAGCCGCCCGCCATCGACGGCCGGATCGTTGAGGCGGCCTGGGCCCAGGCCCCCTGGACCGAGCCCTTCACCGACATCCAGGGGCCGCTGGTTCCGGAGCCCCGCCATCTCACGCGCGCGAAGATGCTATGGGATGGAGATTACTTGTACATCGCGGCCGCGCTCGAGGAGCCGCACGTGTGGGGCACGCTCACCGAGCGCGACGCGGTGATCTATCACGACAACGATTTCGAGGTCTTCATCGATCCCGACGGCGACACGCACGAGTACTACGAACTCGAGATCAACGCCCTGGGCACGGTGTGGGACCTGCTCCTGATCAAGCCCTATCGTGATGGCGGGCCGGCGGTCAACGCCTGGGACATCGCCGGGCTCTTGAGCGCCGTGCACATCGAGGGCACGTTGAACGATCCGTCCGACACCGACACCGGTTGGTCGGTGGAGATCGCGCTGCCGTGGAAGGTACTGGCCGAGTGCGCCCATCGCCCCGCCCCGCCGGCCGCGGGCGATCAGTGGCGGATCAACTTCTCGCGGGTCGAGTGGCAGGCCCGGGTCGAGGGCGGCCGCTACATCAAGCGCACCGACCCGCAGACCGGCCGGGCGCTGCCCGAGGACAACTGGGTGTGGTCGCCCCAGGGGTTGATCGCCATGCACTACCCCGAGATGTGGGGCTACGTGCAGTTCTCCGACGCACCCGCGGGAGCGGAGGGATTCCGCCCGGACCCCTGCGGCGCAGCGCGCTGGGCGCTCCAGCGGATCTACTACGCGCAGCGCGAGCACTACCAACGCCGCGGAGCGTTCGCGCCCGCGCTGTCGGCGCTGGAGGCGCTCGGGGCGCTCGAGCCGCGCGGGGCGCTCGAGCCGCGCGGGGCGCTGGGCTTGTCCGACCCGGAGCTGTCCACCTACCGGTCGAAGCTCGAGCTGGAGGGCACGACCGACTTGTTCGAAGCCCGGCTGCGCTGCCCCGACGGGGCGCATCTGCGCATCCGCCAGGATGGCAGAATCTGGTGATCGCTCCGCGGAGGACGTGAGCGCATGAACCTCTCCTGGCTCGACTGGGCTATCGTCGCCGTCGTGATCGGCACCCTGACGGTCGGGGTCAGCCTCACGCGCGCCTACGTGCGCGGCGTCGCCGACTTCCTCGCCGCCGGCCGCACCGCCGGCCGCTACCTGCTCACGGTCTCCCAGGGCATGGCCATGCTCGGAGCGATCACGATCGTCGGCAACGTCGAGATGAACTACGTAGCCGGCTTCTCGATGACCTGGTGGGGTCTGAGCACGGCCCTGGTCGTCCTGGTCATCACCATGTCCGGCTGGGTGATCTACCGCTTCCGCCAGACCCGCGTCCTCACCCTGGCGCAGTTCTTCGAGGAACGCTACAGCCGCGGCTTCCGGGTCTTTGCCGGCCTGATCGCCTTCCTCTCGGGCATCGTCAACTTCGGGATCTTCCCGTCGGTGGGCGCCCGGTTCTTCATCTACTTTTGCGGGCTGCCGCTGTCGATTCCGGTCCTGGGCATTGCCATTCCGACGTTCCCGCTGGTCATGATCGTGCTCCTCGGCCTGGCGCTCTACTTCGTCTTCTCCGGCGGGCAGATCGCCGTCATGCTGACGGACTTCGCCCAGGGCATTCTCGTCAACGTCGCCTTCATGATCATCATCATCTACTTCCTGGGAGTCTTCGACTGGGACCGGATCTGCGCGGCGCTCGCCACGGCGCCCGAGAACGCCTCCCTGATCAATCCCTTCAAGACGAGCCACGTCGATGATTTCAACTTCTGGTACTTTCTGATCGGCATCATCGGCGTGATCTACGGCACGATGTCGTGGCAGGGCACCCAGGCCTACAACACCTCGGCCAAGAGCGCCCATGAGGCCAAGATGGGCAGCGTGCTCAGCAACTGGCGCGTCGTCCCGCAGAATCTCCTCCTGCCGTTCCTCGCGATCATCATCTACACGGCGCTCCATCACGCCGACTTCCTGGGGGTGGCGAACCATGTCGACGCCGAACTGGCGGCGGTCGGCTCGGAGGCGATCAAGAGCCAGCTGCGCATCCCCCTGGTGTTGTCGCAGCTCCTGCCCACCGGCCTGCTGGGTCTCTTCGCGGGACTGATGCTGGCCGCCTCGGTCACGACCGACGATACCTACCTGCATTCGTGGGGCAGCATCTTCATCCAGGACGTCATCATGCCGTTTCGCCGCAAGCCGTTCACGCCGAAGCAGCACCTGCGCGTGCTGCGCTGGTCGATCCTGGGCGTGGCGGTTTTCGCATTCTGCTTCAGCCTGCTCTTTCAGCAGAGCCAGTACATCTTCCTTTTCTTCGCTATCACCGGCGCGATCTTCGCCGGCGGCTCGGGGGCGGTGATCATCGGCGGGCTCTACTGGAAGCGCGGCACGACCGCGGCGGCCTGGAGCGCGCTGGCGACGGGTTCCACGATCGCGGTGGGCGGCATCGTGGTTCATCAGCTCGTGGCGGATTTCCCCATCAACGGGCAGATGTTCTGGGGCATTGCCATGGGGGCCTCGTCGCTGGTCTACGTGCTGGTGTCGCTGCTCGGCAAGCGCGAGGTGCATGACCTGGACAAGCTGCTGCGCCGGGGCGCGCACGCCGTCCCGGGCGAGGCGAACGTCGTCGCGGCGGCGCCGGCCCGCGGGCTGCGCGTGCTGGGCATGGGCCGGGAGTTCACGCGCCGGGACCGACTGATCTACGTCCTGACCTATGTCTGGACATTGGGGTGGGTGGCGGTGTTCCTCGCGGGAACGATCTACAACCTGTCGCACCAGGTGGACGATCGGGCCTGGCAGCGGTTCTGGTTGATCTACATCTACATCAATCTGGTAGTCTCGTGCCTGGTGACGATCTGGTTCGCGGTGGGCGGGATCCGGGACGTGCGAGGCATGTTCAGGCGGCTGAGCACGATGGAGCGCGACCCGAACGACGACGGGCGGGTGCGGTAGGTCGGACGGGATCCGGCGGCGTGAGCGGCCGCGCGGGTTCCCGCGCGGGCCGGCCCGCGGGCCGGCACCCGCGCGGCGCGTGCCAGGGCTGGGGGGACAGGGCGATGCAGCTCCGGCGCTACTCCGGCAATCCGATCCTCTCGCGCGGCGACATCCCCGACGTGGCCGGCCAGTTGGCGGATCCCAGCAGCGTCTTCAACCCCGGGGCGGCCAAGGTCGGTCACCTGTACACACTGCTCGTGCGCGTGCAAAGCCGCGGGCGCGAGACGTTCCTCATGGTGGCGGAGAGCGGCGATGGGCGGGCGTTTCGCGTCCGGCCCGCCGTCGTGAAGTTGGAGGGTCTCGAGCAGCTCCGGGAGAAGGTCTACCACGTCTACGATCCGCGGGTGACGAGACTCGGGGACTGCTTCTACATCGTGCTGGCCCTGGACACGGACCGCGGCAGCCATCTCGGGCTGGCTCGCACGGCGGACTTCACCCGCCTGGAGTTCCTCGGGCTGATCTCCGAGGAGGATGAGCGCAACGGGGTGCTCTTCCCCGAGCAGGTCGGCGGGCGCTACCTGCTCCTGCGCCGCCCCAACCGCCCGCAGCCCGGTCGCGGCGTGGCCAGCGGAGAGCGGATTGAGCTGGCGGAATCGACGGATCTCCAGCATTGGCGTCCGGTCGGGGACGTGCTCAGCGGGCGACCGCACTACTGGGACGAGCTGATCGGCTCCGGTCCTCCGCCGATCAAGACCGCGGCCGGCTGGCTGCACGTCTATCACGGGGTGGCGACGCACTTCCACGGAGTGAACATCTATCAGGCGGGCGTCGCGCTCCTGGACCTGGGCGACCCGACCCGTGTGCTGGCGCGCGGCCGCAACAACATCCTCGAGCCACGCGAGGCGTACGAGCTGGTGGGCCAGGTGCCCAATGTGATCTTCCCCAGCGGAGCGATCGTCGAGCCCTGCGACGAGCGCGGGACAGCGGCTCCGGACAGCCGCGTGCTGCTCTACTACGGCGCGGCCGACACCTGCATCGGACTGGCCGAGACCACGGTGGCCGAGCTGCTGGCCGCCTGCCGGGACTGATCGAGTCGCGAGCGGCCGGGGAGGGTGAGCCCATGCCCGAGTGCACCGATGTGTATATCGTCTCCCACACGCACTGGGATCGCGAATGGTACCTGCCCTACCATCGCTTTCGCGTGAATCTCGCGCGGATCATGGAGGGCGTGCTGGCGGCGCTCGAGGGACCCAGTCCTTTCGGGCACTTCCTCCTCGACGGTCAGGCGATCATCCTCGAGGACTACCTGGGCGTAGCGCCCGGGGACGCCGCGCGCATCCGCGCCCTGGTCGCGGCCGGCCGGCTGTCGATCGGTCCATGGTACGTCCTGCCCGATGAGTTCCTGATCAGCGCCGAGGCGCACGTTCGCAACTTGCTCCTCGGTCATCAGGCCTGCGCGACCTTCGGCGGCGCCCAGCCGGTCGGCTACATGCCCGACTCCTTCGGGCACATCGCCCAGATGCCGCAGCTCCTGCGCCAGGCGGGCATCGATTCGTTCGTCTACACGCGCGGGCACGGCGATGAGATCGACCGCCTGGGCAACGAGTACATCTGGCGGGCCCCGGATGGCAGCGAGGTCCTCGCGATCCACCAGTGCGGGGGCTACTGCAACGCCGGCGCTCTGGGCCACGCGGAGATCTGGGAAGCGCACACGCGCCGCGCCGTCGATGTGCCGCACGCCGTGCGTCAGGTGGGCGACCTGCTGGCGAGGATGGATTCGCGTTCCAACGGGCCCCTGCGCCTGCTCAACAACGGCTGTGATCACTTCCCGGCGCAGGCCGAGTTCGGCGCCATCCTGGCGGCGCTGCGTGAGGCCTTTCCACGGATCAGATTCCATCACGCGAGCCTCACGGACTACGTGCGGGCCGTGCAAGCCGCGGGCTGCGCGACGCGGCGGCACAGCGGGGAATTGCTGGGGGGCAAGCACCATCCGAGTCTCTCGGGCGTCTGGTCGGCGCGCATGCCGCTCAAGCAGCGCAACGACGAGGCCCAGACGCTGCTGGCGCAGGCGGTCGAACCCCTCGCCGCTTATATGCACTTCGTTCACGATCGCCCCTATCCGGCGGGGATCCTCGCGGCAGCCTGGAAGCTTCTGCTGCAGAATCACCCGCACGATTCGATTTGCGGCTGCAGCACCGACGAAGTCCACCGGGAGATGCTGACGCGTTTCGCGGGGGTGATCCAGGCCGGCGAGCAGGTTGTCGAGCAGGCTCTTACCGAACTGGCGCCGGCGGCCGCCAGGCGCCGCGAAGATGACCGGCACATCGCCCTGGCCGTGTTCAATCCCCTGCCGGAGCGGCGCACGGAGGTGGTCGAGCGGTTGATCGTGCTGCCGCCCGGGGTGCCGAGCGAGGAGCTGGTGCTCCGCGACGGAACCGGCCAGGCGATTGCCTGTCAGGTGCTCGATCGGCACCGCGTCGAACGGTTCTGGAACGTGGACTACCGCCACGAGCTCTCGGTTGAGCGCCAGCGCCGGGCGTTCGACGTCTATCGGCAGCACTTCGGGCCGCGCATCCTGAGGGACGGCCAGGCCGCCGGGGAGGGCGAGCCCGGAAGGGGCGAGCCCAGCGATCTTGCGGATGCCGGCGTGGACACCCACGTGTGGATTCAGTTCCTGGCGGAGAACCTGCCGGCGCTCGGGCACCGCATCTACACGCTCGAGGGGTGCCCGGCCGCGGATCGGTCGGCCAGCGACGCGACCGTGACCGCGCCCGGTCGATCCGCCGCCCGGACGCCGGCGGTCGTGCAGCGCGAGGGCAACGCCGTCGAGAACGCTTACCTCCGGGCAACGCTCCAGCCCAACGGCGTGATCGACCTCCTGGACAAGAAGACCGGACGCAGCTATCCGGGCTTGAACCTGCTCGAAGACCGCGAGGATGCCGGCGACGAGTACGACTATTCCGCGGCCGCTGAGACCGACATCGTCACGGCCGCCGGCGCGCAGGGCATCGTGCGCGTCGTGTCCGAGACGGCGCTGACCGTGCGCCTGGAGGCGGAGAGCCAGCTCGTGCTGCCGCTGGGGCTCGAGCCCGATCGGCGCCGGCGCAGTTGGCGGCGCACGCCGTGCCCGTTTCGCGTGGCCCTCACGGTGCAGGCGGGCAGCCCCGTCGTGGAGGTGGAGACCCACTTCGACAACCGCGTGGCGGACCATCGGCTGCGCGCGCTCTTTCCCACGCCCATCCAGACGGGCGACGTGATCTCCGAGGGACACTTCCTCGTCCAGCGTCGTCCGCTCGTGCAACCGGCGGGCGAGGACTGGGTGCAACCGCCCTCCGGCACCTATCCGCAGCAGGGGTACTGCCTCCTCGAGGATCGCGCCGGCGGGCTAGCCGTGCTGAATCGCGGCTTGCCCGAATTCGCGCCCCTGGCGCCCGGCCCCCTGGCCGCCGGCGCGGGCATCGCCCTGACGCTCGTGCGCAGCGTCGGCTGGCTGTCGCGGGACGACTTCGCTTCGCGTCGCCGGAAGAACGCGGGTCCGACCTTGTACACGCCCGATGCTCAGTGCCCCGGCCCTGGGGCCTACCGCTATGCTCTATTGGCCTACGGCGGCGACTGGTTGGGCGCCGGCGTGGCCGGCTGGAGTCAGCGCTACCGGGCGCCGGTGGTCGTCAATCAGGGTGTTCAAGATGGACACATCCCCGCCGGGGCGGGGCTCTTGGAGAAGGGCTCGGGAGCAACTACCATCACAGCCGTCAAGAAGCACGAGCAACGTGAGTCGCTCATTGTTCGTTTGTACAACTTGAGCGCCGAGGCCGTGACGGAGAGGCTGTCTCTCGGGCTGCCCGTCAAGAGCGCCTGGCGCGTCGATCTGCTCGAGCAGCGCCAGGGGGCGCCGCTGGAGGCCGGGGGCGATCAGGTCCGGCTGTCCCTCGGACCGCATGCCATCGCGACCGTAGAGATTGTCTTCGCTTAGACGTGCGCGCCCGCCCGCGCAAACGGGCGTGGCGCGCGCGCCCAGGTCCAGCAGCTAGTGGGGGGGTTACCGGGTGTCATGCACCAGCTTGGCGAGCCAATTAGA
>CAZRWW010000022.1:33623-69350 GCA_964603725.1 uncultured bacterium
GCAGGATGATAAAACATATTATAAAACCCGAAATACCGCCTAAAACCCCCCGAAAAACCCCGGGGGACACGTGGGCACCCGCCGGGGGGGCGGGGGGTCTCTCGCGGCGTTGGGGCGCGCGACCTGATCCTGCAGCTTGTGGAGGTGTTCCCGGGTCTCTTGCACGAGCTGGCCGAGCATCTTCGAGATCGTGGGGTCATCGGTGGCGACGACTTCCCAGGGCTGGTGCTCGAGGAGCGAGCGCTCGATGTCCAGGGCGAAGGCGAGCATCTGCATCCGCGTGAGCTCGCGGTGACCGACCCGCTCGGTGCCCGCGCGCACGTGCTCGATGAATTTCCGGACAGCCTGCGGGGTGACGACGCGGCCTGGTCGAAGCGCCTCCGGGTGGTCCTTGACCCAGCGCTGGAGCGTGCGTAGGTATGAGGCGTGCTGGAGCTCCTGCTCCTTCAAGCTCGAGCAGAGGATGCCGAAGACGCCGCCGATGCGGCTGCAGGCCGCGTAGTACCCGGCCACCGTCAGCTCGGCCAGCGCCAGGATCTCGAGCAATTCCTCCAGCTCATGGTGTCCGCCACCTGCCATCGTGCCTCCCCGCGGCGCCGCGGGCGCCCCGTCCCGGCTGTCGGGCCGGACTCCCGACCAGGCGCTCCGGGCGCAATCCGCGCAACGAACCTGTGGAAGGTATCGGAGGGTCCGGCTACGATCCGTAGGTGGGGCTGGTGGGAGATGCGCTCGCGCGGCTGGAAAGCGGCCCGGCGCCGGAGTCATGCCCGGCGGCCGCGATCGTGCCCGGCGGCCGCGATCGTGCCCGGCGGCCGCGATCGTGCCCGGCGGCCGCGACCGTGCCCGGCGGCCGCGTGGCCCGGGCGCCGTGCTGGTTCAGCTATCTCTGAGTGTGAATTCTTGTTACCCGATGAACAAGGCCGGCCGGACGGACGTCGATAAGAGTCCAATCGGCGGCCTCCGGCCGGATCACGGGCCAGGCGGCAGGGCCGTGGGAGTGGCCGGGGGGCGGCCCCGGGGCGGGCAAGGCGCAGGTGAAACGAGGCTTAGGGACGGCGCGTAGCTCACCCGGATCGGGGCCCGGCGCGGGGAAGATGGGCTGCGGCTGGTTGGAACGGGATCCTCATCACCAGAGGGGTCGGCGATGCAGAGTGCAAGAGTCAGCGGTTGGGCGCGCGCGCGAATGAAGGCGGACTGGCGGGCGGGGATCCTGGCGATGCTCCTGGCGGCGGCAGGCTTGGGCGGCCCGGGTTGCGGCGGGAGCGAGCAGGCGGCGCAGGCCGGGAAGGCGACGCCCGCGACCGAGGCGGCCGACTCGTCCGGCGCACCGCTGGAAAAGAAGGAGAAGTCGATCAAGGTCAATGTGGCCGGCGTTCGCAGAGGCGATCTCGTGATCCCCATTCACGCCGACGGGGCCATCCGCACCCCGCGCTCGGTCGAGATCCGCACCAAAGCCGGGGGCGAGCTGACCGAGGTCCTGGTGCGCGACGGAGATCGCGTGACTGCGGGCCAGCTCCTCGCGCGCATCGACCCGCGCGAATACGCCCTCGCGCTGGAACGGACCCGCTACCAGCATCTGCAAGCGCTCTCCCGCGCCGCGGCCGAGGGCGACGGCGGCACCGGCAATCGCGAGGCGCTGGCGAGCTTCATCCAGCGCCGGCAGGCGCTCGAAGAGCGCCAGCGCCGCGGCGAGATCACCCAGGAGCAGTTGCGCACCGAGCTGCTCAACCTCGAGCTGGAGGCGCTCGAGCAGGGCGCCTTCCGCGACCAGGTGTACGAGCAGCGCACGGGGCTGGCCGACGCGCGCATGTCCGAGGAGCGCGCGCGCCTGGATCTCGAGCACTGCGAGATCCGCGCCCCCTTTGACGGCATCGTGCAGGGCCTGAGCGTCGTGCGCGGCGAGACGGTGAGCGTGGGCGCGAAGATCTGCTCCGTCTTCAACAATGACCGCCTCGAAGCCGTCGTGAACGTCCTCGAAGCCGATCTCGGCAACCTGCAGCTCGGGCGCCAGGCGCTGATCGCCGTTCCGGCCACCCGCGACACGCTGAGCGCGAAGGTCGATGTCATCAGTCCCCACCTGGACCAGGCCAGCCGAACGTGCGAGGTGATCATCAGATTCGACAATCGCAACGGACGCCTGCGCCCGGGCATGTTCGTGCAGGCCGAGATCGCCGGCTGGATTCACCCCGACAAGCTCCAGGTCCCCAAGGACGCGGTGCTCATGCGCGACAATCGGCCCCTGGTGTTCAAGGTGGTCGGCGAACGGGCCCAGTGGCTCTACGTCGACATCGGTCTCCAGAGCGACGAGTGGACGGAGATCACGGCGGTCCACAGCGGCGGGTCGCTGGCGCCCGGTGATCGCGTTGTCGTGAGCGATCACCTGACCCTGGCGCACGAGGCGTTGATCGAGATCCGCCAAGTCGTGCCGCCGCGCGATCGCTGGGACCTCCTGGTCGACCTGGGGCAGCCGCAATGATCATCAAGACCGCCGTTCAGCGGCCTGTCGGCGTGCTGATGATCTTCGCGGGCCTGGTGTTGATCGGCCTGCTGTCCCTGCAGCGCCTGCCCGTCGACTTGCTGCCCGCCATCAACTACCCCAACCTGACGGTGATCACGAACTACGCCGACACGCCGGCCGACGACCTGACGCGGCTGGTGACCCAGCCCCTCGAGGAGGTGATCGCCGGGCAGGCGGGCGTGCGCCGCGTCGTGTCGCGCACGCGCGAGGGGGTCTCGACCATCACGGTAGAATACGAGTGGGGCACGGACATGGACTTCGCCAACCTCCATCTGCGCGAAGCCATCGACCGCGTCTCCTACCGCGACGACTTCCCTGGCGATGCCGATCGCCCGCTCATCCTGCGCTGGGATCCCGGCGCGCGGCCTGTGGCCATCATGGTCCTGGGGGGGGACGATCCGCTGTCCCAGATGACCGACTTCGCTCGCGACGTCGTGAAGCCCGCCCTGGAGCAGATCGAGGGCATCAGCCAGGCCGAGGTGATCGGCGGGGCGGAGCGCGAGATCCTGGTCCGCCCGGACTTCGGAAAACTGCGGCTCTACGGCATCACGGTGGAAGACCTCCGCCGGGCGTTGCAGATCGCCAACATCAGCTTTCCCGGCGGGCGCATCCGGCAAGGCCCGCTCCATCTGCCGCTGCGCATCCTGGGGGAGTTCGAGAGCCTGGAGGAGATCCGCACGACGGAGATACCCGGGGCCGCCCCCGGCGTGACCATCGCCGATGTGGCCGAGGTGGTCGACACGATCAAGGAGCCCGTCGGAGCCACGTTTCTGGGCGACGACGAGGTCGTCGCCTTGCACCTGTACAAGGAAGTCGGCGCCAACACGATCCAGGCGACCCAAGAGGTCGATCGCATCCTGCAGGTCATCAAGCGCGAGTACCCGGACTTCCAACACAAGTTCGTCTACCGGGATGCGGACTTCGTCGCCGAGTCCTTCAACGGTCTGCGCAGCTCGTTGATCTACGGCTCCTTCCTGGCCTTCGCCGTGCTGTTTCTCTTCCTGATGGACTGGCGCAGCCCGGTGGTCATCGGGTTGTCGATTCCCGTCTCCATCTTCGCGACCTTCGCGTTCCTGCACTTCGCCAAGGTGAATCTCAATCTGATGTCGCTGGGCGGCCTGTCGCTGGCGGCCGGTATGCTGGTGGACAACGCCATCGTCGTGCTCGAGAACGTCAACCGGTACTTGCGTATCCGGCGCGACGCGTTGCGAAGGGACATCGACCAGATCGTGGCCTCGGCGGCGCAGGAGGTGGCATCGCCGGTCGTGGCCTCGACGCTCACCACGGTGGCGGTGTTCTTCCCGGTGATCTATGTGCCCGGCATCGCGGGCGAATTCTTCCGCGATCAAGCCCTGGCCGTCACGGTGTCGTTGCTGGTGTCCGTCTTCTGCGCGCTCCTGTTGCAGCCGATGATGTCGGCGCGGATCTTGGCGCGGGAGTCCGCGGAACCCCGCGGACTTTTCAAGATCTTCGACCGGGCGCTCGCGGGAACCATCGAACGCTATCACCGGGTTCTGGCGAGGGTCCTGAACCACAAGGCGATCTTCCTGTTGTGCCTCCTGGGGGGACTGGCCCTGGCGACCTGGGTTGGCATCGACATGCGCAAGAGCTTCCTGCCCGCCCGGACGTGGGGCGACTTCGCCGTCGCCCTGGAGCTGGGGGCCGGGACGCCGCTCGAGCAGACCGACGCCGTGGCCGCCGAGATATCGCAGTTCGTCGCCGCGATGCCCGAGGTCGAGACCGTCTACGCCCAGGTGGGGCAGACGGAACGGACCCTGGCGGCGCTGAAGGAGTACACGGCCGCCAACACCGCCCGCATCCGCGTGCTGCTCAAGCCCAGCCGCCACGGCTTGCGCCTGATGGAGCGGGTGAAGGAGCGGTTGGCCGAGCGGCTCGACGGCCTGGCGGGCGCCGAGTACGTCTTCCGCGAGGAGGGCATCGGACTGGGCGAGATCCTCGCCAGCGGAGAGTCGGCTTTCACGCTGGGCATTGTGGCCGACAAGGCCGAGGAGGGGCTCGCGGTGGCCGAGGCGCTGCTGCCCCGCCTGCGCGCGATCGACGGTCTGAGCGATGTGACCATGGACCGGGTCCTCGGGAATCCCACCGTGGAAGTGACGGTGGATCGCGAGAAGGCGCTGCGCTACGGCCTGGAGCCCGACGTTCTGGCGCGTGAGCTGCGGGCCCGCATCCAGGGCGTCGTCGCCACGAGCTACAACGAGATCGAGCAGCGCATCGACATCGCCGTGCGCCTGGCCGAGCACGAGCGGCGCGACCTCGACCTGGTGCTGGCCTCGCCGGTGGCGGTGGCGGGTGGCCGGACGGTCCCGCTGGGCAGCTTCGTCACCATGTCCGAGGGACGGCCGGTCCGGGAGATCGTGCGGCGCGACCAGCGGCGGCAGGTCTCGCTGACCGGCGACGTGCAGGGACGCCGCATCAGCCAGGTGTGGCAGGATGTCGAGGACGTGCTGGCCGGCCTGCCGGTGCCGCCGGGGGTGGGCTTCATCAGGGGCGGCGAGCAGGACGAGATCAGCGGCTCCTTCCGCGATCTCGGCTGGGCCCTGCTGCTGTCAGTGCTGCTCGTCTACATGATCCTGGCCGCCCAGTTCGAGTCATTCCTCGACCCACTGGTGATTTCCGCGGTTCTGCCGATCGGCGTCGCCGGCGCCCTGGTGACCCTGTTCCTGGCGGGCGAGTCGATCAACGTCATCTCGTTGATCGGCCTGATCGCCCTGTTGGGCATCTCGGTCAACGACGCCATCGTGAAGGTGGCCACCATCCGCCGGCTGCGGATGGACGAGGGCCTGGAACGCCGGGCGGCCATCATGGAGGCGAGCCGCCTGCGGTTTCGTCCGATCGTCATGACGACGCTCACGACGGTGCTCGGCATGGTGCCCATGGCCATCGGCATCGGCACGGGCGAGCAGATCCAGCGGCCGCTGGCCATCACCATCATGGGCGGTCTGAGCATGGCCACGGCCCTGACGCTCTTCATGACGCCGGTCATCTACGAGACCCTCCACCACTGGACCGACCGTGACGCCGACGCCGCCGGCGGGCGGGCGGCCGGAGCGGGCGGCCGGGAGGCGTAGCATGATCCGGTTCTTCGTCGATCATCCGGTGGCGACCTGGATGATCTTTGTCGCCTTCATCCTGACCGGGCTCTACGCGCTGCCGCGCCTCGACATCCAGGCCATGCCGGAGACCGAGCTGCCGTCGCTGTCGATCGTCACGCGCTGGACCGGCGCGTCGCCGAGCGCGATCCAGCGCTCCATCACCGTGCCGATCGAGGAGGCGGCCCGCAAGATCCGCGGCGTCGAGGAGATCACCGCCCGGTCGGCCCCGGGCTACAGCCGCGTGCAGGTCTCGCTTCGTCGCGATGTCGACGTCGAGTTCGCGCGGCTCGAGCTGAGCGAGCAGCTCGGTGCCGTGCGGCGCAATCTCCCGGCGCAAGCCAGCCAGCCCCAGATCGTTCCCTACGTCCCGGAGGACTTCCGCACCGAGAACTTCTTCGCCTTCAGCCTCGTCTCGCCTCTGCCCACGAACGAGCTGCGCGACCGGGCCGACACCTGGCTCGTCCCGCGGCTGCTGGCCATTCCGGGCGTCGCGGATGCGGAGCTGCAGGGCGGCGCGCTCCCCCTGATCCACATCCGTCTAGACCTCAGCCAGATGGAACGCTACAGCCTCACGGCCGACCAGGTCTACGCGCGACTCGACGCCCTGGACGACATCCTGCCGGCCGGGGCGATTCGCCGGGCGGGACTGCAGCTCACGGTCGGCCTCAAGGACCAGGTGGACCTCGAGAAGCTGCGGCGGGCGGTCTTGACGATCTCCGGCGGGCAGCCGATCACCCTGGACCACATCGGACGCATCGAGTTGAGTCACGAGGACCCCACGTACTTCGTCCGCATCAACGGCCAGAACGTGGTCGAGGTCAGCGTTGCCAAGCGCAGCGGCAAGAACGCCGTGACGGTGAGCCGCGCCATCCGCCGGGCGCTCCCGCGGATCGAGGCCCAGCTGCCGTTTCCCGTCACGTTCGAGATCGACGAGGACCAGGGCGAAGAGCTCGAGGAGAAGCTCATCGAGCTCGCCTATCGGTCGCTCATCATCCTGGCCCTGCTCTTCGCACTGCTGGCCATCGCCCTGCGGCGCGTGCGCCTGACCGGCATCGTGATCGCGTCGATTCTCTTTGCCATCGTGATTTGCCTGACGCTGTTCTACTTCTTCGGGATCTCGGTGAACTTCATCACCATCAGCGGGTTGACCGTCTGTTTCGGGATGCTCCTGGACAACAGCATCCTCGTGCTCGACGCCATCCACCGCCGCCTGAGCTCAGCGCGGGCGAACAGCGGCGGGGAGTCAGTCACCCCGGCGACCCGCTGGCGCCTGATCTGGGACCTGACCCGAGAGGCGCTCGTCAGCGGAACGCGCGAGGTCGCCTTTCCGATCATGACCACGACGCTCACGACCGTCGTGGCCTTTCTCTCCTTCAGCTTCCTCTCGGGGCGGCTGGCGCTGTACTACCTCCCGCTGGCGGCCAGCGTGGGCATCGCGATGATGGCGTCGGTCTTTGTGGCCTTCTGCTGGGTTCCGGTGGCGCTGCGGGGCCCCGCCGCCCGGGAGCAGGCGCACGCCGTGACGCAAGAGGCGCCGCCGGCCCTCCGCCCCCATCGCCTGCTGCTGCGCTGGGCCGTCGTGACGCTGGGACTGGCCGTCGCGGCCGGAGCGGTCTTCGCCCTGGTCAAGGGGTTTCACGGCGCGCTCGATCACTGGATCTGGGGACTGGGGATCGTCGGTCTGGTGTTGTCCATCGGGGTGCTGGTCGCCTACATCGATCGCATCACGGCGTTCAACCTGAGATTCTGGCCCATTCCGGTGATCGTCTTGGCCGGCTTGATCGGGGCTTCTTACCACATCTACAAGAATGAGATTCACGTAGGGGGATTCTGGCGCCAAGAGGATGAGCAGACCCTGAGCATCTACATCGAACGGCCGGTCGGCACGGACGTCGTCCTCTCCTCGGAGACCATGAAGCTGTTCGAGGCGGAGATGCTGCCCCTGCCTGACGGCATCGACATGAAGTCCTGGAGCGTCGAGAATCGCGCCTACATGCAGCTCAAGTTCGAGGACGAGATGCTCTACACCGCCTACCCGGAGCTGCTGCGCAACAAGCTGATCCTGCTGGCCGAGCAGATGGCCGGCATGTTCATCTACATCGGCGGCTTCGGCGATCCCTATCTGAAGGGCGGCCGCGGCGGCATGATGAGCAACTCGCTCATCCGTATCACCGGCTACAACAGCAAGACGCTGAACGCGCTCTGCGAAGGAGTGGTCGCTCAACTGGGGCGCAATCGCCGGGTGCGCAATGTGCGCCTGTCGAGCGGCGACCGCTTCGAGCGGGCCGCCGCGGACGAGACGGTCGTCATCCTGCATCGCGACAGGCTCAACAGCCACCACCTGAGCGTCGGCGAGGTCATGGGGAATCTACGCCGGCTGCTTGGCATCGAGACGCCCTGGCACATGCTCATCGACGGTGAAGACGAGCGCCTGCAGTTGGGCTACCTGGACGCGGACGAGATCCAATACGACCAGATCATGAACAAGACCTTCACAACCTCGCGCGGCGGCAAGGTCAGGCTCGGCGACCTGATCACCCTGGAGACGCGGCCGGTGATCGGATCGATCAACCGGCAGAATCAGCGTTACGCGATGCAGATCAACTGGGAGTACATCGGCACCGACCGCATGCGGCAGGCCTTCATCGGCGAGATCATCGATGGACTCAAGCTTCCCTACGGCTACACCGCCGAGGATGTGTCGGGCGCGCGCATGTCGGAGGAAGAGGAAGAGGAGATGAAGGCCGTGCTGTGGTTGACGGTGCTCTTCATCTTCATGACGCTGGCCGCCCTGTTCGAGAGCATCACCTTGCCCTTCCTGGTGTTAATGTCGGTTCCCATGGCGCTGGTGGGCGTGATGGGGCTGTACTGGGCCACGGATGCGTCCTTCGATTCGTCGGCGCGAATCGGGCTGGTGCTGCTCTTCGGCATTGTGGTCAACAACGCGATCCTGCTGATCAACCGTTTTCGCCTGCAGATTCGCGAATGTGTCGGTGAAGGAAGCTATGGCGGTCGTCTGCCCGAGAAGGCGCGCCTGGGCGGCGTGGACCTCTGGCGGCTGCCCGCCGGCGAGCGTCGCGAGATGCTGCGGCAAGCGATCTGCACGGGCATGAGCATCCAGCTGCGCTCGATCCTCCTGACCAGCGGCACGACGGTGGCCGGGCTGTTGCCGCTGCTCATCAAGATCTCCGACCAGTCCGCGGGACGAGACATCTGGGAGAACCTGGCGCTCTCGTCGATCGGCGGCCTGGCCAGCAGCACGGTGCTCATCATTTGCGCCATCCCGGCGCTCTACTGGGTCATGACGCGGCTGGGCTGGGCGCTGCTGCGCGCCTGGCACTGGGCCAGGGGAACGCTCTACCCCACGCGGGTGGTCGTGGGAGCGGGAGCGGCGCGGCTGGGGTCGGCCAGCGGGAGCGGTGTCTAGCGGACGCGAGCCTGGCTCAGCGGCCGCGGCGCGCGGACCTGGCCGGGGCAGGTTCGGTTGAGGAGCCGCGTTCAGGCCGCGGCGGACTGCGCGTCCACGGGCAGGGACACGGTGAAGGTGGTCCCCGCGCCGACCTCGCTGCTCACCGTGATCGCCCCCCCGAGCCGCATCATGATCTGCCGGGCGATTACCATGCTCAGTCCCTGTCCCGCGGTGTGGTGATGAATGTCGTCCCGGGCGAAGGCCTCGAACACCCGTGGCAGGAAGTCCGATCGAATGCCGCAGCCCTGATCCGACACGGCGACTCTGACTGCGCCGCCCTCCACTGTCAGGGCGATGCGGACCTCTCCCCTGGGTGGGCTGAAGCGGACCGCGTTGTCCAGGATACTGCCCAGGATCTGATCGAGGCCGCGGGCATCGGTCTGGATCTCTGGACACGGCTGGAGATCCTCGACCAGCCGGATGCCGAGAGGCGCGCATCGCGCGGCGGCCCGGTCGAGCAGGGGGCGCAGTGCGCTGGCGACGTTGACCGTTTGGAGCGAGGGCTTCCAGGAGCCCGACCACAGCGAACCCAGTAGCTGGGCCTTCTCGATCAGCCGGTGGAGGCGTTGAGCGCCGGCGTGGATCAGCTCCGCCAGCTCCTGGCGCTGGGCGGGATCAAGGCTCTCCTCCATCAGCATCTTGGCGGGACCCAGCATCGTCGTGAGCGGCGTGCGCATCTCGTGGCTGAGCAGGGTGATCACGTCGGTGCGAAAGCGATCGAACTCCTCGGTCGACTTCAAGCGCAGAAAGACCCCGATCTTCGCCAGCAGCTCCCGGGCCTCGAAGGGCTTGATCAGGTAGTCATCCGCGCCGGCCTCATAGGCCCGCAGGCGGTCCTCCAGGTCGGAGCGCGAGGAGACCATGATGACCTTGACGTGCTGCAGGTCGGGTTCGCGGCGGATGCGGCGGCAGGTCTCGTGACCGTCGATCCCCGGCAGGACGATCTCCAGCAGCACGAGGTCGGGGCGATAGCGGGGGGCGAGCTCCAGCGCCTCTTCGCCCGAGGATGCCAGGGCGCACTCGAAAGCGTCGCCCAGAGCTCTACGAACGAGCCGGAGATTCATCCGGCTGTCGTCGACCGCCAGAATCCGGGGCTTCCCTTCCACCAGACATCTCCGGCCGGGCCCAGCGGACGGTGTTCCACCCGCCCGCGCAGGCTGCCTCACGTTGCGCAAATCACATGCCCTGCCAGCACATGAAAGATCGGCCCGGGGGCCGCCCAGCCTTAGGGCCGGGCCGCCGACCCGGCCCCCGCGCAGGACTGCCCCGGCGGGGCGCGGGCGCGCCGCAGCGGCCGATCCCCAACGCGCGATGATGAGAAGCATCCCATGGCCGATCTCGGCCACTGGCCGCCGCGGCGGTTGCAGCCTGGGCGGGAGTGTGAAACCATTGGGACCGTGCCAACCCTGGGAGGTCTGAAGATGCTCGCATCGCAATCGAAGGCGGGCCGCGTCCTCGGCGCGCTGTTGGGCGCCCTGCTGGCGAGTGGCGTCACGCCTGGGTCTCGCGCGGAGGACCAGCGCACGCCGCCGCCGATCTACAAGCCGGCCTACCGGTACCCGGAGTTCGACGAAATGCGCGCGGCGCGCGAGGCGGCGCAAGCCCGCCGGGACTCGCTGCGGCAGGCCGTGGACGAGCGCTACCGCGAGGAGGACAAGCGCGCGCGGCAGGAGAAGCGCGAGCTGCGACTCGACTGGAGCGGCGTCGACAAGCCCGGGGCCCTCGAGGAGTTCGCCACGCAGTTCCACCTTCCGCCAGTCCCGCAGTACAACACCGGCACCTGCTGGGCGTTCTGCTCGATCTCGCTGATGGAATCCGAAGTGCACCGCCTCACCGGGCGCGCGATCAAGCTCTCGGAGATGTGGGTGGTGTACTGGGAGTATGTCGAGAAGGCTCGCCGGTTCGTGCGGGAATGCGGCCACTCGGCCTTCGGGCAGGGGTCGCAAGACCATGGCACGCAGGAGGTCTTTCGCCTCTACGGCGCGGTCCCGATCGAGGCCTACCGCGGCGTGGAAGCTGGACAAGAGCGGCATGATCACGAGAATCTCTCCGACGAGTTGAAGCGGTTCCTGGAGTGGGTGCGCGCCAACAACTACTGGGACGAGGAGCAGGCGATCGTGCACGTGCGCGCGATCCTGGACAGCTATCTCGGTCCTCCGCCGACCTCGTTCAGCTATGAGGACTCCAGCTACACGCCCATCGAATTCCGCGATCAGGTGCTGAGGATCAATCCCGAGGATTACGTCAGCGTGGTATCCACCCTGTCGGGGCCATTCGGCCAGCACATGCTCTTCGACGCGTACGACAACTGGCGCCGCCGGGGGGACTTCCTCAATCTGTCGTTGGACGAGTTCTATGACGTGATCAAGTCTTCGCTGGCCGCCGGGTACACCTTGGCCATGGGCGGTGATGTCAGTGAGCCCGGTCTGGACGGCATGGAGGACGCCGCGGTGATCCCTTCGTGGGACATCCCCAGCGCTTTCATCGATCAAAGCAGTCGCGAGTATCGGATCGACAACGAGACGACCGGCGATGACCACGGCGTCCATGTCGTGGGCTACTGCCGGCGCGGCGACCGAGATTGGTTCCTGGTCAAGGACAGCAATCGCAGCTCGCGTCTGGGCAAGTTCAAGGGCTACTACTTCTACGATGGAGACTACATCAAGCTGAAGATGCTCAGCTTCATGGTTCACAAAGACCGCCTGGCCGGTAAGCTGCCGGGCTGACAGCGTGGTCCCAGCCGCCGCTGGGAGAGGAGTCGGTCATGATCAGCAACAGCGCCATCGCCCAGGCGATGACGATCAGGCTCGACGACGACCTGCCGGAGCGCCCCGAGTTCATCCCGGGCATTCGCCGCGCCCCGGACCGGGGTTTCACGCTCACTCCGGAGGAGACCCGCACCGCGCTCAAGAACGCCCTGCGTTACGTTCCTCCGCAGCACCACGAGCGGCTGGCGCCCGAGTTTCTGGAGGAGCTCACCACGCGCGGTCGCATCTACGGTTATCGCTTTCGCCCGCCCGGCCACTTCCAGGGCCGACCGATCGATACCTACCGAGGGGCGTGCATCGAGGGCCGGGCGTGTCAGGTCATGATCGACAACAACCTGGACTTCGATGTGGCGCTCTACCCCTACGAGCTGGTGACCTACGGCGAGACGGGACAGGTCTGCCAGAACTGGATGCAGTACCGCCTGGTGCGGAAGTACCTGGAGGCGGTCACGCCGGATCAGACACTGGTGCTCCACTCGGGACACCCGCTGGGCCTCTTCCGCTCGCGGCCCGAGGCGCCGCGGGTGATTCTGACCAACGGCCTGATGGTCGGGATGTTCGATACGCAGCAAGAGTGGCATCGGGCCATGCAGCTCGGGGTCGCCAACTACGGGCAGATGACCGCCGGAGGCTGGATGTACATCGGTCCGCAGGGGATCGTGCACGGGACCTTCAGCACGATCCTGAACGCCGGGCGGATCAAGCTGGGCATCGCGGAGCAGGGCGATCTGCGCGGCCACCTGTTCGTCTCCTCCGGGCTGGGCGGGATGAGCGGCGCGCAGCCCAAGGCGGTCGAGATCGCGGGGGGCGTGGGGATCATCGCCGAGGTCGATCGCTCGCGCATCGAGACGCGCCACAGCCAGGGCTGGGTGGGTCACGTGACCGCGGATCTGGACGAGGCGCTGCGGATTGCCGGCGAGCGCCTGCGGCGCCGGGAGCCCGCCTCGATCGCCTACCACGGCAATGTGGTGGATCTGCTCGAGCACTGCGTGGCGCGGGACATCCACGTGCCGCTGCTCTCGGACCAGACCTCGTGTCACGCTCCCTACGACGGCGGCTACTGCCCCCAGGGATTGACGTTCGAGGAACGAACCGAGATGATGCGCGGCGACAGGGGGCGCTTCTGCAGCCTCGTCGACCGCAGCCTGCGGCGACACTACGAGCTCATCAAGACGCTGGTCGAGCGCGGCACGTACTTCTTCGACTACGGCAATTCCTTCATGAAGGCGGTCTTCGACGCCGGGGTGGCCGAGATCTGTCGCAACGGGCACGATCCCCGCGATGGGTTCATCTTTCCCTCGTATGTCGAGGATATCATGGGCCCGATTCTGTTCGACTACGGCTATGGGCCCTTCCGCTGGCTCTGCCTGAGCGGAAAGCCCGAGGATCTGGTCCGCACCGACCGCGCCGCCATGGAGTGCATCGATCCCGACCGGCGGAGTCAAGACCATGACAACTGGGCCTGGATCCGCGATGCCGGAAAGAACAAGCTCGTCGTCGGGATGCCCGCGCGCATCCTGTACCAGGACGCCCTGGGCCGCGTGAAGATCGCCCTGAAGTTCAACGAGCTCGTCCGCCAGGGCGAGGTCGGGCCCATCATGCTGGGCCGCGATCACCACGACACGGGCGGCACCGACTCGCCCTTCCGCGAGACTGCCAACATCAAGGACGGCAGCAACGTGATGGCCGACATGGCCACGCACTGCTTCGCCGGCAACGCCGCGCGCGGCATGAGCCTGATCGCCTTGCACAACGGCGGTGGCGTCGGCATCGGCAAGGCGATCAACGGAGGCTTCGGCCTGGTGCTCGACGGCACGCTCGCCAAGGACGAGGTGATTCGCTCGGCGATGGCGTGGGACGTGATGGGCGGTGTCGCGCGTCGGGCGTGGGCGCGAAACGAGCACGCGATCGAGACCAGTATCGAGTACAACGATCTGGCACAGGGCGATCACATCACGTTGCCGTTTCTATCCGACGACGACCTGATCGAGCGCACCGTGGCGCGGGGGATGCGTTCGTAGAAGCTGTGCGCGGGCGGGCGTGGCCATTGACGCCGTGGCGCGCGTGAGACCATCGCAGAGGCCGCAGTCGCTCGCGATCCCTGCGAGGCGGTCTGGGTCAGTACAACAGGTGCACCTGGACCTCGGTCTGCAGCAGGTCATCCGCCTTTCCGGCGGCATTCTGCTCGTTGTGCCAGTTGCAGGCGAAGCGCAATCGGAGGAAGGGGTAAGTGAAGAGCTCGAGGCCCGCTCCCACGCGCTCGCGCATGCCGGTCAGCAGGTCGACGTCGGGGTCGGTGAAGTCGTAGGTGCCGAGGAGATCGATCCCCCGCGCGACGCTCACGGCGAACTCGTTCGAGAAGGTCCAGCGCGTCAGATTGCCGCCGGCGGGGCGATCGCGGCGCAGCCAGCCCAACTCGCCCACCCAAGTGCAGGGCCCCAGATCCACAGACCAGAAGGGCCCCGACAGGGTCGCGGCCGCGCCCTCGGCGTCACTCCTCCAGAGCGACCCGCCCGCGCAGAATGCCGCCCCGGCCAACCGCAGCCGCGCGCTCGCCCGCGCGGCGCCGGCCACGCGCCGGTCGCTGTCGCGCGTCGAACCCGGCGCGCCGTTCAGGACGGCCGCCTGCAGGGCCCACGCGCCGGGGGAGAATCCCACTTCGAGACCCACGTCGGTGTGGCCCGGCGGGGCAAGACCCTGGGCTTCGCGCACGAAGGCCGTGTGGTCCGCCAGGCGCCACCCGTAGGGGGGCGCGAAGCGCCCGGCCCGCAGGTAGCCGCCGGCCGGCAGTAGGTGGGCTGTGCCGAAGACCTCGTAGCTGCCCGATATCCCGCGGTCGAAGTAGGCCGCGAAGCGCTCATCGAGCTGGAACGCCAGGTAGATGTCGCCCTGCATCTGCAGGAAGTTGCCCGGTGTGCGACCGTCATCGTAGTAGTGATGGATGGTGCGCAGGTCGAAACCGATGCTGAGGCTCCGCCCAATGGCGGGATCGAGCCGCTCCAGCTCTTCGGCCGGAAGCGGATAGCGCGCGAGCTCCTGGGGCACGATGTACTGAGCGGCGTAGGCGCTGCGCATGCCGCCGCCCGAGGGGTCATGGTGACAAAGACCGCAGCTCTGCTGGTAGCGGGCCGCGTAGCGCGGAACCGCGTGCGCCGGCCAGGCGGCCGCGATGATGAGCGCGCACACCGCCCACACCGCCCACAACCGGGGATGCTCGCTCCTGCTTCCGTGGACGCTCATGGCTCCCTCCTGAGGCGAGTCGACCGGCAACCACCCGTTCTCTGAGCAGCTCAGCGGGCGCCGCGTGTCAATTGTCCCGCGCGCCCTCCTCGATCCACTGGCGAATCTCGGCGATCTGGCCAGCTGGCAGCCCGCCGCCGGGCGGCATCAGCGACGCGCCTTGGGCGCCGGTGAGCCGGTGATAGAGGTACGAGCTGTCCGGTTCATTCGGCAGGACGCGCTTGAGGGCGGGTCGCTGCTGGGCGGGCACGTTCACCAGCGCGGCGTAGCTCTGCCCCGGGCTCAGATCGAGGTCTGCGGATGGCGCGCCGCCGCCATGGCACCCGGCGCTCGCGCAGGAGCCGGTGAAGATCGGCTGGACGATGTCCGCGAAGGACACCTCCTCGCTGACACCACCGTTGGGCTGCGTGTTCTTGTCGCCGCGATCGGAGCAGCCGAACGAGAGACCAACCCACACCACTGCGACCAGGGCCAGACACCTCGCGGCTGCGATCATACCGTCCCCCCTTCGAGTTCAGACGCCTATCTGATTGGAGACCCACGGCGCGTAGACCCGGCCGCCTACGGCGCGCGGGCGGCCAGCGCGCGGAACGTGATCTGCTGCTCATCGGCGACTTTGAGCGCCAAGAACTGCGGTCGCGGGATGTCGAAGTCGCTGAGCTTGATCGTGAAGCGGCACTCGATGCCGAGCCGCTCGTTGCCGGGGAGCACCTCGCGAATGACGCTCACGGGCGCTCGCAGGGTACGCTCAACGCCGTGCAAGGCGAGCGATCCCTCGATCTCGAGCGTCACACCCTCGTTCGGGGGCAGGCTCAGCGGGTGTGCTCCGACAATGCGAGCCCCACGAAAGACGGCCTGGGGAAAGCGCTTCGTGGCGAGGTGATTGTCGCGCATGTGCCGATCGCGCAGCTCAATGCCCGTCTTCAGACTGGCGAGGTCGACCTCCAGGTACACCGTGACGCTGTCTCCCAGGGCCGCCGGATCCAGAACGATCTCTCCGCCGGCCTGTCGCGTGGTGCCGCCGAACGACTCGAGCGGGGCCTTGGAATCGAAGCGCACCAGCGTGGCCCCGTCCCCCGGGGTCACGACGAAGCGAACTTCCTCGCCGGCGCACACGGTCACAGAGACAGCCGTCGCCAACCCCAGAACGATGCCTGTTCTACATGAGGATGTCAGGCCGCGCATGCGATCATCCTTGTCTGCGTCCTGGGCGGTCCAGGGCCGCGCCAATCCTCGACGCGGGCTTACTGAAGCACCACCAGGCGCAAGAAGTGGTCTTCCTGCGACACCTGCAATCGGCACAGATAAACGCCGGCCGCGACGTGCGCGCCTTCGGCCGTGCGCCCGTCCCAGTGCACGACGCGCCGACCGGCCGGCATCCGGCCATGCAGAAGCTCGGCCACGCTGCGTCCGCTGGATTCGAAGACGGCGAGGGACACGTCATCTTCCGCCTGAAGGTCAAACGAGATCAGGGTGCCGACTCGGAACGGATTGGGCCACGCTCCCAGGCTGATGGTCCGAGCTGCAGCGGGCTGTTCCTCCACATCCGTGGCCTCGAAGGCGGATGTCAACGTGGATGTGTAAATGTAGTCGCCCGCCGTCGTGCCGCTGTTGTTGGCCGCATTGCCGGCGGCGTAGAAGACGACCTGAGCCGGCGGGCTCTCGGCCGGGGCGTTCCAGCGGAATGTCCAACTCACCGGGCCGGGGTCGCCCGTGAAGTTGCCCGCCAGCGTTTGTTTCACATAGCTCTTGCCCTGAAACAGCGACAGCTGCGTGTTGATCGGATCGGTGATTGTGCAGGTTCCCAGCGTGAGCGGGCTGCACTCGAAACCCCAGCGAAGCTGGCCAGGATCGGACAGCACGACGGTAATGAGGTAGGAGACGCCGGCGTGGTAGAACTCCGGGCCCAGAATGGTCAGCCAGCCGTCGCCGCTGTTGAGCGGAAAGCTGCTGTGGCAGTTGCGGCAGGTGCCTTCGCCCGGCGCGCCCGTGTGGCCATCGGGCGGATTGTCGGAGTAGGCGTGAGAGACGGAAGGACGCAGGGCGGGCATGAGGGCCAGGCAGGCGGTGAGGGCGAGACGCACGATCCGAGAATCTCGTTGGTCGACGCGCATGATGAGCCTCCTTTGAAGCGGATGACGCCCAGAAGCCCAACGGCATGGAGTGTCGCGTGCGAGACGAACCTGATGATACACCTCCCGGCCGGTGCGCGCCAGCGCTGAAGCGGAATGAACGCGAACCTATCGAAGGCTGATGCGACCGAACGCGCGAACGCAATCAGGTCGCATCGGGGCAAGCTAGCCGCGGCCCAGATAGATGATCGATCGGCCCGTCCACACGGGGCGCCCCCGTGTGGACACGTAGTACGCGCCAGGCGGCAAGGCGCGCGCTGGCGACCAGATGTACTGCTCCAGGCGCGGGCGATCAGCCTCGCTCCCGAGACGCTTGGGCACCGAACTACGCGAGCCCATGGGCACCGGCGTTCCCACCAGCCGTCCGGCCGCATCGAGGATCACGGGCCGGACGCCCGCCGGGACCTCGATGCGGAGCACGTCCGCGCAGGGGTTGGGACGGGCGCGCAGCAGGTCGCGTCCGGTGAAGGCGCGCGCCGCTTCGTCGGGCGGCACCTCGCCGGCGCCGGCGAACTCGTAGGCGCCGATGTCGAGATGCCCGTCCGCGGGTCGCGGCCGGCCGAGCCCGAGGCGCACGTACTCCATGACCGGTGTATGCAGGCCCGCGACGGCGGGATCGAGCGCGTCGCCCAGGTCGATGCACGCTGAGCCCGCGCGCAGCTCGAAGCTCTGGGCCTGGAAGTCGATGAAGCCCGGGTCGGATTCCTCGACATTGCCATGGTTGTGGACGATGCCCGGCGTCGTTCCGTGGCAGACCACCCATCCCGGCTTCAGGCAGTTCTGTCGCAGGTCGATCACCCCGCCGCTTTCCGCCAGGATCGCGAGGCGCGAACCGGGCGCGGTCACGTAGAGGATATTGTTGCGGCAGTCACAGCTCTCTTCCATCGTGGACAGGCGCGCGAGAGTCGTGTTGCCCGAGCGGGTCGAGACGATCGTGTTATTGTGCAAGTACAACATGCCCTTCCGGTAGCGCTGCGTCTCTCCCGAATCACCGCCGTAGTGGAGGATCTGGCTGTTCCCGGCGCCGTCGGGCTCGACGAGGATGTTGCCGTAGACGAAGGTCTGCCGGTAGAGCGGATCGCCGTACAGCTCCTGGTGATCGCTGTCGACGAGATCGAGCTGGCGGTTGCCGCTCTCGATCCAGTTATAGCGAATGACCGTGCCCGCCGAACGGTCCTTGAGGTTGTTGCCGGGGCACCCCGCGCGCAGCGGCCCGAAGTGGTTGAACTGGAAGATGATCCCGCAGGCCTCCGTGTAGTTGTTGTGCTCGTAGATGCTGCCCTCGATGCCGTTCTCCAGGATGTGGTTGCCCTCGAGGAGCAGATCGGTTGTCTGATGGCCGCAGAAGAGACCGTTGCCGCAGTCGCGCAGGATGCACCCGCGGATCACCACGTGCTCACCCTTCTCGATGAAGATGGCGGCGCAGTTGGAGGCGTACGGCGTCACACCGGAGCGCCCGGTGAAGGTATAGGGCGGGCGCCCGCTGCGGATGTCGAGGTTCTCCACGATCAGGTGCGCCGGCATCGCGTCGGGCGGGTTGTTGGCGCCGCCGATCTTGATCACGCCGCGGTTCTCGTTCCAGAAGTTGAGCTGCGGGCGCGTCGTAGCGTCGATGCCGTTGATGACCGGCAGCGCGCCGCCGGGTGAGGGAATGCCTCGCACCACGATGGGCGCCTGGGGCGCACCCACACGGCAGATCACCCACTTCTCGTGGTAATCCTCCGCGCGGTGGTGGATTTCCACGGTGTCGCCCGGCGCGAGGGACTCCCACGGCACCTCGCCGATGGCCGCGTAGGGCTCGCCGGGCCCGACGCCGTAGAGAACAGCGCGGGCAGCGGGTACCGGAGCCAGGGCAACGGCGCAGAGCAGGGCTGCGACCGGTGACCGTCGGAATCCGCACGCATCCATGGCGCACCCCTCCCCCAGGCGGTGTCCGGCGCCCCCTGGCATTCTGGCAGCCGGCGGCCGGCGATCCAAGGGGGGATTGGACGGAGGGGGCGACGGAGACTGGGGACGGCCGGTGGTCGTGAACACCGGCGCGGGCGGGTGAAACGCCGCGTAAGCGCACGCCCCACCCGCACCGGGCCGAAGTCTCTCCTTTGGATGCCAGAACCTGGCTACGCCACGGCGGGTGCGCCGGCCAGCAGCTCCGTGAAGCGGCCGGAGTTCCTCCGCAGCCACTGCTCGAACGATCGCATGCCGGGATAGACTGCGCGGCACTGCTCGATATCCGCTCGACGGTTCGGGACGTAGACGCGATAGTACTCGAACATGTCGGCGAGATCGTCCGCGCCCCGGAAGCCGAACTGAGCGAACACTTCGCGCGGGATGTGGTTGTACTTCACCGTTCGGTCCAGCACGCGAGACATGACCTCGGCGTAGCCGCTTCCCGTGAGGTCGTCGCCGACAATGCCCACGGTCTTCCCGAGGAACCGATCGCGCTGCTCGAAGACGCGAGCCACAACGCCGCCCACGTCGTCCACGGCGACACCCGCCAGGAGCGTGTCGCCTTGCGGGAAGCCGAACGCAAAGGCGCCGTCCTCTTGTTTCTTCGGCGGGAAGAAGCCGAGGAAGTTGTCGAAGTAGAAGGCCACGTGCACGAACGTCGCGGGAATGGCCAACCGGCGCGCGTAGGTCTCGAGGTCGGCCTTCATCTCGAAGTGCGGGACGTTGAGATGCTCAGCAACCAGCTTCACCGAAGGCAGGGTGCTGAAGACGAAGTGTGCCAGATTGGCATTCGCGACAGCCTCCACGAGCTTCTTGCCTTGCGCGTACTCGCGATCGAAGTGCTCCCAGAAGCTCGTGACCCCGAAGGCTCCGTGGCACCCCGAGAGCGCCTCCCTGAGACTGCCCGGATCGTCCAGGTCGCCGCGGACGATCTCGGCCCCGGCCTGGCGAAGTGCCTGCGCCGCGCCCGAGTCGGGCTTGCGCGTCAGAGCTCGTACCCCGAATTCGCCGCGGTCCAGCAGGTGACGGGCCACACTGCCGCCCTGGGCGCCCGTGGCCCCCACCACCAAGATGATCTTCTTATTCTGCATGGAGACACCTCCTGGAATGTGTCGACTTGCTCGTTGCTCGCTCTGCACCGCCGGGCAAGCGCTCGGGCGCAACACCCCGGCCGCGGACCCTGCGCCCACCGCCCAGCGCAAGGGAGTCACCCGAACCCGCGTCGGGCCGAGAGCGATGGTGAGCAGGAAACCCGCGGGCGCCCGCACGGTTCCAGTGCCTGGGTTCCGGAGACCAGGGCGCGCGGGGCGCGGCGGGCGGCGCACGTTCGCGGGCGGCGCTCGGCAACGGCGTTTCTCGCCCGCGCCGCGCTTCTGCTATGCTTGCCGCGGTGCCGCAGGACGACCCACATCGGGAGGCAACCATGGTGCATCGTTGGGACGGCTTCGGGCGCGTGTTGATTCTGTGCGCCGGCGTGGTCGCCGCGGCGAGCGGTTCGGTCGCCGGCGGCTCAGTCGCCAGTGGCTCAGTCGCCGGCGGCTCGGCGCCGGACGCGGATACGGCCGGCAGCGCGCGGCGGGGGCTCTCGCCCCGACTGGCGGAGGCCCTGGCGGGATTGTCGGTCGAGGCTGTTCCCACCGGATTCCTGGCCGACCGTGTCGTGCAACTCGTCGACTTCGCCGGTCATGCCGGCGCCCCGGGGGAGAGGCCGGTGACGCTGGCCGAATGGCGGCAGTTGTACACTCAGGTCGAGCGATCTGCCCATGGCGAGCGCACGCTGCCGGCGCTCCGGGAGCTGGACCTACGGGCCGCGCCCGTTCTGGATCGTGGGGTCGTGCCGGTCGCCGTCCTGGATTTGCCCTACGAGCGGATCCGCCCCGATGCCTTGGAGACCGGGGCGCTCGCGATCCGGGCGGGGCGTCTGGCGCTGGGCAGCGGCAGTCCGTTCGAAACGCGCCGGCTCTTTGCGGCAACCGCGCTGCGGGACCGCACCTATCAAGGGGAGGCGGTGACTTTCCGGATCGGCCGGGCCGACTACATCGCCAGCGAGTCACGCCCGCCGCGGGACGTGGCGATCGACTTCGCTGACGGGCGCGGGTTCGTGAGGGTGTCCTGGGATCACGAGCGGACGGTCCGCTATCACGCACCGGGGATCAAGACGGTTCGGATCCGAATCGGCGACTCAGGCGGCGCGCCGCGCGAGGCCGCCTTCCTCTTTGATGTCCGCCGACTGCGCACGCCCGCGCCTGACGACACCTTGCACATCCAGGCCACCCTGTCTTACCTGGGCGTGCCGGGCACCGGCGACGCCTACGTCTACCTGGCGGACGAACACACCGCGCTGACCAATCCGGTCCTCGTGATTGAGGGCTTCGACCTCGACAACAGCATGGGCTGGGATGAGCTCTACGAGCTTCTCAATCGCGAGGAGCTGCTCGAGACGCTGCGCGTTCGGGGCTTTGACGCCGTCGTGCTCGACTTCACCGACGCGGTCGACTACATCCAGCGCAACGCCTTTGTGGCGGTCGAGCTGATCTCCCAGGTGCGCGCGGCCATCGAGCCGCAGCGCACGATCGCGCTGGCCGGCGCCAGCATGGGCGGGTTGATCGGGCGCTTCGCGCTCGCTTACATGGAGGCGCACGGGATCGAGCACGGCGCGCGCACGTTCATCTCCTTCGACGCTCCCCAGGATGGGGCCAATGTCCCGCTGGGCCTCCAGTACTGGCTCTGGTTCTTCGCCAGCGAGTCACCGGAGGCGGCGGCGCTGCTGGCGGCGCTCGACGCCCCCGGCGCGCGTCAGATGCTCTGCTACCATCACACCGATCCCCCAGGCGCAACCGGGCAGAGCGACCCTTTGCGCGCGCAGCTGCTGGGCGACCTCGCCGCGCTGGGCGGCTATCCGGACTTGCCACGCAAGGTCGCCATCATCAACGGCAGCGGGACGCAGGCGGGCCAGGGGTTCCAGCCCGGGCAGCAGGTCGTTCGTTGGGAGTACACGAGTTTCCTGGTCGACATCATCGGCAACATCTGGGCGGTGCCGGCCGGGAGCACGCACGTCATCTTCCACGGCCTGATCGACATCCTCCTGCTGCCGGAGGATGAGGTCATCGTAGCGGTGACCGGCACGCGCCCCTATGACAACGCCCCCGGCGGGTGGCGCGACAGCATGGCCGAGCTGGACGCCACTGCGGCTCCCTATGGGGACATCGTGGCGCTCTACGCCAATCACTGCTTTATCCCGTCAACGAGCGCGCTGCACATCGACACGGAGGATCTCTTCTACGACATCGCGGGCGATCCGAATCTCCTCAGCCACACCCCCTTTGACGCTGTCTACTTCCCGCTGGAGAACGAGGAGCACGTGGCGATCACGCCCGCCAACGCCCAGTGGTTCATCGCCGAGGTGGAGCACGGCGCCGCGGGTGTCACCGCGGGGCCGGTTCGCCCACCGATCGTGGCGAGCCTGGCCCCGCCGGCGCCGAGCCTCGTGGCGGGCTCGACGCTGTTGCGGCTGTCGCTCCCCGCGGCCGGCCGAGCGCGCCTGATCGCCTGCGACGCGACCGGGCGCGAGGTGGCGGTGCTGGCCGAGCGGGAGTTCCCGGCCGGCGAGAGCGAAGTGCGCTGGAGCGTCGCCGATCGCGCTGGCCGGCGCCTGCCGGCGGGCGCGTACTTCCTGAGCCTGCGCGGCGCCGGCTTCAGCGCCACGCGCCGGGTGATCGTGCCGTAGCGCCGCCGGGCGGGCGCGGCGTGACCGGGGCGCGTGGTTGGCGTGGCGCGCCGCTCGGCGAGGCGCGATCTCATCGTGGCGCGGCCGGGTAGCACTCCGCGTCGAGGCCCAGTCCCCACGCATTCGGATTGCGCCGCATGCTCCAGACGTCGTTGTTTGCGCCGCGGCCGCCCGTCTCGTAGGTATCGCGGCCCTGCGTGTCCAGGAAGATGCCGTACACGGGCAAGTCGTCGCGGAACGAGCGGAACACCTCGTACTGCGTTGTCGATCCCAGCGGCGGCGTCTGTCCCCAGGGGTCGCTGCCGGCCGCGCTGGCAGGATCGGCCGCGTGGTGATAGCGGTCGTCGCCGCGCCGGTCCCAGAAGAGACCGATCGATCCCAGATCGCCCGATCCGGCGCAGTGCGAGCGCAGCTCGTAGCAATCGTCGCCTTCGCCATCGATGAAGATGCCGAGCGAGCCATCGCGGGCGTGGCCCTGGAACTGGTTCTTGGCAGTCTCGTTGCCGGAGTTGTACAAGTCGTTGCCGGAAAGGTCCACGTGCACGCCGATGGCGAAGTGCGCCGCGGCGCCCGAGGAGTACTTGCCGTTGCGGTAGCGGTCATTGCCGGCGCGATCTTCCAAGAGACCCACGCCCCACCAGTAGCCACAGCCCTGCGCCCAAACCTGGGCGTGGTAGTCGTCGTCGCCCGCGCCGTCGATGAGCAGGCCGAAGCCGCCCGCGAGGGAGTGCCCGTCGCCGAGATCGGCCCGGCGGCCATAGCCGCAGCCCTGGCTCATCGCCACCGACTGCCCCAGGTAGAGTTCGGAGATGTTGCCGTCGTCGCGCGCGATGTAGCGGTCATGGCCCGCCAGATCGAGCAGGAGCCCCGTGCCGAGCGTGGCGCCCAGGCCCTGCGACTGCTGCGCGCAGGAGTAAACGTCGTCGCCGGCCAGATCGAGCAGCACGCCGATGCCGCCGTGCGCCGCCCCTTGAGTCCAGCGGTCGCCGTGGTAGGCATCGTTGCCGCCGAAGTCGACGAGCAGCCCGGTGCCGAAGCAGCCGCAGCCCAGGCCGGATTCCGGCGCGACATATGCATCGTCGCCGCCCAGGTCGCACAGGGCGCCGATGCCGAAGACGCCGGCGCCGAAGGAGGGCACGACCGCGCTCGGGCCGTCTGCTGGCTCAGCGCCCGGGCCGGTTCCCGCCGCAGCGCTCGGGCCGTCTGCCGGCTCAGCGCCCGGGGCCGTGACCGGGCCGGCGGCGTCGCCGTAGCGGTCGTTGCCCGTCAGATCGAGCAGCAGCGCGACCGGCGAGCCCAACGAGCGGCTGGCGCCGAAACCGGGCCCGTAGCGATCGTCCCCGCCCAGATCGATCGCGAGGAAGGCGGGGTCGCGATGGTCGTCGTCACCCGTGCCGCCGATCAGGATCTCGCCCAGGGGCGTGGCGAACCGGAGCGTGGGGATCGCGCGCTCCGCCAGCTCCCCCGGCCCGCCGGCGGCGTGAAAGGCCTGCAGCGCGAACTCCAGATAGCGCAGCCAGACAACAGACGCATAGCCCAGATAGGCCAGGTCGGCGGTCTCGAAGAGCTCGAAGGTGGCAGGATCGAGTGAAGCGAGCTGATCGAAGCGCTCCTCCGTCTGATGGGCCATGGCGAGCGCGCATAGGTCGGCCGTCGCCACGTCCGCGAGATCGGCGGCGCCCGCGATCCGGGCGAGCAGCTCCCGATCGTAGGCGGCCAGCAGCCAGGGGCGGACGGCCTCGGCGGCGCGGTAGAGGCGGCTGACCAGATCCCGCACCGGCTGCGGCAGGGCTCGCCAGCTCGCGGCGGCCGGGCCCTGGAGCGTGAACGGCGTCTCGGCGGCGAGCGTGTCGGGCATCGTCCGACGACCGGTGGAAGCGGCGAGCAGCCCGTAGCAGCGCGCCGCGATCTCGCCCAGGCCGCCGTCGGACCAGCCGTAGCCGAACGCGGCCACCTTGCCCGCATCGGCCAGGAGGTCGTCGCTGATGCGGCCCGCGAAGCGCGGCACGGTGCGCGCATCGGCGAAGAGCTGCAGGACCGTGGGCAGGAGCAACGCGCTGCGACCGTAGTAGGCCATCTCCGCTGCGGTGTAGCCGATCATCCGGCCGCGCGCGTCGACGCGCGCGCGCACCCCCTCCCAGAGCTCGGCCGGGATCTCGAGGTCGCCGCGCGCCGAGCCGGGGAAGGCGAGGGTCGGGAGCGGTCCCTGCGCCGGGGTGGATGCCTCGGCCGGGATGGATTCCTCGGCCGGGATGGATGCTTGCGCCGAGGAAGCTCCTTGCGCCGCCGGAGCTCCCTGAGCCGCGCCGGCCAGTAGCAGCCAGATCCAGAGGCACCCCACGGTCGGGATCGAGCCGAGAAGACGGTGTGCGTGCATCATCCGATCCTCCTGAGCCGAGACTAGCCCAGGGGACTCAGAGCTGCAGCCCGAAACCGAGGGCGTTCTTGTTCACCGCGAGCTGGTAGTCGGTGTGCACCCACTCGGTGTGGGTGCCGGCGAAGGGCACGTAGACCAGCTGGCGATCCGCGGGAACCACCTCGATCTCCGCCAGCCGGGACCGGTGTGGGGACTCGGGCAACAGAAACGAGCCCAGCAGGATCTTCACGAACTCCTCGGCTTCGCGCAAAGGGAGATTGACCGGGTGGGCCGGCCGCTCGGGCACCGTGGGGCTGATCTCCCCCGCGGGCTGAGCCAGCGTGATGGCGCGTCCCAGCAGCAGAAAGACCTGCGGGCGGATCTTGAAGGCCGGCACCCAGAAGTGGAAGCGGCGCTCCTCCCAACTCGCCTGCAGGACCTTGGGCAGGTTGGCGACCCGCACGAGATCGGCGTAGCTCTCGAGACGCAGGCCGCTCACGGCGGCCGTGACGCGCCAGAAGGGCAAGTAGATCGCTGCATCCCCGCGCCCGGACAGGATGCCGCCGGAGACCTGGGCCAGACCGTCGGGTGTCGCTCGCCAGGCCGACTCGCAGTTGCGACAGATGAGCACGAGCGAATCGCGCTCCCCGTCGAGGTCCCGCCCGCAGTGCGGGCACAGGGTGGGGATGAACTGAATGGCGCCGGGCGGGGGCGCAACCGCGGGCAGACGCTCGAGCAGGTCGTCGTTCAGCTTTCCGGGCACCGGCCGATCGAGCACGGCGTCGTGCAGGGTGCCATCGACGTAGAACGGGGCGTAGATCAGGCTGAGCGCCTCGCCGATCAGCTCGTGATGGAGCGCCGGGCCGGAGAGCTCCCGGGCGCAGCGATCGGCGAACGCCCGCCGGGCCTCGGCGGCCGACAGGGCGGGCGGCAGGAAGCGGCCACCGAGCTCGCGCGTGGCGAAGCGCAGCCGCATCGTCTGGGCGCGCAGCCCGAGCGAGGTCGGGAGCTCCCGCGCATCGATTCCTCGCAGGCTGGCGTCGAGCAGGCGGTGCTCGACACCCCGGTCCAGGCACGCGTGGAGCACGCCACGCAAGCGCCAGTAGGGAACATAGAACAGCTCCCGGCCTTGCGACCTGTGGGGCAAGACATAGCTGAAGACATCCCGCGCCACCAGGTAGGAACGAACGCGGCAGTAGGGACACTGGATGAGCCGGTCGGTCTCCTCGAGGGTGGCCGGGGCGCCGCACTGGCGGCACTGATGCTCGATCTGGATCCCCGGGCACGTCGTCGGGTCTGTCTGCATCGCCCTCACCGATCCGAGCGGGCCGTGATGGCCCATGCGCCCGCAGGCGCGCGCGTTGTGCGTGCCGCGGCGCCCGTCGGGCCCCTAGTCGAGCTTCTCCCCGCACTGGTTGCAGTGGATCGAATCGGGCAGGTTCTGCGCCCGACACTTGTGGCACGTCCGCGGTTGCGGCTTCTCCTGGGCGGCGCGCCCGCAGCCCGGACAGAAGCGGGCGCCGGGCGGGAGCTTCTCCTGGCAGTGGGCGCAGACGCCGAAGACCAGGAGCTGCTGACCGCAGGCGGCGCAGAAGCGCGCGTCCGGCGAGACGGGGTGCTGGCACCCCGGGCACACCGGTCCGGCCGGACGTTGGGCCAGGAACATGGCGGGCATCATCAGCCCCATGCCCAGGCCCACGCCCTCGCCGGCCCCGCCCGTCGACTGAGCGGCCTTCTCCATCGCCATGGCGGCCTTCATCTGCAGCAGGCGGTTCATGTCGTCGAACAGACCCAGGCGACTGCGGTCGTCGATGGCCTGCTGGACCTCGGGCGGCGGCGTGATGGCATTGATGTAGATACCCGTGAGGGCCAGGCCGAACTGCCCGAAGTCATCCTGCAGGCGGCGCGCCAGATTGACCGACAGCTCGTCGTACTTGGCCGGCAGATTCAGGATCGAATCGACCGTCTCGCCCATGTAGTCATTGAAGCGCGAGACGATCACCTGATTGAGGTAGTCGCCGATCTCCGCGGTCGTAAAGATGCCCTGGGTGCCCACCATGCGGTTGACGAACAGCAGGGGCTGGACCACCTGGACGTTGAAGGCTCCGAAAGTCCGCAGCCGGATCAGTCCCAGCTCGGAGTCCTTGAAGGCGACCGGGTCGCGCGTGCCCCACTTGAGGTTCGTGAAGACCTTCAGATTGACGAAGTAGACCTCGGCCCGCAGGGGACTGGTGAATCCCCAGGGGAGACTGACCAGCCGGGTGAGCACGGGGATGTTCCCGGTCACCAGCGTGTGGCGTCCCGGACCAAAGGCCTCGATGGCTCGACCCTGGTAGAAAAAGACCGCGGCCTGGCTCTCCCGAACGGTGAGCTGGGCCCCGTACTTGATGTCGCCCGACCCTCGCTCGGGGATCCGGTGCACGAGCTCCTGGCCCGTGTCGTCGAACCACTCCAGGACTTCGATGAAGACGGCGTTCTGATTTCCCATGCTGAGTCGGGCCTCCACGTGACGGGCCGGTGTTAGTCGGTTGCCACCGGTAAGAATCGGCCGGATGGGGCGGCGCCTTGAAGGGCTGGGAAGGGCTCGGGCCGATCTCTTGGGGGCCGCGCAATCGCCGCTTCGCAAAGGCACGAATACCATCTTTAGACGTATCGGAACCGTAATGCAATCGTTACTACTATAACATATTACAATTATATAATATACATATAGGCCAGAAGGAACCTCCTTCCGCCTCCGATGCGCCCGCCATTCTCCAGGTCCCGATCAACGTGGCGACGCGAGTGGCCGATCCAGGTAGGCACAGGGCGAATCCGGTAGGCGTCCTGGATCCCGATCCTCGATTCGCGGGCTCTGTCACCCATGGTGCGCTGCCTTCAGTGCGCCCCCCTGGAGGCCCGCTCGTCGCGGCTCCGGCTGCTCGTGCGGCCCGGGGCGTGTCGATGAGCGGGCCTCGCACGTATGGGGCGTAAGGGCCGGGGACGTGCGCCGGCCAGGGGTATCGCCCTGGCCGGCAATGTCGTAGGATGAGCCGCAGAACCGGTGCCCATGCACGGGCGCACGACTTGGCGAGCGCGCACGAGGTCAGGCGGGGCGAATGACACAGGGGCGCAGAGCATCCGGTGGCGCCCTCCGCGGCAAGCTCGAGGAGCAGCACCAAGAGGCCTTGGCCCGCGGATTCGACGCCCAGACCGGCCGGACGAAGGACCAGGAATTCGTCCGGTGCTTCCATGCCCTGGTCCAGCGGATCCTGGACACCCCGCCCGAGGAAATCGCGAACCTGCGCCTGGTCTCGGCCGGCGAACTCACTGGGGGCGATGACGGCGCGTGGCCCGCGGCGAGCGCGCGCCAGGGTCAGGAGCTGGTCATCTTCCGGCGACTGGCCGAGGCCTCGGGCTACGGCTTCTGCGTGGCCGATGTCAAGGGCACCATCACCTACGCCAATCACGCGCTCTGCCGGCTCTTGGCCGAGCACGATCCCGAGGACGTCCTGGGCCGCAACATCACCACCTGCTACCCGGACGAGGTGCAGGAAGCGTTTGCGATCAACATCATTCCCACCGTCGTCAAGAACGGCCAGTGGGTGGGCGAGCTGCCCCTGCGCTCCGCCGCCGGCCAGCGGACGCCCACGCTGCAGAACATCTTCCTGGTGCACGGCGCGGCGGGGACCCCCCCTTACCTGGGCAACCTCATCATCGACATCACCGACCGGATCCGGGCCGAGGAGGGCCTGCGGCAGTCGGAGGAGCGCTACCGCAACCTGATCGAGAACATGCAGGACGCGGTCTACACGATCGACACCAACGGCATCTTCACGTTCATGAGCAAGGCGGTCGAGGCATTCACCGGTTATCGGTCCGAGGATGTCGTGGGCCGGTCCTTCCGGGAATTCATCTATCAGGACGATCGCGAAGAGTTGGAGCGGCAGTTTCGGGATCTGGTGCAGGGAGTGACGCCCGGTCCCTCGGAGTACCGGATTCTGACCAGGTCGGTCGACGTGCGCTGGGTGCGCTCCTCCACTCGTCCCATGGTGAGCGGCGGCAAGGTCGTCGGGGTGCAGGGCGTGATCACGGACATCACCGCGCGCAAGCGGGTCGAGCAGGCCCTGCGGTCGAGCGAGGAGAAATTCTCCCAGGCGTTTCGACTGAGTCCCGACGGCATGTTCATCTTTCGCATCGCGGAAGGTGAGATTCTCGACGTCAACGAAAGCTTCCTGCGCACAACCGGCCTCCCGCGCAGCGAGGTCGTGGGCAAGTCGACGCACGCCCTGCTGTACTGGCCCCTGCCCGGTGGGCGCGATGCCTTCGTCCGTTCGTTGGGCGATACCGGGGCGGCCGACAGCGCCGAGGGGGCCCTGCGCTCGAGCGACGGCCGGCTCATTCCGGTCCTGGTCTCCGCCCGCTCGATCGAGGTGGGCGGCGAACCGCACGCGATCTGCGTGGCGCGGGACATCACGCACCGCCGCCGGTTCGAGGAGTCGATCCGCCGCCAGCGGGACCTGTCGCTCGACTTGCGCACGGCCCAAAGCCCGGACGAGGCCATCCGGCTGTGCGTCGAAGCGGCGCTGGCGGTCGCGGAGATGGATGCCGGCGGCTTCTATGCCCTCGATCGCGACTCGGGTGAGCTGGAGCTTCGCTACGGCACCGGTCTTTCTCCTGAGTTCCTGCACCGTAACCGGCGCTTCAGCGCTGACTCGGAGCCCACCCGCCTGGTCTTGGCCGGCAAGCCGGTCTACACGCAGCACGAACGATTCGAGGGTCCGCCCACCCCGGGCAAGCCCGGAGAGGGAC
This sequence comes from uncultured bacterium, assembly GCA_964603725.1. Classification (GTDB taxonomy): domain Bacteria; phylum Eisenbacteria; class RBG-16-71-46; order CAIMUX01; family WJJG01; genus CAZDKK01. Next base: position 63,685 of record CAZRWW010000022.1, read on the forward strand.
TGCGAGCGGTCGCCGTCATCCCGGTCGCGACCGCGGAGCGGGTCGTCGGGGTCCTCAACGTGGCCTCGCGCATCCGTGCGGAAGTCCCCGAGTCCGCACGTGAGCCGCTGGAAGCCGTGGCGACGCAGATCGGGAGCGTGCTGGCGCAGGCCGAGGCGGCCGAGGCCCTCCGGAATTGCGAGCGGATGCACCGGCTCCTGGCCGGGGCCATGAATGAAGGGGTGGCCTGGCACCGGCTGGTCCATGACGCGCGGGGCGAGCCGGTCGACTACGAGTTCGTGGACGTCAATCCGGCCTTCGAGCGGCTGCTGGGGGTGACGCGCGAGGCGGTCGTCGGCAAGCGAGCTCGTGACGTCTACGGCGGGGACCAACCCTTCCATCTCGAACGCTTCCGCCGGGTGGCGCTGAGCGAAGAGCAAGCCCATTTCTCGGCGGACTGCCCGGCTTGCGCCAAGCACGTGCGCATCAGGGCATTCTCCCCATGCCGGGGGCAGTTCATCGCCGTGATCAGGGAGGCGCGCGCGTCCCAGGAAGAGCCCGATTCCGCGGCCCCGGCAGGGTCCGCCTAGCTGCGGGCCGCGCCTGAGCCGCGCCGGAGGAGGCCGATGGCGACACGGGGCACTGCCGGAGGCAAGGCGGCCGTCCTGCTGATCGACACCGATCAGCAGTACGGGCGCGAGCTCGTCGAGCGCCTGGGCGGGGCCTACGCGTTCGAGGTCAACCCCGACCCGCACGGCGCCCTTGCCGACATCGATTCCGGTCAGTTCGACGCCGTCCTGCTCAATGTCGACGGCGCCTCGGGAGAAGCCGGCTTCGAGCTGCTGGAGCGGATCCGCAAGCGCAACGCCCGGCTGCCCGTCATCGTCTTGACGCGGCAGGAGCAGGTGGCCGGCGCGCTGCGGGCCGGCCAGCTCGGCGCAACCGACTATCTGGGCAAGTCCGCCGCTTTCCCGCACCTGGCGCAGCGAATCGATGCCGCGCTGCGGCGCCGAGCGGCGGACCAGGAACGGGTCGCGTCGCGGCGGCGTCCGGGGCAAGCCCGCGCGCAGTTCGTGGGCGGCAGCGATGCCGTTCAACGCCTCCTGGCGGACGCTGAGATGGTGGCGGCGGTCGACAGCACCGTGCTGATCACGGGCGAGAACGGCACGGGCAAGGAAGTCCTGGCGCGCTTTGTCCACGAGCGCAGTCGCCGGGCCGACAAGCTCTTTGTGCCGGTCAATTGCGCGGCGATTCCCGACGGCCTGGTGGAGAGCAAGCTCTTTGGGCACGAACGCGGCGCCTTCACCGGAGCCGTGGCTTCCTGCAAGGGCAGCTTCGAGCTGGCCGACCAGGGCACGCTGTTCCTGGACGAGATCACCGAGATGCCCATCGCGCTTCAGCCCAAGCTGCTCCGCGCGCTGCAATCGGGCGAGTTCTCCCGCGTGGGGTCCGAGCACGTCAAGACGGCCGATGCGCGCGTGATCTGCTCCAGCAATCGCGACATGAACACCGCCGTGTCGGAAGGGCTTCTGCGCACGGACCTCTTCTACCGGATCAATGTGGTGTGGCTCCACGTGCCGCCGTTGCGGCACCGGCGCGAGGATGTCCCCGGGCTCGCGCGCCACTTTCTGCGCAAGAAGGCGGCCGAGCTGCGCAAGCGCGTGGATGAGATAGCGCCGGCGGCAGATGCCGCCTTGCTGGCGCACACCTGGCCGGGCAACGCGCGTGAGCTGGAGAATGTGATCGAGAGGGCGGTGGTCTTCGCCACTTCGCACGTCATCGGACCTGAGCTGCTCAGCCCGATCATCTCCGGCGCGCCCTACCTCTCCATGAACTGGGACGCGGCCCGGGATCTGGCCCTGCGACGCTTCGAGCGGGGCTACCTGTCGGCCGTGCTGCAGGTCCACCGCGGATCGGTGTCGGCCGCCTCCCAGGCCATGGGGGTCTCGCGCCAGGCCTTCTACAAGGCCCTAGAACGCACGGGACTGAACCCCGAGCGCTTCCGCCAAGGCCCCTCGACCGACGCCCACGACAGTCGATCCCCTCTGGGATGACAACCTTGGGATGACGTCGTGGAAAGATTGGCCATTGACACCCCCGACGGGCGGGAATATCATGCCCGTGTGTGGGGTTGGCGGGGTTCTGGATGATGGCCCCGATCAGGGCGGACCGTCTCCATACCGTCAATCAGCACTTGACACACGAACTGGAGCCGGAGATCGCCGGCCGGAGCACGCGGACAAGACCTGGTTGGTGAAACTGCGCAATTAGACTGAACACAGTAAGTTACGCGGGACAAGCCAGGCGGGTCGATTCCGAGGCTCGAAAACCAGGCCGCGGCACGCGGCTTGCCGATAGAAGATCAGAGGATGTAGGTGCGCCCGGGGACCAGCAGATGAAGACCCTCCGGGACAGGCTCGGGAACCTTTCATTAGCGAACCCATAGGGAGACGGAGCACGCCACAGCCACAGTGGTGCTATAGAAGAGCAGAGGCACCTCAGCCAATCGAGTGACCTCAGTATTGCTCTAGCGCCGCGACTCCGACCCCAAACGGGCAGCAGCGTCCCCGGCGCACCTTCTCTTCCCGGCCTCGCTTTCCCGGCCACCCGCCCGCGGGCCGCACTTACCCATGCCGTTTCTCAATGGCTCCCTGCCCGCGCCTTCCCCCTGCCCTTGGCGAGCTCGATGAGGCACTATGGGCCCATGGAGCTCGTGGATTCACATTGCCACCTTTATGTCGACCCGCTTGGCCAGGACGCGGGCGGTGTGCTCGCCCGCGCCCGCGCCGCAGACGTCGGGACCGTGGTGGTCCCGGCCTACGACCTGGCGTCATGGGATGCGGTCGGCGGTCTGACCGGACAGGACGGCGTGCTCGCCATGTATGGCCTCCATCCCTGGGTCGCCGGCGAGGAGCTGGATCTTCAGGCCTTGGCGCGGGCTCTGCGCGGTCCGCGCGTCGCGGGCGTGGGGGAGATCGGGCTCGACTTCCAGATTGAGGGCGCCGACGCGGGCGTGCAGCTCGCCGCTCTCACGCGCCAGCTCGATCTGGCGGTCGACCTCGATCTGCCCGTGAACCTGCACTGCCGGGGCGCATTCGAGGAGTTGCTGCGCCTGCTCGCGCGCCACCGGCCGCGGCTGCGCGGCATGGTACACGCCTTCTCGCGCGGCCCGGATCTGGCGCAGCGCTTCCTCGACCTGGGGCTGATGCTCTCGTTCGGCGGGGCGATCACGCGGCCGCGGGCCGCGCGGGCGCGCCGGAGCGCGCAGGTCGCGCCGCTGGAATCGATCCTGATCGAGACCGACGCGCCCTCGATCGGGATGGAGGGTCTGGCGCCCGAGGAGGTCGAGCCGCGCCACACGCGCGTGGTCGCGCAGGCGCTGGCGGAGCTGCGCGGATTGAGTCTGGAGGAGGTCGCGCAGGCGACGACGGCCAATGCAGGACGACTCTTCGGCATCGGCTGAGTTCCCCCGCCGGTTCACCCGGACGGTGGATCTCTACGGCCGCGCGGGATTCGGCCGCATCCGCGCGGCCGCGGTCACCGTCGTCGGGCTGGGCGGTGTGGGCAGCCACGCGGCGCTGGCCCTTGCCCGCAGCGGCATCGGCGCCCTGCACCTGATCGACTTCGATCAGGTCACGGAGTCGTCGCTCAACCGATTGATCGTGGCGAGCCCGGGCGACGTGGGGCAGCTCAAGGTCGAGGTCCTCGCGCGGCACATCGAGCGATTCTGCCCGGACACGCGCGTGGGCGCGACGGCCGAGTTCTTCCAGCCCGAGGCGGCGGAGCGACTGCTAGCGGCGCCCTGCGATCTCGCGATCGACGCCATCGACAGCCTGAACCCGAAAGTCGCGCTGCTCGCTGAGTGCGTGCGCCGCGGGCTGCCGGTCGTGAGCAGCATGGGCGCGGCCGGGCGGCGCGACGCCGGGCAGGTGCGGGTGGACGACATCGCCGCGACGCGCGGCTGCCCGCTCGCCCGCCGCGTGCGGCGATTGCTCCGGCTGGCGGGGGTCGTCTCGGGCGTGACGTGCGTGTATTCGGTCGAGCCGGGCGTCGAGCCGCTGCCTCCCGACGACGAGGAGCCGCACCTCGGCCCGGGGCGCGTGCGCCGGCGGCTGCCGAGCAGCATCGCGCTGCCGGGGATCTTCGGGTACGCGGCAGCGTCGGAGGCGCTGGAGCGGATCGCGGGCGGGGGCGAGCGGCGGGGGTGACCGGGCAATCGCGTCCGCGTCACCATGGGCTCCGGCTCACTCCCGCCGGATTGAGCCACGCCAGTTTGCGCCATCTCTGACCCCGGTGTACCCTTCCGCCGGGCTGCCTCCCGAGGAATCCCCGCGGTCCGCGGCACACCGCGGGCAGCGAAACCTCTGACCCGCGCCCGAGGAGCAAGGCGTGAAACCCAACACCGATACGTGGATGGCGGGAGGCGCCACTCACACCGCCCGCATCCTCGCCCTGATCCTCCTCGCCGCCCTGCTCGTCCGCCTGGCCTACGTTCTCTCTCTCGAGCCGCAGATCGCCTGGTACGACGGCAAGGAGTACTCGCGCCTGGCGGCCGGCCTCGTCGAGGGCCGCGGCTACAGCACGCCCTGGGGTGCGCCGACGGCCTTCTGGCCGCCCGGGTATCCCTTCTTCCTGGCCGCGATCTACAGCGTGGCCGGGGTCAGCGTGACCGCGGTGCGCGTCTGCGAGGCGGTGCTGGGGAGCTTGGTCTGCTTGCTGGCGTACTTGATCGCGCGCGAGTGCGCCGGCGCGATCACCGATCGCCCTGCTGGCCGCCCTGCCGGCGGCCCTTCCGGCCGTCCTACCGGCCGCCGCCTAGCCCTGGCCGCCGCCGCCATCGCTGCCGTCTACCCGCTCCACGTCTACACGACGGGCAGCTTCTTCTCCGTGACGCTGCAGACGGTCTTGGTGGCCGCCATCGCCTACTGCCTCATCCGCGCGGCCACGCGCGGCTCTCTCGCGTGCGCCCTGATTGCCGGCGTGCTCGGCGGCTGGGCCGTGCTCGCCGCCGCCTCCGTGCTGCCCGCGCTTCTCGTCGGCGCGCTGTGGATGGCGTGGGCGCGGGTCAACGCCGCCGACCGGCGCCGTTTCTGGCCCGCCGCGCGCCTGGCGATTCTCTTTCTGCTGCCCCTCGCGCTCATCGTCGGAACCTGGACCGCGCGGAACTACCACGCCTTTGGCCGGCCCGCGCTCGTCTCGCTCAACGGGGGCGGCAACTTCTGGCTGGGCAACTACCCCGGCGTCACCGCCGCCACGGGCAACCGCTGGACCCCCGAGATGCGTGCGGAGTGGTCCGCGCTGCGGGAGCAGTATCCGGACGAGGCGGAGCGGGATCAGGCCTTCTACAAGCGGGGGCTGGAGTTCGCGCAGGCCGATCCCGCGCGCTTTCTCTGGCTGTCGCTCACGAAGGCCATCTATCTGTGGCACCTCTGGCCCCAGCCGATGACCGATCAGGGGCATCCGGAGCTGCTGGTGATCCTGGGCAGCGTGTTCTCGTACGGCGTCCTGCTGCCGCCGGCGCTCATCGGGCTCGGGCGGTCGCTGCGACGGCGCCGCGAAGCGTGGCTCATCCTGCTGTTCTGTCTGTGCTACTCGGCGGTCCATGCGCTGTACATCTCGAAGGTGCGCTTTCGGCTGCCGCTTGACACCTTTGTCATCATCTACGGCGTGATCGGCCTGGCTTGGAT
>CAZRWW010000023.1:0-6673 GCA_964603725.1 uncultured bacterium
TCCGGTTGGGCCTATACACTCACACTTGTGTCCAAGAAGCCGGGGGCGGTACACCCACCTCGTGGGCGACGGTCGCCTGGGTCGCCGCGTTCGGGCCGGTCCAGACGTAGTGCATCATCGGATAGAGCCGCCGGTAGCGCACGCCGAAGTTGCCCAGGGGATAGGTGAAGGCGGAATAGGAGCTCGACTGGTAGGCGAACAAGAGCTCGTAGGAACGGAACGCCAGCCGTCCATCGACTTCACTTCTTGCATGAGCTCGCAGGTCGGCGGGCAAGCCGGCGATGAGCGCATCAACCACGAACTTGGTCAGCGCTTGCATGTTCTTGCGAAACTCCCAGACGTTGGAGCCCGGCGCCACCCGCCGTGCCATGAACTTGTAGACATTGACGAAGCGGGGCTCCTCACTACACGGGGCAGCGGCTCTTCCCGCACCCGACCCGCCGCCGGCGGCCCGCGCCAGCACGGCGTCGGGCTTCCCGGGCGGGGCGAGCAGGAAGACCGCGGGATTGCTGGTGGTGTCCTCGGGCATCATGGCCCACCAGGTGTTCTCCGCCGTCATCGGCTCCGAGGGGCTGACATCACCGAAACCATAGACCCAGAGGAGCGGGATGCTCTCTGCCGTCCGCTCCAGGAGCAGTTCCATCGGCTCGTCGCCGGTGTACTCGACGGAGAAACCGGCGGCGCCTTCGGGCGGCGCCAGGGGGGATTCCACAATCCTCGCCACGGTGAGCGTGCCGCCGCCGCCATTGGGGAACGCAAAGGCCCCGCCCGAGATCGAATCGGCCATTGAACCGCCGGCGTCGACCTGGACCGCGTAGGTCGTGGCGGGGCCGAGCACGAACTCTTCCTCGCCGCCATTGACCGGATCCAGGCGTGTTCGATCGGGAGAGCAAGAAGACGTCCAGACGACGGCAAGCGCCAGGCACGCCGCGCGGGCGCCCCGGCTCGAGAATCCCATGCAGTCCATGCCCTGAACCTCCACGACCAAAGGATTTCGGCAGGCACTGGCAGCCGCGACGTCGCGGCGCGCCCAAAGCCCTGGAAGCGCAACCCGAATAGCAAACTCCGCCCTCCACTGCAATCGTCCCGCGAAGGGCGTTTGATGAGCGCGACACGCGGGTCAGGTCGATCCCGTTGACTCCACGCCCCCCTCCGCTGCAGCAGCGGGCTTGCCCCGGCGCGCCAGTTCCCGCTCGCTGCGCTCTTGAGCGAGCAACAGGCGGACAGAGCTTGTCGGCGCGGATGGGCAGTAGTAACATCTTCTTGTGGCGGCAGTTGTACATCTCGTGCCTGTATTGGGCAGCATGGTGACTCGTCAGATTCGAGACCTGAGCCGCGCCTCGGCGACAGGAGTCGACCATGGGAGGGACCAGGCCATGCAACCGCTCCAAACCAGCTCCGTCCTGCACCCATCAACCGCATGTTCCTCAATGGGCGTCGCCTCCGATGCGGGGAGAGAGAAGCGCGCCCGGATGCACCGCCTCCTGGCAGCACTCGCGGTGTCAGGCGCCTGCGTTGCCGGTACGGCGTGGGCCGAGTGCATCGAGTACGGCGATTACTTGCACTGGCTGAGCGGCGTGGACACCCCGGGGTACGCCTACGCCGTGGCCCTCGCGGGCAACTTCGCGTACGTGGCGGACCATGCCGGAGGTCTCCAGGTCATCGACATCAGCGACCCCGCTGCGCCGCAGCTCGCGGGCGGCGCTGCCACGCCGGGCAATGCCATGGGCATTGCGGTCGCTGGTTCGCATGCCTATGTCGCCGATGGCCTGATGGGCCTTCAGATCATCGACATCTCGGATCCCGGCAATCCCCAGATCGTGGGTGGCGTGGACACGCCCGACTTCGCCTGGGAGGTGGCGGTCTCGGGCGGTCAGGCCTACGTCGCGGATCGGCACGGCGGACTTCAGGTCATCGACATCGGCGACCCCGCGAACCCGCAGATCGTGACCGGTCTCGCCACACCCGGGGAAGCCTGGGGGGTGTGCATTGAGGGCTCCCACGTCTATGTCGCCGACTGGAACGCCGGCCTCCAGGTGGTCGACGTCTCGACTCCGGGGAGTCCCCAGATCGTCGGCAGCTACGACACGGCTGGCAATGCAGACGACGTGGCCGTGGCAGGCGCGTATGCCTACGTCGCAGATCGCACCAATGGGCTCGTGGCCATCGACGTCTCGAATCCCCAGAACCCGTTCTTCGTGGGCGGCGCCTACTGGCCGGCGGCCGCCGCCATCGGCGTGGCGGTCTCGGGCTCTTTCGCCTTCGTCGCCGCGAACAACGGTCTGCGCGCGATTGATGTCTCGGACCCCAGCCACTGCCGGATCGTGGGCGGCGCCGGTACGACGGCCGCCTGGGGCGTGGCCTGCGCGGGCACCTCGGCTTACGTCGCCGCGGGCGATCGCGGTCTCCAGGTGATCGATGCGACGAGCTCTCACAGCCCCGAGTTCGTCGGCAGCGTGGCGACGCCCGGCTCGGTTCACGACCTGGCGATCTTGGGCGGCTACCTCTGCATCGCCGATGGGGAATGGGGTCTCCAGGTGGTGGACATCACAATTCCGGAGAGCCCCGAGATCGTGGGAGCCTTGGACACGCCCGGCACCGCCTACGGAGTGGCCGTCGCGGGCGCGCACGCCTACGTCGCGGATGACACCTGCGGCCTCCAGATCATCGACATCGCGGATCCCCAGAGCCCGGCCATGGTGGGAACCGCGGCCGTGCCGGGCAGCGCGGGCAACGTGTCGGTCAACGGCAGCTACGCCTATGTTGTGGGGGGAGACCTCGAGGACATGGGACTCCACGTGATCGACGTCGCCGATCCGCAGAACCCCCAAACGGTGGGCTTCGTCTACACCCCCGGCCAACCGATCGACATCGCAATCGGGGGCAACTCCGCGTTCGTCGCCGACGGCGACTCCGGGCTTCAGGCGATCGACATCACGGACCCCGCCAACCCCGTGATCGTGGGCACGCTGGACACACCGGGCTATGCGATGGGTGTGGCGATCACCAGCACGCATGCCTTCGTCGCCGACTACCTGTGCGGTCTGCAGGTCATCGACATCGCGGACCCCCAGAATCTCACCATTGTGGCCAGCCTGGACACGCCGGGAAGGCCGGACGATGTGGTTCTCTCGGGCACCCACGCCTACCTGACCAGCGCTGGGGGTCTCCAGGTCGTCGATGTCTCGGATCCCCTGCTGCCCCGGTTCGTGGGGGGCGTCAGCCACCCGTACTACTGGAGCCTGTTCCGGACCGCCGTCGCGGGCACCTTCGTGTTCTCGGGAAGCCGGGAGATGCTCCTGGTGTATCCCGCTCAGTGCGAGTCCCCGAGTGCCGTGGAAGAGCTCGATGGAGTCCGTGCGCCCGTGCGTCTCCAGGTGATGCTCGACCGGAACGTGCCCGGGGCGGCGATACGCTTTCACACCCAGGCGGATGGGCCGGCCAGGATCACTCTCTACGATGCTTCCGGACGGCTGGTCCGCGAGCTCTTCGCCGGGGTCCTGCAGGCCGGCGATCACGGTGTCCGTTGGGAGGGCCGCGGCGCGAGCGGCAGTCCGGCCGCCGAAGGCATCTACTTCGTGCGGGCGGCAACCGCCGAGGGCATCGGGACCGCGCGGTTTGTGGCGGCTTGGTGAGGGTCGGTCCGCGACGCCGCTGCGTGAGCGGTCGCCGACGTGACGCTTCCCCGCGGGGAACCCGCCGCGAACCCGCGGGGAACCCGCGGCGAACCCGCGGCGAGCCCGCCTAGAGCAGTTCGATCCTGCCGGTCTCCAGATCGTAGTAGGCCGCCACGAGCCGGAGCCGCTGCTCGGCGACCGCGGCGGCGATGATGGCGCTTTCCTCCTGCAGCCGCGCTGCCGTTCGCTTTGCCAGGATCCGCGCGGCCTGATCGACGGGATCGCCGGACGCCTGCCGGGCCTCCCGGCAGGCCGGCTCGATCAGCGCCGCCAGCTTGGGCAGTTGCCCGGCGGTGGCTTCCCCGTGCAGCGTCGCGGTGACCGCGCCGCACGAGCTGTGACCGAGGACCATCACGAGCGGCACGCCCAGGTGCGCGACGGCGTATTCCACGCTGGCGACGATGTGCTCGGTCGCCACGTTGCCGGCGACGCGCAGCACGAAGAGGTCGCCCAGCCCCTGATCGAAGACGACCTCGGGCGGGATGCGCGAGTCGGCGCAGCCGAGAATCGCGGCGAAGGGCTTCTGGCCGGCAAGGAGCCGGGCGCGGCGCTCCGCCGAACGATTCGGGTTCTCCATGCGGCCGGCGATGAAGCGGGCGTTGCCGGCGATCAGGCGCTCCAGAGCCTCGCAGGCGGCGGTCTGCCGTGCGGTGCTGTTGTCCATGGTCCCTCCCCCCACTGCGCTGCAAGTTGCCGTCGCGGCGCGGGCCCCTGGGGCCGGTGGCCGGGCGCCGCTGTGGTTGATGTCCCAAGATCAAACACCAGCTCCCCGCATGCGGCAAGCCCGGACGTCGGCCGGGCCCGGGCGCGGCCCGGGACTCGGCTGCGACCGGGACTCGGCACCGTCCGGAACTCGGCGCCCCCCGGAACCCGGCACCGTCCGGAACTCGGCGCCCCCCGGAACCCGGCGGGCGTTGCCATCATCCCACCCGTGTTACAATCGACTCGCCTGAGGCAGGCGCTTGAACCACCCTTGCACGGAGGTCCGCCATGAGCACTCGCCCCCTCCCGGCCCGCCCATCCGCCCGCGCCCTCACCCGGCCGCCAGTGAGCGCATTCGCCCCCGCGGTCCTCTGGACGCTCACGAGCGCGATCATGGGCGCCGTCTTCGCTCCCCCCGCGGCCCAGGCCGTCGGTCTGGAACCCGGCTGGCCCTACACCACCGGCTACAGCGTCTCCCAGTCCGGCGTGGCGGCTCAGTTCGACAACGATCTGGCGCTGGAGATCGGCATCGCCTCGCAGGACGGCTATGCCTACATTCTCAACCATGACGGGTCGGTCCTGCCCGGATGGCCCCGCTACATGGGCCCCGCCCTGTGGCCGGACCAGTATGCCTACTTCTGCTCCTCGCCCGCCGCGGTCGACCTCGATGGGGACGGCCGGGACGAGCTCGTCGTGGGCAACTTCGACGGCCGGCTCTATGCCTTCCGCCGTGACGGCACGTCCCTGCCCGGGTTCCCGGTTGCGCTCAGCTTCATGACCTTCTCCACCCCGGCGTGCGGCGACATCGACGGGGACGGTCGGCTCGAGATCGTGCTCGGCGACAACCACGGCTACATCTACGCCTTCAATCACGACGGCACGCCCTGCTCGGGTTTCCCCTATGCGACCCCGTACGTGGTGCGCAACTCCGCCGCGCTCGGGGATCTCGACGGCGACGGCTATGATGAGATCGCGATCACGGCCGATAACAGCTCGTACAACCTGGTGGTGCTGGACGGCAACGGGCAGATGATGCCGGGCTTCCCGCGTCTCATCGGCGTGTCCGGGGCCGGCGCATCACCCAGTCTCGCCGACATCGACGCCGACGGTCAGCTCGACATCGTCATCGGGGCGCGCGACGGCACGATCCACTGCCTGCGGCACGACGGCTCCTACCTGCCCGGCTGGCCCATCGACGCGGGCTACTCGACGCACAGCTCGGCCGCGATCGCCAATCTCGACGCCGACCCGGAGCTCGAGTTCGTCTTCGGCATGAACGACTCCCAGGTGCGCGTGTACAACCACGACGCCACACTGCTGCCGGGCTGGCCGCAGGCGACGTCGTACTCGGTCTTCTCCTCGCCCTCGATCGGCGATCTCGACGGCGACGGCGTGCTCGAGATCGTGGTCGGGGAAAACACGGGCAAGGTCTACGCCTGGGAAATCGACGGCACCCCCTTGCCCGGCTTCCCGCTCACCGACGCCACCTACACGATCTACTCCTCGCCCCTGCTCGCCGACCTGGACCACGATGGCCATCTGGAGCTGCTGGTGGGCTGCAACGACACCCGGATCTACTGCTGGGATCTGGGACCCGACACGTACAACCCGGAGAGTCTGCCCTGGCCCAAGTGGCGCTGCCATTCCGACAACGATGCCACCGTTCCCGCCGTCGATCCTGCTAGCGTCGCGGCGACGATCACGGCCGCACGGGGGCTGCGCGTCTGGCCGAATCCACTGCGCGAGAGCACGTGCATCTCGTATCGGCTGGACGAGGCGGGACCGGCGACGATCACCATTCACGATGCGTCGGGGCGGCGCGTTCGCAGCCTGGAGCGCGCGGCGGGCGGGACGCTCGGCGCGCGGATGGGTAGCGCCGCGGGAAGATCGAGCGTCGCCGGCGCGATCACCTGGGACGGGCGCGATGATCGCGGCCGGACGCTTCCTCCCGGCCTCTACCTCGTTCGTCTCAGCGCCGGCGGGACGGCGCAGTCCGCGCGGGTGCTGGTGCTACGGTAGGCCCGGGTGCTGCCTGACCGCGGGGGCAGGCGGCGAGTGCCAGCTTGCGGGAGCGCGGCAGAGGGTTTATCCGGCTTGTTTCAACGAATCGGATCGTCCGTCCCTTGATGCCGGGGTTTCAGCATGAACGCCTTGGTCGTCTGCGGCAGCCCGCGCGGTCGCCGGTCGGGATCCTTCCGGCTGGGATCCAGATTCGCTTCGGGTCTGCGTGATGCGGGCTGGCACACCGACGAGGTGCTCCTGACCGACCTCGAGATCCGTCCGTGCCTTGGTTG
>CAZRWW010000023.1:6683-35445 GCA_964603725.1 uncultured bacterium
TGCGGTTTGGGTTCATTTCGGTGGGGTTAAGTTTTTGTTTGGGTTTGGGGTTTGGGGGGTTGGAAAACGACGTTGGGGACCTTTACGTACTAGTGATCCGTCCGTGCCTTGGTTGTCGGAGTTGCTGGACCGCGACGCCCGGACGGTGCGTCCAGGCAGATGACATGGCCGGCATCCTGGCGAAGTATCGGGACCTGGACCTGGTCGTCCTGTCCACGCCGCTCTACTTCTACACCCTGCCGGGTCCGGTCAAGACCTTCGTGGATCGCCAGCTCCCTCTCTACCTGAACCACTTCCTGCGGGCCACCGGCCGCTCGCCGGATCCCACGCTGATCTCCATGGATCGGGTCCGGTTCTTTCTGATCTCGCTGTGCGGATTCCGCGACGGCTCTTGCTTCGATACGCTCTCGGCGACGATGCGCAAGATCCACGGCCGGGCCTACGCCGGGGAGCTGCTGGTGCCGTTCGCGAGCGACATCGCCGGCGACGAGAGCGAGCAGGTGTTCTCCGATCTCTACGAGCTGCTCCAGCAAGCCGGCCGCGAGTTCGGGCGTGACGGGCAGCTCTCGGCTGAAACTGAGCGGCGCTACGAGCGCCTCGCCACCATCGACGAAGCCCGAATGAAAGAGATCGCCTCCCGGCGCGAATCCTCGTGAGGCCCGCGGCGCACCGCCGCCGGACACCCAGGGAGCGCTTCACGAGGAGTCGGACACTAGATGAGCACCGCGCCAAGCCTGTCAGGATCGCCGCCCGCCCCGGGCGGCATGCGAGAGCTCCTCGCCGTGGCGCTGCCCATGGTCGTCTCGCAATCCGCCGAGACGATCATGATGTTCTCGACCCGAGTGTTCCTCTCCTGGGTGCACCCTGAGTACATGAGCGCGGCCATGGCCGGCGGTCTCACGGCCTTCATGTTCCTGACCTTCTTCATCGGCCTGACCGGATACTCGACCGCCCTGGTGGCCCAGCACCTGGGCGCGGGCCAGCCGCGCCGCTGCCCGGTCGTGGTGAGCCAGGCGGTCATCATCGCCGTGCTCGCCTATCCCCTGATGCTGCTCCTGATCCCGGTTGGCTATCGCCTATTCGCGGCCGCGCATCTGGCGCCCGAGCAGATCGGGCCGCAGCGCGAGTACTTCCGCATCCTCATGTACGGCGCGGTGATCGCCCTGCTGCGCAACAGCCTGAGCGGCTTCTTCAGCGGGCTGGGGCGCACCCGCGTGGTCATGGGCGCCACCGGCCTGGCCATGGCGGTCAACGTCGCCGTGAGCTACGTGCTCATCTTCGGTCACCTGGGGCTGCCGGCCTTGGGCATCCGGGGGGCCGCCCTGGGCGTGCTCGCCGGCAGCTTCTCCGGGTTGGTCGTGCTCACCGTGGCCTTTTTCCGACCCGCCATTCGGCGGCAGTTCGGCGTGGTGGCGGGTCTGAGGCTCGATCTGCCTCTCATGCGGCGTCTCTTGCGCTTCGGGTCGCCAACCGGGCTGGAGCTGTTCCTGAACATCATGGCCTTCAACGTGCTTGTACAGACATTCCATTCCTACGGGGTCACCCAGGCGGCGGCGATGACCATCGCCTTCAGCTGGGACATGGTGTCGTTCGTGCCGCTGTTGGGCGTGAACATCGGCGTCATCAGCCTGGTCGGCCGCTACATGGGCGCCCGCGATCCCGACACCGCTCACAAGGTCACGCATTCGGCGCTCAAGCTGGCGCTCATCTACTCCACGTGCACCTTCGCCATCTACAGCCTGTTTCCGCATCAGCTCGTGGAGCTCTTCCGCACCCGGCAAGACGCGGCCGCCTTCGCGGAGGTTCGCCCGCTGGCCGTCTTCATGCTCAGGCTGGTCGCGCTCTACGTGACCGCCGATGCGATCGGCATCGTCTTCGGCGGGGCCCTGCGCGGCGCGGGCGACACGTTCAAGACGATGCTCCTGTCGGTCAGCGGCCATTGGGCCATGGCGGCGGCCGGGATCCTGCTCGTGCGCGTCTTTCACGTCCCGCCCCGCGTCACCTGGTGCATGGTCGTCGTGGCGGTGTTGGGGCTGGGCGCCGTCCTCTATCTGCGCTATCGTTCGGGACACTGGCGGCGAATCCGCATGGTCGAGGCGGCTCCGGAGGCGCGCGCCCCGGGGCTGCCGGTCGTGGAGCAGGCTTGATCGGGCTTGAGGCGCCCCGGGCGGTCTCGCAGCCGAGGTAGCGCCATGACGCGCTGGGAACGCATCTTCGCCCACGTCGACATGGACGCGTTCTACGCGTCGGTCGAGATCCGCGACGATCCGTCGCTGGCGGGCCAGCCGGTCGTCGTGGGCGGCTCGGCCAGCGGCCGGGGCGTCGTGAGCGCGGCATCGTACGAGGCGCGCAAGTACGGTATCCACTCGGCCATGCCGATGGCGGAGGCCCAGCGCCGCTGCCCGCACCTCGTGCGCCTGCCGGTGAACTTCCGCAAGTATGGCGACGTCTCCGACCAGATCATGGAGGTCTTCCGCTCGTTTTCGCCCAAGATCGAGCCGCTCTCGCTGGACGAGGCCTTTCTCGATCTCACCGGCACGGGCCGCGTCCTGGGCGAGCCGCGCGAGATCGGCCGCAAGATCAAGGAGGCGATTCGCGCCCGGACGCGTCTGACCGCCTCGGTCGGCATCGCGCCGGTCAAGTTCGTCGCCAAGATCGCCTCGGACCTCGAGAAGCCCGACGGGCTGGTCGTGATCGAGCCCGACCGGCTGCTGGCGACGCTGCGGCCGCTGCCGATCGGCCGGCTGTGGGGCGTCGGCCCCCGCACGCGCGAGGCGCTCGAGGCGCTGGGGATTCGCACGGTCGGCGAGCTGGCCGACATGGACCGCCGCGCGCTGGTCGCCCGCTTCGGGCAGCACGGCGAGCACCTGCACGAGCTGGCCTGGGGCCGCGACAGCCGCGAGGTTATCCCCGACTGGGAGGCCAAGTCCTACAGCCACGAGCAGACGTTCGGGCGCGACCAGACCGACGCCGAGCTCCTCGAGAGCGTCATGCTGGACGAGGCCTTTCGAGTTTCCCGGCGCCTGCGCGCGGACGACGTCGCCGGCCGGATTGTGCAGCTCAAGCTGCGCTATCACGACTTCCGCACGCTCACGCGCCGGACGACCCTGGACACCGCGACCTGCGACGCCCAGCGCATCTACGAGGTCGCCCGCCATCTCTTCCGCGAGCACTGGAACGGCCAGGCGGTGCGGTTGATCGGCGTCGGCGTGAGCGGCATCGCCCAGACCGGTTGCGAGATGCTGGACCTCTTCACGCCGCCCAAGTCGCAGGAGAAGCGCCGGCGGCTGGCCGAGACGATCGACCGCATCGAGGAGCGCTTCGGCCGCGGCAAGGTGCTCCCGGCCAAGCTGCTGGGCATCCAGGACGAGCGGCGCGACGACGACAGCGAGCTGCGGCCGCGCGGGGACAAGCGGAACGCCGAGCCGGGCGCCGACGGGCCTTGACGGGCGCGGCTACCCCAGCACCTTGCGCGCGTGCACGATCAGCTCGCCCGGATACTTCGACCCGTAGGGGTTGCCCTGGTAGTCGGCATCGATGCGCTCCACGCGAAAGCCCGCCCGCGCCAGCAGGTGCTCCACCTCGAAGCGGAAGAGGTAGCGCATCTGGAACGCGTCAACGATCCGCTCCGTGCGGCCGTCGGGATGGGTGACGTAGTAGATCAGCTCGACGTCGTTGATCTGCTGGAAGTAGTCGCGGCGCGGGAGACGCAAGCGCCGGATGACGCGCCGGCCGTCGGGCATCAGGAACTCGGGCTCATCGCCAAACTCCTCGCCGGCGGTCTCGCTGACCAGCATGGGCAAGGATGGGTTGAACAGGTCGAGCACGAAGAGCCCGCCATCCTCGAGGTGGCGGCGCACGCAGGCCAGGCACGCGAGCTGGCCTTCGACGGTGAGGATGTGCTGGAAGGGTCGGAAGGGGGTCGTGATCAGGGGAAAGCTGCGGCCCAGATCGAACGCGGTCATGTCGCCCGCGATGAGCCGGACGCGGGCCCGCACCTCGGCAGGCTCGGCCTCGAGCTTGTCGCGGCAGATCGCCAGCATCCGCGACGAGAGATCGAGCCCCACGATCTCGATCCCGGCGCGGGCGATGGGCACGAGCACGCGCCCCGTGCCGCAGCCCAGCTCGAGCACCGGGCCGCCGCAGGCGCGCGCCCACTCGATATGGCGCGCGACATCATCGCGCTCGCGGTAGGGCACGACGTGGTCGTAGGACTCCGCAATGAAGGGGGTCTCGTAGCCGCCGGATCGATCCATCGCACCCTCCCGTGGCGCCGCTATGGCGCGGACCTGTGCCCAGCGCGGCGCTATCGTAACACCGTCGAGGTCCCTTCGCCCGGGCTCATCCGCGCCGCCGGCCCGCGCCTCATCCCTCGATTCGCGGCCGACGGGCGCGGTTTTCACCTCGGCGGCCTTCGTTCCCGCTGCCCGACCGTGATAGAATCATCAGCGTGGGTCCTGGCAGCTACGCCCTGTGCGCGGAGGTTTCCATGAAGATCGCGATGCGCCCCATCCTCGCGTTGTTCGTGCTCATCCTCGCATCCATCGAGTCGCCCCCCGGCGCCGCCGAGTGGAGCTACGAGTCGATGGCCGGGGTCACGTCCACCTGCGTCACCGACGACCACGTGCACGGCCGCGTGTTCGTCGGGACCATCGAGGGCTTCCACTACTACGACATCGCCACGGGCCAGTGGGTGTCGCGCGATTGGCCGGGCTGGATCGGCCGCCAGGTGATTTCGATCGACTGGCACGAGACACTCGACCAGCGCGTGATCACCGGCCGGGAGAACGCCTTCTTCAAGGGCTACATCCTGCTGAGCAACGATCTCGGGCAGAACGAGCAGCTCGTGTACAACTCGAACGGCGGAGAGGTGACGGGCATCGCGCATGATCCCGCCGATCCGAACCGCTACTACGCCTGCACCTGGTCCGACGTCGCCCCGGGCGAGATCGTCCGCTCGCTCGACGGCGGCCTGCACTGGACGCTGCTGTCGGGCACGATCCACTACGCCCTGACCTCGATCACGATCGACGCGGCGGGCACCGTCTACGCCGGCGGCACGAGCCGCGTGACCCGCAGCCGCGACGGGGGCAACTCCTGGGAGGGCGCCTGGAACGGGCTGCCCAGCGGGTACGGGATCTACTGCGTGGTCGCCGATCCCGAGGGCGCGGGCCGGCTCTTCGCCGCCAACGATCTGGGGATCTACCGCTCGCTCGACGGCGGCGACGGCTGGACCATGGTCTCCGCTGCCGCCGGTCGCAACATCGACTGGGCCCGTTCGGGCTGGGTTGTGCCCGGCCTGTCTTCGGATCGACCGGTGGCCGCGGTCACGTGGGATCACCGCATCCTCGTCTCGCACAACCTCGGCGAGACGTGGGACGACGAGACCGGCAACCTCCCGGGCACGCCCGTGGACCTGGCCTTCTCCGAAGCCGACGGCTACCTCTACGTCGCCACGAACGGCGCGGGGACGTTCCGCGCCCGCATCACGAACCCCGCGGCCGCCGAGCCCCTTCCGGCCGGCGCCTCCTCGCCCGCCATCCACCTGCCGCGACCTTTCAGCCCGGGCGCGGGCATCAGCTTCACCGCGCCGCGCGCGGGCCTGGTCGTCGGCGAGATCGTCGACCTGACCGGCCGGCGCGTAGCGCTGCTATGCTCGCGCTGGTTCCCCGCCGGGACGCACGCGCTTGCCTGGAACGGCGGCGATGTGCCAGCCGGGGTCTACTGGTGTCGGGTGAGCGCGGCCGGCGAGCGGCGGGGCGCGCGCCTCGTGCTCATCCGCTAGCGCGGGCGCGGGCGGCGGCCAGGGCGAAGATGTCGAAGTAGCGGCGCAGCGCGGGACCGGTGGAGCGGTATTGGTTCGGCCCCACCAGGAAGTCCAGCAAGACCTCCCGGGCGCGCGCGATTTCCCGCAGCCGCGCGGCGGAGCGCAGGTGCCGCGGGTCGGCCAGGGTCAGATCGATGAGCTCGAGGGCCCGCTCGAGCGCGCCTTGCGCGATGGCGGGCTTGCGTATCTGCCAGCTCAGCGCGCGGCCGACTTCGCTGCCGATGTGTCCCATCTGCTCGCAGAGGGTCAGCGACCACCAGGCCCCGGCCGCCATCTCCCGATGCCGCCACTCGCTCATCGCTGCACCAGCCGATTCACCAGCGTGATGATGCGTTCCCTGATCGCCGGATCGTCGACGCCCCGGGACACATTGCCGAAGGACGGGCGCAAGTTGATCATGGAGTCGAACTCGATCCACTCCTCACTCGGCAGGTCCGGATAGAGATTGATGCCCCACAGGTCTTGCTGCCGCGATCCCGTCGCCAGCAACTCGGCCTCCTCATCGGCATGCATCTCCGCGTCGAGAAGCATTACGCCCTGCGCGATGTCGACGACCGCCTTGACGAGATCCCCGAAGCGACCCGCTGCCATCCCGCGGATCTCATCGATGGAGATCGGGCTTTCTTCCGCTGCGCGCTTCATGGGTCATCGATTTCATCATGTCTGCCCCTGGCGCGTCAAGAGCGCCTCACCGCCGGGCGCTCAGGAACTCCTCCTGCAGATAGCGATGCATCCGCCGCGCGGGGTCCTTCTCTTGCACGGGCAGCAAGAACTGGAAGGGCGCCGGGCTGTCATAGGCGAGGATCGAATGGCACACCGTGCAGTCGTTGGAAATCGCCACGCCGTCACTGTCAATCATCTCCGCGTTGTGGCACCGGAAGCATCCCCCTCCGGCGCGGTGACCCCGGTGGTCCGGGTAGACGTTCCAGCCCACGTTCATCACGGGATGGATGTTGCGCTGGTAGATCGCCTGGAGCGTCGTCACGGCCTGGTCGACCTCCTCCTGCAGCCCGGCCGTCTCGCGGGGAAACTCCCGCGCGTAGGTGCTACGCACCTCACTGGCGATTCCGCGCAGGGCCGCGTCCTTGGACGCGTAGCTCCCCAGCAGCGCGCCGAGGGCCACGCGCTTCAGATGGGGAACGGCGCGGTCCATCCGTCCCTCCGCGAGGCGCTGGTCGATTGCCGCTTCCGGGTCCTCGTAGATGTGGGTCGCGCGATTGTGGCAGTCGATGCAATCCAGCGTGCGCATCTCCCGCGCCCCGCGACCCGACGCGGCGCTCGCGGACGCCCTGTGGCCGGATGCCGCGCGGCCGGCCGCGCCGCCGGCCGCGTCCTCGGAGATCGCCTCCCCCGCCGCGCCGCGCCGCGTGAAACGGCGGTACTCCCCGCCGGCAGTGCGCACCTCGACCCAGGCCATCGCGGAGCGATCGGGCGTCGCCGGCCCGTAGCGGACCTCGTTCTGCGCCGCGATGTGCCAGTGGATCGTGCCGTGCTCCTCGCCCGTGCCCGATCCGACCCGCAGGGCCAGCGTCGTGTAGCGCGGCGTCGAGACCTCGTCCTGGGCATAGCGGGTGAACACCTTCAGCCGCTTGCCGTAGAACTTATCGGGCCAGTGGCAGCGCTCGCAAGTCTCCCGCGCCGGTCGCAGGTTGTGCACCGGCGTCGGGATGGGCCGCTCGTAGAGGTGAAACGTCGCACTGATGATCTGCCGCAGTCCGTTGAGCTTCGCGTCGATGAGTGCATCCAATCCCTCGCCCACGTGGCAATCGACGCACCTGACGCGCGCGTGGGGAGACTGCTGGTAGCTCTCCCATTCGGGGTGCATGACCTGGTGGCAGGCGGTGCCGCAAAACTTCGGCTCGTCCATGAAATGCAGCATGCGCGCCCCGCCCGCGCCCAGAAAGAGCAGGTTGACCAGCGTGAGGAGCGCGATCAGTCCGAACAGGTTCGAGCCGAAGACCTTCCCGGGCGCGACCAGCTCCGGCGCGAAGCGCTCCGACAGGAGCTCGCGGGTCGTGCGCCCGGTGGCCCGCCGGTACCGGCGCCAACCGATCGGGATGAGCAGCAGGCCCAGAATGAAGAGCGCCGGCAGCACCATGTAACTGATCAGCCCGACGTACGCGTTGGTGACGATGCCGAGCAGCTGGAGCGCCTCCATGAAGATGAAGAGGATGAAGGCGCTCGTCGTCAGCACAGCCCCGATCGTGCCCACCCAGTTGGTGGCCAGCCCGTGCACGAAGAGCCGAAAGCGTCTGAGCATTCCCGCCTGCCCCACCTCGGGTCAATCGCCTCCGCAGTTCGCCCGCGGCCGCAGGGGCGCGCCTTCGGGGACGTCGCCCGCGGTCTCCTCACCGCGAGTCCCCTGGCGGCCCCGGGGGCGTTCCGCCGGCACCCCTGCGGTCCCGACTACTCGGGCGCGAACATGTAGCGATAGAGCTCCTGCAGCTTCCCGCTGCGGATGTCCTGCTTGATCTCGGCCGTGGGCCTCTGGATCCAGTGGTGCATGGCATCGCTCGCGAGCAGCTTGTCGATGTGGGCGTTGATTTCGGCGTGATTGTACTCGCGCGCCTCGGGCAGGAACTTGAAGTAGAAATGCTGGGCCACGTCGTAGATTCCGTGCCACCAGGTGTAGTCCGGGCCCATCATGGCGGCGCCGTGGCGCGCCCGGCGCCCCTCGTGGTGCCAGATCTCCCAGTAAGTCCATTCCACCGCGTTGCCGAAGGCGGACGGGTTCTCGAGCAACCCCTTGTCCCTGACCATCTTCATGATCTCGCCGGCGGGCTTGGCGAACTTGTCGTTGTACAGGCGGATCACGCCGTCCATCTGGTAGTAGTGACCCTGGACGAACTCGTTGTGGTGGCAGTTCGCGCAGACGTCCTGCATGTTGGCCCGTTTCTGCTGCCAGTTGTTCTGGAGCGTGGAGATCTCCGGCCGCAGCGTCCAGGAGATCCGCTGGCCTACGTCGTGGGTCACCTTCTGCTTGCTGGTCGCCGACAGATGGCATGTGGCGCAGGTCGGGGCCTCGAAGTAATCGACGCCGACGATCCAGCGGTCGGCTTGCAGGTTCATGTCGGCCTGATGGGTGGCGTAGGCGTTGCCGTGCTTGGACTCCTCGTAGACCTCCTTCTGCGGATGGTCCGGGCCCAGGTGGCACTTGCCGCACGACTCGGGCTGGCGGGCCTGGGCCTTCGAGAAGCTGTGGCGCGTGTGACAGGCGTTGCAGGAGCCCTTGCTGCCGTCCGGGTTCAGGCGGCCGATGCCCGAGTTGGGCCAGCTTTCGCGCGCCAGCTTGTTGCGGTTGCTCGCGTCGAGCTTGACCTTGGCGCCGTGACAGCTCTCGCACCCGGCGATGGCGGCCGGCTGGCCGCCGGCGGCGTGGGCCATGTACGCGTCGGCCGACTCGAGGATCTCGCCGGCCTTGGCGTGATGGGAGGCGTCCACTTGCGCGGCTTCCTCGGCGTGGCACTGACCGCAGTCGGCCGGCGTCACCAGCGTGGCGATGTAGGCACCCTCGTGGAGGAAGGCGTCCGGCTCGGACCGCTGCGCCCCGTGACACTCGAGGCACGTGACGTCGTGCTTGGCGTGCGATGAGGCGTACCACTGCCGGTAGAGCCCGGGCGATTTCTCCTTGTGACAGGTCATGCACTTGCCCGCCACGGTCTCCGCCGCGGCCGGCTGCGGTTTCTGCGCCTGGGCGACGGTCACGCCCCCGCCCGCCAGCGTGACGCCCGCGACGCCGGACAGCGCGGCAATGACGACGATGAAGATCGACCTCATGCGCCGACTCCTTTCTCCCTGACCAGCTCCGCCGCGATCGACACGGCGATCTCGGCCGGCGTGCGCGCCCCGATCGGGAGGCCGATCGGGCAGTGGACGCGAGCGATCCAGTCCTCGGTGACACCCCCCTCGCGCAGCGCCTGGCGCGTGGCCGCCCACTTGCACGCGCTGCCGATCAGCCCGACGTAGCCGGCGAACCCCGTGCGCGCCACCGCCAGCAGCGTCTCGCGATCGAGCGCGTGGTCATGGGTGAAGATGATCACGTGGCTGAAGCCCGACAGCCCGCGGGCGCCTATGCAGGCGGGCGGCGCCTCGTGCCGGATCTCGGCGGCCCCGGGGAACTGCTCGCGCGTCGCCACCTCGGGCCGTGCATCGACGATGACGTGCGCATAGCCTAGCTCTCGGAGCTGCCGCGCCAGCGCCTGCGCGACGTGCCCGCCGCCGCACAGGAGCACCCGGGCCGCAGCGGGCACCACCTCGACGGCGATCGTCACGCCGCCGCCGCACGTCATGCCCGGGTTGTTGGGCGCCCCGGGCTCGAAGGAGTAGGCGAGGACGCCACCGCGCCCGCGCGTGAGCATCGCCTGCATCTCGCGCTGCACGCAGAGCTCGAGCTGCCCGCCGCCGATCGTCCCCACCTGACGCCCATCGGGGCGCAGCAGCATCTTGTGTCCCGGCTTGCCGGGTGAAGACCCCTCCGCCTCGATCACGGTCGCGAGCGCGAACGGTTCCCCGGCAGTGAGCGCCTCGAGCGCGGCCTTGAGGACTTCGGCGATCATCCGCCCTCCCGCTGCGGGTCACGAGACACTGGCCTGACGCCATAGACTGCGGGCGCGCGCCCGCCTGCCGCAGAGCACACCGGCAATGTACCGCAGGAAGCCCCGCGTGTACCGCAAGAATCGGCTGTGCGATAATGCCGGCCGCGATCGACGAACAAGGGAGGATCTCCGATGACTCAGGCGGAAACCTGATGACTCCGGGCGAGACCAGAGTCATCCACTTCTTCTACAGCGGTCCGTCCGGCGCCAGCGCCGTGGCTGTGAGCCTGGCCGTGCGCCTCGCGGGCCGGCTGCCCCAGGAGGCGATTCTCTACGGCGTGCCGGCGCCCCGCGAGACCTACGTGCGCGCCCTGGACGAGCGGGCTGTGCCGTGGAGACACACGCCCAAGGCGCCCGGGCCGCGACCGGACGCCTATGCGCGCGCCGCGCGGCTCCTGGCCGCACGCGCGCGCGGCGGCGGCATCCTCATCGTTCATGGCTTGCAGCTCTTTCCCGTGCTGGCCGCCCTGCGACTGTGGCCTCGACGCGTGCCGGTGGTGGGCTACGTGCACGGTCCAACCGAGGAGCTGCGCGGCCCGGGTATCTGGCGCGCCCTGGGATCCGTCTGGCTCGCCGATCACCTGATCTGCGTCACCGAGGAGCTCCGCCGCCTCGTGGGCCGACTTCCCCTCTGCGGCCGGGCCGCGCGCGGCGCGGCGCTGGTGACCAACGGCGTGGACGCGGACTTCTGGCGGCCTGCCCCGGCCCGGCGCCCGCCCGAACCGCGCGAGCTGCGACTCTGCTTCTCGGGGGCCCTGACCGCCAGAAAGCGCGCCGGCCTCGCGCTGGACGCCCTGGCCGAGCTCCGCCGGCAGGGCGTGGCGGGCCGCCTGGAAATCTGCGGCGACGGCCCCGAGCGCATTCGGTTGCAGCGTCGCGCCGCCGCCTTGGGTCTGCAGGGCGCGGTCGTGTTCCGAGGCCTGCTCGCCCCGGACCTCCTGCGCGACACGCTGGCGTCCAGTCATGTTCTCATCCACCCCAGCCGATCAGAGGGGCTGAGTCTGGCGGTGCTGGAGGCGCTGGCGTGCGGCTGCCCCGTGGTCCTGTGCCCCGAGGCGCGTGCCCGCGCGGCTGCCACCGGCATTGGCCCCGAGACGGGCGTCGCGATCGCCGCGGAGGCGACCGCGGGCGGCCTGGCGGCGGCGGTGCGCACCTTTGTGGACCAGCCCGGTGCATGGGCCGGCCAGGCCGACACCGCCCGGCGCGCCGTGCTGGCCGGTTTCGGTGTGGACGAGCAGGCCGAGCGCTTCCTGGCGGCGCTGCGGGGCTGGTGGCCGGGGATCGCCCCGGCGGAGCAGGGAGCAGCAAGGCCCCGGTTGGCGCCTTGACAAGGCTCCGGTGAAGGCGCTCTATTCCCCGCTCATTCAGCGGAAGTCGCGGGCCGGCGCCGGCCGGCGGGAAGGTCGGGCAAACGGAGAACATCCATGCAGAAGCTCACGCCGATCATGTTGCTGGTGGGCTCGAACCTCTTCATGACCTATGCGTGGTACGGGCACCTGAAGGACCTGCGCTACAAGCCGCTCCTGGTCGTGATCGTGCTTAGTTGGTCGGTTGCGTTTCTGGAGTACTGCCTGCAGGTTCCAGCCAATCGCATCGGGTTCCAGCACTTCTCGCTGAGCCAGCTCAAGGTGATCCAGGAAGTGATCACGATGGGTGTCTTCGCCGGCTTCTGCACATTCTACATGAAGCAGCGGCTGTCGCTCGACTACCTCTGGGCGTCGCTGTGCCTGGTGGCCGCGGCGTACTTCATGTTCCGAGGCGTTCGCCCGGTCACGGGGTGAGCGCTTTCCGCGGCTCAGGCGCCCGGCGCGGCCGGCGACGCCGCCCGCGCCTCGGTCGCCGGCAGCACCGCCCGGATGGCCCCGACGAAGGCAGCGAATGACGCGGTTCTGACCTGGCGCTCGGAGGCGCGCAGTCCCGCGAACATCCCGACCCGCAGCCCCCGGCTCAGCTCGAGCTGCAGTCCCCGCCCGCCCGCGCAGCGATTGCAGATGTTGGCCCGATCGGTGCCGCCGTGCACCGTGGTGTCTTGAGCGACCCGAAAGCCGGCCGCCGATAGTGATTGTTCAGCCGCTCCGCGCAGCTCCTCGTGCAGGCCTCCCAGGTAGACGATCTCCCGCCGCTCGGCGCAGCCGTGGACCGTGACGGCCGCTTGAACATACTCGAGCAGATCGAGACACGCCGGATCATCGAAACGGGTGCTGGCGATGTGGAGAGCACCATTGCGCCAGCGGCGGAGCCCCTCGAAGCAGTAGAGCGAGAATTCGGACCCGGCAATCGCCGTCGCGATCTCGGACGTCCCGGGCTCGATCCCGCCCCCGTGGGGCGCGAGCAGGGCCACGGCCGATGAGCGAGGCACAACAATGTGGCGCCAGTCGTGATGCTCGCGCTGCCGGCCAGCCAGCTCGTCAAAGCTCCTGTACCTGACTCGCAACACCTGACCACCTCCGGTCGGCGCGACCCTTGGGTCCGAGATCACCGGCGACAACGGTACCCCACCGCCGCGCGGCGCGCGACCGGCGATTCGGGTCGCGCGCGGGAGCACGCCGAGCGGGTTCGCGCCTGCGCCCCGGTACCGCCCTGCCTGGGGCAACAAAGCTGCGACAAGCGGATTCGGCGTCGACCCTGGAACTTGCCGCGCGCGGAGAGGTTTGTCTCCCAACCAGCGCGAGCGCGTTTTCGCGAGGGATCGCGCTCGCGGTGGGGCAGTGTTCACAAGCAGCCACATGATCAGAGCTAGGGGGATGAAGATGAGTGCAAGAAGACTGGCAATGGCAGCGCTGGCGGTGTTCCTCGTTCCTTCCATGTCGCAAGCATGGGTTGTCTACATGGATCCCGAGTATTCCTACAACTACAACCCCTTCGTCGGCGACTTCTACACGCCGGTGAAAACCGTTCTCAACTCCGGATACGGGCCGTGGCAGGGCTATGACCAAGGCGGCGACTATATTGCCGACTTCTACTGCCTGGACTTGACCACGGGGATGTACGGCCACCCTCGCAACTGGGACGTCTACTTCACGGACGCCGTTCCCGCGGGCGTGCGCGCCTGGGGGATCTCCGACTTCGGGCTGGGCTGGGCGTCTCACTTGTACAACACATATGGCGTCCCCCTCTACAACCAGAACACCACGGATGACCAGCTCGCGCGCGCGGCGCTCCAGATCGCGGTCTGGGAGGCGATCTACGACGGCGCGCCCGGCTACGCCTGGGATCTGGACGCGGGCAACTTCCGGGTTCTGTCGCTCGACAACATGTCGTACTTCGGCCATTCGGCCGCGAGCTTCGTGGATTCCTACGTGGCGCCCTTCCTCAACGACCGCGCGCAGGCCGTCGCGACGTACTGGGACAGCGGTCAGGACCAGGACCTGTTGGGGCCCAATCCGATTCCGGAGCCGACGTCGTTGGCGCTGTTGGGTCTGGGCCTCGCGGGGTCAGCGCTCCTGCTGCGCAAGCGGCAGCGGGCCTAGCGCCGCGGCCGGCGGGGACGCCGCCGGCTACGATCCGGTCGGCCCTGGAGCCGCCGCGCAGACGAACATCCGCCCCTGGGCATACAGCGCCTGGCGTTCGCGCATGCCCCGCGCGGCGCTTTCCGATCCAGCCGCGCTCGCCAGGGCGGCGGCGCGCTCGGCCGTGCGCACGGCTTCTTCGAACCGCCCGGCGGCGGCGTAGGCGGCGGCCAGCGTGTCGAGGATGCCCGGGTCCTGGCGGCCGGTCCGCTGCGCCAGGCCCTCGGCCAGGCGTATGGCCGCGGCGGCATCGCGCGCGGCCGCATCGGGGTGCGTCGCCAGAATCCAGGCCTCGGCGTTCTGGGGCGCCAGCCAGGCGGGATTGAGCCGTGACGCCGCACGGAAGCTGGCCAGCGCCTCGTTGAGCCGCCCGGCGCCCAGCAGGACGACCCCCAGCGCGTTGTGGGTTTCGGCTTCCCTGGGAAGGAACCCCAGGACCCGGCGATAGCTTTCGGCCGCTTCCTGCAGTCGGCCGGCCGCCTGCAGGGTCCGACCGAGATTGCGCTGCGCGTCGACATAGGCCGGGCGGATCTCGAGCGCGCGCCGGTAGCGCCCTTCCGCCTCCGGCAGCCGGCCGGCCTGGTACAGGACGTTGCCCAGGTTGTACTGCGCGGCGGCGTATTGCGGATCGAGGCGAATCGCCTCCCCCAGCCAGGCCTCGGCCCCGCTCAGATCGCCCTGCCGGGCCAGCAGGCAGCCCAGGTTGTTCCTGGCCTCCGCCGAGCCGGGATTCAGGCGCGCGGACCGCTCCGTGTGCTCCCGCGCCTCGTCGATGCGTCCGGCCGCCTCGAGCGCCGCCCCCAGGTTGAGATGGGCGCCGGCGTTGAGCGGCCGCTTGCGGACCGTATCGGTCCAGATGGACAGCTCGCTACGATAGTCGCGGTTGCGATCGAAGGTGGCGTACCCCAGCGCACCCGCAATCAGCACTCCCAGCCCGACGCCCAGCGCCATGCCCGGCGCCATCCCCAGCGCCATGCCCGGCGCCATCCCCGGCGCCATGCCCGGCGCGACGCCCCGCGCGCGCTTCCCGATCAGCGCGTAGGCGCCGGCGACGACCAGCGTCACGACCGCCGCCAGCGGCAGGTACATGCGCTGCTCGAAGGCCAGGTCTCGGATCGGAATGATGCTCGAGGTGGGCGCCAGGATGACGAAGTACCAGGCTCCCAGGAACCCGACCGGCCGCAGCCGCACGCACGCCCAGACCGCGCCGATCGCGAGCGCGAGCAGGATCAGGCCGGGTACGATCGCCTGCGCCGGCTGGGCGATGGGCCACTCGTAGTCCAGCACGAGCGGGCTCGGCCAGAGGGCGAGGCGCAGGTAGTGCAGGATGACTTGGGGTTGCGTGAGCGCGTACTGCAGCGGCGTGATCGAGAGCCGCTCCATTCCCAGCGCCCCGATACCGGTCAGGCCCACCTGGACGGCCAGCAACGCCATGCAACCGGTCAGCCCGGCGTACAGGCCCCACGACCGGCGGAGCGTTTCGCGCGCGCCGCGGTGCACGAACATCCGATCGTAGAGCCAAACGAGCGGCGGGGCCGCGGCAATGACCTCCTTGCTGCCCACGCCCGCCAGGCAAGCCGCGACCGCCGCCGCGTGCCAGCGCCGCGGGTGCGCCGACTGCCAGCCGCGGATCGCGCAGTAGAACGTCAGCAGAAAGAAGAGCCCCATGAGCGACTCGCAGCGCTGGATGATGTAGGTCACCGACTGGGTCTGGAGCGGGTGCACCGCCCAGATGAGTGCGATGGCCCCGGCCAGCGAGGTCGCGGCCGCGTCGAACCGCTCGCGCAAGGGGGCTGCCAGCAGCGTGCGCCGCACGATCCCCATCAGCGCCAGCGCGCCCAGGATGTGGATCAGCGCGTTCAGGGCATGGTAGCTCCAGACCTGCTCGCCGCTCACCGCGTGATTGAGCGCGAGGGACAGGATGACGACCGGCCGCCCGGCGATGCCCACCGGCGCGTCCGCGAAGAGGCGCTGCAGCGGCCAGAGGCTGCGCAGCGCATCGTTTTCGACAATGTTGGGGATGTCGTCGAGGATGAAAGGCCCGTGCAAGCTGTTGCTGTAGGCGAGCGCGACGGCGGCGATGATCAAGGCCGCCGCGAGGCGCACGCCGCGCCGGCCGGCGCGCTCGGCGCCGCCCGGCGGCGTTCGGCCGCCCGGCAGAGGGCCTGCGTTCATCGCGCGCACCACCGCGTCTCCCTGCGGTCAGGGGCGGGCAAGATCACCTGCCCGCCCCTCTCTCAACGCTCCGCTACGGAACGGCGCGTCGAACATCCTTGAGCCGGGCTCATGGCCCGCGGCGCTAGCGCGCCAGCATCATCACCTTGCGCTCCGCCAGGCTCCGCCCGCCCGCATCGAGGCGCATCAGATAGAGCCCCGATCCGAGCGGCCGGCCGGCGTTGTCGTGGCCATCCCAGCGCAGGACCCCCTCCGCCGGGGCTCGTCCGGCTTGCACGACCGACACCTGGCGGCCGGTCGCATCGAAGATGCGCAGGACAATCCCGGCCGGGCGATTGAGCTGATAGTGCACGCCGGCGCCGACGCCCGCGATGCACGGGCTCGGGCTGCACAGCAGGCGCGTGCACCGGAGGAGACCCAGCACGAGCTCGCGCTCCTCCATGACGCCCGAGGCCGGGTTCATCGAGCGGACCACGACGTCGTCGATGTACCACCCTTCGCGACCGGTGTTGCCGTCGCTCCCGAACCTGAAGCGCACCCGCACGTCCTCGAGCTCATGCGCCGACAGGTCGAAGGCGAGCTCGGTCCAGGCGCTCGCCCCCGAGAAGACCGGGGTGCCGGCCGGGAACGGCCCCGGCTGGCTGCTCGCGCGGATCGTGTGCGTGTAGCCCCCTTGCGGCGCGATCTGCGTCCACGGCCCCCCGCCCACCGACAGCTCGACCAGGCCGCCGTCGTAGGCCTGGCCCGGGTAGCTGCTGCTGACCTCGGCCTCGATCCAGTGCCACAGCGTCAGGGACCCCGACTCTCCCAGGGTGAACGACGGCGATTCCAGCGCCGCATCCAGCAGGTTGGCGTAGGTGCCCGTCCCGGCCGCGCCGCACTTCCAGCTCGTCGTGCCGCCGGTGGTGTGGTTCCGCTGGGTCGAGAGGTGCCACTGGTCCTGATAGCCCCCCGTGACGGCGTGGTGCAGCCAGTCGCCCTGGCCCGATTCCATCGCATCCGCGAAGACGGTGACGAACGGCGCCACGCGGAAGCTGTAGAGCTCCGCCGGCGCTCCCGGCGGATCGACCGAGCTGTTGCCGCCTTGGTCCCTGGCGAAGACGTAGTACTGCACCGTGGTCTCGAGCGGCTGGCCGGGGATCTCCGCCCGGTAGCGGTCCTGGCCGACCGCCGTCATGGGCAGCGCCTGGAATGTCGGACCCCCGGCGCGATAGTAGAGCGTCTTGTGCGTGATGCCGCTCAGGTCGGTGATCGTGCTCTCGATCGGGTAGGGCCCGATGGGATCGGGCGTGTTCGGGTGCTGGGTCGTGTTGGTGATCCGCGGCCCGGCGATGTCGGTGAGCGAGAAGTCGACCGTCGTGATCTGCCCGATCACGATCGGCACATAGTCCGAGGTGTCGGGCGCAAAGCTCTCGTGCGACACGGCGACGCGGTAGCTGCCCGGATTCACATAGCCGCTGTAGAAGCCCTGCGCGTTCGTCATCAGCGTGGCGCCGGCCCCGATCACGGTGATCTGCGCGTTGGGGATGGGCGTGTCGCCCGCCGTGGCGTTGGTCACGGTGCCCTGCAGGATGCCGCGCTCGAAGCTCTCGGGGATGAGCTGGATGTTGACGACGGTGGCGGTGGCGCCGCCGGTGGTCACCTGCAGGGTCTTGCCGAAGTAGCCCTCGGCGCTCACCATCAGGGTGATCGTCTGCTGCGCCGCCGGGCGCACGCGGCAGAAGTAGCCGGTCGAGGCCTCGGTCAGCATGTCCCAGAGCTCGCCGCCGCCGTAGACGCCCATGATCTCGGGGATGTGGATCGTCGCCTCGAGCGGAATGCCCGCGATCGAGTCGGTCACGGTGCCCTGGACGGAAGGTCCCCACAGTCGCTTGGCGAGCCAGATGCTACCGGGCAGGATCTGCTGCACCTCCGCCAGCATTGCCGTGCCGCTGGGAATGAAATCGGTGGCCGTCTCGACCGTGAAGGCAGCCGCCCCCAGAACGCCGTAGAAGTAATCCTTCGAGGACCCCGTCGGCGTGGTGGACTGCATCGGCGTATAACCGATGCGATTGCCATACTCGACCGCCACCTCGAGCACCGCCGGCTCCGCGAGCACGCTGTAGCCGAAGGGATAGAGGACCTGCCGGCCGTAGCTGTGGTAGGTGGGGTTGATCGCCGGCCGGTGCGCAAGGCACAGGTCGCGCAGGGCGGTGGTTTCGGGCGCGCGGAAGGGATACGGCCCGCCGTAGGTTTCGTCGCTCCAGCCCCCGGCGGCCCAGTGCCAATCGTAGTTGCGGTTGAGGTCGATGCCCTCGTAGTTGTCGACGTGATGGTTCTGGTTGTAGTCGAAGAGGTTCTTGCGCCACCACGGATCAACGCTCTCGACCCACTGGTGGCCGTCCGGATTGAGCATCGGCACGATCCAGGTCTCGGTCGTGTTCACCACCTGGGTGATCTCGGGATCGACGCCGTAGTTCTGGCAGAAGTGGCGCGCCACGGCGAGCGAGATCTCGGTGCTGACCGGCTCGCGGGCGTGGTGCCGGCCGTCGTAGACGATGCAGGGCTCTGGCTCGTCGATGCCCGGGTTGTCGGAGATGCGCAACGCCCAGATGTCGTAGGCATACGCGAAGTTGTCCCACCACCAGATCCGGCTCTCGGCCTCGCCGATCTGGTACAGACGGCAGATCCCCGGATAGCTTGCCGCCAGCGTGTTCAACTCGTCGAGCATCTCCTGGTAGGTGTGATACTGCGGGTCCAGGTTGCCCTCATCGCCCGCCCCGCGCGCGCCGGGGAAGAGGTCGCGATCGAGCGGCCGCCAGGCGTAGCCCATCCGCTCCAGTCGCTCGGTGTCGCCGGGGCGCGCCAGCAGCTCCGCGTACCCGTCGCCGCGGAAGGCGACATCGAAGCCCGCCGCTTCCAGCTCATCGATGTCGCTCGCGGCCACGCCGTCGACGCGGACGGCCAGCGGCTCGCCGGTGGCACCACGGGCCTGGACGGGCGTCACGGCGCCCAGCGCCAGGACGAGCCCAAGGATGATAACGAACGCGGCGCCGGCCCGGCCGGCCGCCGGCGATCCGGTGAAACGCGAGCTGTTGCGGTTCGGGTGACGCATGACTCCCCCTGCTGCCCGACTCCTGCCGGCGCCGGCCACCGCGGGCGAGGCCGTGAACGGCAGTCTGGCGCGAGCGGCCGGCGATCTTCCCTGCCGCCGGCGGCCCGATCGCCCAACCGGGCCCGGGACAATGATATCACGAGGCCGGCGGCGGTCGCCGGTGCTTTGTGGATGGGCCTATCGGCGCCCCGCGGCGCGCCCCTGGCGCCGCAGCCGCCGGTAGAGGTCCGCGAGGGCCCGCGCATGGGCGTCGATCCCATAGCGCGCGGCGATGGCCCGGCGTTCCGGCCCGAGGTCGCGCGGGCGCGCCAGCTCCGCGAGGATCGCGGCGGCCAGCTCCTCCGCCTCCCCCGCCGGCACCAGGCGGCCCAGGCGGCCGTGCTCGAGCAGCTCGGGCACGCCCCCGACCGCGGTGGCCACGACAGGGCAGCCGGACGCCAGAGCTTCGATCGCCGTCACCGGGGTCCCCTCGTTGCGGCTGCTGATGACGGCCAGGTCGAGGTCGCTGTAAACGGCCGGCATGTCGCGCCGCCAGCCGGTGAAGATGAAGGCCCCTTCCAGCCCCAGGGCCGCCACGCGTCGCTCGACTGCATCTCGCAGCTCACCGTCGCCCACGACCAC
Source organism: uncultured bacterium (assembly GCA_964603725.1). Lineage (GTDB taxonomy): Bacteria > Eisenbacteria > RBG-16-71-46 > CAIMUX01 > WJJG01 > CAZDKK01. The sequence goes on from CAZRWW010000023.1 coordinate 26,505, forward strand.
GAAGCGCGCCGCCACCGCCCGCCGTATGACCGCCGCGGCCGCCCGCACGAACAGGTCATGGTCTTTCACCGGCGCGAGGCGGCCCGCGATGCCGACCAACGGCACGTCCGGGGCCACGCCAATCGCCGCGCGAAAGCTCCCCTCTCGGCGGGCCGTCGCCGCAAAGGGCGCCAGGTCGAGGCCCAGGGGCACGACCCGGACGCGGTCCGCCGTCGTGATGCGGAACGTCTCGACCAGCTCGCGGCCCAGTTCCTCGGTGAGCGCCAGCACGCAGCGCGACCAGCGGGCCGCCCAGCGCTCGAGACCGAGGAAGAGGCGGCCCTTCCATGGGCCGAAGTACCCGCGCAGCACGTGACCGTGGTACGTGTGCACGATGACCGGCACGCCCGCCAGATGAGCGGCCAGGCGTCCGACGAAGCCGGCCTTGGCGGTGTGCGTGTGCACGATGTCGGGGCGCCAGCGGCGCATGAGGCGATAGAGGCGCGCGAGGCTGATGACGTCCCGGCCGGGGCTGAGCGCCGGTCCGAGCTGCTGGATCACCGTCGGTTGTACGCCGAGCGACTGCGCCAGATACCCCATGTCCCCTTCTCCGGGAGCCACGCGGCCGCAGACGACCCGGGTCTCGAACGAGTCGGGATCGAGCCGGGCCGCCGTGAGGAGCACGTTGACCGCCGGACCGCCGACGTTGAGTCGCGCGATCACGGTCATGACGCGCAGGCGGCGCGTGTCACCCCCGGCGTTCACGGCCGCTCCTCTCCGCTCCGGCACTGCCGGCCGTCCCTGCCGGCCCGGCCCGCCGCGGCGCTGCCCCGGTCTGACGCGCGCGGGTGTTGCACGGCACCAGCCTGTTGTACAGCGCCAGCGTCTCGGTCACCATCCGCTCCACGGTGAAGCGCTCGATCAGGCGCGCCCGGCCGGCCTGACCGATCCGCTCCCGCGCCCGCCCATCCTCGAGCAACATTCGCAGGTGATCCGCCAGTCCGCGGGCGTCCCGCGGCGGGGCGAGCAGCGCGCTGTGCCCGTGCTCGACGATCTCCGGGATGGCCCCCGCATCGCTGGCGACGATGGCGGTGGCCTGCGCCATCGCCTCGAGCAGCACGATCCCGAAGCCTTCCCATAGGCTCGGCGCCAGGAACACGTCCAGGCCCGCCATCAGGCGCGCGGCGTCGTCGCGCCAGCCGAGTAACCGCACGCGCTCGCCGAGGCCCAGGCGCCGCGCGCGGGCGGCCAGCGGCCCTCGCAACGGGCCCTCGCCGACGATCACGAGCTGCGCGCGCGGCGCCGGGCCGGCGATGGCGGCGAAAGCCTCCAGGCCGTGAGTCATCCCCTTCTGCGCGGTGAGGCGGCCGACCATGCCGACCAGCAGATCCGCGGGCCCGCACCCGAGCGAGCGGCGGATGCTGTCGCGCTCGGCACGATGGTCGGCGAGGGCGAGCCCGTGATGGATGACCGTCACCTTCTCGGGCGGGGCGCCCTCGATCTCCACGCTGAAGCGGCCCACCGCCGCGGAGACCGCGACTCCCGCTTGCACCCGGCGCCACAGGGCCCGGTTGATTCCCCGCACCGGCCAGCGGCGCCGGAAGGCGTCGTCGTTGTGCCGGGTCGTCACGACGGCGGGCACGCCGGCGAGTCGCGCCGCGGGGATGCCGTAGAAGTCGGCATGGATGAGGTGCGTGTGGACGATCGCGGGACGCTGCCGCCTCAGAAGCCGGCTGAGGCGTGCCAGAAGAGACGGATCGCCGTCGGCCAGGATCCGGACGCCGCCGGCCGGCACGCCTCGCTCCCGGGCGGCGGCAATCAGGCCGTCCGCCCGGCCGCGGGGATCCGCCAGCGCGAGGAGCCGGGCATCGACGCCGCGCACCCGCAGCGCCGGCAGCAGCGCGAGCAGGTGGCGCTCCGCACCCGCAACTCCTTTTGCTTTTATGATATGGACCACCAGCACGCCCGAGCCCTCTCGCGCCGGACCGGGCCGCCCCCCGGGCCCCGGCCGAGGTTCGATTGTCACGGCAGGGCTCGGCGGGTTCAAGGCCCCCGGGCGCCCGGGTTCCGTCATGGTCGATGATCGTCGGGGATCTTCGTTCGGGGTCCAGATCGCCGCCCGATGTGCCGATCCCCCCATTCGAACGGAGCCGCTCTTGACGCCGCGCGCCGGCCGTGGTTGATTCGCCGGCGCCAGGGATGGAGGTCGTAGCGATGGCTCACCGTCTGATCGACACGGACCAGCGGCCCCTCATCACGGTCAGCGGCCTCTTGCTGCTCTTTGCCTACACGCTCTTCTTCATGCTGAGAGGCTGATTAGAACCTTTCCGGGCCCCGCACCGTCTCTTCTGTAGGTCGAGCACCGCGCTCGCGGGCATCGGCGCGCCTTGCGCCGGCGCCCTTGGGAGTCCCCAGAGCCACGCACGGGAGGCTGGTATGCACAAGCGCCGCTGGTTGATCGCCATGGCCGTTGGAGCCGCGCCCGCGGGAATCCTCGCTCTGACGGCCGCCAACGCCGGTCCGGATCGCGACTACGGCGAGCTCATGCTCGAGGAGGGCTTTCCCGCCTCACCGGGTGGGACGCTCACGATCGACATCCAAGACGGCGACGTGGAGCTGCTCGCGGGCCAGGCCGATCGGGTGGAGGTGAAGATCTACCTCAAGGCCCGCCGGATGGAGCGCGCGAGAGAGCGGTTCGAGGAGATGGACTTCCACGCTCGAGCCGTCTCGGACGGCGTGCTCATCGAGAGCCGCGCGCGCCGCGGGTGGTCGTGGGGGCTGGAAGACATCGGCGGCTTCAACGTCACGGTCCTGGTCGAGATCCCGGAGCGCTACAATCTGGACATCGCGACCTCCGACGGCGATGTGCGCGTCGAGCGCCTGATCGGCGCGGCCACCCTGAAGACCTCCGATGGCGACGTGCGGGTCGAGCGGCTCGAGGGGCCGCTGTTCGTGCGCACGAGCGACGGCGACGTGCGTATCCAGGAGGTCGCCGGCAAGACCACCGTGGCCACTTCGGACGGCGACATCGACATTCGCAGCGTCAGCGGACCGGAGGCCAGCTTCAGGACCTCCGACGGGGACATCGAGGTCGATGCGCTCATGGCCGACGCGATCGAGCTGCACACGTCGGATGGCCACATCCGCGTGCGTCGGATCGAAGGCCGGGACATCTCCGTGCGCACGAGCGACGGCGACCTGGCCCTCGAGAGCGTGTCGGGCTCGCTCCGGGCGGCCACCGGGGACGGGAGCATCACCGTGGGCATCGATCGCCTGGACGCGATGGAACTCGAGACGGGCGGCGGCGACATCGAGATCACGGGCGCAAGCCGGCTCGCGGCGGACGTGAATCTGCGCGGCGAGCGCGTGCGCCTGCCGCGGACCGTGGAGCTGGACGGGCGCGGGGACGAGAAGTCGGTTCGCGCCCGGCTGAACGGCGGAGGGCCCACGCTGCGGGCGGTCGCGCGCGACGGCGAGGTGGTGTTGCGTCTGCGCGACGCGGGCTGATCAGAAGCGCGCGGCCATCCAGGGCGAGCCGGCCGGGAAGACAGCCTCCAGGACCGAGACGTGCCGCGCGGGTCCATCGACGTACCCGGTCCACTGCTGGAGATCGCCCGCTCCGACGTATCCGCTGAAGAGCGCGGCCAGGCCGCGCACATCCAGCCGGACGGTGCCGCGGCCGCCGCGCCGCACGCGCCCGCGCCCTTCTGACACCTCCAGGATGAATCGGCCGCTGTTCTCCGCGAGCACATCGTCGCGCACGTCCAAGTGCAGCGTGCCCTCGCCGCCCGGCGCATAGCCGCGTTGCGCGAGCGCCCCGGGGACGTCGATGACGCGCAGCATCCAGGATGCCGCCTGGCTCACCTTGTGCGTTCCGGACTGCAGCAGCATCAGCATCGGATCGTTGGGTCGCCCCGACCACCGCGCCTCGTCGATCTGCTCGCCGTGATCGCACAGCAGCGTCAGCATGCGACGCGCCGCGCGCGGTGTGGCGGTGAAGAAGTCCATCACGGCCAGGGCGCGGTCTCTGCGGCTGATCTGGTAGGTGAGATAGCCCTCGATCTCCCGGCCCGCGCAGACCACGTACCGCGTGTGGGCGTCGCGCCAGACGCGGATCGACTCCTGCCAGCCCGGCGAACCCCAGTCCAGCGGGCCGTAGTCGCGGGCCACGCTGCGGCCGAAGAGCCGGGCGATGGCCGGCACGTCCTCGCGGAGCGCCTCGCGGACGGTCAGGTCGCGCTCGCCGGGAGCGAGCTCGCGCGGGTGGAGGGTGATCTCGTAGCGCCCGCCGGCCATCTCGTAGCCCACCCGGCGGTAGAGCGACCGCGTGGCGGGGTACAGGGCCGAGAGCGCGACGCCGCGCGCGCGCAGCTCGCGCAGCAGCGCGCGCATCAACACCGTGGCGCCGCCGCGGGCCCGCTCGGGCGGGGCCGTGGTCACCGCCGCAATCGCGGCCATCGGGATCGAGCGGCCCCCGAACCACTGGGCGCACTCGTGCGCGATGAGCCCGGCGATGACGCGGCCGCCCGCCCGGTGCACCCGGATGGGCCCGGGGCCGAGCGCGGCGATCTTGGGGCGAACCTCCTGGGGGCTGGCGCCGAAGGCGATCCCGACGAGATCCGCGTAGGCCGCCACTTCGTCTTCGCCGGCCGGAGGACCGTAGGCGGCCCCGGCGCCGCGGTTCGCCTGGCGCGGTCCGGCGGTCCGCGGCGCTCCCGCAGTCCGCGGCGCTCCCGCGGTCCGAGGCGCCCCCGCAGTCCGCGGCGCTCCCGCGGTCCGAGGCGCTCCCGCAGTCCGCGGCGCTCCCGCGGTCCAGCGCACCGGGGATGTCCGGGGTCGCGGGGGATTCTGTGCTGCCATGGCTGCCACTCCTCCCAGGTCGTGGGGTCTGACCGGCTCTCGAAGAGCCGGTGGGATCGGCCGAGTATTCGTAGCGAGCGCGAGGAGGCGACGCAAGCGCCGGCTTGCGCTCGGCCGGGCGGGCTGCGCACGGGACCGGGCAGCGCTCAGCGAGCGGGGTGCGCGCTTGTCGGCCCCCGCCGGGGTCCCTACAATCGCCGGTCGTCAAGGGTCGCTGTCGTCCTGGGAGGGCGTGACGCATGGTCGCAACGACGAAGGTCGCGGGCGTGGATCGCGGGCGGGTTCTGCTCTTCGCGTTGAGCACGTGCGTCTGGTGCCGCATGACCAAGCGTTTGCTCAACGACCTGGGCGTGGCCTACGAGTACATCGACGTGGACCGCCTGGATCGCGGCGTGCGCCGGGAAGCCCTGCATGAGCTCCGCCGCTGGAACCCCAAGCTCTCCTATCCGACCCTGGTAGTCGGCGAGCGGAAGGCGATCGTCGGCCTGAGGGAAGAAGAGATCCGAAAGGCCTTGAACCATGAATGACAGTCTGGGGCCCTCGCAGAACGATGCCGGGGACGTCGGCCCGCAGCAGGTCGACGCGCTGTACAAGAGACTCCACGCCGAGGCCGAGGCTTCGGGATACCACCTGAATCCCGACGTCGAGTTCACGCGGGACCTGGTGCGCGGCCTGCTCGTGAACGAGAAGCGCTATGGCTACTGGGCCTGCCCTTGCCGTCTGGCGGATGGCGATTCGGACGCCGATCGCGACATCGTGTGTCCATGCGATTACCGCGATGCCGATCTCGACGAGTACGGCATGTGCTACTGCGCGCTTTACGTCTCGGACCGCGTTGTGGCCGGCGAGCTGCAGCCCGGGCCGATTCCCGAGCGACGCCCGGAGGCGGCAGGGACCGGCGAGCCGGCCAGCGCCGCGCCGCGCGCCGCACCCGGCGACGCCTCTCACGCCGCGCCGCACGTGGAATCGGGCGCGCGACCGGACACCGGCGCTCTCTCCCACCCGGTGTGGCGGTGTCGCGTCTGCGGCTACCTGTGCGCCCGGGACAAGCCTCCGCTGGTGTGCCCCGTGTGCAAGGCCAAGCAGGATCGCTTCGAGCGGTTCATGTAGCGCGCGTGCCGGCCGAAGGGGCGCCCAGGAACCCGCGCAACACCGCCGGCAGGATTCCACCGTGGCGATAGTAGCGGAGGTCGATCGGCGTGTCGAGCCGGAGAACCGTGTCGAACCGGATGGGACTGCCTCCCGGCAGCCGGGCCTCGACCGCGACCCTCTGCCCGGGCTGGACGTCGTCGCCGAGGTGGATCGTGAAGACTTCGTCTCCGGTCAGGCTCAGCGACGAGGCGCTCTCGCCCTCCCGGAACTGCAGCGGCAGCACCCCCATGCCCACCAGATTGCTGCGATGGATGCGCTCGAAGGACCTCGCGATGACGGCGCGCGCGCCCAGGAGCGCCGTGCCCTTGGCCGCCCAGTCCCGGCTGCTGCCCATGCCGTAGTCGCGTCCCGCCAGCACGATCGTCGGGATCCCTGCGGCTCGGTAGCGCCGCGCGGCCTCGAAGATCGACGTGATCTCACCACTCGGGTGATGGCGCGTCCAGCCTCCCTCCGTGCCCGGGGCGAGCTGGTTGCGAAAGCGGATGTTGGCGAAGGTGCCGCGCGTCATCACGCGGTCGTTGCCGCGGCGACTGCCGTAGGTGTTGAAGTCGATGACGTCCACGCCCTGCGCGCGGAGATACTCCCCCGCCGGCGACTCGGTCGCGATCGTCCCCGCCGGACTGATGTGATCCGTGGTGACGCTGTCGCCCGCCATGACGAGCACGCGCGCCCCTACGATCGGCGCGACCGGGATGGGGTCCATGGACAGATTGTCGAAGTATGGCGGTTCCTGGATGTAGGTGCTTTCCGGGCGCCAGCGGTAGATCGCCTCATCCCCCGCCGGGATCCGGTTCCACTCCTCGTTGGAGCGCTCGATCCCCTCATACCGGCGGGCGAACATCCCCGCGTTGACCGTGGCGGCGACGAGGCGCTGGATCTCCTCGTCGCTCGGCCAGATGTCGCGCAGAAACACGGGCTGACCGGTCGCCCCCAGGCCCAACGGCTCGCGCGTCAGATCGATGTCGGCCGTGCCGGCAAGCGCATAGGCGACGACGAGCGGCGGCGAGGCCAGGTAGTTGGCTTGCGTCTTGGAATTGATCCGCCCCTCGAAGTTGCGGTTCCCCGAAAGCACGGCGGCGGCGATGAGGTTGCCGTCATCGACGGCCCGGGCGACGTGCTCGGGCAAAGGGCCGCTGTTGCCGATGCATGTTGTGCAACCGTAGCCGACCGTGTGAAAGCCGAGCTGTTCGAGATAGCGTGTCAGACCAGCCTCGTGCAGGTAGTCGGTCACCACCTTGGAACCCGGCGCCAGGCTGGTCTTGACCCACGGCTTGACGGTCAACCCGGCCGCGACCGCGTTGCGCGCCAGCAGCCCGGCCGCCAGCATGACCGTGGGGTTGCTGGTGTTCGTGCAGCTCGTGATGGCGGCGATGACAACGGCGCCGTGACCGATCGCGGCCGCGCTGCCGCCGGGGAATCTCACCGTCGCGCGGTCCGCGAGCCGCTCGGCCGGCACGGCGAATCCCCGCTCCTCGCGCGGCGCCGACAGCGCCCGCCGGAAGCCGGCTTGCACATCCACCAGCGCGACCCGGTCCTGGGGCCGCTTGGGGCCCGCCAGGCAGCCGCTCACCGTGCTCAGGTCCAGCTCCAGTCGGTCGGAGAACTCCGGGTCGGGCGTCTCGTCGGTGCGGAAGAGCCCCTGGGCGCGACAGTAGCGCTCGACCAGATCGACGAGCTCCTCCGGCCGGCCGGTGCTGCGCAGGTAGGCCAGCGTCTGGTGATCGACCGGGAAGTAGCCGACCGTCGCGCCGTACTCGGGAGCCATGTTGGCGATGGTGGCGCGATCCGGCACGGTCATGGAGGAAAGGCCGGGCCCGTAGAACTCGACGAACTTGCCCACGACGCCCTGGCGGCGCAGGAGGTCGGTCAGCGTGAGCACCAGGTCGGTCGCCGTCGCGCCCTCCGGAAGGCGACCGGTGAGCCGCACACCCACGACCGCCGGGGCGAGCATGTACAGCGGCTGGCCGAGCATGACCGCTTCGGCCTCGATGCCCCCGACGCCCCAGCCCAGCACGCCCAGGCCGTTGATCATCGGCGTGTGCGAGTCGGTTCCCACGAGTGTGTCCGGGAAGGCGAGTTCGGCCGCGCCCGCGGCGGGCTCGGCGAGGCCGAGGACCCTATCCGCCGCGGGGTCGGACCCCGAGCCCGCCGTGGGGCCCGCCGGACTGCGGCGCACGACGGTGGCCAGGTACTCGAGGTTCACCTGATGGCAGATGCCGCTGGCCGGCGGCACCACCCTCAGGTTCTGGAAGGCCCGCTGGCCCCAGTGGAGGAACTCATAGCGCTCGCGATTGCGCTCGAACTCGAGTCGCGCGTTCTCGTCGAGCGCGCGCTCCGAGGCGAAGATGTCGACCTGGACGCTGTGATCCACGACCAGGTCGACGGGGATCTGGGGATCGATGCGCTGGGGGTCCCCGCCCAGGCGGCGTACGGCGCTGCGCATGGCGGCCAGGTCGACCAGGCAGGGCACGCCGGTGAAGTCCTGCAGCAGCACGCGGGCCGGCCTGAAGGCGATCTCGAGGCGCGGCGGCCTGGCCGGGTCATAGGCCGCGAGGGCCAGCACATCCTCGCGCGTGATCAGCTCACCGTCCTCGTGGCGCGCCACTGCCTCGAGCAGGACGCGGATGGAGAAGGGCAGCCGATGCGGATCCACCCCGGCTGCGGCCGCGATGCGATCCAACGGGTAGTAGCTGATTTCGCCCTGCGGGCTCGGCAACGGAGCCCGGAGCGCGGTGGGCGCCTTGTCGCTCACGTGTCACCATCCTCCAGTGGCAGCATGGCCGCGGGTCATCCTAGCAGAAACCTGCCCATGCTGACCCCCAAGGGATGGCGGGAGTTCCCACCGACCCCCCGACCCCCGGGCCCCCCGTCTCGTGGACCCGAAACCGGCCCCCGGGCCCATCCCCCCCCATTGCCCATTGCCCCCAATTGGGCAATAGGTTATTGGGAA
>CAZRWW010000023.1:35455-65678 GCA_964603725.1 uncultured bacterium
GCGGGAGTTCCCACCGACGCCCCGACACCCGGGCGCCACGTCTCGAGGATCCGACTCCGGCTCCCGCTGCCCTTCCTCGCCCATTGCCCCTTGCCCGCAGATGAGCAATTCGGTATTGTGACTCCGAATTCAGAATTGAGGCGCCGGGAGGCAAGAATGATCTCGTTCTCGGAAGCGTCCAACCTCGCCATCCACGCGCTTGCCTACATCGCCGCCGCCGGTCCCGGGGCTCGCATTTCGGCGCGGGCGGTGGCTCGCAAGTTGAAGCGCTCCGAGTCCCACGTCGCCAAGGTGCTCAACCGCCTGGTCGGCGCCGGACTGCTGGAGTCCACGCGCGGCGCTGCCGGGGGATTCCGACTGACGGTGGCGTCCGATGAGCTGTCCGTGCTGGAGGTCATCGAGGCCATCGATGGTCGCGTTGCCGCTCCGCGCTGCCTGCTGGGACAGCCCATCTGCAGACCCGGAACGTGCATCTTCGCGGATGTCTTCGCCGGCTTGTGGGCCGACATCGAGAAGCATCTGTCGGAAACCAAGCTCACGGACTTCCGGATCAAACCCTAGTGCCCGGACCGCCCTGTCGAGGGGGCCATCCTGGGGAGGAGGATGCGATGTCGTTGTCGAGGCTCAAGTGGGCAGCGATCCTGAGTTTCTGCGTGGCCATGGCCGTCCTGTTGATCGGCGGCCTCTTCGCCAATCGGCAGGTGCCGCCCTACCCGGAGCAGGTGCTCAGTCCCGGCAGCCGGGCGCTCTGTACGCGCGCCGACATCCTGGCCGGCCAGGGCGTCTATCAGCGCTACGGGCTGATGGACCATGGCAGCGTCTGGGGCCACGGGTCGCAGCGCGGGATGGAGTTCTCGGCCGTGACGCTGCATCGCCTCGGCGCGGCCGTGCGGTCGCACCTCTGCGAGGAGATCTATCAGCTACCCCCCGAACGGCTGAACGCCGAGCAGCTGCGGATCCTGGACGTCAAGGTGCGCAGCGAGATGAAGAAGAACCGCTACGATCCCGCCAGCCGCAACCTGACCCTCAGCCCGCCTCAGGCCGCCGCCTTCGCATCCAACGTGCGCTTCTGGGAGCAGACGTTCCGCGACGGCGACCCCGACTACGGGTTCCTGCCCAACACGATCGCATCCGCGGACGAGCGCCGGCAGATCGCCTGCTTCTTCTTCTGGACCGCCTGGGCAGCCTCGGCCAACCGCCCGGACAAGGACTACAGCTACACCAACAACTGGCCGCCCGACCCCACCGTCGGCAATACCCCGGCCCCCGAGGTCTATCTGTGGACGCTGGGCGGAATCCTCGGGCTGTTCTTGATCCTGGGGCTCTTCATCTACATGGTGCACTACTACAAGATCTGGTACGGGCCCAGCCAGGGCGTGGCGCTGGCCGACAAGCTGATCGACATGCCGCTCACCTCGAGCCAGCAGAAGGCGGCCAAGTACTTCCTGGTCGTGATCCTGCTGTTCCTCTTGCAGACCTGCTTCGGCGGTCTGCTCGCCCATTACACGGTCCACCCCTCGCGGTTCTACATTGCGGGCGTCGCCTCGCTGATCCCGTATAGCTGGGCCAAGAGCTGGCACCTGCAGCTCGCGATCTTCTGGATCGCGACGACCTGGGTGGCCTCGGCCATCTACCTCGCGCCGATCGTAGGCGGTCGCGAGCCCCGGCGCCAGGGGCTGCTCGTCCAGCTCCTCTTCGGCGCCATCCTCGTCGTTGCGGTCGGCAGCCTGGCCGGCGAGGTCATCGGCATCAAGGGCGGTCTGGGCGATCTCTGGTTCTGGCTCGGCCACCAGGGCTGGGAGTACCTCGAGCTCGGCAGGCTCTGGCAGATCCTGCTCTTCGTGGGGCTCATCGCCTGGCTGGCCATCGTCTACCGGGCGGTCGCCGCGAGTCTGCGGCGCGCGTCCAGCAGCGAATTCCATCAGCTCATCGCCTTCTACGTCTTCAGCGCGATCCTGGTCGTGGCCTTCTTCGGCTTCGGCCTCTTCTACGGCCGCGGCACGCACCTGAGCGTGGCCGACTACTGGCGCTGGTTCGTCGTGCACATCTGGGTGGAGAGCATCTTCGAGTTCTTCGGCGTGGCCGTGATCTCGGTGCTGCTGGTCACTATGGGGCTGGCCTCGGCGCGCGACGCCCTGATGGTCTCCTACTTCACGGCCGCGATCGTGTTCTTGAGCGGCATCATCGGCGTGGCCCATCACTACTACTGGTACGGCGGGTCGGCGCTGTGGCTCGGGCTGGGCGCGGTCTTCTCGTCGCTGGAACCGGTGCCCCTGTTCGGGATCGTCGTGCGCGGCCTGATGGAGTACAAGTCGATCCGCAAACAGGGGAGGGAGTTCCCCTATCGCTGGCCCCTCTACTTCCTGGTGGCCTCCTCCTTCTGGAACTTCCTGGGCGCGGGCGTCTTCGGGTTCTTGATCAACCTGCCGATCGTCAACTACTTCGAGCACGGCACCTACCTGACGATGAACCACGGCCACGCGGCGCTCTTCGGCACCTACGGTATGCTGTCGATCGCGCTGCTGCTCTTCTCCTGGCGCGGCCTCGTGGAGAAGCAGTACTGGAACGATCGCCTCCTGCGCCTCTCGTTCTTCGGGCTCAACGTCGGACTGCTGATGATGGTGCTGATCACCCTCTTCCCCGTCGGCGTGGCGCAAGCCTGGACGAGCTTCCGCGAGGGGATGTGGGCCGCGCGCGACGCCTCCTTCTTCGAACGCCCCGGGGTGAAGCTGCTCGGGCAGATTCGCCTCATCCCGGACCTGGTCATCATCGGGCTGGGGGTGATGCCACTGACGTGGTTCCTGCTTACCACCTACCGGCGGCTGAAGCCCCAGCGCATCGCCGAGGGTGAATCGGTGTGGGAACGACTCGGCATCCAGCTCTAAACATGGCCGGAACGGCCGGGGGGCCGTGAGCCGGCGGGTCCGACCTGCGCCGGCGCGCGCCGCTCCCCGGCCTTGCACGCCCACGCTCGCGCGAGTGACACTGTGCTCGGTCGCAGACGCGCGGGGGGCACGGCCGGGTCGCCGCCCCGCGGGGGGAGGCGCGGTTTGACCGACAAGCGGACTTCGAAGGCGTCCCAGCCCCCGGCGTCTTTTCGCGCCCGCGCGGCGCTGCTCGTCGCGCTCCTCGCGCTCGTCTCGGCGCTGACCTTCGATCCCAAGCTCTACATCAACGGCGACAACGTCGACTACATCCTGCTCGCCCAGAAGGCGTGGCGCGAGGGAGACCTCTGGGGGAGCCCCAAGTATCCCCCGCTCTTTCCACTGCTGCTCGTGCCGATCCAGCTCCTCTTCGGAACGGGCTTCCTGCCGGGCAAGATCCTGGTCCTCCTGACCTACGCCGCCGCGGGCATCTGGCTGCTCAGGCTGGCAGAGCGCGCCGGCGAGCGATCGGATCACCCGCCTCGCAGGCAGGTGACCTTCCTCATCGCCTTGGCGCCCATGCTGTCCGTACCCGTTGTCGAGTTCTCCCACTACGTGATGTCGGAGATCCCCTTCCTCCTTGCGAGCGTCATCGCGCTGTGGCTCGGCGAGCAGGCGCTCGCGGGCCTGGCGGTGCCGGCCGGCGGCGGTCGACCTGCCTCCTGGCGCTCGTTGATCCGCGCGCTGCTCCCCACTACGCTCGCCGCCGCGGCGGCCTTCTACATCCGCACGGCGGGCATCGCGCTCCTGGGCGCACTGCCCCTGGCCTTGCTGCTGCAGCGCCGCTGGCGCGCTCTGGCGATGGCCGCGGGACTGGTCCTGGTCGCGGTCATGCCCTGGGTCATCCACGGCGCGCTCACGAGCGGCCAGGGCGAGACGTACCTCGATCAGATCCGCTACGTGAACCCCTACATTCCCGAGCGCGGCACGCTGACGGCCCCGGCGCTGCTCGCGCGTCTGGCGGAAAACGGCGGGCAGTACTTCGGTCTGGACATCGCTCTCGCGCTCTTTCCCTACGCCTACAGCAGCACCTATTCGGCGGCGATCACCCCGGCGCCCGCGCTGCCCGCCGCGGGCAGCCTGCTGGTCGCGTTGCTCCTGGCCGGCGGCATGTGGCGGTTGCGCCGGGCGCTGCCGGTCGTGGTCGCCTACACCGCGCTCTTCCTGCTCGTCTGCCTGGTCTGGCCGCCGATCTGGGCGAGCGTCCGTTTCGTGCTGCCCGTGCTGCCGCTCTGCTTCCTGCTTGCGGCCCTCGGGCTGCGTGACGGGTGGTCCGCGCTGGCGGCGCGCCGGCCCGCCCTGCGTCGCCCCGGCGGCCTCGCGCTGGCCGCGCTGCTCGCCATCGTGCTCGTTCTGTCGGGGCAGAGGCTCGTCATCTACGCGGGCGAGGTGAAGCACTATCCGACGCGCTGGGAAGCCTATTTCACCGCGCTGCGCTGGGCGCGCGCGAACCTATCGCCCCGCGAGGTCGTGCTCGATTGCAAGACGAACATCTTCCGCTACGTCACGGGGATCGAGGCGGTCTCGTTCCCGCGCGAGCCGAATGACGAGCGCCTGCTGAGCCATCTGCGCCAGCGCGGGGTGACGGTGGTGCACGCCTCGAGCATTCCCTATGAGGACGTGCTCGAGATCCTCCTGCCCTTCCTGCAACGCCAAGTGAGGTACTTCGAGCCCTTGTACTACGAAGAGGTCCGGGGCGGCGGATTCAGCGCCTTCCTGCGCTTTCATCCCGGCGGGTACCAGGACAGCGGCCCGAGCCCGGGGACCGGATCGGCGGCAGGTGGCGGTCCGAGCCCGGGCGGCGGATCGCAGCCGAGAGGCGGCCCGAGCCCGGGCGCCGGATCGCAGTCGGGCCACCGCGCCCCGGCGCAGGGAGGCGGTCGATGAGCCGCGCCGATCGTCGTCGCGACCCTTCCCGGCGGGCGCCCGCCCCGCACGCGCCGCGCCCTCTGCCTCCGGCCATCGGCGCGCCGCTGCTGGCCGCCTGCATGGCGCTCGCGGCGCTCTTGGTGCACGGGCAGCCGGGGTCGACCCCGGGCGCGCTGCGCACCTGGGGCTTCGACATGCTGCGCTACCTGCCCGGCGCGCTGGCGCCGGCCTATTGGCTGCTGGCAGCGGCGCTGGTCGCGGCGCTCGCCACCGCCCGCGGGCGCGCGGCGATCGACCGGCTGTTCGCGGCCTGGGGAAAGCTGATCGGATGCGCGCAGGACTCGCCGCTCCACAGGCGCGCGGGGGACCTGCTCCTGCCCGTGCTGCTGGTTGCGATCGGGTGGCTGGTGCGCTCGCGCTACGCGTTCCTGGGCGACAACTGGCTGCGCCTCGAACAGGCACGGCAAGGCGAGATGCTCCTCTACGAGTGGGGCACGATGGCGCTCGCGCACGCCGCGATCCGCCTGGGCGATTCGATCGCGGGACTGGCGCCGCGCGTGAGCCTGGCGGCGCTGAACACCCTGGCGGCGGTGCCCTTCGGGGTGGCTGCCGCGCTGCTGGCGCGATCGATCGGCCGCGACGCGCGCGGGCGAGGACTTGTGCACCTGGGCCTGCTCGGCCTGGGAGGGATCCAGCTCTTCTGCGGGTACGTCGAGGTCTACTCATGGGCGTTCGCCGTCCTGGCGCTCCATCTCGCCTGCGCCCTGAGGTCCGCAGAGCGCGGCTTCCTCGCGCTGGCGGCCGCGCTGTGGGTGGCCGCTGTCGTCCTCCATGCCGTCGCGCTGCCCTTCGCGCTGCCCCTGCTGGCGCTGCTCTGGCCCCGCGAGCTCGAGCGCGCTCGCTACGCGCGGCCGCTCATCGCCGCCGTGCTCCTGGGCGCGTGCTGCCTGCCGCTCCTCGCCAGGCCGCTGGTCTACGCCTACAGCGCGCCGGCCGGCCGGCTCGCGCTCCTGTCGCCGGCACTCTGGTGGGAGCGGGTCAACGCCTTCGTGCTGGCCTCGCCGCCCGGCGCCCTGCTCGGGTTGCCTCTGCTGGCCGGGGGCGTGGTGGGCATAGTGAGCGGCCGAGTTCGCCTCGCGGGGCCGGCCTGGGTCCTCCTGTGCGCCGCCCTGCCGGTCACGCTCGTCCTGGGCATGATGAAGGCGGTTCTGGGCGCGGCCGACTGGGACATCCTCGCCTTCGCGGGCTTGCCGCTCGTGCTGTGGGCAACGGCGGCGCTCGAGCCGCGGGGAACGCCCCCCGGCGCCGGCGACGACGCCTGGCCCGGGCACCATTGGGCGCCGGCGCTCTCATCTCTGCTCGGGGGCCTGGTCATCATCGCGCTGTGCAATAGCTGGGCTTTCGTCGCGATCAACGCGGGCGAGTCGTCCGTGCGGCGCGTCAAGGACATCATCGCGAGCGATCCGGCCCCCTACTATGTCGATCACCCGGCGCCGCTCCATCTCGCGTTCCTGTTCGAGTCGAACGGCCTGCGGGACGAGATGTACTCAGCGCTCCAGGACGGTGTGCGGAGACACGGGGACGACCCGCGCATGGCGCACAACCTCGCGTCGGCCCACTTCCGCGACGGCGAGCTGGCCCAGGCCAAGCGCTGGGCGCGTGAGGCGGCCGTCGTGCGCCCCGGCTATCTGCCCCCCATCCATCTGCTCTTCCTGATCGCGGAGCGCGAGCGGAGCGTCGCGGACATCACGGCGATCGGGAACGTCCTGCTGGAGATCCAGTCGCAGGAGCCCGATCTGGCCGCGCGTTACATCCGACCGGAGGAGTGGGCGCGGATTCGCCAGCTCGTCGCGCGAGCGGCATCCGCCCCACGGTGACAGCGGCGGCACCGGCGGTGGGTCGGGGCCCGCCTCGCCGCGGCCAGCGGCCCGCCTGGCCGGCGGCGCCGTCCCCGGCACGGGCGGAACTTTTGGCTGCGCCGGGGCTACATGCACTGCGGTGTCATCCGGGCGGCGTGGGCGCGGCAGCGGCCCACCGAGAGTGAGGACCCACCCATGGCCGACTCCTTTTCAGGTGTACGCATAGCCGTGGCCAATCGCGGCATTCCGGCGCTGCGCATCGGGCGGACGATTCGCCAGATGGGAGCGCAGTACGTGGCCTTCTACGCCGCGGCCGACAAGACCGCCCCGCATGTTTCCCATGCCCACCGCGCCTTTTCGCTCCCCGGCGACGACTACCTCAACATCGAGGAGATCGTCGCCATCGCCCGGGCGAACGGCGTGCGCGCGATCCATCCCGGGTGGGGCTTCGCGGCCGAGGACGCCAGATTCCCCCGGCTCTGCGCCGAGAACGACATCATCTTCATCGGGCCCTCGGAGGCCGCCACGCGCCGGCTGGGCAACAAGGTGCAGGCGATCCAGCTCGCCCGGCGGGCGGGGATCCCCGTCGTGCCTGGCTCCGGCGGCGCCGTCACCCAGGAGCAGGCCCAGGCGGTGGCGGCCCACCTCGGCTATCCGGTCGTGATCAAGAGCGAGGGCGGCGGTGGAGGCCGCGGGATCGTCCTGGTCCATTCGCCCCAGGAGCTGGACCGGCACTTCCAGTCCGCGGCCACCGTGGCGGAGGCGAGCTTCGGCAATCCCAACCTCTTCATCGAGCGTTACTTGCGCAACGTGCGCCACCTCGAGATCCAGGTCTTGCGCGACCACCACGGCCAGGCGATCGCCCTGGATGAGCGCGATTGCTCCCTGCAGCGCAAGAACCAGAAGCTGGTCGAGATCACGCCCAGCCCGTGGCCCGCGATGACGGAGAAGCTCCGGCGCAGTCTGAAGGAGGCCGCCCTGGCGCTGGTCGCGGCGGCCGAGTACGACTCGATCGCCACGATCGAGTTCCTGGTCGAGCCCGACGGCACCTTCTACTTCATCGAGGCCAACACGCGCTTGCAGGTCGAGCACGGCGTGACGGAGCTCATCTACGACATCGACCTGGTCGAGGAGATGATCCGCATCGCGTTCGGCCAGCCGCTCTCGCTGCGCGCGGAGGGCCTGCAACCCCGCGGCTGCGCGCTCCAGTGCCGGATCAACTTCGAGGACCCGCAGAAGGACTTCCAGCCCAACGCCGGGCGGATCGTGCGCTACATCGCCCCGGGCGGCGAGCGCGTGCGCCTCGACTCGTGCGTCTTCGACGGCTACGAGTTCCCCAAGGCCTACGACTCGGCCGGCGCGCTCCTGATGACGCACGCCGCCACGTGGGAGCGGGCGCTGGCCGTGATGGAGCGGGCGCTCGATGAGTTCGTGATCAAGGGGCCCAAGACGACCATTCCCTTCCACCGCCGGCTGCTGAGCGCCCCCGAGGTGCGGGCCGGCGAGCTCGACACCAAGTTCATCGAGCGCACGCCCGCGCTCATGACCTATCGCGACATCGAGCCCGAGCACATCCGCCTTTCCCACCTGATGGCCGAGATCACCGCCCGCGGGTACAACCCGTACGTGGGCCTCGGCGAATACCGGCGCTTCGGCGATTCGAAGCACGGCTGGCAGCCGATCGCCTTCATGAAGGAGCCGCCAGCGGGGCTGATCGCCGGCGGAACAGGCGCGGCCGAGGGCGCCGCCGAGTGCGGGGGCTCGCCCGCCCAGGGGTACGCGCCGCCCCTCGGCCCCTTCCCCACGAAGCGCGAGATCCTCGAGTTCCTGCGCGCCTCGGACTGCATCGAGTTCTGCAACACGACGCCGCGCGACATCACGCAATCCGAGACGAGCAACCGCCTGCGCCTCTACGACGACCGCCTCTATGGTCCGCTCCTGGACCAGTGCGGTTACGTGATGATCGAGAACGGCGGCGGGGCGCACTACCACGTCAACATGATCGGCAACATGACCGACCCCTGGCGCGAAGCCGCGCAGTGGAACTGTTTCGCCCCTTTCACGCCCAAGATGATCCTCGTGCGCTCGACGAACCTGCTGGGCTACGCGCCGCAGGGCCGCGCGGTCATGGAGCGGACGGCCCGCAAGATCATCAAGCACTTCCAGGTCGTGCGCAGCTTCGACTTCCTCAACCACATCGAGAACATGGCTCCGCTGGCCGAGATCGTGCTGCCGCAGGAGCGCAACATCTTCTCGCCCGCCATCAGCTTCAGCTGGGCGGACGGCTTCGACGCCCGGCACTACCTGGGCGTGCTCGACGAGATCCTGGACCTGGTCGGGCGCACGCTGGGCGTCTCGCGTCAGGCGGCGGCGCGCGAGATCATCCTGGTCATCAAGGACATGGCCGGCGTGGCGCCCCCGCGCTTCATCCGCGAGGTGGTGGCGCGCTTCAAGGAACGCTATCCCGACCTCATCATCCAGTACCATCGCCACAACACCGACGGTCTGGGCGTGCCCGCCTACGGCGCCGCGGCCGAGGCCGGGGCGAAGATCCTGGACGTGGGCGACGGTCCGGCGGTGCGCTTCTACGGCCAGCCGGCGGTGCTGCCCGTGGCGGCCTACCTCGAAGGGGAGCTGGGCTTCAAGACCCGGCTCGATCGCGAGAAGATCCGGGAGACGGCCTTCGTGCTGAAACAGATCATGCCGATCTACGACCGCTATGTGCGGCCGGTCTTCCTGGGGCCCGATCACGACGTTGTGCACCACGGCCTGCCGGGGGGCGCCACGTCGAGCTCGCAGGAGGCCGCCCTCAAGCAGGGCTACGCCTTCCTGCTGCCGTACATCCTGGTCGTGCTCGAGCTCTACCGCCGCATCATCCGCTATCACGACGTGACCCCGGGCTCGCAGATCACCTGGACCAACGGCTACATGCTGGCCGTCAAGGCGTACGAGCGCGGCGGGCTGGACGAGGTGCGCCGCTCGATCGCCCTGCTGCGCAGGGTCAGCGAAGCACCCGAGGCGGAGCTGACCGAGCAAGAGCGCAAGGACCGCCTGATCCTGTATGCACACGCCAACGACTCGCTGCGCGGATTGCTGCTGGGCAAGTTCGGACGGCTGCCGCTGGGCTGGCCGCCCGACTGGGTCTATCAGTCGGCCTTCGGCGACGAGTGGCAGGCCGCCCTCGCCCGTCGCACCCAGGCGAGCCCGCTCGCCAGTCTGCCGCCCGTCGACATCGAGGAGGCGCGCCGCGACCTGGCGCGCCACATCGGACGCCTGCCGACCGAGGATGAGCTGATCAACTACCTCAACCATCCCGGCGACGCCTTGAAGCTGATCGAGAACTTGGAACGCTTCGGGCGGCCCAATCGGGTGCCGGATGATATCTGGTTCGAGGGCCTCGAGCCCGACGAGGAGCGCGAGTTCGAGACCAGCGACGGCAAGGTGCACAAGATCAAGCTCATCTACTTGAGTCGCGAGGCGGACGACCGCGGGCGGCGCACCGTGCGCTACGAGCTCGATCACGTGATCCATGAGCGTCTCGTGCCGGTGGCGGAGCCGAAGGAGCGCGCGAGCGAGCTGGAGATGGCCGACGCCCAGGACCCGTTCCAGGTCGGGGCTCCCTTCGACGCGGACCTGTGGATCGTCCACAAGAAGGTCGGCGACGCGGTGGCCGCCGGTGAGGAGCTGTTCAACCTCTCCTTGATGAAGATGGAGACGGCGGTCGCCTCGCCGATCGACGGCGTTGTCAAGCGCGTGCTGGTCACGGCCAACTACAAGATCGACCGGCGCATGGTGCCGGTCAAGAAGGGGCAGCTCCTGCTGGAGCTGGGACCGGTCGTCAAGGGATGTACAAGTTGTGGCGCGGAGCTGGTCGAGGCGTACAAGTTCTGCCCGCGCTGCGGCACGCCGGTGGAATAGGGCGGCGCCGCGGCGGCGGCCGGCGCGGGTGTGGCTGCGCGGCCGGCGCGGGTGTGGCTGCGCGGCCGGCGCGGGCGTGGCTGCGCGGCCGGCGCGCCGGCGGCGTGAAGGAGAGACCGGATGAGCCAGGCAATCTCGTTTCGCAGCGGGCGGCTGCAGGTCCCGGACGTTCCGGCCATCCCCTTCATCCCCGGTGACGGCATCGGCCCCGAGGTCTGGGCCGCCACCCGCCCGGCGCTCGACGCGGCTGTCGCGGCCAGCTACGGCGACCGGCGCGCGATCGACTGGCTCGAGCTGCCCGCGGGAGAGGCGGCCTTGCGCCAGGGCCTGGAGCTCCTGCCTCGCGCCACGATCGAGGCGGTCCGCAAGCATCGCGTGGCGATCAAGGGCCCCACGGCAACGCCGGTCGGCGGCGGCCATCGCTCGATCAACGTCGCCATGCGCCAGGCGCTCGACCTGTACGCCAACGTGCGCCCGGTGCGCTACTTCGCTGGCGTGGAGGCGCCGGTCAAGAACCCGGCCGCCCTGGATGTCGTCATCTTCCGTGAGAACACCGAGGACGTCTATGCCGGCATCGAGTTCACCGCGGGCAGTCAGGCCGCGCACGAACTCGCGCAGCACCTGGCCAGGCACGGGCACGCCTTGCGCGAGCAGACGGGCATCGGCATCAAGATCATCTCGCGGGCCGGGACGCGCCGACTCGTGCAGGCGGCCCTGGACTACGCCCTGGCGCGCGGCCGGCGGCGCGTGACGCTGATTCACAAGGGCAACATCATGAAGGCGACCGAGGGCGCCTTCCGGAGCTGGGGCTACGAGCTCGTGCGGGAGGCCTATCGGGGTCGCGCGGTGGTGAAGGAGGACCTGGCGCCGGGCGAGTCCCCGCCCGCGGGAACGGTGGTGGTGGACGATCGCATCACCGACGCCGCGTTCCAGGACCTGCTCCTGCATCCCGAGCGCTTCCAGATCCTGGCGGCGCCCAATCTGAACGGCGACTACCTGTCGGACGCCTGCGCCGCCCAGGTCGGCGGCCTGGGCCTGGCCCCGGGCGCCAACATCGGCGACGGGCTGGCGGTGTTCGAAGCCACCCACGGCACGGCGCCCGACATCGCCGGCCGCGGGCTGGCCAATCCGGGCTCGCTGATCCTCTCGGGCGCGATGCTGCTCGAGTTCATCGGCTGGCCCCAGGCTTCGGCCGCCGTGGTCGAAGCCTTCGCGCGGGTGCTGGCCACGGGGCGCATGACCGCGGACCTGGCGGGCCGGCGGCCCGGCACGAGCGCGCTGAGCACGGCCGAGTTCGGAGCGGCCGTGGCGGCGGAAGTCGAGAAGACCAGCGCTCCGAGATCACGGAGGAATGGGGTATGAGCTCCCAGCAGCAGGACACGGGCGCCGGCTCGCCCCCGGTGGAGATCAAGAACACCGGATTGCGCGGCGTCACCGTCGCCGACACGCGCATCAGCCTGGTGGACGGCGAGAGCGGTCGGCTGCTCTATCGCGGCTATCAGATCCGCGAGCTGGCCGAGAGGTCCTCCTACGAGGAGATCATCCACCTGCTCCTGATGGGCAAGCTGCCCACCCTCGATGAGCTCGAGGTGGTCGAGGGACAGCTCGCCGCAGCCCGCGCGCTGCCGCCCGAGGTGACCGCGTATCTGAAGGCCCGCACCGCGGCGGCGCGCACGATGGACGTCTTGCAGGGCGCCGTGGCGGTGCTGGCCGACCACGACCCCGACGTGGAGCAGCGCGGCCGGCCCGCGATCGTGCGCGCCTCGCTGCGGCTGATCGCGCGCACCGCCGCCGTCGCCGCGGCCTGGCATCGGCTGCGCTCGGGCAGCGAGCCCGTGGTGGGCTCCGAATCGCCGGCGGTCTCGCATGCCGCGGCCTTCCTCGAGATGCTCTGGGGGCGCCCGGCCACCGATCAGGAGGAGCGCCTGATGGACGTGCTCCTCATCCTGCACGCCGAGCACACCTTCAACGCCTCCACCTTCGCGGCCCGCGAAGTGGCTTCCACGCGCGCCCACCTGTACGCCGCCGTATCGGCGGCGGTCGGCGCGCTGAGCGGCCGGCTGCACGGCGGCGCCAACGCTCGCGTCATGCAGATGCTGCTCGAGATCGCCGCGCCCGAGAACGTGGAGCCTTGGATCCGCGCCCGGATCGCGGCGGGGCAGCGCGTCATGGGCCTCGGCCACGCGGTCTACCGTACCGATGACCCGCGCGCCGGCATCCTACGCGAGATCGCCGAGCGCACGCTGGCCGGGCGTCCCGAGGAGCGCTGGCTCGACCTCGCGCGGCGCGTCGAGGAGGTGGGTCGCCGCCTGCTCAAGGAAGAAAAGGGCCTCGAGCTCTACCCCAACGTGGACTTCTACTCGGGCCCGATTCTCTACGCGCTGGGCCTGCCGGCCGAGATGTTCCCCGCCTTCTTCGCCGTCTCGCGCGTGGCCGGTTGGTGCGCGCATGTGATCGAGGAGCAGTTCGCCGAAGCTCAGCCCAAGGCCACGATCTACCGGCCCGAATCGACCTACGTCGGGCGTGACTGCGGGCCGCAGGGCTGCATCTACGTACCGCTCGAGGCACGCGGCGCGGGCTGCCCGTGCGGCGAGCAGTTCGAGGGGTGTGAGGAGCTCGCGAGCGTCGAGGAGCTAGACGGGAAGCCCAGGTGGGGCGCGGCCCCCGCGGTCGGGAGCTGATCTCCTTACCCGATGACCGCGCAGCCCTCCCACGCCCGGATGCGCACCGGGCTGTCGATCCTCAGGCTCTCTCCGGAGAAACCAGCCTTGACGTAGATGGTGTCACCGCTTCCGGCGGCGTTCACACCCTCCTCGAGGGTGTTGTAGGGCTCCATGAAGGTCCCCTCTTCGTCTCCTGTGTGGGTGAAGTCAACCCACACCACGTTCCCTGGCGCGTGGGCGACGATCTGCTCACAGAAGTCGCAGAGATCAACGTGGTTGAACGACAGGGGAGTCTCTCCGGTCTGGTATTCCTGCGTGTCCGCCCGGGCCGCTCCGATCCAGTCAGTTGACAGCGTGGCGTAGAACGCCTGCAGAAACTCGTCCCAATGCGTCACCCCGGGGAATTGGATCACCGTCTCATTGTAGTTGGGGCTGTATTCGCCGAAGTAGTCGGGGAAGTAGATGGCCAGGCCGTGCGAGCCCGGCACGGCAGAGCCGTGCGCCTCCGCGAAGACGGAGATATCGAGGAGGCCCAGTACGCTGTAGGCTGCCCCGACGCAAAGGGCTGGATCGCGGTTCCACTCCGACATGAGTATCTGCGCGAACCGGTCCACTACCTCTGCCAGGGCTACCTGCATGGGAGCTGCCAGGTACGACGCGCAGTGCGTCTCGTCATTCCCATAGCTGCTCGCGAAGCGATAGACAGTCGTGCTTCCCAGTTGAGCGGCACTCATGAAGGGATCCGTCACAAGATCAGCCAGAATCGTGTCGTAGGGCAGCCCAACGTATGGCTGCGCGTTCTCAGGCCCGACCATCACAGTTCCCAGCCCCCGGAGTTCATAGGCCACCTCCACCATGGCCATCAAGCACGCATCGAACCCAATGAGATCCACTGTTCCAGCAGCCGTTGATATGTCCTCAAGAGCCGTGCGCACCTCCATCATGGTAAGACGATCGCCATTGGTGTCATCCGAACAGACTCCCCTGAGCGGGCGGTTTCTTTGCGCCTGGGAGCTTCGCCACCCATTGCCATGGTCCCACAGGACAACGGCGTATCGAGACGCAGGGTAGTTCTGCACTCCCCAAAGGACGAAATCCACCAGAACCTGCGATGCACCCAAGTTCAGCTCGCCTAGATCCTCGCCCCAGTCCTCATCGGGTAGATCGCCCTGGGAAACCAGGCCCCGGCGTGTGCCCGTCCAGTCTCCATACGCAGTGCTGTAGCCGGGTGCGCGGTCGAAGAGGACGACAATACTGACGTCGTCCGTAGACCCAACAGACGCCATTTCTAGAAAATCGTCGATCCCAGCAGGCTCCAGGTTGTTGTCCGCAGCCACGTACACCATGTACGTCCATTCGGCCTGAGCCTGAGAGTCCGCTACGCACGCGGCCATCACGGCGAGGAGACTGGCTGCCAGGGCTCGCACGCGTCGATGGAGCTTATTCATCTTCCACCTCTCCTTCAGAACTCTGGAGCACCAGCGGCCTGACCTGGCCTGATCGGCGGGTCGCGGGTTGATCGCAAACGCTCTCACCTCAGCAGCACGACCTTCCCTTTCAAGCTCGTGTTCGGCGATGCGAGCACAATGAAGTACGCCCCGGTGCCCATGGGCTCACCGAGATCGGACGTACCGTCCCACTGAACCTGCTGGCGGCCAGGTCCGGGCACGCCCGAATACAAGGACCGGACATGTCGACCCGCGACGTCGTATACTGACAGGTCGACGGCACTCCGCTGCAGCGGCACTTCGAAGCCGATGACTGTGGACGAGCGAAAGGGATTGGGCGTGGGTCGCCGCAGTGCATATACGAGAGGCACTGTGAGGGTGCTGATCACCTTCACACCGGAGGTCTGAGTCCCGCCCCTCCAGTATCCCGCCGACATTGTGACGTCGCCGCCCGCGGCGATCCCGGCCACGGCCTGGCCGAGCGTCGAACAGAGTGAGAAGGCGGCTGCCGTCGCGGTGCCACCACCACTTGACAGCACGCTGCGACCAATCTCCGGCTGGGCTGAGGCCGATCCGGCCAGAGCAGTCACCAGCAAGGCGAGCAGTAACCTACGCATCTTGACCTCCCCGAGCCATCTCCACAGTGCGTACTACTGCAACGACACCAATGTCAGGACGAGGCCACGCCCAGACGCAAGCGATGACAAGGCCTTGCCGAGGATGGCGCCCGGACGGCGAGCCTCGTTCACCGCGCGCATGACATGACCCGGGGTTTCCGATGTGGTGAGGAGGTCGCCCGGTCGAATGGGCGCAGTGCCTGCATCTGCAAACACGTACACGCGGCCCGTCAGGGCAATGTGCTGACCGCCTTCGAGAACGCCCGACTGCTGAAGCGTGAGGCCGGGCTTGATCCCACCCGCGCCGCTGACCACCCCGGCGACACGTGTGTCGTAGGGACGTTCACTGATCTTCAGTTCTCCGGGGCTGTGCTCGTCGATGACGACCACTGTCCCGGGAGCCAGCTCGCGGTCGCCGGTGATTCGGAACGGCTCCGCAAGATCGCAGCCACCGTTGATGCACAGTACCGGCGTCGTGATTGTCTCCGTCGTTGGGTCCAGCTTGATCGTGACATCATTGTCGCTGTTGGCGAGTTTCATCCCACCCGCTGCGCGGATTGTGAAGGTATTGGCCCCCCGGGAGTCCATCACATCTGGGCTCGAGTTGTCGGCCCAGACGAAGGCCCCGTCTTCATCCGCCTTCGCGTAGTAGCCGGCTGCCAGGGAGTAGCTCGATTGGGTCGTGACAACGCACCCGTAGCCGCCAGGTATCGCGCTGGCGTAACCATTGGCATGGTTCCCCCAACCCCCACCGACCGTGGCGAACTCCCCGCCGGCGTTATGCTCGCGCCCTCCCGCAATGGTGGCGTTGTTGCCGTCGGCCGAGTTCTGGTAGCCACCTGCGATCGTGGCGCTGGACCCCGCGGCATGGTTGCCGCGACCTCCACCGACGAAGGTGTTCTGGTGCGTGGCCCGGTTCTCCCAGCCCCCGGCCACAGTCGCGTACCATTGGGCCGCGCGGTTCTCTCGGCCGCCGCCAACCGTCGCGTAGGGGGCGTTGTCGACGATCTCGTCGCCATCTCCCGCCCGGTTGTCGACACCGCCACCTACGGTCCCGTACAGGTCCGAGACCCAATTCTCCTCCCCGTCTTTGGCTCCGCCACCGCCAATCGCCGCGCCGTAGACACCCTCCATCGCCCGGTTGTTGGCGCGGCCGCAGACGATGTTGGGGGCATAGGGGTCGCTGGCGGCATCGAAACCGGTTGGTTCGATGCGCAGAGCCCGGCGTCCCCCGATGCAGAGCCGGAGCTCAACCTCATCGCTCGTTCCCAGGTAGTTGGCCACCGGGTCCGTGCCGGCATTGCCGGTGAGGCTCCAGAACGCGTCCGAACAGGCGGCCGCCGTGGTCTGGACGGTTCCATCGGGGAACTTGAAACCACCGGCCATCGATTCGACGAGTCCGTTGGCGACAAACTGACCGTGGGACAGCTCCGCGCTGCGGCTGTGCAGAGCGTAGAGCGAGCTGCCGATCCTGATATCGCTGAGCCGGACGAATCCCGATCCCGTGTCAACCCAGGTCCGCAACACGGCGGAGCCAGCCGCGGCCAGCCTCACGGCCGGGATCGGGACCATGGCGGGAGGCTCTCCGAGGTTGACCTCGAAGCTGCCAGTCGTGACCGCCACGGGGACCGCGGTCGCTGGTGGGCCACCGCCGAAGCTGCTGCCGTCATTGGACCAGATCGTGGTCTCGGGCGCCGTGGTGGTGTCGACGATCGCGAACTTGCAGTGCGCTACGCCACTGTAGGGTGCACCGCCAACGGCGAGATGCCCTTGATAGCTGGTCATGTTGGGGACGGCCTGGGCCGATGCCAGGGACACGACTAGCCAGGCGGCCACGGTCACCAGCGGCCGCGCCCACTGCGCGGATCGCGTGCGACCCTGGTTTGCGATGCATGCAGCACGCATCATGGTAGCCTCCGTTTTCTGCAGCGACCCATGGCCGAGCGAGCCAAGGGTCTGCCGATGCAACCCGAGAGCAGGGCGGAACTGCCCCCAACGGCCCCGCAGCCGCACGGGCCATCCCGACCACCTGGCCTGGGCGGCAGCCCGGTTCTGCTGGAGAAAGCGGAAAAGGCACCTCGTCCGTGCAGGTCATTGGGGGACGAGGACCGGATCCCCGGAGGAAAATGCCCCGTCAGGGTTGCGTCCCGGTGACCTCTGGCCGGGGGATCGCGGCTCGCCACGCGGCCGCCACTTCGCCCCGTCCCAGGCGTTCGAGGAGCGCCGCGGTGCGCTCCAGGCACGGTCGCTTCGCGAAGGGCGGCGCGCTCAGCACCCGCGCGCGGCTTTGCTCCCACAGGGAGTCGGCTTCTCCCAGACGGCCCTGGTCGCCCAGGCAGCAGGCCCACGCATTCTGCGCGACGCCCACGCTCCAGTGCCCCGCGGGGAGCGCCGCCTGCAGCGCGACAAGACCTTCTCGCAGCGCCGGCTCCGCCTCGGCCGTTCGGCCGGTGTCCAGCCAAAGCATCGCCAGCCACACCTGTGTCTCCGCGATCTCGCGATGGCCGGGCGGGTGGATGCGCCGCTGCGTGGCCAGCGCTCCCTTATAGAGGCTCTCGGCCTCGGCGTAGTGCCCGCAGGCATGGTGGTTGCGGGCCAGGACCCACAGACTCAGCCCCGTCCAGGGGTGATCCTCGCCGAGGGACCGGCGCAAGATCTCACCTCCCGTCCGGCACTCCTTGGCCGCCTCGAGGTACTTCGCCTGCGACTCGAGGCAGACCCCCAGGCTCATCAGACCGAGGCCGATCATGGCGTGCTCATCACCCAGGAGGCTGCGGCGGCAGGCGAGTGTCGCGCGATGCGCAGCTTCCGCCTCGCGCAGGCGCCCCATCTCCGTCAGCAGAACCGCATGGTTGGCGATGATCGTGGCCACGTCGGTGTGACAATCGCCGTGGAGCCGCCGATAGGTCTCGATCGCCTGGCGATAGAGCGGGTCGGCTTCAGCGAGCTTGCCCTGCTCCCACAGAAACACGGCTAGATCGTTGCGAAAGGAAGCGACGATTTCGGCGGTGTCACCGAGGGCGCGGATGCAGGTCTCGACGGCAGCACGATGGAGCGGCTCCGCCTCGGCGGCTCGCCCGCCGCGCGCGAGCGCGTTCGCCAGCAGGTTCTTGGAGCGCGCGAAGTGGATTCTACCCGAGTCCCCCACGCTCGCTTCGAAGGCCAAGGCCTGGCGCAGCAGTGTATCCGCCGCCGCGAACTTGCCCCGGTGCACCAGCAACTCGGCCAGGGCGTTCACGTCGTTGACAAGCCGAAGGGGATCGTCGTGGCTGGCGGCTTCGAGGTCGGAGAGCGAAGCGCGCATGTGCAGCTCGGCTTCCTCGTAGAGCCCCAGGGTGTAGTAGGCCTCGCCCAGCGTGCGTTGTACCTCCGCCTGCGCCTGCGGCGCGGCAGCGAGCTGATCGACGAGCCCAGACCCAACGGCGAGGACATCCACGAGCGTGACATCCTTGCCGTGCTGCTCGATGTGATTTCCGCTCAGCAGCCCCTGCAGGAACCCACTCACCGCCTCGGCGCTGCGTCGCTCGCGCACCGCGATCTCGCGCTGCACTGACATCGCCACGGCGAATCCCACCAGCAGCAGCAGGACGGCCATGGCCGCCGCACAGGCCCACGTGTGCCGCGCGACCAGCTTGCTGAGCTGGTAGACGGCCGTCGGTGGCCGCGCCAGGATGGGTTGCTTCGTCAGGTAGCGCTCCAGATCCTCGGCCAGAGCGCCGGCGCTCGTGTACCGCCGATCTGGCTCTTTGGCGAGGGCTTTGAGCACGATCGCCTCGAGCTCACCATCCAGCCGACCCGACCGCGTCACCCGGCCGGCGAGCCTCTGCGGCGGCTTGGCGATGATGGTCTTGAGCGCTTCGAGGGCTGGCCGGCCACGGATGTCATAGGGCAGCTCGCCCGACACGAGCTCGTAGAGAACCACTCCAAGCGCATAGATGTCCGAGCGTGCATCGACCTTGGTGAAGCCACCCTCGATCTGCTCAGGGCTCATGTACTCGAGCGTTCCGATGAGCTGGCCCTCGCGCGTCAGCGCGGCGGCCTGCTCGGTGGGTTCGTTCACCGCCTTGGCCACGCCGAAGTCGATGAGCTTCGGGCAGGGCGCCTCGTCCTCGATGGTCACGAGGATGTTCGACGGCTTCAGATCGCGATGGATGATCCCCTTCTGGTGGGCATGCTGAACCGCGAGACACACGGGCCGGAGTAACTCCAGGCGCTCGCGCAGCTCGAGCGAGTTTGCCTCGCAGAACTCGGTGATCGGCACCCCGCGCACGAGCTCCATGACAAAGTAGGGTCGACCGGCCTCGTCCGCGCCGGCCTCAAGCACCCGCGCGATGTTAGGGTGCTCCATCTGCGCCAGCACCTGCCGCTCCGCCTCGAACCGGGCCGCCACGCCGAGTCCGCCGATGTCGCCGCGGGCCAGCTTCAGCGCCACCTCCCGGCGAATCGGCGCCTTCTGCAGGGCTCGATAGACGATGCCCATGCCGCCCGTGCCCAGGACCCCCAGGATTCGGTAGGCGCCGATCTGCTCGGGCATCGTGGGCGGCGCGGGGATGGCGGAGAGTAGCTGCCGGCTGATCTCACCCGCCGGCCCGTCGGGCGTCAGGATCCGTCCAGTTCCCGTGGGTTGGTCGAACAGAGACTCCACCTCGCGCCGCAGGAGCTCGTCGGTGCCGCACTCGCGGGCCAGGTACGCCGCGCGGGATTCTGTGGGCAGGCTGCGGGCGGTCAGAAAGAGTTCACGCACTCGGGCAAAGCGCCGGGGATCCATCAGACCCGCCCATCCGCGAGCTCGCGGGAGAGCCAGCGCTTGGCCACGTCCCAGTCGTCGTAGGCGGTCCGGCGGGAGACGAACAGAACGTGCGCGATCTCGTCCATGTTCATGCCGGCGAAGACGCGCAGCTCAACGACGCGGCACATGCGTTCGTCGAGTTGTGAAAGGCGCACGAGAACATCGTCCAGAGCCAGGATCTCGAAGGTGGGGTTGTCCTGGGCGCCGATGGCGTCGTCGAGCGTGACGCGGTCCAGCCCGCCGCCGCGTTTCTCCGCCAGCCGCCGGCGGGCGTGGTCGACCAGGATCTGACGCATGGCGCGGGCCGCGGTGCGCAGGAAGTGGGCGCGATCCTGCCAGTTCGTCTGCGAGACGTCGACGAGCCGCAGGTAGGCTTCGTGGACCAGCGCCGTGGGTCGCAGCGTGTGCCCCGCGCGCTCCCCGCGCATGAGCCGCGCGGCGATCGCATGGAGCTCATCGTAGACGAGCTCAAAGAGCCGGTCGCTGGGCCGGAAGTCCCCCACAGCCTGGCCGGAGCCTGCCCCAAGGATGCGGGCCACCTCCTCGCGAGCGGTGCTGTCCACACGGCCCCCTACATCACACGTATACACTCCGAACCAGCGTGCCTTAAGCCTAGAGGCCATCAGGTGCGTCGTGCAACGGTTTCCCGGGGCGTAGGAGGAATCCGTGCGATGACTTGCGCATCCGGAAGGCTGGAAGTTGACGACTGTAATCTATGTGACTGGTGAGCCACCTGGCACGCATCCGAGCATGAGGGTTCCACCTCTCTGGCGATTGTGATTTAGATCCGCACATCGGTCCTCCCTTTTTCGCCTGCCTGATTGGGGGCAGTCGCAGGTAGCCCGCGCCCGGCCATCGGACGCGCTCGGAACTCAAAAGGGAGACCGCCATGAACGCGAAGAGGCACAGCCAGACCAGCGGACACGCCGTCGCCCAGGGCCAGACCCACGCTTTCGCCCTGGACCTGGTCTTGACCCTGGTCCTGGTCCTATTCTGCTCCGTGATGAGCGCCCGCGCGCAGATTAGCTCCACCGGCGGAGTCGTCGTCCCCGTGACGCGCGCGGATGTGATCGCCGTGGGGTCGCTCGTCGAGGGCGCCTACGCCAGCGACACCGAGGTCCGCATCTTCATGGAACGGGAAGGCCAACGACTGGCGACCGGCATGAACCTGGATGTCACCGCCGACGGCACCTACAACTACCCGCTGACCCCGGGGACGCTGCCGGCGGGCGAGTGGGTCTCGTCGGTGATGATCCATGCCGACCGGGCCTCCGCGGGAGGGACTTCCCACCTCGTCGGCACCATCGTCTTCAGCGTCGAGATCCTCGGCATCGTGATCGAGAGTGGAACGCTGGACGCCTGGGACCCCGTCGTGGGACTCACGGCCCTCACCTACCCCACCGGCGCAGGCCAACGGGGATTGGAGGTCAATGATGCGGTCTGGCCGGATCCCGACGAGATCATGCTCAACGGCAACACGCTCGATCTGAACTTCCTGACATCGATCGGGACCGACCAGATGCGCGTCATCCTGGCGGGTAACGCCCGGGGGGTCACGTTCTCGATCGACTACCAGGGCGTCACCCTGGGAACGCCCGCGACCTGGGGCCCCGGCGTCAT
This sequence comes from uncultured bacterium, assembly GCA_964603725.1. Lineage (GTDB taxonomy): Bacteria > Eisenbacteria > RBG-16-71-46 > CAIMUX01 > WJJG01 > CAZDKK01. The sequence continues at coordinate 57,163 of CAZRWW010000023.1, forward strand.
CGACGAAGGCGACATCCTGACGGTCGCACAGCCGGGACCCTCCGGTCCGAACCCGCCGGTGGTCGGTCCCACCAATCCTCCCGCGGTGGTGCTGGAGCCCGCGGATCTCGGCATCACGTCGTCCGGGGCCATGGGCCTCCGCGAGGTCGATGCCCTCTCCTTCGGCAAGGATCGCGGCGGTCGGCTGTTCTTCTCCGTGGACGAGTTCGCGGTCGGGCTGCCCTACAGCCCACCGCCCAACGTTCGCTCCGAGGGAGCGCTGCCCGGCAGACATGAGCAGGCGGCCGCTGACGCCTATCTCTTCCGGGGTCCGATTGCACCGACCGACACGAGCTTCACGCCGGGCAACCGGGCCTCGATCGATGGTGACGGTGTGGCGCCCTCGGGTCGTCCCGGTCTGGGGCTGATCGAACCCTGTCCTCCCACGCTTTACTGCCTGCCGGACTCGGGGGACAACCTGGATGCCCTCGCCCTGAGCACGCGGCCCGAGGACTTGCAGGGCTACATCTACTTCTCATTGGACGCCGCGTACGTCGACTGGGCTGAGGCCTTTTCCGCGCCGCCGAATACCGGCACGGCCGTTGCGAACGGCGTCAGCGCCGCCGACATCTTGGTGCGCACGCCCGGCAGCAGCAGCTTCACCGTCTATACCACCGCCGCCGATCTCGGCCTCCAGAGCCTGCTCGAGGAAGACGATGTCGACGCCATTTCGGTCTGGGACCGGGGTGTCCGCGGCGAGTATGAGCCGGGCATCGATCGGATCCTCTTCTCGCTGCGCCGCGGCTCGGCTTCGCTGGGCACGCCCGACTGCCGCTTGGGCTGGCTCATCACCGAAGCCGATGTGCTCACTCCCGGCCCGTGCATCCTCATCCCGGGTGAGTCATTGGGCCTCGACACCTCGCGCTGGGGCATCATCACGCCCTACCAGGTGCCGGACGATCTCGACGGGATGTCCCGCACCTTCCCCCACAGCGCGCCGATCGGCAACGGCGACGAGGTGGAGGTCGGGGTCGGGCAAGCGGCGCCGATTCCGGTGGTGGAGAACGACTTCCCTCTCGATGGAGATCTGGTCCCGGCAAGCCTCACGATTGTGACTCGCCCGCAGCACGGTGTCATCGAGCACATCGACCCCGAGACCGGGGTCGTCACGTACCGCCACGATGGCAGCAGCTTTCTGGAGGACCTCTTCACCTACATCGTCTTCGATGACCGTGGCGAGTTCAGCGAGGAAACGACGGTGTTCATCCGCGTCGGGAGCATGGCGGCCGAAGGAGAGCCTGCCGCGGCGCCGGCTTCCACGTTGTCCTGCACCAGCCCCAATCCCTTCCTCGGCCGGATCGCCTTCCGCATCCAGCCGATGCAGACGGGCCATACCCGCGTCACCGTCTTCGATCCCGCCGGCCGTCAGGTCAGGATCCTGCTGGACGAGGTCGTGGCGGCCGGTACGACCCGCGAGTTCGCCTGGGACGGCCAGGATGAAATCGGTCAGATCACGGCGGCGGGGATCTACATGGTCCAGATGAAGTCGCCCGCCGGCGAGGAGCAGGTGCGGGTGGTGAAGATGAAGTAGGCCGTGGCAGCACGGATGGGCACGGGTCAGGCATGTTCGCCGAGCCCACCCTGCCGGCCAGGGTGGGCTCGATCTGTCAGAGGACACCGGGTCCGTCTACCGCACCGGCGTCAACCCGAAGACCTTGATCTTGGTCAGCAGCGTCGGGTAGCTGATCCGCAGGCGTCTGGCGGTCTCAGCCTTGTTCCAGCCGGTGGCGATCAGCGTCTCGGAGACCATGCGCCGCTCCAGGCGCAAGACCTCCTCGCGCAGCGCCCGCGGCTTGCCGTCACGCCCCGTGGCGCCGGCGTCGCCGGACCGGCCCGGCACGGAGCCGCTCGACGCGCCGGAACCCCCGTTGTCCCTCCGCTCCGCCCCCGGGCCGACGCCGGCCGGGGTTTCCGCGAAGCTCGCCGAGCCGCCCAGCAGCTCGCGCGGCAGCAGGTCCGTCGTGATCCGCTCACCGTCCAGGCTGAGGGCCACCAGCCGGCGCACGACCTGGATGAGCTCGCGGATGTTGCCCCGCCAGGTGTGCTCCAGTAGAACCCGCCGAACCTCGGCGTCGAGCCCGGCCGGGTGGCGGCCGATTTCGCAGCAGATGCGTTCGTAGAAGTGCGCGATCAGCAGCGGAATGTCTCCCGGGCGCTCGCGCAGCGGCGGCAGGTGAATCGTGAAGTCGCTGAGCCTGTAGAAGAGATCCTCGAGGAACGTCCCGCGGCGGATGGCCTCCGCCAGATCGGCGTTGCTGGCGCAGACGATCCGCACGTCGACCGCATGATCCCGCGTGGCGCCCACCCGGCGGATCTTGTGCGTGTCGAGCGCGTGCAAGAGCTTGGCTTGCACAGTCAGGCTGGTGCGGCTGATCTCGTCCAGGAAGAGCGTGCCACCTTCGGCCTCCTCGAAGAGCCCCCGCTTGTCCGCGCGGGCACCGGTGAAGGAGCCCGCCACGTGGCCGAAGAGCTCGCTCTCGAGCAGGGTCTCGGGAATGGCGGCGCAGTTGACCGAGATGAACGGGCCGTGGTGACGGGCCGAAGCCCGATGGATGCACTGCGCCAGCAGGCCCTTGCCGGTCCCGGTCTCGCCCGTGACCAGAATGCTGGCGGTCGAGTCGCCGACGCGCTCGAGCTGGGCGAAATTGCGCAGGAGCTCCACGTCCTGGGTCACGTACTCGGCCAGGGGGCCGCTGCGGACCGGCTGCTCGCGGCCCCGGCGCTGTTCCTGCAGCTCCCGCTCCCGGCGCACCTGGATGAGGCCCAGGCCGAGGAGGCCCGAGACCACGCTCAGGACCCGCAGGTCGCCCCGCCCGTAGACGGCGCTGCCCTCGCCGCGGCGGTCGATGTAGAGGATGCCCTTGCCCTCGGGCAGGCTCAGGGACAGAACCGCCAGGGACTTGACGCCGCCGAAGACCCGCTCGGCGTCCGCCGCGAACCGGGAGTCCTGCGTGAGCCCGCCGGCCAGGACGAGCCCGCGCTTCTGCACGTGCGGCGCCACCGCGCCCAGGATGGCCTCGGCCCGGCCGTTCTCCAACCCCACGCTGGCGATGACGGAGAACTGCCCCCCCTTGACCGCCGGCGCCGCCAGCAAGGCCCGGCTGCTCTCGAGGCGTTCGAGCGCAAAGCGCAGCATGCTCTCCAGGCGCGCCTCGTCGGCGCCGCCCTCCGAGAAGAAGCGGCTCCAGTCCTGGATGATCTCGACCTCGGGCGACTTCAGGACCGTGGCCTCGGCCGTTTGCATCTCGAGGACCGCCCGCGCGCGGTCAAGGCGTTCGAGCACGTCTCGCCGGTCCGCCTGTTCGGCCAGGCTGCGGCCACGGGCGATGTCCCGCAGCGCCCCCTCGAGGTCCCGCTGCCCGGCGCGCAGCTCGGCCAGTTCGACGACCGCCTCTGCGGCCTGCCCGATCAGCTCCACCGAGAGGAAGAACTCGATCGCTCGCTGGAGCTGCTCGGTGGCCTTCAGCCGCGTGGCCTGGCCTTCCCCATGCGACCCGCCGGCGTCCGCGTGACCCAGGTGCCGGCCCCAAGCGACCCTGGCCAGCGCCAGCTCATACTGCTCGGGCGTCTGACTCAGGATCTCCACCGCCCTCTGGAGCACTCGGCCGGCGGATGCATGCTTGCCCTGGCGGTCGTAGGCATCGCCCAGGACGCGCAGGGCGGCCCCGGCCTCGGCGCTGTCGCCGACGTGGCGGGCGCCGCGGTAGGCGCGCGTCGCCAGGCGCTCGGCCTCCGCCGGGTCTCCGAGGCGCAGCATGACCTGGGCCAATCGACGCTCGATCTCCGGGGCGAGGTCGCCCTTGGGGGCCACGGCCTTGGCCAGCTCCAGACCGTGCTCGAGCTTGCCGCGGGCCTGCGCGAGCTGGCCCTGATCGGCCAGGAGGTCGCCTTCGAACTCCCAGCACAACACCACCTCTCGCCCGTACTTGTTCTCTTCCGCCAGACGGCGTGCCTGCGCGTACGACTCGGCCGCGTTCGCGCAACGCCCGCGCCGGCGCTGCAGGTTGCCCAGGGCCAGGTGGCCGCAGGTGGCCGCAAAGCTGTTGCCGATCTCCTGGCACGTCGACACCCCGCGCACGAGGGCTCGTTCGGCTTCCTTCCACTCGCACAGCTTGGTGCACAGGATCCCCAGGTTGATGCAGTGCGCGGCCACGTGGGCGGCGTTGCCCATTGCCTCGCTGATGACCAGCGTCTGCCTCAGGTATTCGAGCGCATCGCGCCAGCGCGGACCGTTCGTCAGGAGCATCCCCAAGTTGTTGAGCGCCCTGGCCGTGCCCTCCCGGTCGTCAATCCGCCGGAAGGTGAACAGCGCGCTCTCGAAGCACTCCTGGCTCTCCTTCACGCGGCCGGCTCGCATGTGGATGGTGCCGAGGGTCAGCTCCAGCGCACCGATCTCGGCATGCTCCCCGGTCGCGCGGAGCAGGTCATAGGCCGCCGTGGCCAGCTTCAGGGCGACTTCGTAGTCGCCCAGGCGGACGTGCAGGGCAGCCGCGCGCGACATGGCCCTGCCGCGCAGGATCCCGTCCCCGTGCTCGTCCAGGAGCTCCATGGCCTGACCCACCTGGGTCAGCGCGGCGGAGAAGTCACCGCGCGCGCGCAGGCAATCGGCCATGCGGAGCTTCAGGTCGACCAGGCGGGGGATCTCGCTCACACGGGGACCAGCCAGTCCCTCGGCCCGCGCCAGGACCTCGATGGCCGCCGGGGTGTCGTCGGCCGCCAGGTGGAGCTCGGCAACCTGCACCAGCCGGTCCAGTTCATCCGGAACTCTAGATGCTGGGGAGCTCTCAGGCGCCCTGGCGGGCAGGCGCGCGCCGGGCCCCCGGGGGCTCCCACGATGTCTGTGGTTGGCCTCTGCCATGGCCGTTCCACCCCTCTGTCAGATGCCGAGTGTCGTGGAAAGGATCAACATCGCCCGCACCAGCCCGATGCTGACGACGTAGTCCGCGCTCCGGAGCGGCACGTTGGGATCGCCGTCCGTCGTCCCGGTCCCCTCGCCGCGCGTACCCTCACTCGGGCCGTCTCCGCACCCGGGGGCGGCGGCGGTGACCTGCGCGGGGGCCGCCGCGCCGTTGCGAGCGTCCTGGGCCGCGGCCGCTCGCGCGTGCTCGGCCCCGGCCGCCACACCCGCCAGGGTGACAGACAGGACCGCCGCCAGCGCCAGAATCGCCAGCGCGACCTTCCCAGAGCTCATCTTCTTGCTGTCCATTGCTGAATCCTCCTGGCCTCGGGCCGGGATAGGGGGGGTTGAAAGCCGGTCGTCGAAGTCGCTGGGCCTCCAGGTGGCTGCGCTTCGAAGTGAACACGATCCTCTCTGGTCCGTCCTCACGGAAGGATAATGAACGCCTGACGATCTCCTGAGGGGGGCAAGAGAACGCCCTGCTCGCCTTCCGCTGCGCTGTCTTGGGGGGTGCCGATGGCGTCACACGGCCCGCGGACGCCGCTCGGGCGCCCTCGGGTGTCGCCAGCCTCGTCCTTCCGCCGTCCCAGCGTGATGCCGACACCACCGGCGCCGCGGAGAACTCGGCCGTGACACCGTCAGTATAGACGCAATGAACCCTGGTTGTGTTTGATAGACGGAGAGATTCGCGGAGATTACCTGCAAACCACGCGCGCCAGCCGCCACCCGATGCGGGCCCGCTCAGCTTGCGCCTGAGGCCACCCGCCGGAAGCCGGCGATCGTGCGCTCGATATCATCGTCATCCACATCGAGATGGACGACCAGGCGGATCCGGGTGGGGCTGACCGCCATGCACAGCACACCCATCTTCTTGAGCGCGGCGCACACCTGGGGCGCGGTTTGGGAAGATCCAACGTAGGTTCCAGGCACCTCCACGTAGACCATGTTCGTGTCCGGGGGGTCGTTTTCCACGCGCAAGCCCGGCGCCCCGGCCAGACCCACGGCCAGCCGCCGGGCGCGGGCGTGGTCCTCGGCCAGCCGCTCGATGTGATGGTCGAGCGCGTAGAGCGCGCCGGCGGCGATGATGCCGGCCTGGCGCATCCCGCCGCCGAACATCTTGCGGAACCGGCGGGCCCGCTTGATGGCCTCCCGCGGCCCGGCCAGGACCGATCCGATCGGCGCCCCCAGGCCCTTCGAGAAGCAGAAGGCGATCGTGTCGCCGCAGGCCGCATAGTCGGCGGCCGGGATCCCGGTCGCGACGACGGCGTTGAAGACCCGGGCGCCGTCGATGTGGACCTTCAGGCCCCGGGCGCGCGCCTCCCGGCCGATGCGCTGCATCTCGGCGAGCGGGAAGATCGCGCCGCCGGCCCGGTTGTGGGTGTTCTCGAGCAATACCATGCTGACCGGCGCGTGATGCTCGTTCTCGGGGCGCAGGTGCGCGGCGATCTGCTCCCAGGTGATCACGCCGCGCTCGCCCGGGATCTGCCGGGGCAACACGCCGCAGAGATTGGCCGCCGCGCCGGATTCGTAGTCGAAGACGTGGGAATTCCTCTCGAGCAGGATCTCGTCGCCGGGGCTGGCCTGGCTGCGAATGGCCAGCTCGTTGGCCATCGTGCCCGACGGCACGTAGACCGCCGCCTCCTTGCCGGCGATGGCGGCCGAGCGCCCCTCGAGCGCGAGCACGGTCGGGTCCTCGCCGAAGACGTCGTCACCCACCTCGGCCGCCGCCATGGCGGCCCGCATGGCGGGCGTGGGCCTGGTGAGCGTGTCGCTGCGCAGATCGGCGATGCGGCTCATGAGATTCATCTCCCCTTCTATCGTCCCGGATCGAACTGCTCCGCCGAATGCGCCAGCATTTCGGCCGGCACGGGCTGCAGCGGCAGCTCCGGGCCCTCGATCGTCAGCTCCAGGTCCGCGCCGCCGCGGCACTGGAAGAACCGCACCTCGAGCGGGTGCGGCCCCGCCCGCAGCGCCACGTTGGCCTTGCCCTCCCCGCGCCCGTGGAGCCCGTCATTGTCAATGAGCGGCTCGCCCCCCAGCAAGAGGGCGCTGCCGTCGTCCGACCAGAGGTGCAAGGTGTAGAGGCCGTCGCGCGGCACTTGCAGGTAGCCGGTGAGCCTGAGCCCGAAGAGCTCCTGGCGCGCGAACGGCGGGATGCTCACCTGGTCGATGGTGTCGGTGCGCGGCGGCGTCAGGGCGCTGAAGTCGGGCAGCCGCTGCCACTCGCCCTCATAGTAGCGGCAGACCAGGCCTGGTCGCGCGCTCGCCACGGTCTCGGACGCCCGCGGCTCCCGGCGTGTGAACGCGGCCTCGGCTGTGAAGGCGTCATCGTAGCCGGGGGCGAAGGCGCGCGCCCGGACAGTTGTCGTGCGGTCAAGCGTGATGGGCCCGTTGTACGATGGGGATTCGAGAGTGGGTCGCGAGCCGTCGAGCGTGTAGCGGATGTCGGCCGGGCCGTTGGGCGTCGAGAGCGTGATCCGCGTTGTGCCGATGAAGTCCCGCAGCTCATCGCCAAAGCGCACCAGCGTGGCGCGCGCCTGGTCGCCGAGCGGCGCGGCCGGGATCACCGCGTCGTTCTCGTTGTGCGCCGCTGTGATCGCCAGGACGCGGATGCGCGGGTCGTCCGGCAGGCGCAGGGCGAGCCCGCCGCCGGATCCGGCGGCGCCGGCCTCGGGCGGCAGATCGATCCGGTAGCGGAAGAGCTGCGTCAGCTCGTAGGCGCGGTTGTCGCCGGCCGGCCCGTGGCAGTGCGTGCCCACCCAAGCGACGGGGTCCTCTTTGATGTAGGCCGGTTCGATGCGCAGGGGATCGCCGGTCAGTTCGCCGGCCACCAGTCGGCTGTTCCACTGGGCCACGGGCGTTGCCCAGTCCTGAATCGTCAACGCAACCGGCGACCCACCCAGCTCGAAGGTCGCCCGCCGGTCGCCGCCCACCGCGGCCGCCAGCACGTAGACCCGGTTGTACGGGCCCGCGGGCAGCGCCAGCGCCTGGCCCTGACAGGCGACGACATTGGCCCAGCCGGGCGCGCGCGGCCCGGTCTGGAAGCTCACCCCGCCGTGCACCACGACTTCGGGCAGCAGCTCGCCCGCCAGCGTCCGTCCCGCGCCGTCGAAATCGCCGTCGGCGCGATCCTGATCGGTGCTGATGCCGTCCAGGTTGTAAGGGAGATCGACCGGCGCGCTCCGCGGGCCGACCAGCCGCCGTTCGGCGGCCCCCGCCAGCACGGCGAAGGCTCGCGGCTGGTAGGCGCCCAGTTGGACGCTGAGATCGCCGTCGACCACCCGCGCCGGGGGCGACGCCGGCGCGGCGCCCGCCGCCGGGGATGCTCCTCCGCGCGCCCGGGACGATTCGTTAGCCGGTCCCTCGCTGACCGCTTCCTCCGCGCCGTTCACCTCGCGCGCCGACTCGATCCGCGGAGCCAGGCTCAGGGCGACGTGCTCCTGCAGCGCGCCGTCCAGCTCCTGCAGGCGGCAGATGATCTCGTCGCTCTCCTCGGCCAGCTTCAGGGCCCGCACCGCCACGGGCGGCGCGGAGGATCCGGCCGCGGGCGAGGCCGCGGCGCCCGCGGGCGGCGCCGAGG
>CAZRWW010000024.1:0-62335 GCA_964603725.1 uncultured bacterium
ATTATGGATGTGGGCTGCTACTGCGCCTCGTTGGCGCGGCTGGTGGCCGGGGCGACGCCCGGCTCGCCGGCCGAGCCCGCCGCCGCGACCGGCTCGATCCGCTCGACGATCAGCTGCAGGCCGCGGGCCTCGCGGTAGAAGCGGGCGCACTCCGGGCAGTCGAGCACGTGGTCGAGCGCCGCCCGCATGTCGCGCGGCTCGATCTGGTCGTCCAGCAGGGCTGAGAGCTGCACCTGGTGGTGCTCGCAAGCCGTGTTGATCTTCATCGCTGCACCTCCTGCGCCCCCGCGCGGCGGGCGCAGCCCGACGGCCGCCAGTCGCGCAGCCCGGCGATCAGCTCCCGTCGCGCCCGGTAGACGTCGACCTTGATCTTGGCGACGCTCCAGCCAGTCTCGGCGGCGATCTCGGCGTAGGGGCGCCGGGCGAGCACGCCGTCTCGAAAGGCGCGGCGCTGGTCGGCCGGAAGGTCGGCCAGGAGCTCCTGGAGTCGCGCGGTCAAGGCGCGCCAGAGCCGCTGCTCCTCGGGGCCGGCCGGCCCGGCCGATTCGGCCAGCGTTTCCAGCTCGATCCCCTCGCCCAGATCGCTCGCCGCGCGGACGATACCGCGGCGCCGCAGGTGGCTGACCATCAGGTTGTGGGCGATGCGGAACAGGTAGGCCCGCACCCGGCGCTCATCCCGGAGCGCATCGCCGGCCGCCACGGCCCGCGCGAAGGTCTCCTGGCAGAGGTCCTCCGCATCCTCCCGCGGCAGGCGCCGGCTGAGGAAGCCCCGGATGGCTGTCTCGTGCTGGATGTAGGCCGACGTCCACATCGTCACATCGTTCCGCTTCCTTCTGGGCCAAGCCTTCAAGAGGCCCTCCGCCGGACGGCCGATCTCACCTGTGCAGACGCACGGCGAGGCTGCAGGTTACAGGGCGCGGGGCCCGCGGAGCCGGTCATGGCGCGGCGGCGGCGGGGGCGTCCCGGTCGATCAGGTCCGGTCAGGGGCCTTCTGCCGCAAAGGCAAGTGGATATTGAAATTGCTCCCCCGGCCCGGGGCGCTCTCGACGCTCACGCGCCCCCCGTGAGCCTGGGCCACGTGCTTGACGATCGCCAGCCCCAGCCCGGTGCCCCCCAGCTTGCTCGAGCGGGCCTTGTCCACCCGGTAGAAGCGCTCGAAGATGCGGTCCAGGTGCCGGGCCTCGATGCCTTCGCCCTGATCGCGCACGGTGATGCGGATCTCGTCCTCGGCGACCGTCGCCTCCACATCCACCTGGGAGCCGCCCTCGCTGTACTTGATCGCGTTGTCGATCAGGTTGACCACGGCCGTTTCGATGAGGGCCGGGTTGACGCGCGCCCGCGTCCCCGGGGCGGCGCGCAGCTCGAGGCGCGTGCCCTTCTCGCGCGCCTTGGGTTCGCAGACCTGCACGGCGGCCGCCAGGATCGAGGCCAGGTCGGTCAGATTCAGATCGAGCTCGGCCGACTCGGACTGCTGCTCGATGCGCGACAGGTTGAGCAGGTCGTCGATGATCGCATTGAGGCGCTCGGCCCGGCGAGCGATCATGGCCAGGAAACGCTCGGCATCCGCGGGATCGGCCAGCGCGCCGCCCTGCAGCGTTTCCACCGCCGCCTTGATCGATGTGATGGGGGTTTTCAGCTCGTGCGAGACGTTGGCGACGAAGTCGCGGCGCATGCGCTCGAGCCGGCGCAGGGCGGTGATGTCGTTGAGCACCAGTACCGCCCCCAGCAGCGCGCCGGCCGCGTCATGGATCGGCGCGCCGTGGGCCTGCAGGTGGCGCTCGCCGCCGTTGCGCAGGATGATCTGCGCTTCGAGCATGTGATCCTCGGTCAACGCGCCGCTCAGCAGCCGCTGCACATCGGGGATGCGCAGGGACTCCTCGACGCTGCGCCCGCAGACTTGCCGGGCGTCGACGCCGAGCATGCGCGCGGCGCTGGCATTGACGCTGACCACGCGGCCGGCGGTGTCCACGGCCAGCACGCCCTCCGCCATGCTGCGTAAAATGGCCTCCTGCTCGTTGCGTTGCCGCGTGATCTCGCGAATGTGCTCGTCCAGCTCGGCCGCCATGCGGCTCATCGATCCGGCCAGGCTATCGATCTCGGCGATTCCGGCGCCGGGCAGCCGGTGGCCGAGGTCGCCGCGCGCGAAGGCCTCGGCGCCGGCCCGCAGCTCCTCGAGCGGGCGGCTCAAGCGCCGGGCGATCAGCAGGCTGGCCACGGCCGACAGAACCGCCGCCGCGACGGCCGCCAGCGCGATCTGCGACCGGAGGCTGTGCATGGCCTCGTGAACCGCGGTGAGGGGCACGGCGAGGCGCACCACGCCCGGCGGCGATGCTCCGGAGTCGCCCAGGATCGGTAGGGCGACGTAGACCATCGTGCGCTCCACGGTGTTGCTGTAGCGGATGGCCTGGCCCGTCCGGCCGGCGAAGGCCGCGGCGATCTCCGGGCGGCCGCGCCCGGTGTGGGGCTCCATGCGATCGGGCGCCTCGTCGGAGTCGCCCGCCACGCGGCCGTCGGCCAGCACCACGGTGATGCGGGTCGCGGTCTGATGGCCCAGCCGCTTGGCGAGCGCGTCGAGCTTCGCCAGGTCGTCGAGCGCTATCTGCCGGCCGATCTGGTCTCGCACGAGGAGGGCGCGCGCCGCCAGATCGCGCTGGATCTGATCGGTGAAGAACCGCTGGACGGCGCTGGAGGCGAACCAGGCGAGGGCCAGCAAGGCCAGGAACGTCACGATGAGGTACGAAGGAAAGATCTGATAGACGATTCGGCGGCGTCTCACTGGACATCCTTGAGGCGGTAGCCCACGCCGCGCACCGTCTCGATGTACGCGCCGGCGGCCCCGAGCTTCTTGCGCAGCCCAACGACCTGCACGTCCACCGAACGATCGGTGACGACGTAGTCCTCACCGCGGATGGCGTTGACGATCTGATAGCGCGTGAAGACCCATCCCGGCCGGGCGGCCAGCAGTTGCAGCAGCCGAAACTCGGTGAAGGTCAGGTCGACCGGTTCATCGCCCACCCGCACTTCATGTCGTCCGGGGTCGATCGCTATGCCATGGACGCGGATGATCGCGCTCTTCTCTCGCGCGGGTCGGCCGCGCCGGCGCAGCACGGCCCGCACACGGGCGAGCAGCACCTTGGGGCTGAACGGCTTGGTGATGTAGTCGTCGGCCCCCAGCTCGAGCCCGGTGACGATGTCCACTTCCTCGCCCTTGGCGGTGAGCATGATGACCGCCAGGCCGGCGGCGCCCGGGTCGCGCTTCAGGGTCCGGCAGACCTCCAGACCGTCCATGCCCGGCAGCATCAGATCGAGGAGCAGCAGGTCCGGACGCTCGGAACGCGCCAAGCGCAGCCCCTCTTCGCCGCTGTCGGCCACGGAGACCTTGAAGCCCTCCTTGAGCAGGTTGTACTCGACCAGCTGCTGGATGTCCTCGTCATCCTCGACGACCAGGACGTGTGTGGTGGCCATGGCACTTCTCCGCCGGCTTTGCCGTCTCAGACACTTCGGCGGCCGCGGCCTGGGGCGCCGCGGCGAGCTTCGCCTCCTCGCGGTCCGGGCCCGCGCGCCGCCAAAACCCTCCAGAATGCGGAGAGCCTCCTTGCCTGGTGTTCGATTCCCATGAGGGGCGCGTGAGGATCATGCGCGGCGCTCATGGCACCGTTTCCAGCGCCGGGAAGCCGGACGTCGCGGCTTGCCGCGGGTTCTCCGAGCTGCCGGCAACGATCAGGGCTTCCACATCCGGGAGCGACTCGGCCAGCGCCAGCCCCCGCTCCAGGCCCAACACGGTGATGGCGGTCGCCAGACCGTCGGCCAGCAGGGCGGTGCCGGCGACCACGGTGACGCTGGCCGGATCCTCCACTGGCCGGCCCGTGCGCGGATCCAGGATGTGCGAGAAGCGCTGTCCCCCGATGGACACGAAGCGCCGGTAGTGCCCGGAGGTGGCGACGGCCGCGTCGGCGACCCGGATGCGCCCCATGATGCGCTCGGCGAAGGGGTCTTGCAGGCCCAGGGGCCACGGGCGCGGATCGGCCAGCGGGGCCGCCTCCGAGCGTCTCAATCCCTGGAACACCGCGGGCCGCCCGTCGGCGCCCGCGCCTTCCGGCCGCGGCTTGGCCGGCCGGTTGCGCATCGTGCGCATCGGCAGGCTGGCGTCGCGGCCGATCAGGCCGGCAGGGATGGCCCCGATGCAGCGCAGATCGCCGCCGACCTCCACGATCCCGCTCGCGACCCCCGCGCGCCGGATCGCCTCGATCGCCCGGTCGATCGCATAGCCCTTGGCGATGCCGCCGAGATCGACGCTCGCGCCCGGCCGGCGCAGCACGGCCGTGGCGGCGGCCGGATCGAGGCCGATCTTGTCCGGGCCCACCAGGGCGAGGGCGGCGGCGAGCTCTTCATCGCGGGGCAGGGTCCCCTGGCGACCGTGCTCCTGCCAGAGCGCGATCAACGGTCCCACCGTTACGTCGAACGCGCCGTCGCTCAGGGCGGCCATCCGCAGCGACTGCTCGAGCACCGTGAGGGTCGCCGGGCTCAGGTGGACGGGCTCGCGAGCGCCGCGCTCGTTCAGGGCATGGATCTCGCTCGTCTCCCAGCGAGGATTCATGAGCGCGGCGACGCTGTCGAGCGCGGCGAAGGCGGCCTCGGAGGCGGCGACCGCGCGCTGGCCGCTGCCGGTGATGAGTGTGACGGTCGCCCACGTGCCCATGAGGTCACGGGTCTCGACGTACTTCTCGGCCGTCGGGCCCTGCTCCGCGGGCTGGCAGCCACAGAGGCCGGCGGCCGCGCCGAGGATCGAGGCCGCGAGGACGCCGCCCAGCAGGAGGAAGGTCCGCTGGCTCGCGCCGCGGCCGGCGCAGAACCGGCTGCAGCGGGCCGCTCCCAAGAACTCGGTCATCGTGCGCGCCCCCGGCCGATGCCCCGTGGGGATCTCGATCGGCTTGTGCTGGCGGTCCAGATCATCGGGCGCGATTGTCCAGGATGAGGTCGCCGTCTGGCAAGGCCTGGTGTCGGCCCGCGGCCCGCTCCGGGCAGGTCGTTGCGCCGGCCCGCCCGCGTCCTATATCCTCTGGCCTGCGCCGGCCGGAGCGGCTCGCGCCGCCCGGCCGCCATTCCCGGTGGTGGACACAGCCGGGACGTCCGCCCGGCCCGTGGGGAAGGAGGCGGCCCGTGCCCCGCCCGGTCTGCGTCGAACGCTTCATGCTTCGCAGTCGCGAGCTGCTCATCGCCCGCGCCTCATTCACCCCGCTGTTCGAGGACTACCTGGAGCACTCACGGCGATGGGTCGGCGAGCCGACCGGCCTGGTGCTGCGGCTCATGCTGCAGGGACTCGCCGCGGCGGGATTGTACATCACCTTCCGCGCGCTCGACGAGAACACCGCCTGGACGATCAACTTCGCCGAGCCCCCGCTCAACGCCTTCATCACCGCCGATGCCCGCACGGGCCGCGTCGTCGGCCGCTATTTCCTCGAGAATGTCGCCACGGTGGATCACAACCGCATCTTCGTGCAGAGCGTGCGCAACATGGGCAAACCGCAGCTCAGCAGCATCGTCGTCAAGGGCTTCGACATGCTCGCCATCTTCGAGCAGTACTTCGACCAGTCGGAACAGTGGCCGGCGCGGTTCTTCAGCTTCGACAACGACACCTTCGTCATGTTGAGCGCCCTGCCGGACATCGACGTGGAGTGGATCAAGGGCGTCACGCCGTCCGAGGCCGTGGTCCTGTGCACCGACCCCGAGCTGCTCGCGCTGGATGAGCGCGTCGTCGCCTTCGGCTGCCAGTGCGACGCGCAGCGCGTCCACCGGATCGTGCGGGGGTTGTTCGCCGGCCGCGAGGAGGAGCTCTTCAAGGGCGAGCCGCGCGTCGAGGTGCGCTGCCCGCGCTGCGGCCGCGCCTACGGGATGACCCGCGCGGAGTTTGCCTCCGGGCCCTCGGCATAGACCACGCGCGTGATCGATCGCTCGATGCTGCCCACGAAGTCGGTGTGCTCGACGTGGTGATCGCCGTGCGACGAGGGCGTCCGCCCCTTGAACTGGTCGTTCGAGCCGAAGGCCTGATGATCGCCCAGCTTCTCATCGGTCAGGACCAGTCCGGTCACGGGGCGCAGCCGACCGCTGCGGATCTCTGGGATCATCGCCGGATTGAACCCCGCGATCGCCATCTCGGCGATGACGCGGCGCAGGTCGAAGGCCTCGGCCTCTTCACCCGCCAGGGGCTGGCCGTCGTAGGGATCGAGTCCCGTGTAATGACGCAGGATCTTCCGGCTCTCGTCGTCCGGGGCCTCCACGCTGGTCACGCGGCCCGCGCGCACCTCGATGCGGTAGGGCGCCCGGATGACGCCATGCACCGTCCGCTCGGGAATCGTGTAGACGATCACGCCGTCAAGCGAATCCTCGAGCGGCGCGACGAAGACTTCCGTCGTGGGCTGGTTGGTGATGACGGAGCCGAAGGCGGTCGTGCCTCCCAGCGCGTTGTCCCCGACGCGGCCGCAGTCGAGGATGACCGGACGGCCCGCGACGCTGTAGGTGAAGTCGGTGCCGTCGGCGCGCTGGTAGCGCAGGTGTCCGCCCTCGAGCGACGCCTGCACCGTCAGGCGCACGCCGTCGATGGCCAGCGCCAGCTCCTGCAGCTCCTCGGCCGGCACCGCCATGGCGCGGAAGATGAGCCGGCGCCATTCGTCGAGGCTCCAGTGGCGCTCTCGCGGCAGGTCCTCGTTCAGGCGGTCCACGTCGAGCTGGCCGGGCGTGAGCCAGATGTCGTGCGAGCGGATGCGGCCGTCGTTGCGCAGCGCCCCCAGCGGGGCCAGGGCGCGGCCGGCCACGCGCGTGAAGAGGTCGAGCGCCGGCACGTCGGCCGGGTCCGGGTCGGGAGCGGTCCCGATCGTGACGACCCAGTGGGCCCGCCCCTCGCGCTCGATCGGCGCCAGCAGCTCGCGGTAGCCGGCGAAGATCGCGTCCAGCGGCTCGAGCGCCGCCTTGGCGAAATCGGTCCCAGGGCCGTAGACGGCTTCCAGCAACCCGTGAACCTCGCGCGCGAGCGAGCTCAGGCCGAGGATCACGCGCGCGTCCATGTCCCGCTCACGCAGCAGATGCGCCGTTTCACAGCCCATGGCCAGCCCGGCCGGACGGGCGTGGACGACCACGCGATCGCCGTCCTGGTAGGAGCCGTTGGACCGGATCATGGTCTCGACCGCCGCGCGCAAGTCGGGGTCGTCGCTCGGCTCGGGCTCGATCTCGAGCAGCCCGACCTGGCCGCGCGACCAGTGGTGGCGCGCCAGATCGAACCAGGACCCGTCGACGATGCTCTGGCGCTTCACGGGGATGAATTGCTGGGTGGCCATGGGCTCGCTTCCTCCGCGTTCAAGCCAGGTCCGTCGTTCTGGCCGGCGCCTTCGCCCTGCACGTCCTCGTCGGGGCCGAGCTGCAGCCCCTCCTCCTCATCGGCGTCCGGCGGGTCGCGCAGGACGAGTCTGACGATCTCGGGCTCGTCCGGGTCCGGCACGGTGAAGACCGTGGCGTGTTGATCCTCGACCTCGAGCACATAGTAGCCGGCGGTGACGTCCTCGTGCCGCAAGACGCCGTCGTCGTCCGTCTCGCCGGTCAGGTTCCCGCCATCGACGTTGCGGATCGTGTAGGCGACGCCGGCGGCCGGTTCCTGAGCCGCCCAGTCCATCAAGCGCACGTGGATCGTCCCCATCGGGAGGATCTCGATCCGGTGGGCCCGGCCGCTGGCCACCTCGATCCCCTCGGCTTCGATCCTGCGCGCGCTGACGACATGGCTGTCTTGGCTCCCGCCGCCGGCGGCGGAGGCGCTGTCGGTGCCGCCGCCCGCGCTGCCGGAGGCGCCCGAGGTCTCGCCGGAGTCCCTGGTCATGGCCCTTCCTCGCGATGTCTCACCGCCCGCGACGCGTCGACCGGCGGCGGGCTACCCCGCGTTGTCCCGCGTCCGCGACACCGCTTGCACCGACCCTGTGGCATCGGTCTCGATATCGACGAGTGTCGTGACCCTCCCCGCGGGCGGGGTGAAGGCCTCGACGCTCTCGACCCGAAAGCTGGCCTTGATGACATCCGCGTGCGGCATGCCGCTCAGGGCGCACAGGTAGTGCGTCAGGGGCAGGATCGTCTGCGGGCCGCTGCCGCTCGAGCTGCCGTGCAGGTCGCTCCGGCTCAGGCGCCGCAGCTCCGAGCCGTCGTCCACGCTCGTCAGGGTCAACGTGACGTTCCCGACGGGGTCCTGGAAACGCCGCGTGGCATCCTCGCTATAGGGCCGCCAGCCCACGCCCATGAATCGCTCTTGCCCCAGCAGGCCGATGGCGTTCGCGGGCGACAGCCAGCCCGACTCCTGCGCGACCGGGGTCAGCGTGCCGGCGTAGCCGCGTCCGGCCCCGAAGCCGGAGAGATTGCCCCCGTAGTCGAAGAGCTGCACGCGCAGATCGTCGCCCGAGCCCTTGGCGCGCAGGATGGTCGTCTCGTGCCGCGGCGAATCGGCCCCCGTGTCCCTACCGGGGGGGCGGCTCTCGAGGAAGATCGTGGCGCCGGAGCGCGCCCACTCCGCGGCGTGACTCAGCGCCTCGTCGTAGCTGTCGTATAGAACGGCGCCCGAGCTGCGGTAGTGCTCCATGTGCCGGACGATGCCCAGGTCGACATAGCGCGCCTCGGCGCCCCGCCGCCACTGGATCATGCCGCTGAGCTGGTCGCACACGTTGCACACCGGATGGTGGCCCGTCGACCGCAGGTGGTCGCGCCACCCGTCGGCGCCGCCGCCGTAGGGCGTCTGGGCGCGCAGGTACGGGGAGCCGGTCAGATGCTCCACCACGTCCCGGACCCACGACTCGTCCGTCCCCCCGGTCGCGGACCGGTACAGGTCTTCCCCGACGATGTTTGGCATCTCCCAGGTGGCTTGATCGATGCCGGTGCGAATGTAGCTCACGCATTCGTCCACCATCGCCTGGCTGGCCGCCTCGCAACAGGGCTCGGGCGGCTGCCATTCGGGGCGGAAGTAGGGCTGCACGATCTGCAGGAGGCGCGGCATTACGATGCCCCGCAGGCCGGCGACCATGGAGGTGTTGCCCGTGGGCGCCAGGACCGTCCCCGTGGTGCGGTCGGCGATCTGCACCAGGATCTCGAAGCGGGCCTCCTCCTCGCCGCGCACGCGAAAGAGGAACTCACGCGCATCGTCGTCCGCCGAGCCGCTGGGGACCCGCACCCGGAAGGGGATCGGCCGGATGGTGCCGCACCCATCGTCAACCTGCTCCGGCGACTCGCAGTAGAGCCGCGAGCGCGTGCCGGTGATCCGCGCGCAGGCGATCTTGCCCAGGTAGGTGCCCACCGCGCCGGTCGTGCGTTCGCTGACCGAGCCCAGCCGGGCGTTGCGCTCGAAGGAGCGGATGTCCGTCTCGTAGAGGCAGATGTCCACCGGGACTTCCAGCGCGCTCCACTGGCTGAAGCGGATCTCGATCACGCCCATCGGCTCGATCGAGGTGCTGGTGCGCGTGAAGGCGAAGATGTTCGGCATGGTGCCCCCGTTCGGTTGCCGGGAGTATCGCGGGTCGCCGCGGCCGCTGTCAAACGGTGGCCGGTGGCGCCCCCCCCGGGGGGCCGGGCGCCGGCGCCTCTCCCGACCGCCCGTGAGGAGGTGGTATAATCGAAGGTGGCGCCGACCGGGCAAGATCTTGTCCGCCGGCGTCACAGGCACCGGCACGGGTTCCCGCTTCAGACCGGGGGGCCGGGGCGGGGCCGCACTCGGGGGTCACCACACAGGGAGAGGGGGGGCATCAATGGATCCTCACGTCAGGCTTCATGGACGCACGCGACTCGGCCTTCAGGCCATGCTGGGCCTGCTGACGGCGGCGCTCGTGCTGGGCGCCGGCGTCGCCGGGGCCGGCGTCTCACAGAGGGACGCCGTGACGATCACGACCGAGCTGGTGCTGCAGGGCAGCACCGACGGCGTGCGTCTCTTCGTCTACCCGTCCGCGATCGAGGCGGGCACGACCGTCGCCTCGTGGAAGCGCGATGTCTTCACGGCGCCGTCGGCGGGCTGGTTCCTCTTCATCGACCGCATTCCCATGGCGAACTGGGAGCATCCCTGCACCTACGTCTTCATCGACGGCGAGACCGGCGCGGTGTCGCAGTTCGAGGCCATGGTCCCGCCCCGCTGGCAGGCTGAGCTCGAGGAGATCACCGCCGGTCGCGACAACCCGCTGCCGGGCGAATCGGAGAAGGCGCTGGCGGCCTTCAAGCAGCGCCTGGCCGAGCTGCCTCGCCAGGCGCAGCAGCACCGGGGTCGAGCCTTCGCCTTCATCATCAGCGGTGGCGCAAACTCCAGCAACAACCACATCCGCTACTGGAACGACTGCGCCTTCATCTACACGACATTGACCAACTACTACGAGTACCCGGACGAGAACATCTACGTCTGCATCTCCGACGGGCTGGATCCGGCACCCGATCGCTCCAACGGCACCAACTCGCCGGCCGACCTCGACGGCGACGGCGATCCGGACATCCAGTACCCGGCCACCATGCAGTACATCTCACAGGTCTTCAGCGAGCTGAACACGGTCCTGACCGCGTCGGACCAGCTTTTCATCTTCACCACCGACCACGGCGGTCAGGAGAGCGGCTGGGACTGCTATCTCAACCTCTGGAACTGGGAAGAGATGCGCGACGATCAGCTGGCGGCCTTCGTCGATGCCCTGCCCTGCCAGACGGTGCTCTGCTGCTTCGAGCAGTGCTTCAGCGGCGGCATGATCGACGACCTCCAGGGCGAGGGGCGCGTGATCGCCACCGCCGCCCGCTGGGACCAGTATTCCTATGCCATGTCGGGTCTGATCTACGATGAGTTCGTCTACGACTGGATCTCGGCGGTCAACTGGGCCGACCCCTACGGCGTTCCAGTCGACGCCGACACCAACGACGACCAGATCGTCTCGATGGAGGAGGCCTTCATCTACGCGCGCGACCACGACGTGCAGCCCGAGGATCCGCAGTACAGCAGCACGCCGCCCGAGTTCGGCGCCATGACCAACCTCCTGGGCAATCTGGAGGGCGTCTATCTCACCCTCGCCGGTGTGGTGGTCGATGACGACAACGCCGGCGCCTCGCACGGCAACGGCAACGGCGTGATCGAGTACAACGAGACGATCGAGCTGACGGTGGCGCTCCGCAACATGGGCCAGGACGACGGCGTGAACGTGGTCGGCTCGCTGGCGACCGCGTCCCCCTACATCGGCCTGATGGTCGGCAGCGCGCAGTACGGTCTGATTCCGTCCGGGGAGACGGTGAGCAACGCGCAGCCCTTCGTCTTCCATGTCACCCACAGCGTGCCCGACCTCGAGAACCTCGGCTTCTCGCTGGTGGTGAGCGAGGACCCCGGTTCGCTGCCGCTGGCCCTAGCCGCGCGGGCGCCGCAGTACTTCGTGAGCATCCTCGCCATCGACGACGAGCTGGGAGGCAACGGCAACGGCATCCCCGACCCCGGCGAGGAGGTCGCGCTCACGCTGGGCGTCCAGAACACCGGCGGGGCGCCGGCGCCGGACTTGACGGCCGTGCTGGGCACGGGCTGCTCGTACTTCGCTCCCGATCCCGCCCCACATGCGCTGGGCGTGCTGGGGGTGGGCCAGAGCGTGGTCGCGGACGGCTTCGAGGTCGCGATCTCGCCCGGGTGCCCCGCGGACTACACGCACTATCTGCGGCTCGAGCTGTCCGGACCCGGCTGGTACGCCGGCATGGTGCCGATCGTCTTCACGGTGGGTCAGATCTTCGCGGACGCCATGGAGGCGGGCGGCGCCGCCTGGAACCACTATGCGCCTCCCGGGGGGGCGTGGATCGACCAGTGGCACCTCGAGACCTACCGCAATCACACGGTGGCCGGCACGACGAGCTGGAAGTGCGGCGGCGCCGGCTCGAGCCAGTACGGCAATCTGCTCCACGCCTGCCTCGAGACGGCCACCTTCGATCTGCCGGCCGGCTCGACCTTGAGCTTCTGGCACTGGATGGATGCCGAGGTGAGCCCCGCTTACCCGACCTACTGCTACGACGGCGGCCTGCTCGAGATCTCGACCAACGGCGGCGCGAGCTGGCAGGTGCTCACGCCGGCCGGGGGCTACAACTACCGGATTCGCGCGGGCGGCACGCCCGGGCCGTTCCCGGCCGAGACGCAGGTCTGGTCGGGCACGCACGACTGGCGCGAAGTCACGGTCGACCTGGCGGCCTTCGCGGGCGCGGTCCAGCTGCGCTGGGCGTTCGGGTCGGATGGCTCGGTCGCGCGCGAGGGCTGGTACATCGATGACGTCAAGGTCACGACGGCCGCGCCGGCGGCCGCCGGCGACGGCGCCGTGAGGGTGCTCCGGCCGGTGCTCCAGGCCGCGCGACCCAATCCGGTCGCTCTGGCGGGCGGCGGGGCCGCCACAACGGTCGTGCGCTTCGCGCTCCCGCGCGAGGGTCGCGTGTCGCTGGCCGTTTACGATGCCGCGGGGCGCCTCGTGCGCGTGTTAGCCCAGGGCTTCTACGCGGCCGGCGAGAACGCGGCGGTCTGGGATGGGCGTGATCAAAACGGCGTGCCCGTCGCGGCCGGGAGCTACTTCTGCCGTCTGTCGGCGGGCGACGAGCACGCGACACAGACCTTGACCGTGGTGCGATAGGGGCGGCACGAAGCGGCGCCGCCCGCGACGCGGGGCGAGCCACGGGCGAGGCCCCGGGGGCGGCGCGGTTCGGGGCAGAGGGGCATGGGGCCGGCGGGCCGCGGGTCCGCCGGCCTCGCCTGCATCGGCGCGAAGATCGATACCACCCGCGGCCGGCCGGTCCGGCGCGCGCTCACACCGAGAAGAGGAAGTGGCAGATGTCGCCGTCCTGGAGCACGTACTCCCGGCCGCGGCTCTGGACTCTTCCGGCGGCCTTGGCTTCCTTCTCGCCGCCGGCCGCGATCAGGTCGTCGTAGGCGATGACTTCCACGCGGATGAACCCGCGTTCGATGTCGCTGTGGATCTTGCCCCCCGCGCGCGGGGCCGACGAGCCGCGGCGGATCGTCCAGGCGCGCACCTCGTCGGGGCCGATCGTGTAGAAGGACATCAGGCCCAGCGCGGCGTAGGCGGCGCGATTGACCCGCTCCAAGCCGGCCGACTCCAGGCCGAGGTCGGCCAGGAACTCCGCGCGGTCGTCGGCGCGCTCGACGGCCGCGATCTCCTGCTCGATCCGGCAGGACACGGTGAACACGTCGGATCCGAAATCCCGGACCAGATCGCTCTCGCCCACGTTGTAGGCCCACAGCCGCGGCTGCAGGGTGACGAAGCCCAGACCGCGGAGCGCCGCGCGCTCCTCGTCGCCCCACGCCGCCGTCGTGAGCGGACGGCTCTCCTCGAGGGCCGCCTCGGCCTTCTTCAGCGCCCGCTCCTCGGTCCCGCCGGCCGGGCGCTGCCCCCCGCGCGTTTCCTTCTGGATGCGCAGCAGGCGGTTGAGCACGAGCTCCAGATCGGCCAGGATCAACTCGGTCTCGATCTCGGACCGGTCGCGGGCGGCGTCGACCGAGCCGTGCGGATGGTAGACCCCCTCGGCGGGGAAGGCGCGCACGACCAGGCACAGCAGATCACAGCGGCGCGCGGCATCCAGCCAGCCGCGCTGGCCGGGGCCATCGACGACATCGGGGCAGAGCACAAAGACGTTCTCGGCATAGGTGACCTTGCGGGGCCGGCAGATGCGCGCGAGCTCATCGACGCGCGGGTCTTGCACGCGGGCGACGCCGCGCACGATCTCCCCGGGCTTGCGTGTCTCGGGAACATCCTGTCCGGTGAGCAGCTTGAACAAGGTGCGCTTGCCTGCCTGGGGCAGGCCCACGATGCCGATCTCCATCGCACTCCTCTGGGTACGCTCCCCTGGGTACGCTCCTCTGGGTACGCTCTCCTGGGTCATGTCGACCGGTCTCGCGGCAGTGCGCCCCCGCGGCTAGCGAGGCTTGACCGGCGAGCGCTTGTAGCCCGAGACGTGCAAGTTCGGATCGATGTTCGGGTCCCAGTCGCCATGGTTGGTGTAGATGATCTCGCCGGAGCTGTTCTCCCACCGGTACTTCCACTCGTTCGAGCCCAGCTCCTCCTGGCCAGTGTGGGGATTGACGTATCGCTCCTGGTTGGTGAGAGTGAGGTACTGCTCGTTGTTGATCTGGGCCATCGTCTGCGAGCGGCCCTGGGCGATCTCGGCGTCGATGCGAGCGATGTCGCGCAGCGTGTTTTGCACGATCTGCCCGCGCTGGATCTGGCCCTGCATCTCGGCCTGCAGCCACTGGGGATTGAGGGCGAAGGAGTTGATCACGGTGCGCGCCACCGGGCTGTAAGCCTCATACTCCTGCTCAGGAGCACGGGCCACGATGGTGAAGGGGTTCGCCCACAGGGCGACGCCCATCAGGTTGAAGCCCTCGAGCGCCACGAAGAGGATCTCGCGATACGGGACACCGGCTTCCTCGTAGCCGACTGTGACCGTGACGGCCTCGGCGATGTACTGGCCGCCCTGCTGGCGCGTGGTCTGGGCGACCGGCATCTGCTGGAGCCCGGCCACGACGTCGGGGCGATCCTGCCGCTCCAGCACGCGCACGTTGCGCGCGCCCGGCCGGAGCTGCGGGAAGAGCATCTGCGTCAAGTAATCCGCGGCGCGCGGCATCGCCACGATGGGCATGCCGTTCCAGTTGCCGCCCAGCATGGCGTTGTAGGGGGAGGGCTGGGCGTAGGTGATCTTGGGCAGCCAGCGGATCATGACCCGGCCCTCGGGCTCGCGCATCATGGTGAAGTCGATCTTGGCGTCGATGGCGTTGCCCACGCCCCCGGGAGCGGTGAGCGGATCGACCCGCACCATGCCGCCCCGAACCTGCCAACCCGCGGGGAGGAGCACCAGAAACGCCCCCTCGGTCTGATCGACGTAACGGTGGAAGACCGCGTGCGCGACTCCGGAGCTTGCCGGAGCCGCGGGGCCGGCACCGGCGGCCTGAGCGGCCGCGTCCGGCGGAGCCGCGAGGGCCACCGCGGCGGCCAGCGCCTGTAGCGCGAGCAGCTTCTTCGGGCTTGTCATGGCCGTGCCTCTCCCTTGGCTTCTGGTGGGCGATGTCCGGGCACTCTAGGGGCCGCGGCGCAGGGGATCAAGACCCCACGGCAGATCACGGGGGCAAGTCACGGCTGCTTGCCAGCACTCGCCCGCCCCACTATGCTCTCTTCAGGTGCTCGGCTGTCTGCCCGTCGTCTCGCCGGGATGTCCTTCTCCTTGCAACCCCAGGGGGTCGCGATGCTCAGAGCCTTGATGTTCCTGATGATGATTCCGCTCCTGGCGCTGCCCGGACTCCTCACGGGCCAGGCGGCCGGTGATGACTGCCTCGTGCTCGTCGAGGCCGACTACCGCGCCGTGGCCCGGGAGCCGTGGGTCGCCGGCGCCGCGTTCGCCTGCATCGGTGAGGACTTCCTCATCGTCGTCGCTCCGGCCGGCGCCACGGAGCTGCCCGCGACGGGGCGCGTCCTCGACTGCGCGGAGCAGGCCGAGGGAGCCTACCTCAATGTCTGGACGATCTCCCCGGTGGGCCGGGAGCGAGCGCGGCAGCTCGGGCGCATCGTCTTCGCGCGCGGGGACTACCTGCTCGTGCGCCGCGCCGGGGATCCGCCGGCCGACTTCACGCTCGAGGGCATCCGCGCCGTCACGCCGCTGCGCGCGCTGACCCCTCCGGCGGCGGGGCCCCAGGTGCCGGGACTCCGGGACCGAGACCCGCTCGTGGCCGAGATCGTGGCGGCGGTGGCCGAGGCGGAGTTCCAGAACGCCATCCAGGATCTCGAGAATCTCGTCACGCGCAACGCGCGCACGGCCGGTTACGCGCACGCGTGCAGCAACGTTCGCGCCGCGTTCATGGCCTACGGCCTCGACACGGTCCTCCAGGAATACGTCACCCAGCCCTGGTACGGGGATCCATTCCTGTGCTGGAACGTGATCGGCGAGAAGGTCGGCTCGGAGTACCCCGACCAGATCTACATCGTCTGCGGCCATCTCGATTCCACCGCGGGCGCGCCGTGGCAGCCGGAGCCGATCGCCCCGGGTGGCGATGACAACGCCAGCGGCTCGGCGGTCGTCCTCGAGGCGGCGCGCGTGATGGCGAATCTCGACTTCCGCTACACGATCCGGTTCGTCTGCTTCGGGGCCGAGGAGCAGGGGCTGTGCGGCAGCACCTACTACGCTGGCCAGGCCGCCGCCGCGGGTGAGAACATCCTGGGCGTGATCAACACCGACATGATCCTCTATGGTCCGCCAGGGCTGCAGACGCTCAGGATCTACTACAACACGCAGTCCCAGTCGTTGGCCCAGGCGCTCGAAGACGCGGCGGCCGCCTACATCCCGGAGCTCGACGTCGAGATCAACTACAACCCCAACGCGGCCTACAGCGACCACTATCCGTTCTGGGTGAACGGCTACGCGGCCGTGCAGTCCTCCGAGCGCGGCATCTCCAGCAACCCTCACTATCACACGGTCAACGATCGCCTGGTCAACTACCTGAGCTACTTCCCCTTCGGCACGCGCTGCGCCCAGGCGGCCATCGCCGTGCTGGCGTCCTTGGCCGAGCCGCTCCCGAGCAGCGGGGCGCAGGAGGAAACCGCGGCCGCGCCGGCGCGGCAATGGTTCCTCGACGTCCATCCCAATCCGGCCCGCGACCGAGCCCAGGTGCTCTTGCACTCGCCAGCGGCGGGCGACTACCAGGTGGGTCTGTACGACGTGCTCGGAAGGACGCTCCGCGAACGGCGCGGCACCGCGAGGACAGCGGGCGAGATCACGGTCGGCCTCGGGCTCGAAGGTATCGGCCCGGGAATCTACTTCATCAGGGCCGGAGGCGGCGGACAGGCGGACGTCGCGCGGCTGGTGGTCACCCGCTAGGCGCTGCGCAGGAGCGGAGCGCTTGGCTCGCCGTTGTTCGTCGCGGGGACGACCCGCAGGGTCGCTTCCGCCCGCCCGACGCGGACATCCATCAGACGCTGGCTGACGATGTAGGCTAAAGCGGGCGCGTGGGAGAGGGCGTGCATCAGGACGCGGACCGTGCCGCGGAACACCCGCGGGCCCATGAGGCGCCGCAGGCCGAGGAGCAACCGGGCCAGCGCCCGAGCGGCGGGGGCCTGTTTCAGCAGCGTGCGCTTGAAGCCGCTGTAGGGGCGATCCAGGCAAACGAGATCGATGAGCTGCATGATCTCGGCCATGAAGCCGCGCATGACGAGGTGTCTGGGCACCGCCTGCGAGTGGCCGCGCAGCACGTTCTCCAGGAACTCGGCGGGCGTCTCGCCCGGCGCCATGGTGTAGGCCTTGCCGACCTGTCCGGTGTGGGAGTCGGAGTTGGCGACCAGATGCCGTCCCTGGCGCTGAGCCAGGCGGGCCGTGCGCCGGTTCACTTCCGGGATCCGTCCGGCGTTCAGTTCCACGACAGGAAACTCGGCGATCAACGCGAGCACCTTCTCCAGGCGCGGGCGCTCGCGGCGCTCGAACCAGAAGGGGTGGTTGTACGCGTGGTACAACCGCTGCTCGCGGCAGTAGGCCAGGAATGAGCTCATGCTCCGGCGCCGGCGGCCAAGCTCGCGCAACTGGCGCGTGTTCAAGTTGAGCACGTTGATGTGCACGGTGTGGCCGATCAAGGGATCGCGCACCTTGAGCTCCACCCCCGGGACCAGCGGGATCGGCGGCTGCCGCCCGAACTCGCGCTCGAGCTCCTGGGTCAGGGCGCGCACGCCCTTCATGGTGTCGTGGTCCGTCAGGGTGAAGTAGTCCATGCCGAGGCCGACGGCCCTGTCGTACAGAGCCCGGGGGGAGAGTTCGGGCAGGTCGGGCACGTCGGCCGAGAAGCTCGAGTGCAGGTGGAGATCGGCCTTCTTGAAGCCGGCGGGCTCTGCGGCCAGAGCGCGCTGATTCGCCGGGACCGGAGCCTGGCTCCCGCCGCGAGCCTGGCGAGGGTGTCGCGCGAGATGCCGGCGCACGCTGAGCCCCATGCTGTCCCCCTGGTCCAGTGTCACGGTCGCTGTGGCAGCCCCCGCGGGTGAGTCGCGGCAGCCCGGCGGGGCCCCTAGCGGTCGTTCACGTCCTGGGGCTTGCAAGCGCTGTGCCCGGGTCTCGGCCGGGCGGCGGGCGGGAGGGGCATCCCCAGCCGCCCCGCGGCGTGGGGAGGGCGGTGATGGGAGAAGCTCGGGCGGCGGGCGGGTGTCTGGCCATAAATTCTTTCGGACAAGCCAGATACGGGATGGCCGCGCTCGGCCGATGCGCGGCCGGCCGCGGCGGGTGGGGCGAGGCTTTCTCGGGCTGACGGCGACGCCCGGCTTCCCGCGCCGCCGGCGGGGGCCGACGGCCGACCCGACGGCGTGCGAACTGCAATTCTCCGTGCGAATCCCGATGCGCGGCCGCCCGAGCAGAAAAGCCGCGTGAGGCCCGCGAGCCACGAATCTATAGTAGGGCGGTCGGCAAGCGGCAGGCAGGGCGACGAGAGGAACGGCGCGGGCGGTGAAGGTCATCGCGCGGCGGCCGCACGCGACCCGCCCGGGGGATGGACGTGATTCGACGACTGCGGATCGCCAGCCAGACGGTCTTCCTGATCGCGTTCCTCTACCTGCTGACCCGCACCCAGTACGCCGGCGTCGACGAGATTCGCCTGCCGGTCAAGATCCTGCTGGAGATCGACCCGCTGGCATTCCTGGGCACGCTGCTGTCGCGCGGCGTCGTCCCGGGGCTGCTGTGGCTCGCGCTCATCACGATCGCGCTGTCTTTCCTCTTCGGGCGGTTCTTCTGCGGCTGGGTCTGCCCCATGGGCACCCTCATTCAGTTGGCCGAGAAGCTCCCGCTGCGCCGGCGCAAGTCGGTGATCGAGACGAATCGCTGGCACCGCTCCCACACGATCAAGTTCTACCTGCTCGCGGCCCTGCTCGTGTCGGCCGCGCTCGGCATGCAGTGGACCGGCGTGCTCGACCCGCTCACGATCGCGATCCGCTCGGTCGGCCTGGTCGTCTTTCCCGCGCTCGAGCTGGGCCTCCGGCCGCTCTTCGAGGCCGCCTACCGGCACAATCCGCTCGGGATCGCGAAGTGGACCGAGCCGCTGTACGAGGCGCTCCAGGGCTCGCTGATGAGCTTCAAGCAGCCGCACTTCCTGCAGAGCTTCTTCCTGGGGGCGCTCTTTCTGGGCATCCTCGGGCTCAGCTTCATCCGCTACCGATTCTGGTGTCGGATCCTGTGTCCGCTCGGCGCGCTGCTGGGGGTCCTGGCGCGCTGGGGGCTCTTCCGCATCCGCCAGGGTGTCGCCTGCAACCAGTGCCAGCGCTGCACCTTCGACTGCCAGGGGGCGGCCGACCCGGCGCGCCTGGGCGGGTGGCGGCCGTCGGAGTGCGTGGTCTGCGGCAACTGCACCGCGGCCTGCCGGGACGGCGAGCTCGCCATGGGGTTCGCCTGGCCCCGCTGGCGCAGGGGCGGCCCCGGTTGGAGCGCGGATCGCCCCGGCTACGGACCCGAGCCCGAGCGCGAGCCCGGCCCCGGACCCGAGCGCGAGCCCGAGCCCGAGCCCGGCCCCGGACCCGAGCGCGAGCCCGAGCCCGAGCACCTTCCCGGGATCCTCACCGGGATCCAGGTCCGGCGGCGGCACGTGCTGTTGGCCGGGCTGGGCGGCGCGGCGGCTGCGCCGATGATGACGTTGGGCGAACGCACCATCCGCCCCAATCCGGCGCTCATCCGGCCCCCGGGGGCCGTGCCGGAGGAGGAGTTCCTGGACCTGTGCATCCGGTGCGGGGAGTGCATGAAGGTCTGCCTGACCAACGGCCTCCAGCCCACCTTCCTCGAAGCGGGGCTGGCCGGGCTCTGGAGCCCGCGGCTCTATCCGCGCATCGGCTACTGCGAATATGCCTGCACCTTGTGCGGGCAGGTCTGCCCCACGGGCGCCATCCGGCGCCTGACGCCGGCGGAGAAGAAGAAGGTGCGCATCGGCCTCGCTTCTTTCGACACCAGCCGTTGCCTGCCCTACGCGTACCAGAAGACGTGCATCGTCTGCGAGGAGCACTGCCCCACCTCGCCCAAGGCGATCTGGTTCGAGGAAGTCGAGGTCGCGATCCAGGGGGGCGGAAGGCGGCGGGTCAAGCAGCCGCGGGTCTCGATCGACCTGTGCATCGGCTGCGGCATCTGCGAAACCAAGTGCCCGGTCCAGGACCTGCCGGCCATCCGGGTCACGAGCGCGAACGAGGACCGCAATCCCAACAATCGCGTGCTCCTGGGAGCGGCGGCCGATCCCTACGGCGCGGGCGCCGGCGGGAGCGATGAACCGCACGACGCCGGCACGGGGGTGGATTCGCTCAGGGGGATGCCGTGAACAAGACGGAGACGACGAACAGGATGAATGTCTGGCTGATCATGGGAGGGTTCTCGTCGGAGCGGGAGGTCTCGTTGACCTCCGGACGCTCCGTCGCCCGGGCGCTCGCCGAGCGGGGCCACTCGGTGTGGGCCTACGAGCTGGCCGAAGGATGCTTCCTGAATGAGGAGTCCAGTGGGCTCCCCCCGGATCTTGCTTCAGGAGAAGCGATTGGAGGGATCGGCCGCGGGGAGGCCCTCGGGTGGGCGGCGCGTCTGGTCCTGACGGCCGAGTCCGTCAAGTCCAGGGCCCAGGTCGCGTTCCTGGCCCTGCACGGCGGCGTGGGGGAGAACGGCACCGTCCAGGCGCTTCTCGCCGGGGCCGGCATGCCCTACACCGGGTCGGGGCCGGGGGCGAGCGCGGTGGCAATGGACAAGGCCCTGACCAAGTGGATCATGGAGGCGATCGCGGTTCCGACGCCGCCCTGGCAGCTCATCACCCTGGACCCGGAGGCGGGCATGCCTTCCGCCGAGCGCCTTCCCGCGCTCCCCGATCTGCCGGTGGTCGTCAAGCCGGCGGCGGAGGGCAGCTCCGTGGGGGTGACCATCGTGCGCGAGCCGGCCGAGTGGGCGCCCGCGATCCACGCCGCCCTCGGGGCGACCGAGCGATCTGCCGGGGTGCCGGTCCGCGTGCTCGTCGAGGAATTCATTCCAGGGAGAGAACTTACGGTCTCGGTCCTGGGCGATCGCGCGTTGCCGGTCGTCGAGATTGTGCCCAGAGCGGGCTTCTACGACTACCGCAACAAGTACACCAAGGGCTGCACGGAGTACCGGGCGCCGGCCGACCTGGGGGGCGACGAGGCCCGCCGGCTGCAGGAGCACTCCCTGCGCCTCTTCCAGGCCCTGGGCTGCCGCGGCATGGCCCGGGTCGACTTCCGCTTCACGGCGGGGGCGCAGGCCCACTGCCTCGAAATCAACACGATTCCGGGGCTCACGTCGCTGAGCTTGCTGCCCATGGCGGCGGCCGCCCAGGGGATCGGTTTCGGTCCCCTGCTGGAGGAGATCTGCCGGCGGGCCGGGCTGTAGGGCTCCGCGGCCGGCGCTAGGGCTCGGCCGCTAAAGGAACTCCCGGTGCGGCCGAGGAATCCGGGGGGTCGGTGCGCGCGTCCCCGGCGGCCAAGGTCCATGGGAAAAACCATCTTGACGAAGGCCCGCCCGGTCCCTAGTATCTACGGCTTTGACGCCTGAGCGAGGTACGTCGGCCTTGCTCCAGGGCTTCTCCGTGCGGGAGATCTCTGCTGGAAGCCGGGCATGGCGGCGCAGGGAGCCTGAGGCACGTCGCACGGAAGGCCGCCGCCCGGTGGCTCTTCGTGCTGGCGTAGCTCAGTGGTAGAGCAGCTGATTTGTAATCAGCCGGTCGGGGGTTCGACTCCCTTCGCCAGCTTGCTGGAAGGGAACCGGTCTGGAAAGCATGTGTGGCGGGGTTCCCGAGTGGTCAAAGGGAACAGACTGTAAATCTGTCGCCGAACGGCTTCGAAGGTTCGAATCCTTCCCCCGCCATTGACTCAACGATTGCACGAGCGCAATCGGGACGGGGGCCTTGTGATTGCGCGCGGCAGTCGCCCGGCTTTTCAAGCGGGAGTAGCTCAGTTGGCTAGAGCATCAGCCTTCCAAGCTGAGGGTCGCGGGTTCGAGTCCCGTTTCCCGCTCAGGCAGGTTCGACGCATCGTCAGGCCGACGGGTGTGAAGGCAAGCCCGCGTAGCTCAGACGGTAGAGCAATTGCATGGTAAGCAATAGGTCAGCAGTTCAATTCTGCTCGCGGGCTCAGAGGGACTCAGCGGGAATGGTCGTCCGCCGGCCGGCGCGGGGCGGATTGGGGATGGGCTGCGGCACGCCCTTGGGCTGGACGGATCGCACAGCGCTCGGTTAGGGTCGCGCTCGACCTTGAGGAGGAGTAGGTCGCATGGCTAAGGGAAAATTCGAACGGACGAAGCCCCACGTGAACATCGGGACGATCGGGCACGTGGATCACGGCAAGACCACGCTGACGGCCGCGATCACGATGTATTTGGCGACGAAGGGGCTTTCGGAGGTGCGCACGTTTGATTCGATCGACAATGCTCCGGAGGAGAAGGAGCGTGGGGTGACGATCAACGCGGCGCACGTGGAGTATACGACGTCGCAGCGGCACTACGCGCACGTGGACTGTCCGGGACACGCGGACTACATCAAGAACATGGTGACGGGCGCGGCGCAGATGGACGGGACGATCTTGGTGGTGGGGGCGGACGATGGTCCGATGCCGCAGACGCGGGAGCACGTGCTTTTGGCGCGGCAGGTGAACGTGCCGTACATCGTGGTGTTTTTGAACAAGTGCGACATGGTGGACGACCCCGAGCTCTTGGACCTGGTGGAGTTGGAGGTTCGGGAGCTGTTGAGCAAGTATGAGTTTCCTGGGGACACGACGCCGATCATTCGGGGCAGCGCGCTCAAGGCGATGCAGAATCCGAGCGATCCCGAGGCGACGAAGTGCATTCAGGAGTTGATGGACGCGGTGGACTCGTTCATTCCGACGCCGGTGCGCGATCTGGACAAGCCGTTTTTGATGCCGATCGAGGACGTCTTTTCGATCACGGGTCGTGGGACGGTTGGGACGGGGCGCGTGGAGCGTGGGATCGTGAAGGTGGGGGACAAGGTGGACCGGGTGGGGATCCACGAGACGCGCGAGTGCGTGGTGACGGGCGTGGAGATGTTCCGCAAGCTGTTGGACCAGGGGCAGGCGGGGGACAACATTGGGGTGTTGTTGCGGGGCATCGAGAAGGCGGACTTGGAGCGGGGGATGGTGTTGGCGGCGACGGGATCGATCACGCCGCACAAGAAGTTCAAGGCTGAGGTGTACGTTTTGAGCAAGGAAGAGGGTGGTCGGCACACGCCGTTTTTCACGGGGTATCGGCCGCAGTTTTATTTTCGGACGACGGATGTGACGGGGGCGGTGCACTTGCCGGAGGGGCGCGAGATGGTGATGCCCGGCGACAACGTGACGATCACGGGCGAGCTGCACACGCCGGTGGCGATGGAGAAGGAGTTGCGGTTCGCGATTCGCGAGGGTGGCCGCACGGTAGGGGCCGGGGTGGTGACCGAGATCCTCGAGTAGCGCCGGCGCGGGGACGGCGCCGGTCGACCGGCGCGCGACCCGCCGCGGACTCGGGGGAGGGGGCGCTGGCGCCCGAGATCCTGGAAGGGGCTGAAGCGAGATGGCATCGAAGCGTGATCTGATCATCCTGGCTTGCAGCGAGTGCAAGCGCCGCAACTACACGACCCGCAAGAACAAGCGACTCCATCCGGACCGGGTGGAGTACAAGAAGTACTGCCCTTGGGATCGCAAGCACACGATCCACAAGGAAACCCGTTAGGCCGGCCCCACGGCCGAACCGCGCGAGTCGCCCGGAGTCGCCATGGAAGCAGTCGACAAGATCAGGACCTTCCTGTCGGAGGTCAAGGTAGAGACCAAGAAGATCGCCTGGCCCTCCCTCGAGGAGCTGCGGGGGTCGACGTGGGTGGTGATCGTCGCCGTTCTGATCATCACGTTTGTCATCGCGGTCATCGACTTGATCCTGAACCGAGGCGTCCAGGGGCTGATGAATCTGATCACCTGACGATGGATGCCGATTGACGCGTCGCCTGCCCCGAGTTGCTGAACGGGCGGGGGCAGGCAGAGGAAACGGATCGAAGAGGGCTTGGTGACGTCGTGACCGAGCATGAGGAAAGCGGGAACGCGGTCGAGCGCGAAGAGGCCGAGCCGGCCCAGGCGGCCCCGGAGCCGCCCGCGGAGGGGAGCGATACGCCCGAGGTGATGATGCCGGTCGAAACCGCCCGGACAGCGGCCGAAAGCGCGGCCGCGATGGAAATCGAGGCCGCAGTCCCCGCCGCGCCGGAGACCGAGCCGGAGAAGGCGCCGGAGATCGAGCCGCCCGCTGGCGGCGCGGGCGATGCAGCCTCACATGCGGCCTCGGATGAGGCCCCTGAGGCGGGCCCGGGGCAACTGGTGGCGGAGCCGGGCGAACCGGCCGAGTCCGAAGCGCCGGCGGCGGCGGAGCCGCTCAGGAAGCGCTGGTACGTGATCCACACCTACTCGGGACACGAGAACAAGGTCAAGGCGAACCTGGAGCGGGCCATCCAGTATGCCCGCCTGCAGGAGCGCTTCGGCGAGATCCTCGTCGCCACCGAGGACTACGCGGTGATGAAGGCGGGGAAGAAGCAGATCACCAAGCGCAAGACCTTCCCCAGCTACGTGCTGGTCGAGATGGCGATGGACGACGAGTCCCGGGCGCTCGTCCAGAACATCCCGGGCGTGACCCATTTCGTGGGCGACAAGCGCCCGACGGCGCTTACCGAGGCGGAGGTGCGCCGCATTCGCGGCCAGGAGGTTCGCGAGGTGGGCAAGGTCACCACCGAGGTGCCCTTCAAGGTCGGCGAGAGCGTCAAAGTGACGCAGGGGCCGTTCGCGGACTTCGTCGGCAGCGTCGATGAGATCAACCTCGAGCGCGGCAAGCTGCGGGTGATGGTTTCGATCTTCGGTCGAGCCACCGCGGTGGAGCTCGACTTGACGCATGTGACCAGCATCTAGGATTGGCCACCCCAGGCGTCCAACGGAGAGAGATTCGATGGCTAAGGAAGTCGTGGCGACGATCAAGCTTCAACTGCCGGCCGGCAACGCCAATCCGGCGCCGCCGGTGGGACCCGCCCTGGGCGCGCACCAGGTCAACATCATGGAGTTCTGCAAGGCGTATAACGCGCGCACGCAGAAGGACGCCGGTCTCATCATCCCGGTGGTCATCACCGTGTACAAGGACCGCAGCTTCAGCTTCGTCACCAAGACGCCGCCGGCCGCGGTGCTGCTCAAGAAGGCGGCGAGCCTGGCCAAGGGCTCGCCCGAGCCGAACCGCAACAAGGTCGGCACGGTGACGCGCAAGCAAGTTGAAGAGATCGCCAAGCTCAAGGAGGCCGACCTCAACGCCGCCGACCTGGCCGCCGCCATCCGGATGGTCGAAGGCACGGCGCGCAGCATGGGCATCCTGGTGGAAGGCTGAGTCGCTGTTCGCGGGGCGCCCGCCGGGGCGCCCCTGGGGATCAGCCCCGTCTCAGAACCTCGGAGCGGGGCGGTGGTTGCCACAGAGGGAGGCCCTCAGGAAGGGCCGAGGAAAGACACATGAAGCACGGGAAGCGCTACACGCAGGCCCTCGAAGGTCGCGCCAAGATCGGCAGCAGTCCGTCGCTGCTTGACGCCGTCACCTTCATCAGGGAGAACGCCAAGGCGAAATTCGACGAAACGATCGAGGTGGCGGCGCGCCTGGGCGTCGATCCGAAGTATGCCGACCAGATGGTGCGCGGCACGGTTGTGCTGCCGCACGGAACCGGCAAGTCGATTCGCATCGCCGTCTTTGCCAAGGGCGAGAAGATGAGCGAGGCGCTCGGGGCGGGGGCGGACATCGCCGGCGCCGACGATCTGGTCGAGAAGGTCAAGGGCGGGTTCCTCGACTTCGACCGCGCCATCGCCACCCCCGACATGATGGCGGAGGTCGGCAAGCTGGGACGCGTCCTGGGGCCGCGCGGGCTGATGCCCAATCCGAAGACCGGCACGGTGACCTTCGACATCGCCAAGGCGGTCCAGGAGGCCAAGGGCGGCAAGATCGAGTTCCGGGTCGACAAGGGCGGCAATCTGCAGGTCCCGGTGGGCAAGGCGTCCTTCACGGCGGACAAGCTGGCCGAGAACATCACCGCGTTCATGCGCGAGGTGATGCGCCTGCGCCCATCGGCCGCCAAGGGCACCTACGTGCGCAGCATCACGCTGTCCTCGACGATGGGGCCCGGTGTGCGACTGGACATTGCGGAGGTCGTCCCGAAGGTCTGAGGCCTCGGGGCTGGCGGTGACGTTGAGCTGTGCTCGGTCGAAGCCATGACCCCGGCGGCCTAGATGCCGGAGTGGGGGCCACCCGGGCGGGGATTTCCAGGTCAGCATAGAAAGGCGAACCACCCATGATGCGCACGGAGAAGATCGAGGCGATCGCCAGCCTGGAGAAGGTGCTGCGCGAGGCCAAGAGCGTGTACCTGGCCGACTTCCAGGGCATGACGGTCGAGGTTCTGTCGGAGCTGCGCAAGCGCTGCCGCAAGTCGGATGTGCAGATCGAGGTGGTGAAGAACACCTTGCTCCGCCGGGCCGCCGAGGCGACGGGCTATGCGGATCTGGCGCCCTCCCTCAAGGGCCCCACCGCGCTGGTCACCAGCCGCGTGGACGAGGTCGTGCCGGCGAAGGTGTTGGTCGACTTCGCCAGGGACTTCAAGGCGCCGGCGCTCAAGATGGGCGTGGTGGGCGGCAAGGTCTTCGACGCCGCCGAGGCCAAGGCGATTTCCGCGCTGCCCCCGAAAGACGTCCTTTTGGGCCAGCTCATGGGCGTGCTGCAGACACCGCTGCAGAATCTGGCTTCAGCGGTCACGGCGCCGCTGCGCGATCTGGTCGGTGTGCTGAACGCGCTCGCCGAGAAGAAGGGCAGCGCCGCGTAGGGAAGACCCCCGTCCGAGGTTCGGCCTCGGGCGCCCGCCGCAAGTCCTCTCAACCGGCGGGTGGCCCAGCTTCTGGGGCTGGAGCGAGGCGGAGGTGCGATAGATGCCGAGGTTGTACGGAACCAGGTTGTACGGAACCAGGTCGTACGGAACTAGGTTGTCGGAGACCAGGTGGCCTGAGACCGGGTGGCCTGAGACCAGGGTGTCTGAGACCCAGGTGTGGGAAGCCCACGAAAGCATGCCCGCCGGCCCAGCCGCGCAGGCGGCCGTGAAGGGCGGGCTTCAGTGATGAGGTAGGGAGGTTCGCTGCAATGGCCCAGATTACGAAGGATGATGTCCTGTCCTGGCTCGAGACCGCGACGATGCTCGATGTCAAGGCCCTCGTCGATGGGATCGAAGAGAAGTTCGGCGTGACGGCCGCCGCGCCCATGATGGCAATGGCCGCCGCGCCGGCCGCCGCCGCCGCCGTCGTCGAGGAGAAGACCGAATTCGACGTGGTCCTGACGGGCTCCGGCGCGCAGAAGATCCAGGTCATCAAGGTCGTCCGCGAGATCACCAGCCTCGGTCTGAAGGAGGCCAAGGACCTCGTCGACGGCGTCCCCAAGCCGGTCAAGACGAGTGTCTCGCGTGAAGAGGCCGAGGACCTGAAGAAGCGCCTCACCGAGGCGGGAGCGACGGTCGAGATCAAGTAGCGCTGGGGGTGCGTATGGTCTACGTGCCGACCGGCAAAGCCACGACGGCCAAGGATCCGGCCGCCGGGTCTCCAGGGCCCCCGCGCAGGGGGACCGTACCGGTGTCCAGCGGGGGCGCGCGGACGGCGATGCGCTGCTCGACCGGCCGCGCCTCGCGGGCGCGCCCCCTGGCGCGGTTCAGTTCCAGCAACCCGCCCGCCAGGGGCCCGACCTGCACCTTGTCGATGTCGCCAACCTTGTCGGATGCCTTTGCGGACGTCTGCGAGCGCCGGGCCCTGCCGCCCGGCTCTTCGCATGGGTCGGCGGGGGGTGCTTTCCGTCAACCTGATAGCGGCCTGCCCCAGGCCTAGCGAGGTGGAGGAGCCTTGACTCGAACCGCAAGCATCACTTCCGTCGCCGCCCTTCCCGAACGCGTCTTCTCGAAGGAGCAGGCCGGCGCCGACATCGAGATCCCCAACCTGCTGGCGATCCAGCTCTCCTCGTACGAGCGCTTCCTGCAGAAGGACGTGCCGCCCGAGGAGCGTCTCAACGCCGGCCTCCAGGAGGTGTTCAACTCGGTCTTCCCGATCGAGGACTCGCGGGCCATGTTCTGCCTCGAGTTCGTCTCCTACTCCGTCGGGGAGCCCAAGTACAGCGTCCAGGAGTGCCAGGAGCGGGATCTGACCTTCTCGGTGCCGCTCAAGGTCAAGCTGCGCCTGCGCGTCCGCGAAGAGGTGGATGGCAAGAAGCGCGACAAGGAAATCCTGGAGCCCCAGGAGGTCTATCTGGGCGAGATCCCCTTGATCACCGACAAGGGCACCTTCGTGATCAACGGGGCCGAGCGGGTGATCGTCAGCCAGCTCCATCGCTCGCCGGGGGTCTTCTTCGAGAGCACGACGCACGCGAACGGCAAACGCCTGTACAACGCGCGCATCATCCCCTATCGCGGGTCGTGGGTCGAATTCAGCATCGACGTCAAGGACATCATGTATGTCCACATCGACCGCAAGCGCAAGCTGCCGGCGACGGTGCTGCTCAAGGCCCTGGGCATCGTGACCGAGAAGGAGATCCTCGACCTGTTCTACGAGGTCGAGGAGATCGAGCTGGGCGGCGCGCGCACCAAGAAGGTGCAGCGCCTCATCCACCGGGTCGCGGCCGAAGATGTGATCGATCCCGAGACGGGCGAGATCCTGCTCGAGTGCAATCAGGATGTCACCGAGGATGTCCTGAAGCGCCTGACCAAGATCGACATCAAGAAGATCAAGGTCTACGACATCCCGCTGCAGGACGAAGCGGACATCATCCGCAACACGCTCAAGAAGGACACCTCCACCTCGGAGGAAGAGGCGCTGGGCCGGATCTACGGCCTGATGCGCCCGGGCGAGCCGCCGCGCCTGGACACGGCGCGCGACTATCTCAACCGCCTGTTCTTCAGCCCGAAGCGCTATGACCTCGCCCAGGTCGGCCGCTACAAGGTCAACTCGAAGCTGAAGCACGAGGATCTGCTGGGCGGCAAGCGCAGGATGCGGACGTACAGCTTCCAGAATCCGCCCGGGGATCTGACCACGCTATGCCGGGAGGACTTCGCGGCGATCCTCAAGTACCTGCTGCTCCTGCGCGTCGCGGAGTCCGAGGAGGTCAAGGCGGACTTCCCGATCGAGACCGACGACATCGATCACCTCGGCAACCGGCGCGTGCGGTCGGTGGGCGAGCTGCTGGCCAAGGAGTTCAACACGGGCCTGGCCAGGATGGCGCGGATCATCCGCGAACGCATGTCGCTTCAGGAGCCCGAGCAGGTCAGCGCCTACGACTTCATCAACGCGCGCACGATCTCAGCCGTCGTGCAGAGCTTCTTCGGCTCCAGCCAGCTCTCGCAGTTCATGGACCAGACCAACCCGCTGGCCGAGCTGACCCACAAGCGGCGCCTGTCGGCCCTCGGGCCCGGCGGTCTGACGCGCGATCGCGCCGGGTTCGAAGTGCGCGACGTGCACTACACGCACTATGGGCGCATGTGCCCGATCGAAACCCCGGAAGGCCCCAACATCGGCCTCATTTCCTCGCTCTCGACCTATGCCCGGGTCAACGACCTGGGGTTTCTCGAG
Source organism: uncultured bacterium (assembly GCA_964603725.1). Lineage (GTDB taxonomy): Bacteria > Eisenbacteria > RBG-16-71-46 > CAIMUX01 > WJJG01 > CAZDKK01. The sequence continues at coordinate 29,640 of CAZRWW010000024.1, forward strand.
ACTCCTTATCGCAAGGTCAAGAACGGCACCGCTTCCGCGCAGGTCGAATTCCTCTCGGCGGACCAGGAGGACCTGGTGCGCATCGCCCAGGCCAGCGAGGCGCTCGACGAGAAGGGGCGCTTCAAGTCGACCGCGGTCGCGTCGCGCTACAAGGGCGAGTTCCCCTTGCTCAAGCCCACCGATGTCGAGTTCATGGATGTCTCCCCCATCCAGACCGTCAGCCCGGCGGCGGCGCTCATTCCGTTCCTCGAGCATGACGACGCCAACCGGGCCCTGATGGGCTCGAACATGCAGCGCCAGGCGGTCCCGCTGCTCAAGACCCAGGCGCCTCTCGTGGGCACGGGCCTCGAGACGCGCGTGGCCCGCGACTCCGGCGCGCTCGTGCTGTGCAAGCGCGCGGGAGTGGTCGAATCGGTGACGGGCGAAGTCATCACCGTCAAGTACGACACCTCGGGCTCGCAGCTGCGCGACTTCGAGACCGACGCCGGTCTGGATGTCTATCACCTGACGAAATTCAAGCGCTCCAATCAGGACACCTGCGTCAGCCAGCGGCCGGTCGTAGGGGCCGGGCAGCGGGTGGCGCCGGGCGACGTGCTGGCGGACGGCCCGGCGACCGAGGGCGGTATGCTGGCCCTGGGTTTCAACGTCCTGGTCGCCTTCATGCCGTGGCGCGGCTACAACTTCGAAGACGCCATCGTGGTCAGCGAGAAGCTGATCAAGGAGGACATCTTCACCTCTGTTCACATCGAGGAGTTCGAGCTGCAGGTGCGCGACACGAAGCGCGGCGTCGAGGAGATCACCCGCGAGATCCCCAATGTGGGTGACGAGGCGCTCAAGTACCTCGACGAGGACGGTATCATCCAAGTCGGCGCGCCCGTGCGGGCCGGCGACATCCTGGTCGGCAAGGTCACGCCCAAGGGCGAGACCGACCTGACGCCCGAGGAGCGCCTCTTGCGCGCCATCTTCGGCGACAAGGCCGGCGATGTGCGCGACGCCTCGCTCAAGGCGCCTCCCGGAATGGAAGGGGTCGTCATTGACGTCAAGGTCTTCTCCCGCAAGGAGAAGGACGAGAGCACCCAGAAGCGGGAGAAGAAGAAGATCGATCGGATCAAGCGGCTGGCGCGCAAGGAGCTGCAGATCATCCGCGAGAACCGCGACGAAGAGCTGATGCGGATCCTCAAGGGCCGCGTGCTGGAGCGCATCGTCTCCGAGAAGAGCGGCGAGATCCTCGTGCGTGCGGGCACCAAGGGCAGCCCCGAGCGGCTGCGTGACCGCCTCGACTTCGATGCCATCGCCTACCGCGCGCCGGTCGTGAAGGACAAGCGCGTCAACGATCGCTTCTGGGCGCAGTTCGATCTGGCCGCCCGGGCGATGGACCGCGCCCGCCGCGAGGAGGAGAAGGCCGTCGAGAAGATCGCCCGCGGGGACGAGCTGCCCCCGGGCGTCGTCAAGTTGGTGAAGGTCTTCGTGGCTAAGAAGCGCAAGCTCTCGGTCGGCGACAAGATGGCCGGCCGCCACGGCAACAAGGGCGTGGTCTCCAAGGTCGTGCCGGCAGAGGACATGCCCTATCTGCCGGACGGCATGCCGATCGACATCGTCCTCAACCCGCTGGGGGTGCCGTCGCGCATGAACATCGGCCAGGTGCTGGAGACGCACCTGGGGTGGGCGGCGCACAACCTGGGCTTCCGCGCCGTCACGCCGGTCTTCGCCGGCGCCTCGGTGGACGAGATCAAGACCTGCCTGCGCGAGGCGAAGCTGCCCGAGAACGGCAAGGTCGATCTCTACGACGGCCTGACCGGCGAGGCGTTCGACGCCCGGGTCACGGTCGGGTACATCTACATGCTCAAGCTGAGCCATCTGGTCGATGACAAGATCCACGCCCGCTCGATCGGGCCCTACTCGCTGGTGACGCAGCAGCCGTTGGGCGGCAAGGCCCAGTTCGGCGGCCAGCGCTTCGGGGAGATGGAAGTCTGGGCGTTGGAGGCCTACGGAGCGGCCCACACGCTGCAGGAGTTGCTCACGGTCAAGTCGGATGACGTCGAGGGGCGGTCCCGGATCTACGAGGCCATCGTGAAGGGCGAGAACCCGCCCGATCCGGGCGTTCCCGAGTCGTTCAACGTCCTGGTCAAGGAGTTGCGCAGCCTCTGTCTGGACATCCAATTCGAATAAGGCTGCGTACCCAGGCCCTGCCGCTGGCGGGCCTTCTGAGGGGGAATCGCCGATGACCGAGTCGACCGAGTTCCGCATTCCCAGTCCGGTAGCTGGTCCGCCCATGCCCGTCATGCGGGAGCGGGAGCGGGAGACCCGCCGCAAGTTCGACTTCACCAAGATCCGGATCAAGCTCGCCTCGCCCGAGACGATCCGCGGGTGGAGCCACGGCGAGGTCACCAAGCCCGAAACGATCAACTACCGGACCTTTCGCCCGGAGCGCGACGGGCTCTTCTGCGAGCGCACCTTCGGCCCGGTGAAGGACTGGCAGTGCGGTTGCGGGCGTTACAAGATGATCCGCTACCGCGGCGTGATCTGCGACAAGTGCGGCGTCGAGGTGACCCGCTCCAGCGTCCGGCGCGAGCGCATGGGGCACATCGATCTGGCCGTGCCGGTCTCGCACATCTGGTACTTCAAGGGCGTGCCCAGCAAGATCGGGCATCTGCTCGACATGCCGGTCCGGCAGCTCGAGCGCATCTTGTACTACGAGTCCTACGTGATGATCGATCCGGGCAACACCCCGTACAAGTTCAAGGACCTGATCACCGAGGAGCAGTACCACGAGCTGGCCGAGGATCCCTCCTACCACTTCACGGCCAAGATGGGCGCCGAGGCGATCCGGGACATGCTCAAGGCGTTGGACCTGGATGAGCTGTCCGGCGAGCTGCGCGCCGCGGCGCGCCGGGAGACGTCGATCCAGCGCAAGAAGGACGTCCTGAAGCGGCTGAAGGTCGTTGAGGCCTTTCGCCACAGCGGCAACGAGCCGAGTTGGATGATCCTCGAGGTCGTCCCGGTGCTGCCGCCCGACCTGCGCCCCCTGGTGCCGCTGGAGGGCGGGCGCTTCGCGACCTCCGACCTGAACGACCTCTACCGGCGCGTGATCAACCGCAACAACCGCCTGAAGCGCCTGATGGAGATCCGCGCGCCGGAGGTGATCCTGCGCAACGAGAAGCGCATGCTCCAGGAGGCGGTCGACGCGCTGTTCGACAACGGCCGGCGCACCCGGGCGGTCCGCGGTCAGGGCAACCGCCCCCTGAAGTCGTTGAGCGACATGCTCAAGGGCAAGCAGGGCCGCTTCCGCCAGAACCTGCTCGGCAAGCGCGTGGACTACTCGGGCCGCAGCGTGATCGTGGTGGGGCCGGAGTTGAAGCTGCACGAGTGCGGCCTGCCGCAGACGATGGCCCTCGAGCTCTTCAAGCCGTTCATCATCCGGCGGCTGGAGGAAGGGCCGCACGCGATGACGGTCAAGAGCGCCAAGCGCTTCGTCGAGCGCGAGCACCCCGAGGTCTGGGAGGTCTTGAGCCGCATCATTCGCGACCATCCCGTGCTGCTCAACCGCGCGCCGACCCTGCACCGCCTGGGCATCCAGGCTTTCCAGCCGGTGCTGGTCGAGGGCAAGGCGATCCGCATTCACCCGCTCGTGTGCGGCGCCTTCAACGCCGACTTCGACGGCGACCAGATGGCGGTGCACGTGCCGCTCTCGTGGGCCGCGCAGATCGAGTCGCGCGAGCTGATGATGTCGACCAACAACATCCTGCTGCCGGCCAACGGGAAGCCCGTGGCCACGCCGAGCCAGGACATCGTGCTGGGCTGCAACTACCTGACCCGCCCAAGGAGCGGGGACCAGGGCGAGAGCATGATCTTCGCCTCGCCCGAAGAGGCCTGCATCGCCCTGCAGCACGGCAAGGTCGGCTTGCACGCCAAGGTCAAGTGCCGCATCAAGGGCAAGGTGGTCGACACGACCATCGGCCGGCTGGTGTTCAATCGGGTGGTGCCCGAGGAACTGGGGTACTTCAACGAGACGCTCGACAAGAAGCGCCTGGCCCGCCTGGTCGGCGGCGCCTATCGCCTGTTGGGCAAGGAGCGCACCGCGGAGTTCCTCGACAAGTTGAAAGATCTAGGGTTCACCTACGCCACCGTGGCGGGCATCTCCATCGGGATCGACGACATCGTGGTGCCGTCGGAGAAGCGCGAGATCATCTCCGCGGCGGAGAAGGAAGTCGACAAGATCAACAAGGCCCACAAGGCGCAGAAGATCTCCGAGCGCGAGCGCCAGAACCGCGTGATCGAGACCTGGACCCGCGTGCGCAACGAAGTGGAAGAGGTCACGATGGCGGGCCTCGCGAAGGTCGATCAGGGCTTCAATCCCGTCTGGCTGATGGCCGACTCGGGTGCCCGCGGGAGCCGCGAGCAGATCCGCCAGTTGGCCGGCATGCGCGGCCTGATGGCCAAGCCGCAGAAGCGCCTCACCGGCGGCGCCAGCGAGGTCATCGAGCAGCCCGTGCTGCGCAATTTCAAGGAGGGCCTCACGGTCCTCGAGTACTTCATCTCGACCCACGGCGCCCGCAAGGGGCTGGCCGACACCGCCCTCAAGACCGCCGATGCCGGCTACTTGACCCGCCGCCTGGTGGACGTGGCGCAGGACGTGATCGTGACCGAGGAAGACTGCGGCACGATCCGCGGCATCGAGCGCGGCCCGCTCAAGGACGGCGAGCAGATCGTCGAGCCGCTGCAGGACCGCGTGCTGGGACGCGTGACGGTCGACGATGTCTACGATCCGCGCACCGACCAGCTCATCGTCGAGGCGGGGTCGCTCATCGACGAGGAGATCGCCCAGCGCATCGAGGATGCCGGCACCGACAAGGTCATGATCCGCAGCGTGCTGACCTGCGAGTCGAAGCGCGGCATCTGCGCGAAGTGCTACGGTCGTGACCTGGCCAGCGGCACGATGGTGACCCACGGCGAGGCCGTGGGCGTGATCGCCGCCCAGAGCATCGGCGAGCCCGGCACGCAGCTCACGCTGCGCACCTTCCACATCGGTGGCACCGCCGCGCTGGAAGTCGAGTCGTCCATCAAGCGCGCGCGCTCCGACGGTTTGGTGAAGTACGTCGACCTCGATGTCATCAAGCGCGAGGATGGCCTGCTGATCAATACGGCCCGCCGCGGGCGGATCGAGCTGCACGATGCGAACGGCGAGCTGCTCGACCGCTTCGAGCCCGGTTACGGCACCTTGATCAAGGTGGCCGACGGCGCCCAGGTCCGGCGTGACGACATCATCTTCGAATGGGACACCTACAATGTGCCCATCGTGGCGACCGTGACCGGCAAGGTCCGCTTCGTGGACATCAAGGAGAAGGTCACGCTGCGCGATCAGGTCGACGAGACGACCAGCAAGCGCGAGCTCGTGATCGTCGAGGACCGGGAGAAGCGGCTGCACCCGCACATCGACGTGATCCCGGTGCGCGGCAAGACCCAGCGCTACGCCATCCCGACCGGGGCGCGGCTGGTCGTGCGCGACGGCCAGAAGGTCCACGCCGGCGACATGCTGGCCACCCTGCGCCGCGCGTCGGGCAAGACGCGCGACATCACCGCCGGCCTGCCGCGCGTCTCGGAGCTCTTCGAGGCCCGCCGGCCCAAGGAACAGGCCACGATCAGCGAGATCGACGGCACGATCAGGCTCGGCAAGCTGACCCGAGGCATGCGCAAGATCGAGGTCGTCTCGGACGACGGCGCCGACACCCGCGAGTACCTGATCCCCCACGGGCGCCATCTGCACGTGCAGGATAGCGACTATGTCTATGCAGGGATGTCACTTACGGATGGGGCCGTCAATCCGCACGACATTCTGCGGGTCAAGGGCATCAAGGAAGTCCAGGAGTACCTGGTCGACCAGATCCAGGAGGTCTACCGCGCCCAGGGGGTGCCGATCGACGACAAGCACATCGAGATCATCGTGCGCCAGATGCTCCAGAAGGTGCGGATCGAGGACCCGGGCGACACCCGCTTCCTCGAGGGTGAGCTCGTCGACAAGGCGATGCTCAAGGAGGAGCAGGAGACGGTGGTGGCCCAGGGTGGCGAGCCGGCCCGCTATTCTCCACTCCTGCTTGGAATTACAAAGGCATCCCTGTCGACCCACAGCTTCGTTTCGGCCGCTTCCTTCCAGGAGACGACCCGCATTCTGACCGATGCCTCGATCCATGGGAGCGTCGATCCCCTGCGGGGGCTCAAGGAGAACGTGGCCATCGGGCAGCTTATCCCGGCCGGCACCGGGCTGCCAGCCCTGCGCCGTCTCAAGGCGGTGCCGCTGGATGCCGAGCCTGAGGAGGAGGAAGACGAGCTGCTGCTCGAGCTGCCACCCATCTTGCAGGGACTTACGGGGCCCGAACCGCCCCCGGCCGAGCCGCCGGCGACCGAGGATTCGGGTAGTTGACATCCGGACGCCCGATGGGTAAGATCTTCGCTTCGTGCGCTGATTTGGACACGGTCCCGGCATGGCCCCGGGCCCGTGTTGCGCGAGTCGCATCTGGGTCGTGACCCGGGGCAGGAATCATCGGCAGGGTATTTGTGCAGGAGTCATTTGCGTGCCAACTCTGAACCAATTGGTCCGTCACGGCCGCCGGCGCATCTTGTCCAAGACCTCGGCGCCGGCGCTCAAGAGCGCTCCGCAGAAGCGCGGTGTCTGCACGCGCGTCTACACGACGACGCCGAAGAAGCCGAACTCGGCCATGCGCAAGGTCGCGCGCGTGCGCCTGACCAACGGGATCGAGGTGACAGCCTACATTCCGGGCGAAGGACACAACCTGCAAGAGCACTCGATCGTGCTCATCCGCGGGGGCCGCGTGAAGGATCTCCCGGGTGTCCGCTACCACATCATCCGCGGCGCGCTCGATGCGTCCGGCGTGGATGCCCGCAGGCAGTCACGTTCGAAGTATGGCGCCAAGCGCCCCAAGCAGGGTGCTGCATCGTAGGCGATTGGCAAGTCGGTTTGACAAGCTGATGGCTGATGACCGAACCGGCCGGGTAGGAGGATAGAGATGCCAAGGCGTGCCAAGGTCAGCCGGCGCGAGGTGCTGCCGGACCCCAAGCACGACAGCGTGCTCGTGACCAAGTTCATCAACTACATCCTGCGTCGGGGCAAGCGCAGCACGGCCGAACGCATCATCTACAACGCGATCGACATCATGACCGAGAAGACCGGTCAGGACGGGCTCGGCGTGCTGACCAAGGGCATCAACAACGTGAAGCCCAACATCGAGGTGAAGTCGCGGCGCGTGGGCGGCGCGAACTACCAGGTGCCGGTCGAGGTGAAGCCCGAGCGGCGCACGGCGCTGGCGTTGCGATGGATCATCGGCTACGCCAAGGCGCGCTCCGAGCACACGATGGAAGAGAAGCTCGCCGCCGAATTGATGGCGGCGGCTCGTGGTGAAGGGGCCTCCATGAAGAAGCGTGATGACACGCACCGGATGGCGGAGGCCAACCGCGCATTTGCGCACTACCGCTTCTAGCGCGGCGGGCGCTGGGACGATCAGCGCACCGGGCTGCGGCGGGGCGGGCGGTGGCGCGCGGCGCACCTGAGGGGGTGAGGGTTTTCGAAGGCTGATCCGCCTCGTTGGGGCGGACGGCGACAACCTGCGGAGTCTCCCGGTGATACCACGCGGTGTTCCGGAGGGATGCCAGATCAATAGGCATGTATCGGACCTTGAGCCTTTTGCCCACGCCTATCGACTCCGCAGCCAGGGCAGTGCTCGGCGGCAGTCCCCGCCGGCACGCGAAGGTCCGGCAAAGCCTGGCAGGCCGCAAGCGGCCTCACCCGGCAGACCAATGAGAGCACCTGAGTCCGGACCGATCGTCCGGTAAGGGGAAGAACGGGCCGGATCGGGGGCCCGGCTTGTGCCCATGCGGCTGGCCGGCTCCGCCGGCGACGTCTCGCAATGACGGGGACGCGCCCCACGGGAAGCGTGGAGCGACGGCCGGCAGGCCGCGAGGGTGGTCAAGGAGGTAGTCGGAATGGCCAAGGGTAAGTTCGAACGGACGAAGCCCCACGTGAACATCGGGACGATCGGGCACGTGGATCACGGCAAGACCACGCTGACGGCCGCGATCACGATGTATTTGGCGACGAAGGGGCTTTCGGAGGTGCGCACGTTTGATTCGATCGACAATGCTCCGGAGGAGAAGGAGCGTGGGGTGACGATCAACGCGGCGCACGTGGAGTATACGACGTCGCAGCGGCACTACGCGCACGTGGACTGTCCGGGACACGCGGACTACATCAAGAACATGGTGACGGGCGCGGCGCAGATGGACGGGACGATCTTGGTGGTGGGGGCGGACGATGGTCCGATGCCGCAGACGCGGGAGCACGTGCTTTTGGCGCGGCAGGTGAACGTGCCGTACATCGTGGTGTTTTTGAACAAGTGCGACATGGTGGACGACCCCGAGCTCTTGGACCTGGTGGAGTTGGAGGTTCGGGAGCTGTTGAGCAAGTATGAGTTTCCTGGGGACACGACGCCGATCATTCGGGGCAGCGCGCTCAAGGCGATGCAGAATCCGAGCGATCCCGAGGCGACGAAGTGCATTCAGGAGTTGATGGACGCGGTGGACTCGTTCATTCCGACGCCGGTGCGCGATCTGGACAAGCCGTTTTTGATGCCGATCGAGGACGTCTTTTCGATCACGGGTCGTGGGACGGTTGGGACGGGGCGCGTGGAGCGTGGGATCGTGAAGGTGGGGGACAAGGTGGACCGGGTGGGGATCCACGAGACGCGCGAGTGCGTGGTGACGGGCGTGGAGATGTTCCGCAAGCTGTTGGACCAGGGGCAGGCGGGGGACAACATTGGGGTGTTGTTGCGGGGCATCGAGAAGGCGGACTTGGAGCGGGGGATGGTGTTGGCGGCGACGGGATCGATCACGCCGCACAAGAAGTTCAAGGCTGAGGTGTACGTTTTGAGCAAGGAAGAGGGTGGTCGGCACACGCCGTTTTTCACGGGGTATCGGCCGCAGTTTTATTTTCGGACGACGGATGTGACGGGGGCGGTGCACTTGCCGGAGGGGCGCGAGATGGTGATGCCCGGCGACAACGTGACGATCACGGGCGAGCTGCACACGCCGGTGGCGATGGAGAAGGAGTTGCGGTTCGCGATTCGCGAGGGTGGCCGCACGGTAGGGGCCGGGGTGGTGACCGAGATCCTCGAGTAGCGCCGGCGCGGGGACGGCGCCGGTCGACCGGCGCGCGACCCGCCGCGGACATGGGGCGGTCGGAGGAATGGCGGTGGCTGGACAGAGAATCAGGATCAAGCTGAAGTCGTTTGACCACACGGTGCTCGACAAGTCGGCGAGCGAGATCGTCAAGACCGCCCGAAGGGCGGGGGCCATCACGGCAGGCCCGATCCCTCTGCCGACGCGCAAGACGATCTACACGGTTCTGCGCTCGCCCCACGTGGACAAGAAGTCGCGCGAGCAGTTCGAGCAGCGGACGCACAAGCGGCTCATCGACATCAGCCAGTCGACGCCGCAGACGATCGACGCGCTGATGAAGCTGGAGCTGCCGGCCGGCGTGGAGATCGAGATCAAGCTGTAGGAGCGGGTCCAGACCTGTGCGGCGCAGAGGCCGCGCGGGGTGTGACCCGGGGAGATCCGGGAGCACGTCATGCCAGGTCTGATCGGACGCAAGATCGGGATGTCGCAGGTCTTCGGGGAGGGCGGCGCGGCGATTCCCGTCACGATCCTCGAGGTCGGTCCCTGCCCTGTGGTGGAGGTGAGAACGCCTGAGCTGCACGGCTATGGCGCCGTCCAGCTCGCCTTCGATCCCATCGCGGCCCGCAAACTGAACAAGCCCCTCCTGGGCCACCTGAAGTCGCACAAGGTCGAGCCGCACCGCACGCTGCGCGAGCTGCGCACCGATGCGCCGCCCGAGCTGGGCACCGTGCTGAACGTCTCGATCTTCCAGGTGGGCGAGCAGGTGGACGTGATTGGCACCACCAAGGGCCGCGGCTTCCAGGGCGTCGTCAAGCGTCACGGCTACCATGGGGGACCCGAGACGCACGGCTGCAAGACGCACGACATGCCCGGTTCGGTCGGCGCCAGCGCCGATCCGTCGCACGTCATCAAGGGCCGGCGGTTGCCGGGCCACATGGGCGACGCGCGTAAAACCGCCAAGAGCCTCAAGGTCGTGCAGGTCGATCAGGAGCGCAACCTGCTGGTCGTCAGGGGGGCCGTGCCGGGCGGGCGCAACTCGCTCGTGGTGGTCCGCAAGACCGGCCGGTTCGAGAAGCCGGCCGGGAAGCAGGCTGAGAAGCACGCCGACAAGCCGGCCGGGAAGCAGGCCGCGAAGAAGGGTTAGCCATGGCTGTCGCGAACTACTATACGAGCACGGGCCAGGCCAAGGGCGAGGTCAACCTCCCCGATGGGGCCTTCGGCGTCGAGCCCAATCGGCACGTGATGTGGGAGGCGGTGCGCAATTACCTCGCCAACCAGCGTCAGGGAACGTCCAAGGTCAAGAGCCGGGCCGAAGTCAGCGGCGGTGGTCGCAAGCCGTGGCGGCAGAAGGGCACTGGCCGGGCCCGGGCGGGCACGACGCGTTCGGCGTTGTGGGTGGGCGGCGGTCGCGCGTTCGGCCCTCGTCCGCGGGACTACAGCTATGTCCTGCCGAAGCAGACCAAGCGGTTGGCGCTGCGCTCGGCCCTGTCGGCCAAGGCCCAGGCCGGGGAGATCATGGTCATCGCCGACTTCCGCGTCGCCGAGGCAAAGACGCGCGAGATCGCCCGGGTGCTCAAGAGCCTGGAATTGGCTGGGGCGAAGTGCCTGCTGGTCGTCCCGGAACACGACGCTGATCTGGCTCGGGCCGGTCGCAACATCCCGACGTTGACCACGCGGGAATGCCGGCTGCTGAACGCCTACGAGGTTCTGCAGGCCGAGCGCCTGCTGATCATGGAATCGGCCCTGGCCAAGATCGAGGAGGCCTGGAAGTCATGAAGCTGGAACCGCGCAGCGTGATCCGCCGCGTCCTCTTGACGGAAAAGGGCGCGCAGATGCGCGAGCAGGGCAAGGTGGGCCGCCAATACCTCTTCGAAGTGCACTCGGCCGCCAACAAGCTCCAGATAGCCGAGGCGGTCAAGGCGGTCTTCAAGGTCGACGTCACGAACGTCCGCACCATGAATTACCAGGGCAAGCGCAAACGCCTGGGTCGGTTCGAGGGCCAGCGCTCGAGCTGGAAGAAGGCGGTGGTGACCCTCAAGCCGGGTCAGACGATCGACATCTTCGACGAGGTCTAGACGCGGAGCCGCGCACGCGGCCGCGGGAGACCTTGTTTCTCGGTGAGGACTCGGTCCCAAAAGGAGCATCGAGAATGGCGTTGAAGAAGTTCAAGCCCACGACCCCGAGTCGCCGGTACATGACGGTGGCCGACTTCTCGGAGCTGACCAAGAAGAAGCCCGAGAAGGCGCTCACGCGGTCGCTCAATCGGACCGGCGGGCGCAACAATCGGGGCCAAGTATCGGCCTGGTGTCGGGGCGGCGGGCACAAGCGGCGCTACCGCCTGATCGACTTCCGGCGGGGCAAGCACGACATCCCCGCGCGGGTGGCGGCGATCGAGTACGATCCGAATCGCTCCGCGCGCATCGCGCTGCTCATCTACGCTGACGGCGAGAAGCGCTACATCCTCTCGCCCGACGGGGTCAAGATCGGCGACCAGCTCATGTCGGGCCCCAACGCCGAGATCCGCGACGGCAACTGTCTGCCGCTGCAAAACGTGCCCCTGGGCACCACGATCCACAATCTGGAGCTCATCCCCGGCAAGGGTGCCCAGGTCGCCCGCGCGGCCGGGGCGGAGTGCCAGCTCATGGCCAAAGAGGGCCGGCACGCCCATGTGAAGCTGCCGTCGGGCGAGGTCCGGATGTTCGCGATCGACTGCTACTGCACGCTGGGGCGCGTGGGCAACGTCGACCACGAGAAGGTGGTGGGCGGGAAGGCCGGCCGCAGCCGCTGGCTGGGGCGGCGCCCGAGCACCCGCGGCGTGGCCATGAACCCGGTCGATCACCCCATGGGCGGCGGTGAAGGTCGCTCGTCGGGAGGTCGTCACCCGTGCTCGCCTTGGGGCAAGCCGACCAAGGGATTCAAGACGCGCAAGCGCAAGAAGCAGTCCAGTAAGTGGATCGTGCGGCGGCGCTCGTAGGTGAGGCAAGGGAGAGAGGCTGAAAGATGGCTCGTTCCGTGAAGAAGGGTCCCTTTGTGGACCAGAAGCTGCAGAAGAAGATCGATGAGCTCAACCGGTCGCGGGACAAGAAGGTCGTTCGCACCTGGGCCCGGCGGTCGGTGATTCCGCCGTCCTTCGTGGGGCACACGATTGCCATCCACAACGGCAACAAGTTCATCCCGATCTACATCACGGAGAACATGGTGGGTCACAAGCTCGGCGAGTTCGCCCAGACCCGGACGTTCCGGAGCCATGCCGCCTCGGGCAAGGCCACCAAGGTCAAGTAGGCGTCGCGGGGCAAAGCAGCGACGGGGCGTCGGGTCGCGGAGGAACGAGGAACGATGGAAGCCAGGGCAGTTGCCAGATTCGTGCGGGTGTCGCCGCTCAAGGCGGACCGGGTGTTGCAGTTGATCCGGGGGCGCCAGGTGGACCAGGCCCAGGAAATCCTGGCCTTCACCAAGCGCCCCATCGCGACGACCATCGCCAAGGTCCTGACGAGCGCGGTGGCCAATGCCACCGTGATCGACGAGGAGGTCGCCGTCGACCACCTCTTCATCAAGGAGGCCGTGGCCAACACCGCGCCGACCATGAAGCGCATTCGCCCGCGGGCTCAGGGGCGCGCCAACCGGATCCTCAAGCGCATGACGCACATCCGGATCGTGGTGAGCACCAGATAAGGGTTGCCGGCGCAGGGTCGCCGAAGCAAGAAGCGGCTGGGGCTCGCGCCCCGGGAGGTTCTCTTGGGACAGAAGACAAACCCGATCGGCCTGAGGCTGGGAATCGTGCGCAGCTGGGACTCGCGCTGGTTCTCCAAGCGGGACTACGCCAATCTGATCGAGGAGGACCTGATGCTGAAGAAGTACATCAGGAAGCGCCTCCCGAACAGCGGCATCGCGCGGATCGAGATCCAGCGCTCAGGTCAGCGGGTCGATGCGACCATCCACACCGCCAAGCCGGGCATGGTGATCGGCAAGAGCGGCGCCCAGGTCAACCAGCTCCGTGACGAGCTGGCCCACGTGACGGGCAAGGAGGTCTTCCTCGACATCGCGTCGATCGACAACCCCGACCTGGATGCGCGCCTGGTGGGCGAGAACATCGCCAAGCAGCTCGAGCAGCGCGTCTCGTTCCGGCGGGCCATGAAGAAGGCCATTTCGTCGGCGATCCGATCGGGCGCCAAGGGCATCAAGGTCCGGTGCTCGGGGCGTCTGGGCGGCTCCGACATGGCCCGGACCGAGGAGTACCGCGACGGGCGCATCCCCCTGCACACGCTGCGGGCGGACATCGACTACGCGCCCTCGACCGCCTACACGACCTACGGCACGGTGGGCGTCAAGGTGTGGATCTTCCACGGTGAAGTGATCGGCGGCCAGCTCGAGGAGCGCGAGCGCGAGAGCCGTCCGCCGGACGGCTTCCCCGGGCGCGGCGGCCGGGGCGGGCGCCGGTAGCGGCGCCGGCAGCGGCGCCGGCAGCGATGCCGCCCGGCGGCGGCCGATTCGGTCGAAGCGCCGGCCGGGTGCTCGCCGGCATAGACGGGGCAACAGAAGGCACTGGTCCATAGGAGATTCGGGCGATGTTGATGCCGAAGCGGTCGAAGTACCGCAAGCAGATGCGCGGCAACATGCGCGGCAAGGCCATTCGCGGCAGCACGCTGGCGTTCGGCGACCTGGGCCTCAAGGCGCTCGAGCCGGCGTGGGTGTCCAGCGTTCAGATCGAAGCCGCCCGTGTGGCCATCAACCGCCGCATCAAGCGTGGCGGCAAGATGTGGATCCGCATCTTCCCGGACAAGCCGATCACGAAGAAGCCGGCCGAGACGCGCATGGGCAAGGGCAAAGGCGCGCCGGAGGGTTGGGTGGCGGTGATCAAGCCCGGGCGCATCCTCTTCGAGCTCGAAGGGATCGACGCGGTCCTGGCGCGGGAGGCTCTCCTGCTCGGAGCGGCCAAGCTGCCCTGCCGCACCAAGATCGTGGGCCGCGAGGCGTTCAGCAGCGCGAAGATGTAGGCCAGAGCGGGCGCGGACCCGAGCGAAGGTCCGGCCGCTGGAGGAAGGTGGCTGTGGGAGAGAACGACGCCAAGAAGCTGCGCGAGATGACGCGCGAAGAGATCGAGATCCGGCTGCGGGAGATGGAAGAGGAATACCAGAACCTGCGGCTGAGGGCCTCGCTCAAGCAGGAGTCCAACCTGGTCCGGGTGCGCTACCTGCGCCGGGCGGTCGCCCGCGCCAAGACGCTGTTGCACGAGGATCATCTGGGTATCCGTTCGCTGGCCACGCAGCAGACCGGCAAGAAGTAGCGCGCGGCGCTCTGGGGAGAGGAACCCGTCGATGGGTGACAGGAATCAGCGCAAGGTCCGTGAGGGCACGGTCATTAGCACGGCGATGGACAAGACGGCGGTCGTGGTGATGAAGCGGCGCTTGCCCCATCCCGTGTACGGCAAGTACGTGACCAAGGACAAGAAGTTCTACGTCCATGATGAGGAGAACCAGTGCCAGGTCGGCGACGTGGTCCGCATCATGGAGACCCGCCCGCTCAGCAAGCTGAAGCACTGGCGGCTGGTGGAGATACTGGAGCGCGCCAAGATCAGCTAATTCGGACCCGCGGCGGGGCCGGGGGCGGCTGAGATCGCCCGGCGGAACGAGGCGGGATTCCGGTTGCGCCGGGTGGGAGGGCGCCGGAGGGAGAGCGATGATCCAGCAGCAGACCATGTTGGTGATCTCGGACAATTCGGGAGCACGCAAGGCGATGTGTATCAAGGTCCTGGGCGGCACCCGCCGGCGCTATGCCACGGTCGGCGACATCGTCGTGGTGGCGGTCAAGGACGCTCTACCCAACGGTGCCATCAAGAAGGGCGAGGTCGCCAAGGCGGTCATCGTGCGCACCAAGAAGGAAGTGCGCCGGCCGGATGGTTCCTACATCCGGTTCGACCAGAACGCCGCGGTCATCGTCGACGACAACAAGGAGCCCAAGGGCACGCGCATCTTCGGGCCAGTGGCGCGCGAGCTGCGCGAGAAGGAATTCATGAAGATCGTCTCGCTGGCGCCGGAGGTGATCTAGCGGCGGGGGCGAGTCCGCCGGCGTTGCGGCAGGTCCAGGCGGGTGGGAGGTCCACGGTGGATATCAAGAAGGGCGATGAGGTCATCGTCATCAGCGGAGACGAGAAGGGCAAGATCGGGCGCGTCCTGTACGTGTATCCGAAGAGCCAGCGGATTCTCGTTGAGAAGATCAACATGATCAAGCGGCACACGCGCGCCCGCAGCCAGCAGCAGCAGCAAGGCGGCATCGTGGAGAAGGAGGCCCCGATCCACATCTCGAACGTGGCGCTCTACGATCCCAAGGCCAAGAGGGGCGTGCGGCTGCGCAGCCGGGTCCATTACGAGATGGACGGCGGGCGCAAGGTGAAGATCAAGGATCGCATCTCGGCGAAGACGGGCGAGGTTCTGGAGAAGCCCGCGCACAAGAAGTCATAAGGTCCGCTTCCGGCGCGGCACGGCAGCCGGCGCCGGCCGGCGGGTCGCCGCGGAGAGGCTTAGCGGCGGCGAGCAGCGACTCGGGGAGGCTTGAGGCAGATGGCCAAGAAGAGCGGCAAGGGCGGCGACAAGAAGACGTCCGCCTACGCGGTGGGGGCCCACGAAGCGGGCCCGGTTCCCCGCATGAAGACCCTGTACGAGCAGGAAGTGGTCGGGCAGCTCAGAAAGCGCTTCGGGTACGACAACGTCCACGAGGTGCCCAAGCTCAAGATGATCGTGCTCAACATGGGCACGGGCGACGCGCTCGGCAACATCCGCTACCTCGAGGCCGCGACCGAGGACCTCGCCGTCATCACGGGGCAGAAGCCGGTCGTCCGGCGCGCCAAGAAGTCGATCGCGAACTTCAAGCTGCGCACGGGCAATCCGATCGGCACGAGCGTCACGCTGCGGGGCGCCCGGATGTACGAATTCCTGGACCGGATGATCAGCGTGGCGATCCCGCGCATCCGCGACTTCCGCGGGCTCTCGCCCAAGGGGTTCGACGGCCGCGGCAACTACAACTTCGGCATCAAGGAGCAGATCATCTTTCCGGAGATCCGCTACGACAAGGTCGAGAAGATCCGGGGCATGAACGTGACCATCGTCACCTCGGCCCGAACGGACGAGGAAGGCTTCGAGCTGCTGAAGGCGATGCGCATGCCCTTCAGGGAGCGCTAGCAGGAGGACGAGCAGGCGTGGCGAAGAAGTCGATGATCGCCAAGTGGAAGCGCGAACCGAAGTTCAAGGTCCGCAGGTACAACCGCTGCCACCGCTGCGGGCGGCCGCGCGCCTACTTGCGGAAGTTCGGGATGTGCCGCATCTGCGTGCGGGAGCTGGCGCTGAGCGGCGAGCTTCCCGGCGTGGTCAAGGCGAGCTGGTAAGTCTCGGACCCGCGTCCCGCGGGGCCGGATGGAATCCGGCCGGAGAGGGCGCGGGGAAGACTCATGATGCGACCGGCCGTGAGGGGCCGGGCCGAGGGGCGGAGGAGAAATCCGAATGAGCGTTAGCGATCCCATTGCGGATTTCCTGACCAGGATCCGGAATGCGACGCGGGTCAAACACCCGCGGGTCGACGCGCCTGCTTCGCGCCTGTGCGAGGAGATCACCAAGGTGCTCCAGCGCGAAGGATACATCCGCGAGTACAAGCGGGTGGACGACGGCAAGCAGGGCGTGCTGCGGATCTACCTGAAGTACGACCGGGCCGACGGCAGCTCGGTCATCGAGGGCATCCAGCGCGAGAGCACGCCGGGCCGGCGCGTCTACGTCGCCCGCGGCGAGATCCCGCGCGTGCGCGGCGGTCTGGGGACGGCGATCATCACGACCCCCCAGGGGGTGCTGACCGACAAGGAAGCCCGGCAGGCCGGGGTCGGCGGGGAACTGGTGGCCACTGTCTGGTAGCGATGTCCGGTAGTGACCCGCCGCGGGCCGTGTGGTCCGCCGCGTGACGGCAGGGCACTCCGACGCGAGGTGTGGAACATGTCCCGTATCGGGAAGAAGCCAATCGCCATCCCCAAGGGGGTGGAGGTCAACGTGACCGGGCAGAGGGTCGTGGCCAAAGGCCCCAAGGGGCAGTTGGAGTGGTCCGTGCGGCCCGAGCTGGAAGTCATGCTGGACGGGGGGCACTTGCGGGTGGCGAACCCTCATCCGGCCAAGCTGACCAACAGCCTGTGGGGCACGACGCGGACCGTCCTCAACAACCTGGTCACGGGCGTGAGCCAGGGGTTCGGGCGATCACTCGAGGTGGTCGGGACCGGATACCGGGTGGAGCTGCAGGGCAAGACCCTCGTCATGGCCCTCGGCTTCGATCACGACGTGCAGTACACGGTGCCCGACGACGTCCAGGTCAAGGTGTCGCAGCGCCCGCTGAAGATCGAGCTCGCGGGCATCGACAAGCAGCGCGTCGGCCAGGTGGCGGCCGAGATCCGGGCGCTCAAGAAGCCCGAGCCGTACCATGGCAAGGGGATCCGCTACGATGGCGAGCAAGTGCGGCACAAGACCGGCAAGTCAGGTGCCTAGTGGAGGTTCGCTGGGATGAGGTCTGAGGCGAGAGTGCGGCGCGACAGCCGCCTGCGCAGGCATCGCCGGATCCGCCGGCGCATGTCCGGTTCTCCGGATCGGCCGCGGTTGGCGGTGTTCCGCAGTCACATGCACATCTACACGCAGCTCATCGACGACGTGAGCGGGGTGACCCTGGCGGGCGCATCGACGCTGAGCCCGGAATTGCGGGAGTCGCTCCAGGGCAAGTCGAAGACCGAGCGGAGCAAAGAGGTGGGCAAGCTCATAGCCGCCCGCGCGGCCCAGAAGGGCATCAAGCTGGTCAGGTTCGACCGCGGCGGCTATCGCTACCACGGACGCATCAAGGCCGTGGCCGAAGGCGCGCGCGAGGGCGGCCTGGAGTTCTGATCCCCGCGCCGCCCAATGGCCCGCTCCGGGCCGCCCGCCCGGGCGGCGGGCGGGACCGGCGGGGCGGGGGGCGCTGCGGGCCGGCGGGAGCTGAAGGAGGTCGAGTTTGAAGCGGGATGGGTTTGAGCGGGCTGGACGGCCCGAGCGGGATGATCGCGGCGCGGAACCCGAACTGATCGACCGTCTCATCCACGTCAATCGCGTGGCGAAGGTCGTCAAGGGTGGCCGGCGCTTCAGCTTCAACGCCATCGCGGCCGTGGGCAATCGCAACGGCCTGGTCGGCGTCGGGCTGGGCAAGGCCAACGAGATCTCGGATGCCATCCGCAAGGCCACCGAGGCCGCGCGCAAGCAGGTGTTCGAGGTGCCGCTGCGCGGGAGCACGATTCCGCACGAGATCCTGGCCGAATTCGGGGCCGCCAAGGTGCTGTTGCGGCCGGCTTCGCCCGGCACCGGCGTGATTGCCGGCACTGTCGTGCGCGCCGTGCTCGAGCTGGGCGGCGTGCAGGACGTGCTGACCAAGAGCCTGGGGTCCAACAACCCGCACAACCTGGTCAAGGCCACGGTGTCGGGCCTGAAGAACCTCAAGAACGCGGGTGAGGTGGCGCGCCGGCGCGGCAAGCGGGTGCACGAGGTCGTGGGCATGGCCGCGCGGCCCGCGGCGGGGGGGAGCAATGGGCAAGCTCAAGATCACACAGGTGCGTAGCGCCATCAACCGCGTCGAGAAGCAGAAGCGCACGATCCGCGCCCTGGGCATCCTGCGCCTGCACCACACCGTGGTCCACGACGACACGCCCCAGATTCGCGGGATGATTCGCGTGGTCCACCATCTGGTCAAGGTCGAGGAGGTCTAGCCGCGCGCGGCTGGCGAAGCCCGTCGCCCGCGCGGCCCGCGCGCCGGCGCGGCGCCGGGCGCAGCGAGGAATGCACGATGAGACTCAATGAGCTGAGACCCCAAGCCGGGGCGGTCAAGAAGCGCAAGCGCCTGGGGGTTGGCACGGCCACGGGCCAGGGCGGCACCGCCGGGCGCGGGCACAAGGGCCGCGCGGCCCGCGCCGGCAGCGGCAAGCCCGCCTGGTTCGAGGGCGGGCAGATGCCCCTGCAGCGCCGCGTTCCGAAGCGCGGTTTCAAGAACCCGACCCGCCGGGAATTCCAGGTGGTCAACGTCGAGGACCTCGTCGTTTTCCAGGCGGGCACCGTCGTCGGGATCGAGGAGCTGTGCGCGGCCGGTCTGGTCCGCCGCGTCCAGGTCCCGGTGAAGCTGCTGGGCACGGGCAGCCTCGACCGCGCCCTGACGGTCAAGGTTCACGCGGCGTCGAAGTCGGCGCTGGAGAAGGTCAGCCAGGGTGGGGGCAAGGTCGAGATCCTTGCCTGAAGGCCTGATCTCTAGGAGACGCAATGTTCAGCAAGCTGGAGTCGATGTTCCGGATCCCGGAGTTGCGGCGCCGCATCCTGTACACGATCGGCATTCTGATCGTCTATCGGCTGGGCGGCCACATCACGACCCCGGGTATCGACGGAAAGGCGCTGTCCGACTGGTTCGCCCAGTCGCAGGCCGGAGGCCTGTTCGGCCTCTACGACCTGTTCGCCGGCGGCAACTTCAGCCGCGCGACGGTCTTCGCCTTGGGCATCATGCCCTACATCAGCGCGTCGATCATCCTGCAGCTCTTCGGAGCCGTGATCCCGTACTTCGAGCGCCTGCGCAAGGAAGGCGAGCAGGGCCGCAAGAAGATCAACCAGATGACCCGCTACGGCACGGTGCTCCTGGCGCTCATCCAGTCCTACGGCATCGGGATCTTCCTGCTGAGCATGGCCGGTCAGATTCCGGGCCTGATCTCGATGAGCCCGTTCGGTTTCCAGATGCTGACGATGCTCACCCTGACCGCCGGCACGGTCTTCGTCATGTGGTTGGGTGAGCAGATCACCGAGCGGGGCATCGGCAACGGCATCTCGCTCATCATCTTCATCGGGATCGTGGCGCGCTTCCCGGTCGACTTCTACAACATGGTGCGCCAGATTCGCAGCGGCGACATCAACGCGCTCTTCCTGGTCATCATGCTGATCGGCATGTTTGTCGTGACGGCGATCGTCGTCGCCATGACGCAGGCGCAGCGCAAGATTCCGGTGCAGTATCCCAAGCGGGTGGTGGGGCGCAAGATGGTTGGCGGGCAGAGCACCTACATCCCGCTGCGCGTCAACACCGCGGGCGTGATCCCGATCATCTTCGCCCAGTCGATCATCGTCTTCCCGGGCACGCTGGCCAGCTTCTTCCCCGACAGCCCGCTGCTGGATGTCGTCAACCGCATCTTCAGCCCCGGGGCGCTAGTTTACATCGTCATCTATTCGCTCATGATCATCTTCTTCGCCTACTTCTACACGGCGATCGTCCTCAATCCGGTGGACCTGGCGGAGAACATGAAGAAGTACGGGGGGTTCATCCCCGGCATTCGCCAGGGGCGGCCCACCGCCAACTACATCGACCGCATCCTCACCCGGATCACGTTTCCGGGCGCGATCTACCTGGCGGCCATTGCGGTGCTGCCGGACATCCTGATCTACAAGGCCGGCATCCCGTTCTACTTCGGGGGCACGAGCCTGCTGATCGTGGTCGGGGTGGCGCTGGACACGCTCCAGCAGATCGAGAGCCACCTGCTGGTGCGGCACTACGACGGATTCCTGAAGAAGACCCGCCTGCGCGGCGGGCGGCGGATGTAAGGGGGAAGCGAGCGGCATGCGACTGGTTCTGCTGGGGGCGCCGGGCTGCGGCAAGGGCACGCACAGCGCCTGGATGATCGCCGAGTACGGGATCCTGCAGATCTCGACCGGCGACATCCTGCGCGAGGCGGTCGCCCGCGGCACCGAGCTGGGCTTGCTCGCCAAGCGCTACATGGACTCAGGCAGCCTCGTGCCCGACGATGTCATTCTGGGGCTCATGCGCGAGCGATTGGGGCAATCGGACGCGGCCACGGGATTCATCCTCGACGGCTTCCCGCGGACGATCCCGCAGGCCGAGGGACTGGCCGGGCTGCTCGACCAGCGGGGCACGCCGCTCGATCGGGTAGTGAAGATCGATGTGCCGCGCGAGGAGCTGGTCAGTCGGTTGACCAGCCGGCGCGTGTGCCCGGACTGCAAGGCGGTTTACAACATCCACTTCCGGCCTCCGCGCCGGGAGGGCGTGTGCGATGCCTGCGGCGGTCGCGTCGTCCAGCGCGCCGACGACACGGAGGCGACCGTCCTGAGCCGCCTGACCGTCTACGAGCAGCAGACAGCGCCGCTGGTGAGCTTCTATCAGGCGCGCGGTCTGCTGGCGGTGGTCGACGGCGGCCGCGGCTTCGAAGAGACGAAGGCCGCGATCAAGACGGCCCTGGGAGCCTAGCAAGACCATGGTCGCGGTGCGGCGCCGGGAGGAGATCGAGAAGCTGGCTGAGAGCGCCCGCATCGTGGCGGGGGCGCTCAGCATGGTGGAGGGGTTGATCGCCGACGGTGTGACCACCAAGCGTCTGGACGAGCGGATCGAGCAGTTCGTCCGTGACCACGGCGCCACGCCGTCGTTCAAGGGTTATCGGGGCTACCCGGCGAGCGCCTGCATCTCGGTCAACGACGTGGTTGTGCACGGCATTCCGTCGGACCGGGTGGTGTTGCGCGAGGGGGACATCGTCAGCGTCGACATCGGCGCCTACAAGGCGGGCTATCACGGCGACGGGGCCTGGACCTTTCCCGTCGGACAGGTCTCCGACGACGCGCTCCGACTGATGGATGTCACCCGCGGGGCGCTGCTGGAGGGGATCTCCCAGGCCAGGGCAGGGAACCGGGTGGGAGACATCTCGCACGCGGTTCAGACGTTCGTCGAGGCCCGGGGGTATTCGGTGGTGCGGATGCTGGTCGGGCACGGCATCGGATCGCGACTCCACGAGGAGCCGCAGGTGCCCAACTTCGGCAGCGCCGACCAGGGCCCGGTGCTGGTGCCGGGCAACGTGATCTGCATCGAGCCGATGGTCAATGCCGGCGGTTTCGATGTGTACACTCAGGAGGATGACTGGACGGTCGTGACCCGGGACCACTCGCTCTCGGCGCACTTCGAGCACGAAGTGGTCATCACCGAGGACGGGCCGTGCGTCTTGACGGTGCCCGGACCGGGCGGACCGGACGGGACCGGATCGGGAAGGAAGGCCAAGCAATGAAGGTAAGAGCTTCGGTCAAGAAGATCTGCGAGGACTGCAAGCTGATCAAGCGCCATGGACGCATCATGGTGATCTGCAAGCGGAACCCGCGGCACAAGCAGCGCCAGCGGTAAGCGCGATAAGGAGGATGGACCTTGGCCCGCATTGCTGGAGTCGATCTGCCCAATGAGAAGAAGATCGAGGCAGCGTTGACCTACATCTTCGGGATCGGGTTCACGACGTCCCGGCGCATCCTGGCGGCGACTGGCGTCTCGCCGGACAAGCGCGTCAAGAGCCTGACCGAGGAAGAGACCGCCCGACTGCGCAACGAGATCGAGAATCACTACCGCGTCGAGGGCGCGCTGCACACTGAGATCGGCATGAACATCAAGCGGCTGATGGACATCGGCTGCTATCGGGGCATCCGCCATCGCCGCGGCTTGCCGGTGCGCGGGCAGCGCACGCACACGAACGCCCGGACGCGCAAGGGACCGCGCAAGACGTCCGGCTCGCTCAAGAAGAAGGCCTAGCCGCGGGACGCGGCCTTCCGGACCCGCGCGGTCGCGGGTCGGCGGCGTGTCTTGCCGGGTGAGCAGGGCTTTGAGGAGGGGTATTCAGCGTGGCTCGGGAGAAGAAAGCCAGACGCAAGGACCGGAAGGTCGGTTTGAGTGGCGTGGCGCACATCCACGCGACCTTCAACAACACGATCGTCTCCATCACCGACTCGAGTGGCGGCGTGGTCGCCTGGTCGAGCGCCGGCAAGGTGGGCTTCAAGGGGTCGCGCAAGAGCACGCCCTTCGCCGCCCAATTGGCGGCCGAGGGGGCGGCCAAGGACGCCATGGGTCTGGGCATGCGGAAGGTCGAGGTGTGGGTGAAGGGCCCGGGGCCCGGGCGGGAGGCGTCGATTCGTAGCCTGGCCGCGGCGGGTCTGGAAGTCACCGCGATTCGCGACGTGACCCCGATTCCGCACAACGGGTGCCGCCCGCCCAAGCGGCGGCGAGTCTAGGAACGTCAGCGGCCCGCGCCGCCCGGCGGTGACGGCGAAGCTCTTCGCGCGCCGGCCGCCGGCAGGAGAGCGGACCGCCGAACGGGTCATCCAAGGGCCCCTTTGGCAGGGGTTCCCCTGGCAGGTCAGGGAGCGGAGGAAAGGCATGGCAGTCTATCACGGTCCGAAGTGCAAACTGTGCCGCCGTGAGGGCGTCCGGCTCTACTTGAAGGGCGAGCGCTGCTATTCGGACAAGTGCGCGATCGAGCACCGCGCGTATCCGCCCGGCGAGCATGGGCAGGGCCGGCGCCCGCGCAAGGAGACGCAGTACGGCGAACAGCTGCGCGAGAAGCAGAAGGCGCGGCGGATCTACGGCGTGTTCGAGCGGCAGTTCCGCAACTACTTCTACAAAGCCGCCCGGCGGCAAGGAGTCACCGGCGAGATCCTGCTGCAGATGCTCGAGACGCGCCTCGACAACTCCATCTACCGCGTCGGGATGGCCTCCTCGCGCGCCGCGGCGCGCCAGCTCATCCGCCACGGTCACTTCCAGGTCAACGGGCGCCCGGTCGACATTCCGTCCTACCCGCTGAAGCAGGGCGATGTGTTCGAGGTGCGCGCGGACTCGAAGAAGGTAGCGGCGATCAAGGACACTTTCGAGAACCGCCGGCGGACCGAGGACCAGCCCTGGCTGGAGATCGATGACAAGGCCATGCGGGCGCGCGTGCTGCAAGTGCCGACGCGCGAGCAGATCCCCGTGCCTGTTCAGGAGCAGTTGATCGTCGAGCTCTACTCGAAGTAGTTCCATGCGACCCTAGGGATCGCCGGTGTACACGCAAGCCTGGGAGGTGAGCGAGGCATGAAATGGAAGGTCCTCCAGATGCCCCAAGGGTACACGATCGATGGGGAGGTTTCGAACGACCAGTTCGGCCGCTTCATCATCGAGCCGCTCGAGCGGGGCTTTGGCTACACCCTCGGGAATACGTTGCGTAGGGTCCTGCTCTCTTCGCTGCAGGGCGCTGCGATCGTCGCGTGCAAGTTCAACAACAGCACGGTGGTGCACGAGTTCTCGCCCGTGCCGGGTGTCCAGGAGGACGCGACGGACATCGTGCTCAACCTGAAGCAAATCCGGTTCAAGCACCTGGGTGAGGGTCCGCGGACCGGCATGTTCCGGGCCGTGGGCGCCACCGAGATCAAGGCCGGCGACATGCAGGTCTCCTCGGACATCCAGATCCTGAACCCGGATCTCCACATCGCCACCGTCAGCAAGGACGGCGAGCTGGAGCTGGAAGTCGAGATCTCGACGGGTCTCGGTTACGTGACTGCCGAGGAGCACGTCAAGGCGGGCCAGCGCCCGCTGGGAACAATTGTGCTCGATTCCAACTTCAGTCCGGTGACGCACGTGACCTATGGGGTGGAGAGCTCGCGGATCGGCCAGCGCATCGACTTCGACAAGCTGATTCTCGAGATCTCGACCGATGGGTCCATCCTGCCGCAGGATGCGCTGGCGATGTCGGCCAAGATCCTCCGCGACCACTTCGGCCTGTTCGTCAAGTTCGAAGAGGAGTTCGTGGAAGAGGAGGAGGAGAAGGTCGACGAGGAGTTTGCGCGCATCAAGGCGCTGCTCGAGCGCAGCGTGGACGAGCTCGAGCTGTCGGTGCGTTCCGCCAACTGCCTGCGTTCGGCCCGCCTGCGAACTCTGGGCGACCTGGTGCAGAAGAGCGAGCAGGAGATGCTGCAGTACCGCAACTTCGGCAAGAAGTCGCTCAAGGAGATCCAGGATCTCATCGAGGGCATGGGGCTCTCCTTCGGCATGGACGTCTCCAAGTACCTGGGCGTCCGAGCCGCCATCGATGTGGACGAAGAGCCCGAGGAAGAGCTCGTCGACGCCGATGCCGACGCCGAGGTCGAGGAGTAGGAGGCTGGCGCCGGTCCCGGCGGGAGGCCAGCGGGACCACCATGCGATTGAGCCGCGCGCCCGCTTGCTGGCGCGCGGCTTGAGGGGGCACAAGCAATGAGACACCTCAGGGAAGGTCGCAAGCTGAGTCGGACGGCGGCGCATCGCCGGGCCCTGCTCGCGAACTTGGCGACGGCGCTCATCGAGCACGAGCGCATCGAAACCACGCTGGCCAAGGCCAAGGAGACCCGCCGGGTGATCGAGCGACTGATCACCCACGCCAAGGCCGGCAAGGCCGACCGGGCGAAGGAGCTCCACGCCCGCCGGCTCGTCGCGCGGACGATCCGCAAGCCCGAGGCGCTGGCGAAGCTCTTCGACACGATCGCGCCATGGTACGCGTCGCGCCCCGGCGGCTACACGCGGGTGCTGCGCACGCGCGCCCGGCTCGGCGACGGCGGTGAGATGGCGATCCTGGAGTTGGTGAAGACCCCCGACCAGAAGGCCCTCGAGCGCAAGGCCCGCGAGGAAGCCGAGAAGGCCAGGGAAGAGGCCGCCAAGGAGAAGGGCACGCCCAAGGCCAAGGCCGCGGCCAAGGAGAAGGGCTCTTTCAAGCCCAGGATTCCGCGCATCAAGGGCGCCGCCGAAGCGCCGGGGAGCAAGTCGAAGGGCAAGGCCTCGTCGAAGGCCAAGGCGACCATCAAGGAGCGGGCGCAGAAGAAGACCCGCGGCGGGGAGTAACCCTAGCGAGCGGCGATCCCACGCAGATAGGCTGGGCCGCCGAGCTGCTCCATCTGCCGCAGGATCCAGTCGCGGCGCTCGAGAACATAGGCCGACGGCCGATCGGCGCGCAGCCGCTGCGGGTTCGGCAGGACAGCGGCGAGCAACGCCGCCTCGGCCGCCGTGAGGCGCGTGGGCGGCTTGTGAAAGAAGGCCTCGCTCGCCGCGCGCACCCCGAAGACCCCGCCACCGAACTCGGCCACGTTCAGATACACCTCCAGAATCCGACGCTTGGGCCACAGCGCCTCGATCAGCACGGTGAAGTGCGCCTCGATCCCCTTGCGCACCCAACTACGCCCCGGCCACAGGAACAGGTTCTTTGCCACCTGCTGCGTGATCGTGCTCGCGCCGCGCAGGCGGCGGCCACGCTCGTGCGCCTCCCGCGCATCGGCGATGGCTTCGAAGTCGAACCCGCGGTGGCGCGGGAATCTCTGGTCCTCGGCCGCGACGACCGCCACCCCGGCGTGCGCCGCGATGCTGTCGGCGTCGATCCAGCGATAGCGGAGCTGGTAGCCCCGGTCGCCGCTCAGGCGGGCGGCCAGGCGCCGTTGCAGCATGAAGGAGCTGGTCGGCGGATCGATCCAGCGCAGGGTGATGACCGGCAGCACGGTGATCAGCAGGCCGAAGAGCAGCACGGCGCCGATCCACCGCGTGACGATGACGACGATGCCCGGCCGGCGGCGGCGAGCGCGGCGGGCTTTCGGTGCTCGGCGGCCCATGCTCCCTCGCGCGCCCTCGCGTCCGCGCCAGAAGAGCCTGAGCCGGCCCGGCGGAGACGCACGCGCAAAAAGGACCGGCGCCCTCGCGGATGCTCGGGCGCCGGTCAGCAACGGGTGGGACTCGGGACTATCCCCGATCTTCCCTGATCCGATGCATTGCGTCCTGCGACACAGATGATCGCCGAAGACCCACCCGGCCTTCGCTCGATCGGCCGCGGCCGGCGCTCGCGCGCCACCACGTGAAGGCTCCATTCTATGCGCGGATGGGCCGATGTCAAGCGGTGGCCGGTCGGAGTTCTATCCGCAGCAAGGTCAAGCAGATGCGCGGGCCCATCCCGGGGCTCAGAGCGCGCGCGCGACGGCCGTGCCCCATCCGGCGAGCTCGGGCCGGTGCGAGAGGACGACGACTTGCCGCTCCGCCGCGACCGCGCTGAGGGCCTCGCGGATTGACGCCATGCGCTCGGGGTCGTATGTCAGGAAGGGATCGTCGAAGAAGAGCGGCATGCGCAGATCCCCGGCGAGCAGATCGGCCACCGCCAAGCGCAGCGCCAGCGCGAGCTGATCGCGGGCGCCCTGGCTGAGCTGGCGTATCGCGCACGGGCGCCCGCCGGCCTCGGTCACCTGGATCTCGAATCGCTCGCCCAGCCTGACCGAGCGTTCCGGCGCGAGAGACAGGCGGCGCACGATCTCGGTGGCTCGCTGCTCGAGCCGCTCGCGGTGGGTGCGGCTGTACAGGCCCTCGGCTGCGCGCAGCGTCTGGAAGGCCAACGCGACGGCATCGCGCTCCAGGAGGAGGTGGCGCTCCTCTTCCTCGAGCGCCTCGAGCTCCAGTTCGAGCGCGGCGACATTGCCGACCCGGCGCCCCTCGGCGTGCGCATCCGCGGCCCGACTGCGCAGGGACTCCTGCTGATCGGCCAGCGCTTCGAGGCCGACCTCGCGCTCACGAATGCGGCGCTCGAGATCGCTCTGCTGTTGCTGCAGCCGCTCGGGCTCCGCCTGGGAGAGCTCGCGCAAGAGAACGTAGCGCTCCTCGAGCGCCTTCGACCGTTCGAACGCCACGCGGCTCTCCTCTCGAGCCGCCTCGAGCTTGCCGGCCAGATCGCCGGGCTCGGCCGCGTCCATCGTCTTCAGAACCTGCGCGCGCCGGTCGCGGGCCCGGGCCAGTTCCGCCGCCAGCTCGCGCGCTGCCTCCACTCGCCGGAGCGCGGTGGCCGGGTCGCTTGCCGCCGGCCGCAGCAGTCCGCGCAAACCGTCTCGCAGGCCAACGGCGCGTTGCTCCGTGGCGCGCACCTGTTCCTCGAGGTGAGGCAGTTCCGGCGCCAGCTCCTCGAGCAGGGTCTGCGACCGATCGCGCTCGGCGCGCACCTGTCCGTACTCCCCGGCCAGGATCTCGATCTCCTCGCGGGGCACTTCCAGGGTGAGCGGAGCGCAGGCCGCGGCGAGTTGCGCCACGCGCTGTTCGAGCTGGCGCAGGCGCTCGCCGTCGCCGCCCTCGGCTCCGAGCACGGCCTGGCGGCGCAAGGCCAGCGAGGCCAATCTCTGGGCGGCGGCCTCGCAGGCGGTCGCCTCGGCCATCCAGGACTGCCAGTGATCGGTGGAGATCTTCCGCAGGACCTCGACGACCTGCTCGCCGGTTTCCAGGGGCGCGACGGCGTCGGGACGCGCATCCGGCCACCCATCAGCGTCCGCAGGCAGCCGGCCGCGGACGAGATCCGCGAGCCCGCCCGGCTCGCGCCAGGCGCCGGGGAGGTCGGCCAGTGGCACGTGGGCCCAGTCGCGGGGGCCGACCTGGAGAGCCAGCTCCTCCAGCTTGGGCGCCAGCTCCGCCAGGCGAGACTCGGTCCTCCTCCACTCGCTCACCAGGCCGGCCGGATCGGCCCCGAAGGGCGCCATACGAGCCTCGAAATCCTGCAGCTCCTGCTCGGCCTGCCGGACGGTGGCGGCCGCCGCCTCCCGCTCTTCTTCGCTGAGCGCCAGGGCCCGGAGGCGCTCGGCCTCGGCGGCGCGCTGGCCGTGGCTCTGGATCTGCGCGAGGAGTTCCTGCAGGGCGTGGCCGTCGAGATCCGCCAGCGATCCGAGGTCGGCGTCGGCTTCCTGCAAGGAGCGGCGCAGCGTTGCCAGGCGCTCACGGGCCAGGCTCAGCCCCAGGCGCGTCGCGCTCTTGCCGCGCCGGGATCCCAGCAGCCCGGCCACGCCGCCGCCCAGGAGGCCCGCCCCCAGGGCGGCGATCAGCGGCACCGGCGAGGCCGCCCCGGCGAGAGTGGCCAGGGCGTAGGTAGCCAGGGCGGCAGCCACGAGGGTGATGGCGCCCGGCAGCAGGACCGTCCGCGTCAGACCGGCCCGCAGCACCCGATCGGCCGCATCGATCTTGCGCAGCAGGTCGGCTTCCTCGTGGAGTCCATCCGATTTGCGCCGCAGGAGCTCCGCCAGCGCGGCCCAGCGCTGCTCGTCACGTGATCCGGTGCGAGTGGCGAGAGTCTCTCTGAGGCTCTGCAGCGCCTGCTCCGCCCGATCCGCCTCGGCTCGCTGCTCGTCGATGTCGCGCAGCCGGCGATTGGCCGTGTCGGCCTCCCCGCGGTACAGAGCGCGGCGGTCGGTGAAGGCCTCCGCCTCGGCCAGGGCGCGCTCGCCGGCGCCGGCCGGAGCGGTCAAGGCGTCGCGCCGGCGCTGCTCGAGTCGATCGCGCTCGCGCCCGCAGCGCTCGAGCTCATCGATGCGGCCGAGCAGGCGCGGCACGAGGTCATGAAGCGCGCGCAGGTGGGCCGTGGGACGCGCCGTCTCGGGGCCACCGGATGCGGCGGCGTCGAGTCCGATCCACGGGCGGTAGCGCGCGAGCACCGCCTCCTGCTCGCTGATCTGGTCATCGAGCTCCAGCAACTCGGCGCGCAGGTGCTCGAGCTCCAACGCGGCTTCTTGCCAGCCGTCGAAGTCGCGCAGCAGATGGGGTCGCTCGCGAAAGGCGGAGAAGCGCTCGGCGATCTTCTCGTCGCCCGCGGCCACCGACTTCTCGAGCGACTCCTTGCGCCGTCGCGCTTCCTCGAGCGCGGTGCGCCTGGTCGCGCGCTCGCGTTCGGCCGCGATCAACTCCTCCAGCTCTCGGTGCTTCGCGTCGAAGGCGAAGCCCGGGCCGCGATATTCCGGGTACTCCTGCCCCAGCCGACCTTCCTGTTCGCCGATCGATCGGTCGAGCTCCTCCAGATCCCGAACCGCGCGCTCGAGTTCAGCGGCCCGCTTGTGGGCGCGGTTGCGCTCCTGGCGCGCGCGCGCCCACTCTTCCAGAGCGCCCTTCAGGCCCCGGTCGTGCTCCAGGGACTCGCGCTGGCGCTGCAGCCCGAGTCGGATCTCATCGAGTCGTTCCTGAGACCCCTGCAAGTCTTCGAGAGTCTGCCGCGCAGCCTTCAGGTCCTCGCTCACGTTGCGCATGCGCTCGCGGACCTCCTCCAGGCGTCCCGGCGTGCGCTGATTGGCGGCGCGGGTCTTGCCCGGCCGCACCAGATCGGCTTCTGCCGTCGCCTGGGTGATCGCCGCGTAGCGGTCGAAGAGGCAGGCGAGGACCCGATCCACCTGGCCCCCCGCGCCGCTGATCAAGCCCTGGACGATCTCGGGCACCTGGCGCGAGCGGAAGGCGGCCTCCTCCGAAGTGCGTTCCTCCGGATCCTGAGCCAGGCAGTACGTGAGCCGGAAGAGCCCCGCGTCATCCAGGCCGAGCAGACGACCGAGCAAGGCTTGATAGCGCAACACCGGCTCGCCGCGGCCGCCGGGATTGTGCAAGCCCGTGAAGTACGAAGTCCAGGCTTCCTCGGGCGGCGGCTCGAGCAGCAAGCTCGCCGCGCCGCGCGGAACGGCGAGGGCGACGCGCCCGCGGCCGGCGGCGGGCGGGGCGGCGGCGGGGCCGTGCGCACCGGCCGCGCGCGGGACGGCTGCAGGGTCACGCCGATCATGCTCACCGGCGTGCGCGCCGGGAAGCGCGCGCGGCCCGGATGGCGCCGTCGCCCAGTGAACCTCGTGCGTGGCGAAGTTGCGCTGCAGGCGATGCCAGGTGCCCGCGCTGAGCAGTGTGACCTCGCCGCGGAAGCGCGGGCTGCCGGACCAGTTCCGAAAGCGCGCTGTCCCCCACTGCTCCGCATCGCTCTTCTCGGGCAGGCCGAAGAGCACCGACTGGAGACCGGCCAGCAGGGTGGACTTGCCGCTTTCGTTGGGCGCCGTGAGCACGTTGAGGCCGTCGGAGAAGACGAAGCGTACCGCCTGCGCGAAGAGCCCGAACCCTTCGAGACGGACTTCGCGGATGAGCAGGTAGTCCATGCGCTAGCGCTCCCGGCGGACACTTTCGAAGGCCGCCAAGCCCTTGAGCAACGCCATCCGCGCGCATTCCGCGGCGGCCAGATCGTCTTCGGTCTCAGCCATGCGGTCCCGCATGAGCCGCACGAAGAGCCCCTGAATCGTGCGTTGCTGGGCGAGCTGGTCGATCTCCTCGGGCGGGATGTCGATGCTCTGGTCCTGGAGCTCGACGTGAAAGAACAAGTCCTTCAGCCGCCCCCGCACGTATTCGGGGTCGAAGCCGGGCGGACGGGAGCCGAATGGTCTGAGCCGCAGGATCAGATTGGCCTGCGCCTGCGCCTCGATGGCCTCGACGACCGCTTCGGTCGTCTCGTAGTGCGCCAGATCGATAGGCCGCGTCTCGATGGGCCGGGACGGAAAGGCGACGCGCTCGACGTGCGGCATCCCGCCCGCAAACGATACCGTGAGCAGCTCCTCGACGCCGGGGTCGTCGAATCCCTTGCCATTGAGTGTGCCGGGGTAGACGGCCAGCCCGCCGCGCAGGCGCGTCTCGGATGGCGTATGGATGTGCCCGAGCGCGGCGTACGCGATTCCGCCCGCCGCCAGTGTGGCGCTGTCGATGCGGTAGGAACGGTCGGTGGGCGTGGCATCCAGGGTGCCGTGCAAGACAGCGATACGCACCTCGTCCACCTGTTGCGCGGGCGGCAGCGGGGGCAGCACTGCCGAGCTCAGGCCCGCCGTGAAGGCCATGGCGTAGACGGTGCACGGCGCCCCGTCCAGCTCGAAGCGAGCGACCGCCTCGGGCGAAGGCTGGGTCACGAGCACGCCCGGCCAGGTGCCGGCGTGGGAGCGGTAGACTGACTCGGGATAGCTGTATTCGTCGTGGTTGCCTGGAACCGTGACCAGCGCGCGCCCGGCGGCCGTGACGCGCCGCAGGGTGGCGATCACGCGACCCGTCAGGCGGGGGTCGGGGTCATGCATCTCGAAGAGGTCGCCGGCGATCACGACCGCGCCGATCTCGTTGCAGTCGTCGACCGCCCACTCGGCGACGCGCTCCAGCGTCTGCACCGCCTCTTCCGCGCGCTGCCCGGCCCGCTCGCCGAGGTAGCGGTGGTCGCAGCCCAGGTGCAGATCGGCCAGATGCAGGATCTTGCGCATGGCGGCCCAGGTTCCTTCCTTGGCGCGCAGGTCTCCCGGCGCCGTGGCGGTCTTGACCCCGTGCCTTGGCCCGAGGCCACCCACCTTCGGGTTGCCTGCATGCGCCCGAGCGTGACGGGGTAGCCGTGCTCGGACTCCCCGGTTCCCCGGGCGGACAATTGCGGCCGTTCGGCAGCGCGCCGAGCAGGCCCCCGCTGCCCACGGTTGTCTGTCGACCAGGGGCACAGCATGTTCCGTGCCCATATTACTTCGGCATTTGGCGACGGCAAGATGAACGCTGGCAGCGCATCGCCGCCGGCCGATCGCCGGCAGACCCTGGGGCAGCCGGATGGCCGGTCGCCGCGAGGCCGGCGGCGGAAGGCCGGGGAGGGCTGCAGAAGCAAGCCCCGGAAGCCGATAGAGAGCCTGGCCGGTGCCTGGGACTGGGGCGTGCCTGGAACTTGGGGGGGGGCTTGGCCGAGGGGGCCACGGGGCCGTTGACACCACGCCGGCGGGAGTGGCACAATACGTGTTTTGCGGCTCCTGCTGCGGGTCGGGCAACGACCGCGAGGAGTCCCAGGTTTTTCCTCGGTAGCTCAATCGGTAGAGCAAGCGGCTGTTAACCGCTAGGTTCGAGGTTCGAGTCCTCGCCGGGGAGCAGAA